>NZ_NXLV01000037.1 GCF_003364205.1 Helicobacter brantae
TCAAAGACTTAACATTACTTCCATTTGAAAAATCAATAGTTGTTATAGCTCCACTATCTGTGGTTACAGCTCCTGTGATTGTCCCACTTTTGCTCTCTGCAATCTTGATGGTTGTAGTCCCTGTTGAAGTATTGACTGCTCCTGTGAGGATTCCACCACTTCCATTGAAGTTGATTTCACTCTCTCCTGCATTGGCTAGATTGCCCATAAGAGTAAGATTGACACCATCTTTCAAATCAAATGTAAGAGCTTGATTTGCCCCTACATTTACTCCTTCAGTAACGCTAGTGCTTCCTGTGGAGAGAATGAGCTTATTATTTGTAGCACTATCTCCTAAAGTGAT
>NZ_NXLV01000004.1 GCF_003364205.1 Helicobacter brantae
GGAAGTTAAGCTCCTCATCGCTGATGATACTGCACCTTTCAGGTGTGGGAACGTAGGTCGATGCAGGGTTGGGATTTAATCTTCTTTTTTACTTCAGTAGTTTATTTCAAAGTGTTTTTTAGTGTTGTTGTTTAGTTGGTTGTGGAAGATTCTTTTGTTTGGCTTGATTGTGGTGTGATAGAATGAAAAAAGAGAGTTTGATACAAATAAAGATTATTTGGGATATTGATAAATGAATAAGGGTTTGATTTTTAAAAATATTGATTATTTTACTTTTTTTCAAGATATAGAAATTGATGGGGTTATGTTTGATTTGCATAATGATTTTTTTATTGGAGATTATTGCTTTATAAATAATACTTTTATTCTCACACTAAAACATCATTGTAAAACTTGTAATGATTTGATTATTGTTTTTAGAAATGCAAGAATGCTGAAGAGTGGAGAGGTTGATTTGAGGGGTTTGAGTATCTCTGATATTTTTAGACAGCAGTGGGTAGAGCAAATTGACTATAGTGAGCAAAAAGATGAAATGTTGATAGAAATATTGTTGGAAGGACAAGATATAAGCCTTGTATTGACTTGCAGTGAATATGAAATCACAAACTCACCACAAAGGGATATGCAATGATTACAACTCAAAAACCACTAGAGGAGATAGGATTAAAGCTCTTCAAAAGGGGGAGATTATATTTTGGGCTTATCAGATAGAATGATAAGAGATTTTTCTATTTTAAAGGCGTTTAGTGTTGGTTTGAGTGTGGGGGAGAGTTAAACAATAGCAAAAGCCCAAAGGGTTATTGGGCTTGGGGTTTGCCAAGAGTGGATAGGAATTCTTCAAGATTGAATTTTTTGCGATGAGAGTCTGTGAAGATATGAATCATCACTTCTCCTAAATCTGCGATAATCCAATCCTCACTCTCTTCTTCTGTGCCAAAAAACTCAACCCCTTGAGCTTTGAGGGTGGTTTTGAGTGTATCAAGAAGTGCAAAAGAGTGTTTGCCTACAAGTGCTGTGGCGATGATGACAAAATCAGTGATATAGTCTTTTCCTCTCAAATCAATCACTTCAATATCCTCAGCTTTTTTTTCATCAAGGATTTGGGTAATGGTTGAGATAAGTTGTTGAATTTCCACGAATATTCCTTATAAGTAAAGTGATAGGGAATTTTATCTTAAGCCTTGCAAAAATTTTGGCAAAAATTCTCTTTTTTCTCCATTTCTAATCTGAGTAGAGGAGATTGGGGCATTGAGCGTGAGGGTAGGATAGGGGAAGTTTGAGGGAAGGGGATAGCCCTCTCTAGTGATAAAAACAAAATCTACAAGCTCTCTTAATCGCTCAAACTCATCCCAAGTATGCAAATGTGAGGCATTATCAGCTCCTAGAAGAAAGTAGAGTTTGGAGATATTGTAGAGTTTTTTGAGATAGAGGATTGTGAGGATTGTAGGGGTGGGTTTGTGTTGAGTGATTTCAAAAAGACAAAGCTTCACCCTCTCATCTTGAATATTTTGCTTGATTGCTCTTTTGAGCCATTTTGTCCTTTGCTTTGGAGAGAATGTGGTGTGGGATTTGAAAGGATTGATGAAAGCTGGGGTAAGGAGTGCAAAAGTGGGATTGAGGGAGTGAAGAGCAAGTTTGAGGGCTTTGATATGTCCTAAGTGGATAGGATCAAAACTCCCTCCATAGACAAGGAGTGAGGGGATTTTTTTGCGTTGTTTTGGGTATCTGTTTCTCATTTTTTCTACTTTTTATTTGAAATTATAGACTTTTATGAAAAAAATAGAAAGTATAGGGTTGATTTTTATCAAAATATGCAATAATGAAAACAATTATCAAAATCAAAGGATAGGAATATGGAATTACTCAAAGAATATGTCGATTTGTGTATTTTTGCCATTCTTGGGCTTATGGCTGTGGTTGCACTTTATTTGTGTATTGAGAGGATTTTGTTTTTTTGGGGAGTGAAGTTTGAGAGATATAGGAGCAGTGATGAGCTAGAAGATGCGTTGCTTAAAAATATGACAGGGCTATATATCATCTACTCCAATGCTCCTTATGTGGGATTGCTAGGAACGGTGGTGGGGATTATGGTGGTGTTTTATGATATGGGGGCAAGTGGAGGAATGGATACCCAAAGCATTATGGTAGGGCTATCTTTGGCACTTAAGGCTACGGCTTTGGGGTTGGTTATCGCCATCCCTGTTTTGATGATTTACAATCTTTTTGCTAGGAAGATTGAGAGGATTTTGTATGCGTATAGGCGTTATATTGGAGAGGATAAGTGAGAGGGCTTAAAAAGAGTGATGGGCTAAATATCGTCCCCTTTATTGATATTATGCTTGTTTTGTTGGCTATTGTGCTAAGTATCTCAACTTTTATTGCTCAAGGAGAGATTAAAATCGATATTCCCAAAGCCAAATCCCAAGAGAGCAAAGAGAAGAAGAGGGTAGAGGTGTTGATTGATAAGCAAAATAGAATTTATTTTGAGAATCAGCCTTTGGATTTGCAAGGATTGAAATCCAAGCTAGAGGGGATAAAAAAAGAGCAGTTGATTGTGCTAGTGAGTGATAAAGATAGTAGATTTGAGGGATTTGTGAAGATTTTAGAGCTATTGCAGGAGAAGGGACATGAAAACTTTGCTATTGGCACACACAAAGAGTAGTGCATTTTTACTTACGCTTTTGGTTTGTCTGTGTGTCTTTTGTGTCGCTAAGAGATTCTATCAAGAGACTCATCACTTCGCCAAAAGGGGGAATGCTCCTATCAATCTAAAGGTGCTTTCTTTATCCCAAGTGGCACAAAAGCCAAGCCCCTCACCCTCTAGGATAAAAAAGCAAAAGCCCTCTAGCAAAACTCAACAAAAGGCACAAAATACTCAAAAGCAAGTCAAAGAGAGCAAGAGGGAGCAGGGCAAGATTTCTCAAGCAGAGCCAATGCAAAATAGCATACAAGAGAGAGTAGAGCAAAAAGAGATAGAGCAAAAGGGAGCTAGTCAAACTCAAGAGGAGAGTGAGCAAGGAGAGGTAAGCCAAGAGATAGAGCTGATTGCCTCAATGCAAGGAAGACATTTTGAGCTATATGAGAAAGTCTATGGGGCGATTTTAAAAAATGTGTTTTATCCCAAAAAAGCAAGATATAGGAAGATTACAGGAGTGGTGGTTGTGGAGTTTGTGCTAGAGAGAGATGGAGGGATTAGCCAAGAGAGAGTAGTGCAATCTTCAGGCTATGCCTTGCTTGATGAGAGTGCAATCAAGACACTCAATCAAACTCAATTCCCCACAAGTCCAAAAAGATATAGATTTAGAGTGCCTTTGAGGTATGGATAAAAGAAAAAGTGCTAGGATTTCAAAAACTTAATACAAAGGTTTAAAAATGCTAAGTGAAGAAGAAAAGATTCGCTACTCTCGTCATCTAATGCTTGATGATGTGGGAGAAGAAGGGCAAGAGAAGATTAAAAAAGGAAGCGTGTTAATCATCGGCTGTGGGGCTTTAGGTTCTCCTAATGCTCTCTATCTTGCAGGTGCAGGAGTGGGAAAAATCGGATTGGTTGATGATGATGTGGTAGATGTGAGCAATTTGCACCGACAAATCCTCTATCGCACCCCAAATGTCGGCATCTCAAAAGCCCAATGTGCCAAAGATACAATCCAAGCCCTCAATCCAAGCGTAGAGGTAGAAGTGTATCAAACTCGCTTTGAGGTAGATAATGCCCTAGAGCTAGTCAAGGATTATGATTTTATCATTGATGCAAGTGATAATTTTGTAACCAAGTTTTTAGTCAATCAAGCTTGTGTGCTTTCAAACAAACCTTACGCTCACGCAGGAATCGTGCGATATATGGGGCAGAGTATGACACATTATCCTGATAGTGCGTGTTTGGGGTGTCTTTTCCCCACACCCCCCAAAGATGCAAGTTTGTATAAAATGGGGCTTTTTGGGAGTATTACAGGGATTTTAGGCTCGATTCAAGCAAGTGAGGCACTCAAATATTTTACAGGAGTTGGCATACCTCTAACTAACGCTCTTTTAAATATCGAAATAGCCACAATGACTTTCAGAAAGCTCAAAATCGCCAAAAACCCTGATTGTCCTATCTGTGGCAAAAATGCAAGTAAAGTGCTAACCCCACTCTCATGCAACTCTTAATCCCTAGCCCTCTTTGGGAGCAAATCTTAGCTCACGCTAAAAGTCAAGCCCCAAAGGAGTGCTGTGGATATATGCTAGGCAGAAGTGAGGGGGAGAGTAATATCCTCACTCACTTTTATGCGATGAGCAACATTCACCCTCAACCAAAAGAGCATTTTTCTTTCTCTCCAGCAGAGCAACTCAAAGTTTTGAGGGAATTTTCGCATTTGCAAATCATAGGAATCTATCATTCCCACCCTCACTCCAAACCTATTCCAAGCCAAGAAGATAGGGCGTTTATGTTTTTTGAAACTTATAGCAATCTCATCATTTCTTTGCAAGGTGGAATCTCTTTTGCTTCCTATCGCAAAATCAATCAAGAAGTGCAGAGTGAAAGTGTGAAAATTTATAACACACTTTAAAGTATAATTAGCACTCTTAGACTATATTTCAAGGTAAGTGTATGGATTTATCAACGATTTTAGGTATGGTTTTGGCAGTAACTAGTATCTCTGTGGGGGATATTTTGGAGGGGGGAAACCCTTTGCATATCATTCACTTAAGTTCTGTTCTTATCGTGATTCCAACGGCGTTGTTTTCAGCAATGACAGGGACAAACTCTAAATATATCAAAGCTGCGTGGAAAGAAGTCAAAATGGTATTTGCAAGTTCTCCTGTCAATTTGCCTGAAAAGATTAAATTGCTTGTTGAGTTCTCTACGATTGCTAGAAAAGATGGGGTTTTGGGATTGGAGTCAAGGGTGGCTCAACTTGATGATGACTTTATGCGAGAAGCACTTTCTAAAATCATTGATGGAATGGATGCACACACGGTAAAAGAAGATATGGAAGTGCAAATCGAGCAGATTGAGGAGTATTATCACGGAGCAGGGCATTATTGGATACTAGCAGGGGAGTCTTGTCCTGTGTTTGGGCTTGTAGGGGCGGTTATGGGTCTAATGTTAGCTTTGCAACTTTTGGATAATCCTGCCAAGATGGCAGCAGGTATTGCTGGAGCTTTTACAGCAACGGTTACAGGGATTATGGGGGCTTATGCGATTTTTGGTCCTTGGGGGAATAAAATGATTGCAAAAAGCAAAGATATGGTCAAAGAGAAAGAAATGATTTTGGAGGGTGTTGTGGGGATTGCAAATGGAGATAACCCTAGAAATCTTGAAGCCAAACTTTTTGGATTTTTAGATCCAAGTCAGCCAAAAATCTCACAATTTAGCTAAGGAGAAGCTATGGCAAAGAAAAAGAAATGTCCTGAATGCCCTGCAGGAGAGAAGTGGGCTGTTCCTTATGCAGACTTTCTTTCTTTGCTTTTGGCACTTTTCATCGCTCTTTATGCGATTTCTGCGGCTAATTCTGAAAAGGTTAAGGCTCTCAAAACTGAGTTTATCAAAATCTTTGATTATGCTCCAAAACCTGAACAAGCTCAACCTGTGGTAACTATCCCTCCAAACCCTGGAGAGGTTACTGATGTCGATGATAATGAAAAACAAGCAAGTCTTGCAGGTTCATCAGTTGAGAAGCAATCTCAAGAATCTGTTGCTGAGATTATGCAACAGGGAGGAGTGCTAGAGCAGATTGAAGATGGAATTGTGCTTAAACTCCCCACAAACCTACTTTTCAAGCCCAATGCTGATACGCTAGAGGATCAAGATAATTTGCTATTCCTTAAGCGAATCGTGCAGATTATCCACAAGCTCCCTCCCAATGTCAAAATTGATATTCGTGGATTTGCAAACAATCCAAACATTGCAAATACAAAATACAAAAATGACTATGAACTTGCAGCGGCTAGGGCTTTGAATGTAATGGATTTGCTTATCAAAGATGGGGTTTCACCCAATAATATATTTTTCTCTTCTCAAGGACAATTTGGCAAAGCAATACAAGGCAATGAGGAGAAGCAAATTCAGCAGGGCAATCGTGTGGAATTTTATTTCTTTGTGAGAGAGAATCAGAGTCAAAAAGTCCAAGAGTTGCTTAAAAATATCATCAAACCTCAAGAATAAGCACTAGAAAAAGTGCTTATAGCCAAGAGAGAGGGTGTAGTTAAAAGGGCTTTTCATCATCATAAGTGGAACAAAAGAGCTTTCTAAAATCAAATCGATAAATCCTGTCGGTAACCCAACTTGAAAGCCTGTTCTTAGATTGCTAAATAATCCATAGCTACAATGTGCCGCCCCTTGTATATAATCATCAGCTTCTTGAAAAGGTATCAGCATACTAGCTCCTCCATTGATTCCTAGAATCATTCCAAAACTGACTTCATCATTTTTTATAAAATCAAAGATTCCATCAATCCCTGCTGAAAGCTCAAGTGAAAGTGCTTCATTGAATTTGTTGGGAATAGGAGAAGAAAAAATGGGAGAGGAGAAGTCAGACATATAAATCACACGCCCACGAAATATTGTTTGATAGCCTACTTTCTCATAAGTGTATTTTTGCCACCCTCCCTCAATCGCTAAAGCAAATTCAAGAGAATTTCCGATAAGTTCGCCTTTAATAGATTTAAAAAATCTTGGTTGAAATGCTGGAACTCCAGATATATCACCCACTCCTGCTCCCACACTAAAGCCGATAAAATGCTTTTTCTTTTTCTCCTCTTCTTCCTCAAGCAATCTTTCTTCTTCTGTCATTGAAGCCTCTCTGATTGCACCAAAAGCCCAAAAGATTGCGTGAGATTGAGTGGTATAAAGACACAAAAATAAAATCGCAAATATTCTTTTCATCTCTCTTCCTTAAAAATATTTTTGTGAATTTTCTTAAATTATATCATAGGGGGGGGGGGATAAGAAGCAAGAGGATTTTTGACATTTTTTCTATTTTTGAGATTTTTGTAACTTTTTGTAGAGGATAGGGGCTTATACCCCTTTAGTTTATTGACAATTTACACACTCTACACTTCTATCCATTACCTGCTCTTGTGCATCAGGGCTTTGGCTTCTGAGATAGTAGGTAGATTTAAGCCCTAGTTTCCAAGCAAGCATATAAATATCATTGAGAAGCTTTCCACTTGCTTTATCAAGTCGCATAAAGATATTGACACTTTGCCCTTGATCTACCCATTTTTGTCGCACTGCTGCGGCTTTGATAAGATCGGTTTGATCCAAATCATAGGCACTTACATAGTAGTTCCAAGTATCAAGCGTGAGGTTTGGCACAACCACAGGCACAAGCCCTGAGAGGTTTTCTTCAAACCATTTTCGCTTATATACAGGCTCTATGGTTTGAGTCGTGCCTACAAGGATAGAGATTGAGCTAGTAGGAGCGATAGCCATAAGATAGCCATTTCTCATTCCTTGAGTTTTGACTTTTTCTCTCAACGCATTCCAATCACAGCTATTGCCAAAAAGCCCCCCACGATCTACAAGCTTTAGAGCCTCTTTGTTTGCCACATCGATAGGGAAGATTCCCTTGCTCCAGTTTGAGCCTTCAAACTGAGGATAAATCCCCTTTTCTTTGGCTAAATCAGAACTTGCAGAGATTGCATTGAAGCTTATCATCTCCATAATCTCATCGATTCTCTCTAGATGTTCATCACTCCCCCATACAATCTTCTCACTTGCAAGCATTTCAGCCTCGCCCATTACCCCTAGTCCTATGGCTCGGTTTTGCATATTTGTTACTCGCACTTTTCTATTGGGGTAGAAATTGAGATCGATGACATTATCAAGGATTCTAATAGCAATTGGCAAAACTCTCTCTATATCTTCTTTGGTGTTGATTTTGCTAAGGTTGATACTTGCAAGGTTACAAACTGCAGTCAAGCCACCTTGTTGAATCTTTTGGGTGATGAAAATTTTCTTGCCCCCTAGAGTATCAATGCTTGTAAGTTTGTTGGCTTTTTTGGTGATACCACTATCTGTGGTGATTTCTTCAAACTCACCAAAACACTCTTTGCTTCCATCTTCAAATTCCACTTCCACAAGATATTCGCTTGGATTGGTGTTTTGGAAAATCTCGGTGCAGAGATTGGAGCTTCTGATGATTCCTGCGTGAGCGTTGGGGTTGGCTCTGTTGGCATTATCTTTGAAAGCAAGGAAAGGAAGCCCAGCTTCAAAGTAGTTTGTAAGAATCTTTTTCCATAAATCTTTGGCAGAGATATGTTCTTTTAAGACATTGGGATTGTTTTCATATTCGATATATTTTGCCTCAAATTCCTCTCCATAAAGCTCTGTGAGTTCTTTGCACTCATAAGGATCAAATAGTGTCCATTGAGCGTTTTCTTCTACTCTTTTCATAAAGAGATCGCAAATCCATACAGCAGGGAAGAGATCGTGAGTTCTTCTTCGCTCCTCCCCACTATTTTTTCGCAAATCAATAAAATCAGCGATATCAGTGTGCCACACCTCTAAATATGTCGCAATCGCTCCCTTTCTTGTGCCTAGTTGATCCACAGCGATTGCCACATCATTGGCGATTTTGAGGAATGGCACGACTCCTCCTGCGGCGTTTTTGTGTCCATCAATGAAACTTCCTAGTCCTCTAACCTTGCTAAAATCCCAGCCGATTCCCCCACCATATTTACTCAAAAGTGCCATTTCTTTATAGGCATCAAAAATCCCCTCAATATTATCAGGTGTGCTTCCAATATAGCAAGAGCTAAGCTGATGGCGTGTGGTTCGCCCATTGGCAAGTGTAGGGGTGGCAGTTACGACTTCAAATTTTGAAATCACATCATAAAACTTCACAGCCCACTCATTTGGCTCTTTTTCATTTTGTGCCATAAACATAGCAAGAGCCATAAACATTTGTTGAGGTAGCTCGATGGGTGCGTTATTGCGATCTTTGATGAGGTAGCGATCATAGAGGGTTTTAATCCCCAAATAGTTGAATTGCAAATCCCTTTTGGGATCGATTTTGCTATTGAGGAAATCTAAGTCAAATTTTTCTTTGAATCCTTTGAGGATTTTGCCCTCACTCTCGCCTTTTTCAAGGTATTCTCTTAAGTGTTTGTAGCCTGTGAAGCCACTGACTTTGTGATAGAGATCATAGAGAAATAGTCGTGCAGCTACAAAAGTCCAATTTGGTGTATCTACATCGATTTTATCCACAGCAGTTTTGATGAGAGTTTGCTGAATCTCTTCAGTGGTAATCAAGTCTTTGAAATGCAATTTTGCATCTACTTCTAGCTCACTCTGACTTACCCCCTCAAGCCCATCAACGGCATCAGCAGTATATTTTTGAATCTTGCTTACATCTAAAGTCTCAATTCTTCCACTTCTTTTCACAACTCTCAACATTTTTAACTCCTTAATCTCTAAAATCTACTAAATCTTCTAATGGTTTTCTATACTTTTTGCCTTGCTCTTTGGCTCTATAACCAAAGGTTAAAACCAAAGCAATTCTCTCTTTTTGAGGATCAATCTCCAAGAATTTTTCTAAATTCTCACGCTCAAAGCCCTCAATATAGCAAGAGTCAATTCCTAGCATTGCAGAGCAATTCACCATAGAGCTTGCCACTAAATAGGCTTGTTTCATACTCCAAGCCTCAAAATCTTTTCTATCTTTGAAGTTTGCTTCTTGAAAGGCTTTTAAACGCTCCATAAAACGCTCATCTAATCCTCTCTCCCTCATACTCTCTTTGATATATTCAGAAGGGGCGATAATGTCTTGCACCAAAGATTTCAAAACCACCACTTCTGAGCTTGTAGGGAATTGCTTTTGATTCCAACAAAATGGAGCGATGTCTTCTTTGAGCTTTTGGTTGGAAATCACAAGCATTCTTGTATGCTCTAGCCCAAAAGAGCTAGGGGTAAGTCTCCCTGCTTCTAAAATCTCTAAGAGTTGCTCTCTTGGAATCTTCTTGCTCTCATCAAAAACTTTACACGCATGGGCAAAGCACATTGCTTCTAAAAATTTATTCATTTTTTCTTCCTTACTTTTTTGCCATTCTTTTGCGTTGTGTGGGATCAAGATATTTTTTTCGGATTCGGATATTTTGTGGAGTAATCTCCAAAATCTCATCATCTTCAATCCACTCCAATGCCCTCTCAAGTGTAAGCTCTCTTGGTGGCACAAGCTTAATGGCATCATCGCTTCCACTTGCTCTCATATTGGTGAGGTGCTTGGATTTGATAGGATTGACATCAAGATCATTATCCCTACTATGCTCTCCAATCACCATTCCTACATACACTTTGGTTTGAGGGTTGATAAATAGCACACCTCTCTCTTGGATATTGAAAAGTGAAAAGGCTGTGGCTTCTCCATTTTCCATTGAGATTAAAGCTCCATTGCTTCTGCTCTCCACACTTCCACTAAATGGACGGAATTCAAGGAAGGAGTGATTCATCACCCCCTCTCCTTTGGTATCAGTCAAAAACTCACTTCTATATCCGATAAGCCCACGAGCAGGGATTTCAAACTCAAGTCTTGTATAGCCCTCTCCCATAGGATTCATCGCTTTCATCTCAGCCTTTCTTTTGCCAAGTTTTTCAATGATAGCCCCACTAAAATCTTGAGGAGTGTCAATCACAAGGTGTTCAAATGGCTCCATTTTGACACCATTTTCTTCTTTGACAATCACTTCAGGTCTAGAGATAGAGAACTCAAAGCCCTCTCTTCTAAGGTTTTCAGCCAAGATTGTGATTTGCAATTCTCCTCTTCCACTGACTTTGAATTTCCCCTCCCCCATCTCTTCACATCGCATTGCGATATTGGTCTGCATTTCTTTAAGAAGTCTGTCTTTGATTTTGTTAGCTGTTACATGTTTGCCTTCCATTCCTGCTAGTGGAGAGTCATTGACTGCAAAATACACACTCATTGTCGGCTCTTCTAGGTGCATTGGATCTAGTGGCATAGGGTTATTTGGATCTACAATAGAATCACCCACATCTACTGCATTAAATCCTGCGATTGCGACAATATCTCCTGCTTCAGCACACTCAATCTCTGTCCTTGCAAGTCCCAAAAATCCGATGAGTTTAGTGATACGCCCACTCTCTTTGCTTCCATCGCCCTTTGCAAGCATCACAGTTTCGCCCTTTTTGACTTTTCCATTGAAAACCCTAGCGATTCCGATTTTTCCTACATAGTTATCATAATCAAGAGTGAAAACTTGCATTTGAAGTGGATTTTCACTTGAGCCCTCAGGTGCAGGGACATACTCCAAAATCGCCTCAAACAATGGCTCTAGATTCTTTTTCTCATCATCAAGATTTTTGATAGCATAGCCATCACGAGCGGCTGCATAAATCACAGGGAAATCAAGCTGAGAATCATTAGCTTCCATTGCTACAAAAAGATCAAAGACTTCATCTACTACTCTATCAGGCTCTGCTGCAGGTTTATCAATCTTATTGACAACTACAATGGGGCGAATCCCAAAGCTTAGAGCTTTTTTGACGACAAACTTTGTCTGAGGCATAACCCCTTCTTGTGCATCAACTAGGAGCAATACTCCATCAACCATTTTTAGCACACGCTCCACTTCTCCTCCAAAATCAGCGTGTCCAGGGGTGTCAATAATATTGATTTTTGTTCCCTTATAGTTGATAGCTGTGTTTTTTGAAAGGATTGTAATCCCTCTCTCACGCTCCAAGTCGTTGCTATCCATAACTCTCTCATCAACTTGCTCGTGAGAGCTAAATGTTCCTGATTGGCTCAAAAGCCCATCTACAAGCGTTGTCTTTCCGTGATCTACGTGTGCAATTACTGCGATATTTCTAATGTTTTGCATAACTCTCCGATATGGTAAAAAATACAAACCCCCTAAGGTTTTGAAAGACAAAATTCTATAAAAATACTCCTTAAAAAATGCATAAAAATTCAAAAAAATGAATGGGAATTTTTGTGGAATATATTTTGCTTCATTTTCCCCAAAATTCACATCAAAACCCAAAGGAAAGCAATGATTGGCAATACTTTAAAACTTCTCACTACCTCCAAAACAAAAGGGGACAGAAAAACCTCCAAAACTCCCCAAACTCTGCACTCAAACCTAACTCAAAGTACGAGAAAAGAAAGGGTGGCAAATTTCTCTCAACTTTTGAGTGAAGCAAAAGATGTGAAAAAAAGCAAAAATTCTTCAAAGATTCAAAAAGTGAGTGTTCGCAAAAAGGTTGAAACTCCCTCTTTGACGCCTACACAGATTGTGCCACTTCATATGCCAATCCAAACTCAAGCCCAAAGTATCACTCCTAGTCTAAAAAGTGTGAAAAATACTTCATCTGTGCGAGTAAATCCCAATAAACAAAGCACACAAGAGCAACTTTTGCTCCATAAACAAAGCAAAACCCCTCAAATGGCAAAAAAACATATTCAAACCCCTCTCAATGAAGTTTTGGCTCAAGCAAGAAAGCCCAAAGCCCAAAAAGAGCAAAAAACTTTGGGTGATGTGGTAAAAATCGCTGAAGACAATAAGCTCAATCTTACTAAGCTTGAAATCACTTCTGAAAATCCCAAAACACCTCTTGAGGGGATTGCAAAGCCCAAAAAAGAAAGCAGAGAGAGAGTAAGAGAGGTTAAAGTAGAGAGTAAAAATCCTGAAGTATTAAGCAAAATCTCTCAAAAGATTCAAAAAAATACACAAAAAGAGTCTGTGAGAGTAGAGAGTGGAGTGCAAAAACAAGAGGTGAGTTTGCAACCTCAAACACTTGCCCAAGCTCTAAAAGAAGAGCCACAAAATCAAGAGAGGACAAAAGACTTTACTCTAAGTGATTTGCTCAAAGTTGCACCCAAAGAAAAAGGAGTTGTGCTAGAGGCTAAAGAAGAAAATAAGATAGAAGAGAAAAATAAAGAGAGCAAACCTCAAGAAATGGCTATGGGAGAGTTAAAGAGAGATACTCAGCTCAAAATCAACTCTAGCAGAGAAACGCTTACGCAATTCTCTCAACGCATTAGAGAGGAGATACTTAACTATAAGCCACCCTTTACTCGACTTTCTATGGAGCTAAACCCTGTGGAGCTTGGCAAACTTGAAATCACAATCACCAAAAAGGGCAAAGAGCTTGTCATCAATGTCAATGCCAATAACCCCAATGCACTTCACGCGTTTATGCAAAACCAAAATGAGTTTAGAGCCACACTCTCAAATGTCGGATTCAATAATGTTGAGTTGAATTTCTCTCAAGGTGAGGGAGGGGAGAAAAATCCTCATCAAGAAGAGAAAAAAGAAAAGAGGAACAAAAATAGCTTAGAGGAAACTATCACAGAGATTCCTGCCTTAGCAAGTATGGAAATCAAAATGGTGCAATACGCATAAAGAAGGATATTTATGACAGAAGCATTGAATAATACGACACAAAACACTCCTAGCAAGGAAGCTTTTAAGTTTCAAGAGGCAGGGAAAGTCCTTGCCAAAATGACAGGGCAAGATATTGCAGAGGCAGAGAAGAAAAAAAATCAACGCAATATCAATGAGCTTGATAATGAGGCGTTTATGAAACTCTTCTTAGAGCAACTCAAAAACCAAGATCCCACAGCTCCAATGGAAACAGATAAAATCATCACACAAACTGCTCAGCTCACGCAAGTGGAGATGATGGAGCAAAACAAAAAAACAATGATGGAAGTCGCAGATGCGATGAAATCTACAAAAGAAGTCAATGAGGAGCTAAAGAAGTTTCAAGAGTCTTTTAAAACAAGCCTAGAGAGTTTGAATAAGGGTGTAGATACAGGGGCAAAAGCAAGTGATAATATGACACAAATGGCTTCATTTAACACCGTGGCAATGATAGGCAAGATTGCTGAAACTGATATCTTTGGAATCGATTTGCAAGAGGGAGGGGAAGCTAAGTTTTCTCTCTACTTTGATGAGCCCATTGACACTTCCAAAGGACACCCTACAATCACGATTTTGGATAAAGACAATAACTTTGTCAATAGCATTGATTTAGATGACAAAAACGGAGAGAGTGGGTATCTTGAATTTACTTGGAATGGAGAGCAAAAGGGAGGCAAAAAAGCTCCTAGTGGGACTTACCATATCAAGGCTGAATACAATCTTGATGAAAAAAGTGGCAAATACCACGAATCACGCATAGGGAGAGGGGAAGTGCAAAGCGTGATTTTCAAAGAGGGCAAACCTATGCTGAGAATGGGTGAGATGATTGTGCCTATTGCTTCAGCTCTAGAATTTTATGAAAAGAGTGCAAAATGAATAACACACTGCTTAGCTCATATAGTGGGATAAAAACTCATCAGTTTGGAATCGATAGCATTTCAAACAATATCGCCAATGTCAATACAACAGGCTATCGCGAGAGTCGCCCTGAGTTTGAAACGCTTTTTGCAGTTAGCCCAAACACCTCTCCCACAAGCCCCACAGCCAATGATATCAATCTTGGAGTCACAGCAAGTTCGAATGCCTTTTCTACCAAAAGTGGAAGTTATAGGGTGAGTGATGGGGATTTTCATATGGCATATCAAGGCAAGGGGTGGTTTGTCGTAGGGGAGAAGAAAGATGGGGAGATGATTGCAAGTGAGGGCAAACTTTCTCAAAAACAGCAAAACTTTTTTACAAGAGATGGAAGCTTTGGTAAAGATTATGAGGGGTATCTTGTCAATTCTAAGGGGTATTATGTCTATGGGGTGAATCTTGGAAAAATCAAAGATAGCAATTTCATCTCTCAAAGCAAAGAAGAGGATATCAAAGGATTATCTTCTAGCAAGCTAGAGCCACTCAAAATCCCTCAAGATTTGTATTTCAAACCCCTTGAGACTACAAAGGCTAATCTAAGTGTCAATCTCAACAAAACTGCCAATCCTATCAATGCTTACAAGGCATTTTCTCAAGATGGCAAGATTGATGAGCAAAGGATTTTGAATGCAGATTTAAATATCTTTTTTGCCAATCAAAAATCCCTTGATTCTCTTATCAATAATGAGGCGACAATCTCTATCACTTCCCCTAGTGGAGAGGTAAAAGAATATACTTTCACTTATGGGAATGAGGGAGTGGAGAAAAATCAGTTTAGAACCATTGGTGAGCTAAAAAAACTCATCAAAGACTCCACAGGGCTTGATCTCAATCTCTATATCCAAAATTCTGCAACCAAAGATCCCTCAATCTCTCTCTCCCTCTCTAGTGGCACTTTGGCTCAAGGCTCTATCGCTACAAGTGGAAGCCTTTTTGAATCTCTAGGAATGATTGAGAGCAAAGAGGGGATTAGCACTTTGGCTAAGGCTTATAATCCTATGCAAACTTATGAGCCAAATGAGCTTTGCACCTATCTTGGAGTAATGTTTAGAAAAGTGGGAGAGAGTGGAAGTGAAAATCCTCTAAGTGGAGGGTGGGAGATTGCTGATACAAGTGGAGTGGCCCCCTATGATCCTGAGAGGCAATACCTTGCAGGAGAAGTGGTGAGTAAAGATGGCAATATCTATATGATGGATAAAGACAATCAATTCCTAAAAATCGGACAAGAAACAAAATATGAAATCCCCACTTTCAATCCCCAAAACCAATATGGGGAGAATACGATTGTAAGGTATCAAGATAGGCTCTATCAAAGGGTTGGCAAACTTGGAAGCTCCAATCCTCAAGATGATAAGCAAAATTGGAAAGAACTTAATCTTGGAAGTATTGTCTCAGAAGCATTGGAAGTGCCACACTATCAAAGCAGTATGGATGTCTATGATGCTGATGGCAAGAAATTTAGACTTGTGAGTGATTACTATCTTACAGGAGGATTCAATCCAAGTGATAAGAGCAATCAAAGCTGGGATGTGTATAGCTCTGTGGTTGATATAGCAAGTGGCAATAAGGCTGGTGGAGTAAGTAAGCATAGCATTATCTTTGATGAAAACAATCAGCCTATCGCTCCTGAAGTGGAAGTGGAGTTCAAAGACAAAAAAATCGCCTACAATATTGCAGGAGCAGATGACAAAAAAAGCTCCAATGCAATCTACACCCCCTCTCAAATCAATCTTGAAAATCAAAATGGACAAAGGGAAGGAGTCTTGGAATATACCAATATTGATGATAATGGGGTGATTTACCTTAAGTTTAGCAATGGGCGAGAGGAAGCAATGGGGCGTGTGGGGATAATGGCTTTTACCAATGATCAAGGACTAAGCAAGGTGGGGGGGAATCTTTTTGGGCTAGAGAGCACACTAGTGGGGGGAGAGAAAGTGCTAAGAAGTGGGAAGCCGATTTTGGGGTGGGATGAGAGTGGCAAACTCAAATTTGGTGCAGTCAAACAGCACTACCTTGAGACAAGTAATGTCGATGTAGGAAGTGCATTGACAGAGCTTATTTTGATGCAAAGAGGATACTCAATGAACGCTAAAAGCTTCACAGCAGGAGATGAGATGATTAAAGAAGCAATTAACCTCAAGAAATAAGGCTATTTGGGGCTTATTTCTCTCCTAATCCTCTTAAGAAAAATGAGTGGGATACACAAGCTTTTTACTAATAATAAACCAAAGCTTTTAATATCCTGCCTCATTCAGTCGTGTGTAGTTTTGACAACCCAATTCTTCTTTTAAATCACAAGTCTTTCCATAAAGCTCTTTGGCTTTTCTTTTATCCTGCTTTACCCCTTTTCCATTCTCATACATCCATCCAAGATTATTGCACCCCTGAGCATTTCCTCTCCCACAAGCTTTGGTATAAAACTCCACAGCTTTAAATTTATTTTGCTTTACTCCATCTCCATTGTTATACATCACTCCAAGAAAGGTGCATCCCCAAGCATCTTCACCTTCACAAGCTTGAATATAAAGCTCTATAGCCTTAAACTTATCCTGCTTTACACCTTTGCCAAATTGATACATCAATCCAAGATTGTTGCACCCCAAAGCCTCTCCTTTGTCGCAGACCTTTTGATATAATTCCACTGTTTTTTGATATCCTCCATTGTTATATGCCTCAACTCCCTGTTGCATCAAACTTTGCTCTTCTACCCCAAACAATGCTCCAAGCACACAAAGAAACATAGCTAGCTTTTTCATAACAATTCCTTAAAAGATTTTTGATTATCTGTGATAACAAAATCTGACTGAAAGCAAAATAAAAGAGAGGGATACCCACTCAAAATAGGCTTATAAGTAAATTTATGTAAGTCTTATTGGGGGATATCTTATTGTGCTTATTAACTTAGATTGGAGAGAGTGAGCTAGGATTATAGTTTTGTTTTGATTATATTTCCAAGGCTTAATGAATAATACAATTCCCCTCCTTGTTTCTTCAAAAACGACTTATTTTCAAGAAGAAAAAGCCACATTGGATAAAATCATTGCTTTAGTGTAAGAGATTTTGTTACAAAAAGAAACAAATAGATTAACAAGCACATAAGAGCTTGAAAAAGAGATTGATAATTTTAATCTATATTCTTTATAATCTTAATGAAAATGAAATGAAAAATATTAAAAAGGATCAATGATGCCAATAAAAAATCAAAATCAACTATATATTAAATTGCCCTCTAAAATTATTACAAAATTAGGTGGAGCATTATATGGTGGTTTTATTCCTGCAATTTGTGAAACGATAAGCAATTCTTATGATGCTGATGCAACTCTTGTAACAATACAATTTTTTACTGATAAAGACAATAAATATGGGGTGTCAATTGAGGATAATGGTGTGGGTATGAATTGGGATACATTAAAGAATTCTTTCTTTGAAGCTGGAAAAAATAGAAGGATGACCGATCAAGGAAAAACACAAAAAGGCAGATTTGTAACAGGAAAAAAAGGATTGGGAAAATTTGCCTTGTTTGGTTTTTGTAAGGAATTATATATCGAAACTTCTGATGGCAAAAATATTAATGCTTTTTCAATCAATATTAGTGATTTAGATAAATTTGATAATACTGAGTACCCCTTAAAACCAACTATTTATAATCAAATTTCCAAAGATGAAAAGAGTTACACAAAAATTATTCTAAAAGACCTTCTTAAGAAATACAGAGGATTAGAATCAATCGATTCTCTTGCAAGAAGAATTAATTATGTTTTTCAAGATCAACATGATGAGTTTTTAATCAAATTGATAACTCCCAATGGCGTAGAAATGCTTAATCAAACAAATAGGCAAGCTATTGTCAGGGGTGATAAAGATGATGATCAAAGAATTATCTACGAAATTCCAGCATCTTTATCTACACAAGATGAACTGAATAAAATCAAACTTGATGAAAAAGATATAGAGTTTATTAATAAAAAGAAAATCAAAGGTTTTTTAGTTGCAAGAAAAAAGACAACCAAGGAGGCAGAACAAAAAGGGGTTGCGATTTTTAGTCGCGGAAAGATTTGTCAAGATCCGAGTTATTTTGATATCCAACAAACAAACTCATATGGTTATGCACATTTGTATGGAGAATTGGAAATTGATTTTCTTGATGAATCTGATGACAAGGATTACATATCCACCAATAGAAAGGAGATTGAGTGGGATAAAGATGAGATGATGGAGCGATTAAGAAATCTTATCAATAAAATTCTCAAAAGATATGGTAGTGCATACGACAGGGACAAAAAACAATTGGAAGAAAAAGAGCTTGAGAAAAAATCAAAGCAATTGGGGATTGATTCTCGATGGCCTGATAAATACAGGTTGGATGAGCAAACAAAAACCCTATTGAATGAAGTGACAAAAATGCTTCTAAAAAAGACAAAAGATAAAAGTGATAAACACCATGAAGAGAAGCTAAAGAGAAATATTGCTCTTTTGCAAGGTCTTGCAATGCAAAAATCTTTACTTAACAATCAATACGTTCAAAATATTGCAAAGCAGCATTCTTCAATAAAGAATTTTTATGATGAGGCATTACAGGCTTTAGCTCTAGAAGATTTTGAAACCGTAATTATTAAAGCAAATGCAATAAGAGATGGCGTTCGAGAGTGTTTTCCTAATGTTTATAAAGTTTTCACTTCTGCAATAATTCAGTATACGGAGTTATTTGGACAAAATGTTAAGGGAGCATTAAGATCTTTGCTTCAACCACTTCAAAGTTTTTCACAGGAAAAAGATAATCCCATAGAAGAGTTGAGATCAAATACAAAAACAGCACACAATACACAAAAAAACATTGACATCCTCAAGCACAAATATATAGCGGAATTAGTTTTGAATTATGTTTTTATGTATGCAGGTTTTGTCTTGGGTAATGCAGAATTGTTTTCACAATCTCCTGATTCATTAGTGGAGGGACAGCATTCCCAATCTGGCGAGCAATAGTTGCAATGCTTCCAAAAAATACATAGTTTTCTGGAAAGGTTTGAAGAAGAGCACCTTCTCTAAGACTTAGTGCTCTATCCTGTTCTGGGTGTCCATGCCTTCCGGAGCAGTATTGATAAAATTTTGTTGTGATTGTTGGAGCTGGCTTATCCCACCAGATTCGACTATATGCATCTTGATATCCACTAGTTTTTTTATGGCATTCAAGCTTTGGCACATGATTTCCCCAAGACATTCTGCTCCCACCATCTTTTGGTGTATTTTTTATTCTTATCAAATTAATCTCATTCATATTTGCTGAGAAATGAAGAGAGTCCTGCTTGCTTCTTTCTCCGGCACTAAGGGGTTCAAGATGGGCAATGCAATCTCTAGGAGTCCGAATCTTGTCAATGCTTTTTTCTAAGAGTTTTGGAAAAAAGCCTTTTATCTTTGAAGCAACAAGAATGAATCGATTGCGATTTTGAGGAACACCAAAATTTTTTGCATTAAGAACTTTAAAATCATATTTATATCCATTTTTGTCCAAGACATTTAGGAATCTTTGTAAAACTTCTGGGGATTTTTTTGCAATTCCTGGAACATTCTCCATCAAAACAATATGGGGTTTCACACCATTGACAAGTCTTCCAAACTCATCAAGGAGTGTCCTTCTAAAATCTGTTGATATTTCTTTTTTGTTTATATTAGAGAAGGGCTGACAGGGAGCACATCCAGCAAGTATTTTTATTGAATTTTTAGATTGAGAAAAAATCATCTTGATTTGTTTTGCTGTAATTTTTCTGATATCTTCTTGTATGTATGGGACTTGATTATTGTATTCATAAGTTTTTTTTGCATCTTGATCAAAATCAATTCCAGCCAAAACTCCAACCCCAGCATCTAAAAAACCTCGTGTTAATCCACCAGCCCCGCAAAAAAGATCTATTGCAACCATTTTTTTCATCATTATTCCCTACTTGTTTATTTATATGTTAGAGAAAAGCAAAAAAAATTCCATAATCTTAAGTAGATTCTCTAGGTTTGGTGGAACAAGGTAGAGATTTTTTAATTTTTCCACCTTGTTTTTATCCCCATATCTTTATCCTCTCAACCCTCAATACAAAGGGGATAATCAGTATGTAAGTTTTGCTTACATACTGAAAAGTTTGAGATAAAATCACTTAAATTTGAAAACTAGATGATTGACTGACTAGGGGATTTTTGAATTTTTATGATATACTTCTATTACATTCGGAAAGGGCGGACGGACGCCCAACTTTACTATCCTTTATAAAGATACTTTCTCATCTCTTCATTATCAATATTTTCAATCAAATCATTTAAAAATTCCAAAATCATTTCAGGTGCGATACCAATCTTTGTTTGATTGTTTTTGTTTTGATTTTGGGGGTAACTTGTTGTAATGCGTGGATAAACCTTGCCATTGACTTCTCTAGTTTTAAGCAGATTCTCCCAATGAAATGCACGATTTCGGATACTTCTAAGATTGTTTAAAACAATGGTGTTTTTGGATATATTTGAGAAAGAAAATTTATTGCCATCAAGAAAGAAAAAATTGCGATTGCTCCAATGGTATTTTTTAAAATCCATTACTTGAAGCTCAAACATATATCCCTCAATTTCATATTCTCCAATTAGCTTGATGATTTCTCCAAGCATTAGGGTAGAGAGGATTTGATTGGAGTCAAGCTCTAGGAGTGGAATATGTCCTTTTTGCTCAATATGTCGCAAACTTCTCTCACTCTTTATCCATTTTTCCCCCACAAGCTTTCTAAGACAAAAATCCATTTTGTTACGCAAATAGATTTCAAGATTGGCAATCCTTCTGCCTACTTCAAGAGCAAGATTAAGGTTTTTTTTAATGTCTTTCTACGCTCCCTTGATATCCCTCTAGTCTTTTTGGGGAGAGGATAGAGATGATATCTTGATTGAATGATTTTAGACTTTCTTTAGACAATTTCATCTATCTCATCCCCTCAAGCACTCCTCTCAATCTCTCAAACCCCTCTTTGATTTCTTCTTTACTTATGGTAAGTGGGGGGAGGAATCGCACGACATTTTTCCCTGATCGCAAAATTACAAGGGCATTCTTTAGAGCTTCTGAAATGATTGACTTTTGCACCTCTTCACTCACTGCCACTAGCCCCACCATTAGTCCCACTCCCACTTTTTTGCAAAAGTGCTGAGGGTATTGCTCTAGGATAGTTTGCAGATGAGCGTGAAAGCACTCTATGGTGGCTTTGAGGGTTTGGGTGTGATGAAGCTCACTTAGGATTTCTAGCACACTTAGTCCTGCTTGAGTGCTAAGATAATTCCCTCCAAAAGTGCTTCCGTGATCCCCTGCTTGAAATATCCCTTTGTGTTTGCTAAGCACTGCTCCGATAGGCACCCCACCTCCTAGTCCTTTGGCTGTGGTGATAATATCAGGGATAATCCCATAATGATGACTTGCAAACAGCTCTCCACTGCGATAAATCCCACTTTGCACTTCATCAACGATGAGTAGCACCCCTCTCTCTTGCAAAAACTCATACAACTTTTGCACCTCTTCTTTGGGTAAAGCGTTGATTCCCCCCTCACCTTGAATAAGCTCTATCATTACCCCACAAGTTTCTTCATCAACAAGGGAGTAGATTTCACTCAAATCTTTTGCCACTACAAAGCCTTGAGGGTAGGGGGAGAAGTAGCTAGGGTGGAGTTTGTCCTGCCCTGTGGCTGTGAGTGTGGCAAGTGTGCGTCCGTGAAAGCTTGAGCTTAGAGTGATAATCTTGTAGCGTTTTTTGGAGAAATGAACCTCTCCATATTTTCTAGCTAGTTTGATTGCCCCCTCATTTGCCTCTGCCCCTGAGTTTGCAAAAAACACTTGCATATCATATCCACTTAGCGTGATGAGTCTTTGGGCTAGGAGGGCTTGAGTGGGGTTGTAGAAGAGGTTTGAGGTATGAAGCAAAGAGTGGATTTGCTCACTTAGTGCTTTTGAGTATCTAGGGTGATTGTATCCCACACTGCACACGCCTATCCCACTGCCAAAGTCGATATACTCTCTCCCCTCTGTATCATAGAGTTTGCTTCCCTCTCCCCTCACAAATGCCACGCTAGAGGGGGCATAGGTTTCTAGCAAAAACTTTGAGCTAATCTCTTTGACTTCATTTAGATTCATCTTCTCCTCCAAAAAGCTAATATAATAACCATTTTATCAACAAAATATAAGGAATATTATGGAAATTCTAAAGCACCCCTTTGGGGACTATCAGACAAATTGCTATATCTTGAAATTCCCACAAGGCGAACTCATCATCGATGCAGGGATTGGGGCGAGTGAGTGGGTGAAGCAAAATTGTGCCAACCCTCTAGCACTTCTCAATACTCACGGGCATTTTGATCATATTTGGAGCAATGCTGAGCTAAAAAGGGTTTATCCCTCACTCCCCCTCATCATTCATCAAGAAGATAGCTTTATGCTAGAGAGTGATTGCTTTGAGCTAGGACTCACCCCTTGCCCTCCCACTCAGACGATCAAGACTAACAAGGGAAGTGAGAGCCTTGAGATTGAGGGGATAAAAATCACTTTTCATCACTTCCCAGGGCATACACCGGGGTGCTGTATGATTGAGGTGGATTCTCATCTATTTAGTGGGGATTTTATCTTCTATCGCTGTATTGGAAGATATGACTTTGCTTATAGCAATCCAAGTGATATGAAAGAGAGTTTGCAGAGATTTAAGAGCTTTCCAAGAGATTTGCCTATCCACGCAGGACACGGCGAGGACACAAGCGTGGCAAGTGAGCAGAAGCATATGGATATGTGGATAGGGAGGATAGGGTGAAAGAGATTGTCATAGAAGAGGGTGGGGTGTTTAAGAAGTTTTTTGAACACCACAAAGCTTATGAGGAGAAAATCAAAGAGAAAATCTATCAGACAAATGAACTCATCGCCAATTCCCCTCACAAAATCAAAACCGTGAGATTCTATAAATACCTTCACAAAACAATCTATGAATACAAAATCCCACTAGATACTCATCTTGATTGCCGTGTGGCGTATATTTTCTTGGAAGACAAAATCGTGTTTTTCTATATCTCTACTAATATTCTCAAAGCAACTTTTACCAAAGAAGTTGGAAAACTCTCAGGAGTAAGCAAAGGATAAAAACAGAGTTTCACTCTTCAAACACCTCTAGGGGGGGGGGGATCAGAGGTGTTTTCCTAGCTAGAAGGTCAGAAAATATAAAAGGAGACAAAAACACTCCTAGCAGGGAGCTTGTCTTATTGGATTTTATGAAAATTAAAGGAGACAATCATAATGAAAAACCCACCAATAAGACATAAAACTCTGTGATGTCCCCTCATAAGCGAGGGAGCATCATCGAGCCTTAATGCAAAACTCTTATTTTAATCAAAAATAAACAAAAAGTAAAGGGGTAAATGAGAAAAAATGCCTTTTTATGAGATTAACTAATAAAAATAATGTTTTTATTTATTTTTGGAGCTTTTTTCTTATGGAAATACTCAAAGAGGACTTTTATACCCTCTTGCAATAGGCTAGGGGAAAAACTTTGTGATACTTCCTTGCTTAAGCTAAAGAAGTATCAGCAAATCTTTGCTAGAGTGAGCCAAGCGCACTCTAAATAATGAGAAAAACTGACAAGAAAAACAGAGCCTTATTTAAGATAAAAAATCTCAACAAAGCAGTAGGCTCTGTGATACCTCTACTTTGAGAACCCTCTTTAATCTCTCATAGAGGTATCAGCAAACCTACTATCTATCTATGATAAGCCCTTTTGATAAGGGTTTGATTTCCACTCCCCCATTTTCTCCCACTCCCTTTTCTCTATCCTTATATCCTAGAAGCTATATCTTGCTCCAAGATTAAACTGCATAAATGTTCTTTGCTTATCTCCAAAGCTCTTTTCCACATCGATATACATTCTAGCTCCCTTAGTTAGCTCAATATTGCTTCCTATATTTAGCACTGCTCTTCCATTGCTCTCAATACTATCAAGTGTAGTAGTTGTTCCTCCTACTTCACCTTGCATACTTGCACTTCCACCATTGATATAATCATACTCATAGAATGCTCCTACATAAAGACTTGCAAATCCTTTCTCAGTGGTGAATTTCTTCCCTAGACTTGCTCCAGCTCTAGTCCTTAGAGTGAGGATACTATCTTGGGTGGCTTGCATTGTGGTGCTAGTTCCCACCATATTATACATCTCACGATTGAAATCGCTTTGATTGAAGTATCCAAAGGCGACTTCTACTTGAGGATCAATATACCAGCTTCCTTTTTCACTTTCAGCAAATTTATAGCGATACCCAAACTCATCACTTAGCACCATTGCAAAGTTGCTAGTATTACTCATTGTATTTGGATCATTACTCAAAGAAAATTCACTCATAATGTAATCAAACTTGAGAATTGTGTCATTATACCAACCACTATCAGCAACATAGGAGTTATAAAGCCCAACTTCAATCATATTGGAATTGACTTTATCAAGTGAGATACTATCACTTGCTCCTACAAGTCCATTCATACTTAGAGTATTTCCTTTTGTATCAGAAGTTCCATAAGCCACTGCGATTCCCATAAAGTTTCTTGCACTCTCTCCTATGCTAAGTGAGTAGTCATATCCTGCTTGAGCTGTGAGGTAATCAGTCTTGCTACCTGCTCCAAAGTCATTACTCATATTCCCCCCAAAGACTCTAGCCCATACTCCTTGATTATGCTCACTCTCTCGCAATTCTCCCATTCTTTTATTTAGAGAGTTAAAGTTGGCAAGATAGAGATCGTAATTAACCGTGAGGGCTGAACTTGCCACTTCTTGGTATTGGATAGGAGCTCCTTCATCTTTAATTGCTCCAATATAGTAGTTAATCGAATCGAAAGTTACCTGTTGATTGAGTTCAAGAACTTCAACCACAGTTCCTCCAACCAATGATTTTCCACCTATAACTTCCATATTGGCTGTTGAACCATCTTCTGGGTTGTAACCTGAATCAATCACTTTAGCAACCAAAGTATCAGTCGCTCTATTGATGATATCATCGTATGTGCCTAAAACTTTGATGATTGCCTCAGATTTTGAGCCATTGTCTTGTTTTGTTACATTTTTGAATACAACACTATCGGTTACTCCACTAGCACCCACATCAACGACAAAGCTTGCAACCCCCTTATAGCTTCCACCATTGTTTCCTATAACCAATTGGTTGCCACTTCCTCTTGTCAGTGGATTTGAATCCATATTATGGATATCAATCGTGGCATTATTGGCACTCAAAGAATTGATAGTGCTTGATTTGTGAAGTGTTAGCTCTGAGTTATTTTGGAGATCAAGACTAATGTTTCCACCACTACTATTATCTAAAGCTTCTGTAATGCTAAGTTTTGCATTATCATTGACTTGGAAAGTGATTCCACTTCCATTGGTAACCAAAGCTTGAGTGATTGTGTTGTTATTTCCTGAGAAAGCAATCTTGTTATTAACTCCAGAGATAACTTTTATATTTTGAAGGGTTTTATTCTCAAGATTGAGAGTATTTGAGTAAGTTTCATTGCCCTTGAAAGCCAATGTAAGATTATTGTTGGTATTGCTGATTGTTCCAATTGTTGCAATGACATTATTGCTAGAAGAATCAAGTTCAAGGGTATTGCTTGTTGTAGCATTGGCATTGAGAGTGGTAATATTGGTGTTTTGAGCACTCAAAGTAAGAGTAGAGTCATCTCCTGAGAGATGGGCTGTCTTTAGAGTGATTGCCCCTCCACTCAAAGTCGCACTTCCATTCTCAGCCACTTTTAGCACAGAATCTCCTGCTCCACTCATTCCATCATCAAGAGATAGTTCTGTATTATTTGCTAGTTCAAATGTAATGCCTTGACTTGCTCCTACAACCATAGCATTCTTAAATGTAGTTTTGCCTTTATTGAGAGCAAGCGTGTTGTTTGTAGAAGCATTTGTATCAAGCTCTATCCCTGAGAGGATATTGTCAGCTTCTTGGAATATGAATTTTTTTGCATTGCTTCCCACACCAAATTTCAATCCCACTCCATCTCTTGTAATACTTGAGGCAAGTGTCGTTTCAACTTGGTTTGATGTGGAATCAAGAACAAGTTTGCTTCCTGTAACATCTGTGGCACCTAGTGAGCTAATCGTATTTGTAGCTCCCTTGAGAGTAAGGGTGGAGTCATCTATCTCACTAAAGCTAACACTTGCATTGGTTACATTGCCTGTGATTACTGCTCCTATGTTTTTGACATTGATTGTAGCTGTGCCTGTTGTTCCATCATTACCCACACCAAATCCACCTTGAAGCACGGCATTGCTTCCATTGAAATTGAGAATATTTGTGGCTGTGGTTTTGAGTTCTCCTGCACCTGCTGTGTTATGAGAATCAGTAAGATTGAGCTTGGAGAAATTTCCAAGATTGATTGTGTTATTGACTCCTCCCACATCACTGACAGCCATTGTCCCAACAATCATATTGCTTTCATCTTCACCAGCATAAACATTGATGATATTGCTTCCATTTGTGAGCTTGATGACATCACCCATTGTCGCAGTATCAATGAAGTTAATTGTATTTGTTCCACCTGTTAGCTCAATACTTCCATTGAGTGTCGAAGTTCCTGCTCCACCACGCAAGTTGATGATACTATTGCTATTGTCTCCAATTGTGAATTTTTGTCCTTGTGCACCCAAAGTAGCTGTAATCTTATCAGTAGAAGCCTGTGTTTTTTGGAAATCAATCACAAGCGTTGAGCCTTGATTGAAAGTAATATTCCCATCTACTTTCAATGCTCTTGTTCCACTTCCACCAATAGAAATTCCTAGCGTTTGTCTATCACCCACAACCACAGAACCACCTAGGGCGAGAGTAGAATCCCCTGTTCCTGAAAATCCAAGAAGCATAGAGCCATTGTCATTAAATGCAAGTGAAGAGATTTCTGCATTACTTATAGATTCAAGTGTAATTTTTGCATTTGAGGCACTTGTAGTTACACTGCTAAGAGTATTTGTCCCATTTCCTGCCAAAAGAAGTTCTGAGAAATGAACTTGATCAGCAAGTGAAGTTCCTCCCTTAAAAGTTGCCTTAACTCCACTGATAGCACTATCAAGCCTTACAAGTGTATTGCTTGGAGTTTGAGTATCAGAGCTTAGTGCCAAAGTGAAATCTTTACCTGACAAATCAGACACGCTATTGATAGTCGTGCTTCCAGCCTTGATTGCTAGTGTATTTGCTCCTGTATCACTAACAGTGAGTTGCTTGATTGTATTCTCTCCTTTCTCAAGCGTGAAAGTTTTGGCTGTATTTGAGGTATCGCTAAAATCAAGATCAAACTTTGTCCTACTTGCTGTGCTTCCTACAGATACACTGCTAGAGCCTTCTCCCATAACTAGCTTATTGACTACACTATCTGATACATTGGAAGTAAAGGTGTCAATAGTCGTAGATGTATTCTTGAATGTCAAAGTAGAGGCAGATGTTGTGCCTAATGCCATATTAAGACTTGTAAGTTCTACACTTCCCCCACTCAAAACTACACCATTTGTAGCGTCTGCGACAACACTAAGTGTCGTTGCTCCATTGTTTCCTGTAGTAAGCCCTTTTGTGAGAGCTAGTTCTGTGTCATCTGAGAGAGAGAAAGCTAGAGCTTGAGTAGTGTTACCCCCACCTACACTAACTGCATCAAAAAACTCTGTCTTTCCACTGCCAAGATTGATTGTGTTGTTAGTGGAGTCATTATCTCCAAAAGTGATATTAGTGAGCGTATTTCCACTTGCACTAAGAGTAAGGGATTTTGCATTTTCTCCATTTGCAAAACTGATATTTGTAGTTCCATTAGTGGTATTTGTGCTTACAGCTCCACTGATTGTCCCACCACTATTATCTGCGATAGCAATTGTTGTAATGGCATTACTTCCATTGGTATCAACCAAACCACTAAGAACACCATTGCTTCCATTAAAATTGATACTTGTAGTTCCTGCTGTGGTAGAGAGAGTTCCATTACCACTGCTTCCAAGTGTGAGAGTTGTTGCCTCACTTCCAGCCAAGAAGTCGATATTCATAGCTTCTCCACCTGCTGTTACTGCTCCACTAATGCTTCCACTTTTTCCATTGGTTATTGCAATGTTTGTAGTTCCTGTGCTTGAAGTAGTAAGTGTTCCTGTGATACTAGAGGTGTCATTAAAGTTGATAGCAGTAGTTCCACCACTTGTAGAAACATTACCACTCAATCCTGCATTAGCTCCATTGAAGTTAAGAGTGGTTGCTCCACTAGATGTATTTATATTGCCATTGCCACTATTGAGTGTTAGGGTTTTATTTGCACCAATCTTTATAATATTTCCTGCACCACTAGAAATTTCTCCAATTCCTGAGAATTTTAAATCATTGCTGATTGTGGCAGATTTGTTAGAGAGATCGATGATATTCTGTCCTGCTCCTGAAGTGGAGAGAGTATTGCCATTGGCAAGACTATAAGTTCCACCATCATTCGTGAAAACAAATGTGGTGCTTCCTCCAGTTGTGCTTACATTTCCACTGAAAGTTCCTGTGCTACCACCACTATCTCCCAAGAAGTTGATTTCTGTAGCTCCACTATTTGTAGTAAGGGTTGTGGCTGAACTATCATCACTATTGGCAAAAGTAAGAGATTTAGTATTTGAGATTTTAAAGATATTCTTACCACTTCCTGCAGTTTTTTCTGCTGTGATATCTGAAGTAATCTTTGTATTTCCTTGTATATTAAAGGTGTTGTTTCCATTGCCATTGAGGGTTAATTTGCTATTTGAAGCACCCATAGAAAAAGTAGAATTATCTGCAGAGAATACAAAAGTATTGCTCCCATGTCCTGCACTGATATTCTCACTTACACTGATATTCCCTGCTCCAGTGAGAGTGATTGTATTGCTATTGAGTGCAGTATTGTTGCTTTGGTTGCTATTAGCACTCATACTTTCAATAGAAATACTACTTCCTGCACCACCACTGATTTCATTGGTATGCTTCCCATTTGTTGTGTTGCTGATAGTTCCTGCTGTTGAGATTGTTGAGAAATGAGCAGTTAGAGCTCCTGAAGCAGTGATGGAGTTTTTTGCTTCTTGTGTCGCACTATCTCCACTTACACCTAGAGATACCTTATTGCTCTCATTTCCCAAAGTGATGGTTTGAGCAGAAATGCTGTTTTTCCCCCATTGTGCAGAGATTTGAAGTTCTCCTGATTTGGAGATTTGCAAATCTTGTGTTGAAGAGATAGTGTTTGTCCCTGAGTTTGAGGTTGTGATATTGCCAGAGATTGAGTTGATGCTTCCATTGAGCATTATTTGGTTTGTGTTATTTCCAGTTGTGATTGAAGCCAAAGAGCTAGTGCCTGAGGTGTGGATATAATTATTTCCTCCGTTTGCCGTGATTGCTCCTGTGATAGTGAGGTTTTCTACATTGATATAGTTTCCTCCATTCCCTGCTGTGACTGAGCCAAAAGTATAAGTCCCTGTGGCTGTATAAGTGCTAGACATAAAGGTAGAGGCAAAGTTTGTGGTATTCATTACTGCATTATTAGCACCTGTAAATAAAGTGGTGTCATAACCACTAGCTTGAGTAATGAGATCTTTACCAATAATATTGTTTCCATAATCAGAGCTGATTGTTGTGATATTGGCTGTTGTTGCACCACTGTTAATGCTTATGGCATTGAAGTTTTTTGCAGGAGTTGCTCCCCAAGTTCCCAGTGCTGATAGCTCTGTGAGATTAAGAGTATTGGTGGTTGCTCCCAGTAAAAGAGTGTTTGTCGAGTTTCTATGATTTGCAACATTTCCCCCATTATCTACCTTGATAGAGATTGTGTTGCTATTCTCTCCAAGTGTAGCTGAAGTCCCTGTAAGGACGAGGAGATTGTTGTGATTCTCAACAGTAAGATTGGATACTTTGTCTAAGGTAAAAATATTTCCTTTAATTGTGGTGATTCCATTGATGTTGATGTAGTTTTTTCCACTTCCAGTTGTATTGATGGCATTTGAAGTGTTATCGACACCAAACACAAAAGTTCCTGATGCAGAATGAGAGGTTTTGACAAACTCAGATAGGGCTGTGTCTTTAATTTGCTTTTTATAGTCGCCATGATCTTGAAATATATTGGCATTGTAGGTTATCGTCTCACCACTTGCCGTATAGGTAACTAAATCTTTTCCAATCAGATTGTAACCTCGACTAGAGGTTATGGAAGCAATCTCTGTGCTGTTGGTGGCATTGGCGTTGTAGTTTAATGCATTGAAAGTGTGTTCTGCTAGGACACCATAAGAGTAGTCTCCACTTGCAGAAAGTGTGCTTATTTTTGCTGTAGTGTTACCAGAAAAAATCAGAATATTTTTAGAGAATGAGCCAAGTCCGCTTACTGTTTGGTTAGCTAGTATTTCAATACCATTATTATTTTTTGCTTTCAGTGTAGATGCTTGAGTAAATACAAGATGATTGACAGCGTAATTTTTGGCTCTAATTGTTCCATAAACTTTAGCATCATTTCCAAAAATAATCTTTGAGAATCTTGTCCTTACATAATCAGCATTCCCAGTAGTGGTAATATTGTTTATGCTCCCTAGTCCTTTGATTGTTGTAGTATAATCCACATAATCACTTCGATATGTGTCAATATTGCCATCTACTTGCGTATTGGTCCCAAAGATAATTGTTCCACCATTACTTGCATTGATATTTCCTGTCATCGTTGATAGATTATTGATCGTCGTTGTCCCACCTGAGAGATTGATATCTCCCGTAATTGTTTTGCTGTCGCCAATAAAATTAAAGGCATTTGTGCTACTAGAAAGACTGATAGCTCCAGTGATGGTTGTGAGGTTATTGATGTTTATATTTGTATTGGTGTTACCACCTGAAATTGTAATACCATCTTCAATACTTCCACCATGAGTATCATCAAAATTGATAGTCAATCCTCCTGTGCTAGTTTTGGAAACCTTTCCTGTGATAGCTCCACCCTCTCCATTAAACACAATGCCTGTATCTTCAAAATTTACATTTAGATTTCCTTCCAATTTTGCACCATTGTTGAATGTGAGGGCGGGATTACTTGTATTGGTTAATCCTCCACTATCAAGAGTGATATTTCCCTTGACACTTGCACCAAAAGTGGCCTTAAAATATCTACTACCGTTATAGTTTGTTCCTAGTGTTGCAATATTGCCCACAAATGAATATGTTAAATTGGCTGTGTTAGATAAATCAAGAGTGAAATTGGTATTGTTAATATTTGAAAAATTAACATTAAGTGTTCCTGTGCCATCTCCCATCTGAATGGCTTTTCCACCACCATTTAAAGTAATGCTTGTGTCGTTTGTTGTAGCTGTATATGTTGTGGCATTTCCACTTCCACTTACGCTACTTCCTCCAAATTGAAAAGTGAGGGTTTGAATGGGATCTGTTCCACTATTAAGTGCGGGTTGATAAACATCAGTGTTGCTTCCACCTGCTTGAGATCCATCAACTCCATTCCAAATAAAATTCCATCCAGAATTTGGATCATTCGGAATGGTAATACTTGTATCAGCACTCACTACACTCACACCAAGAGCAAGAGCTAAAGAACTTGCAATAAGAGGCTTAAAAAATCTGCTAGGTTTAGCGACTAGAGTTTGAGAAGAGAGGGTGTTAGAATCGGCTACTACCCCCCCCCCCATAGGTGCGTAATTTCTTCATCATTTTCTCCTAAAAGTAAGATATCAAGTCAAAATTTTATCGTAAATGTTGAGTAAATAGACTCAAAATTTCACACTTGGGGGGGGGGGGATAGAGAGATAAAAACCCTATTTATAGGCTTATAAGAGAGGTAAAGATTTTTGAAAGTAGGAAGTGAAAGAAGCAGATTTGTGTAGAGTTTAGAGCTAGGTTGGTTATACTTCAAAAAATTTTATTAAAGGATAGAGATTGAATATTTCAAGTGCAATTATTTACACACAAAAACCTCAAAGCGTGATTGAAGAGATTGACAAAATTGCAGGGTGTGAGGTGCATCTGTGCGATAAAGAGAGGGGGATTATCATCATCAGCATTGAAGCTGAGGGTGTAGAGGGGGAGATGGAGATATTGGAGCGAGTGAGTGGGATTGAGGGGGTAATAGAGGCAAATATGCATTATAGTTATAGTGAAGAGGAGTTAGAGAGGGCAAGAGAGAATATCTCTACTGAACTCTCCCCAATCCTAGATGATAGCACACCGATTGAAGAGGTGCGATATAGTGGAAGTGTCTATAATCAAATGCACAAAGACTAGGGAGAGAAAATGGTGATTGAGAGAGTGCAAGAAGCGATTGAGGCTTTCAAAAATGGTGAAATGCTTATCGTGATGGACGATGAGGATAGAGAGAATGAGGGGGATTTGGTTTATGCAGGGATTTTCAGCACTCCTCAGAAGGTAAATTTTCTAGCTCAAGAGGCTAGGGGGCTAATCTGTGTGTCTATTACTCAAGAGTTGGCTGATAGATTGGAGCTTGCTCCTATGGTGGCTTGTAATGATTCGGCTCATCACACAGCTTTTACAATCTCAATTGATGCCAAAGAAGCAAGCACAGGGATTTCGGCCTATGAGCGAGATATGACAATTTCTTTGATGTGTGATTCTTCATCAAAGCCCTCAGATTTTGTCCGACCTGGGCATATTTTCCCCCTCATTGCCAAAAAAGGTGGAGTGCTTGTGAGAACGGGACATACAGAGGCAAGTGTGGATCTCTGCACTCTTTCAGGACTTGCTCCTGTGGCTGTGATTTGTGAGATTATGAAAGAAGATGGAAGTATGGCAAGGAGAGGGGATAAGTTTCTTTTTGAATTTGCCAAAAAGCACAATCTTAAGACACTCTATGTCTCTGATATTGTGGAGTATCGCTTGAGATATGAGAATCTTGTGCGACTTGAAAGCAGGGGAAGGGGAAGCTTTTGTGGGGTGGAGTGTGAGAGATTTGAGTTTGTCGATCATTTGGGGTATTCTCATCTTGTGTTTGGGTTTGGAGATAAGGGGGGGAATCCTTATGTGAAGTTTCATTCTATGGGGGGTGATGTGGAGCTATTGAGTGATAGAAGGGGGTATGAGGTGTTAAGCAGAGGAGTTGAGAGATTGGTGAGAGAGGGAGGATATCTTGTATGTCTTCACCCCTCACACAAAGGAGAGCAAAGAAGTTTTGGAATCGGAGCTCAAATCCTCAAAGCTTTGGGGGTGAGTGATTTTGTGTTGCTTAGCTCAAAGGGAGATAAAGAGTTTGCAGGGCTTGGGGGATTTGGTGTCAATCTTGCTAGAGTTGAGGTGCTTTAGAAGAGGGCTAAAAGCACCAAAGCCACAAGAGCAGGTAATGCTTGTTTGAAAAATATAGATTTAGAGCTAAGACTTCCATAGATTCCTACAATGATGATAAAGAGCAAAAAAATCACTTGGATTTGATAGTGGGAGAAGATTGTCCCATAGAGCAATCCAAGTGCTACACAGAGATTATAAATCCCTAGATTTTTGAAAAGATTTTGAATGTTTGGATTTTGCAATACTTCAGGTTTGAGCCTAAAGAGTTTGGAGCAAATAGGACGATGTGTCGCAAAAAGCTCAATATAGGCGATAAAGAGATGTTCCAAAGCGACACAAAGACAAAGCACTAAAGCAAGGGTTTTCATCACTATTGTGTAACGATGCTAAAACTCATCTCCAAAATCTCTTTGTGAGATTTGATGAAGGTATTGAGATCTTCAAGTGTGAGATTTTGAATCTTTTCTAGCTCCTGCTTATTGTAGTCAAGGCTTAACCCTCGATAGAAGTTTGCAAACGCTGTGCTTAGGCGTTGGCTTAGGGTTTCATTCCTCAAAGGCTCACTGCCTAGAAGAAATTTCTTGGCACTATCAAGCTCTTCTTGTGTTACGCCATTTTTCACAAAATCAGATACTACTTTTTTGACAAGCTCGATGCTTTGGTTTTGGTTGGCGACTTTGGTTTGGAGATGACCACTTGCATAGTTTGCTAGGTTTGTGAGGTTGATTCTTAGATAAGCTGAATAGGCTAATCCATTTTTCACTCTAATCTCTTCCATCATTCTTGAGCCAAACCCACTAGCTCCAAGAATGAAGCTCATTACTTTGACTTTGTGAGATTGCTCTTGATAGTCTTTGAGGTGGAAAGGTGCTCCAAAGTAGATATAGGCTTGTTGTGTTTGCTTGTATTGAGTTTTAGTCTGTGGAGTGGAGTTGGCTTGATAGGTTTGAGTAGTTTTGGGAGAGCCTATGGGGAGTTTTTGTAAGAGTGGGGTGAGTTTTGTAAGTGTGGAGTCAATATCCAAATCCCCACCGATGACGATATAGAGATGAGAGAGGGTAAGGGCATTTTTGAGGAAAGTTTGGATTTGCTCTAGGTTGATGGATTGGATAGAGGAGAGTGTCCCTCTTTGGGGGTATTGTAATGGAGTGTTTTTGAAAAGGATTTGAGAGAGTCCACTACTGGCTAGATAGTCAAAATCACTCTCTTTGGCTAGAAGTGAAGCCATTGCTCTATCTTTGACTTTTTGCAGGGCGTCATTTGTGAAGTTGGGAGAGTCAAGGAGCAAAGAGAGGAGATTGATAGAGTTTTCTTCTTGCTCTTTGAGGAAAGAAAGATCAAACTCCAAAAACTCTTGAGAGCTTGAGATGTGCAAAGAAATCGCCTTTTCTTCCAAAAGTTGAGCAAACCCTACACTCCCTAAATCCTTTGTCCCCTCATTGAGGATAAGAGAAGAGAGATAAGAAAGTCCTTGAGTTTCTCCATTATAAGCACTTCCTGAATTTGCAAAAATAAGCTGAATCGCCCCTGTGGGGATAATCGAGCTTTGCTCATAGATAAGAGGGACTTCTACTCCTGAGATAGAAATCGTTTTGAAATTTGCACCTAGCATAATGCCTCCTAAAAATAGTAATGTTGAGAATAGTTTTTTCATTTGAAAACCTCCAAGATATTGTAAGCTGTGTCGCGTTTGGCAGGGATACCCCCAATGTCTTTGATGAGAGAAATCATCTCTTGCATATTCATACTATGGCTTACCCCTGCTGAAGATACGACATTTTCTTCCATCATCGTGCTTCCCAAATCATTTGCCCCAAAAAGCAAGGCAAGTTGTCCGATATGGCTACCTTGTGTTACCCAAGAGCTTTGGATATTTTTGAAGTTATCAAGGTAGAGTCTTGAGGTGGAGAGGAGTTTGAGATAACGATTGGAGCTTGCAGAGTGGAGGTGGGGGAATTGGGCTTTGAGTGGAGTGTGTGAGGGCTGAAAACTCCAAAGGATAAATGCTCTAAATCCACCAAACTCATCTTGCAGATTTCTAATGTGGCTTAAATGCTCGATAATATCCTCATCACTCTCAACACTTCCAAACATCATCGTTGCCGTGGTTTTCATACCGATTTTGTGAGCTTCTCTATGCACTTCTAGCCACTCTTGAGTTGAGAGTTTTTTGGGAGCGATAATATCACGCACCCTATCGCTTAGGATTTCTGCTCCTGCCCCTGGGATTGAGCTAAGCCCTGCACTCTGAAGCCTAAGCAAAACTTCAGAGATGGGGAGTTTGGAGATTTTGGCAATGTAGTTGATTTCAATAGCTGAAAAGCCGTGAATTGTGATAGTGGGGTATTTTTTGTGAATGTGAGAGACTAAATCTTCATACCACTCAATCTGAAGTTTGGGATGAACGCCCCCTTGAAAGAGAATCTGCGTCCCTCCGATAGAGAGAAGCTCATCAATCTTTTGATCAATCTCTTCAAAACTTAAGATATAAATCCCACTCTCATCAACTCTTCGCTTAAAAGCACAAAACTTACAATCCACCCAGCAAATATTGGTGTAATTGATATTTCTATCAATCACAAAAGTGATGATATTATCAGGGTGAAGCTCTTGTTTGACTTCATTGGCTCTCTTTCCTAGAGCCTTTAATGGTGTGTTTTGAAGGATTTCTAAAATCTCTTTATCGTTATAGCGTTTCATTAGAATCTTGTTCCCATAGTGAATTCAAAGTTTGAGGTTTTATCTCCTGGTTTTGGATCAATCGCCCAAGGGAAAACTAGCACAATAGGTCCAATAGGAGAAACCCATTCAATTGCAAGTCCTGCTGATTGTCGCATAATTGGCTCATTACTGAGTGGAAAATCATAACCATTCCAACCAAGACTTCTTTTATGATTTCCAATAATTCCAAAGTCATAGAATGCTGAGATTCTCATCTGCAAGGATTCAAAAAGTCCATAGCTAAGCTCTACTGAGTTTGTAAACATATAATTTCCACCTACATAAAAACCTTGGGCATTTGTTGGAGCTGGAGAGAGTGAGCCACTTTGGTATCCTCTAATCGTGCTGATTCCCCCCATTGAGAAGAGATTAGTTACAGGAGTAAAGCCCTCATCAAAGATATATCCTGCTTGGGCTTTGTATCGTGCAATCAAATCAATTTTCATCCAAGACTTGAGGTGATGATAGGCTGCAAACTTTCCATAGAGCTTGGTGTATTTCTCATCTCCTCCTAATCCCGCATACTCTAGGTAAGTTGAGGCGATAAATCCGTTTTTGGGGAAGTAGTAATCATCGGTATTATCAAAGCTAAGGCTTGGAGTAATCGAGCTTTTCCACGGCTCAAGATTATCGTGAAATAAAATGCTATAAAAACTTTTATAGCTTTCGCTTCCAAAGTCATTGATTTGAGAGCGAGAGAGGTTATAGGTCAGTCCAAATCGCAAAAAGTTTGTCAGCAATCGCCCTACGCTGATACTAAATCCTGTGTTATTCTCTGTGTAGTTCCAATCCGTATAAGAGCTTCTAAAAATCTCAAAAGAAGCACTATATCGGCTATCAAAGATTCTAGGGTTGGTTAGTCCGATATTGTAGAGTTGGCGAGTTTTGGAGATATCCATATATACTTGGGCACTATTTCCTGTCCCAAAGAGATTTCTCTCTCTCACTGAAGCATTGACTGTGATTTTGTCATAGCTTCCATACCCCAAACCAAACATTAGCTCCCCTGTGCGTGTCTCTGTAACAGAAACAAGCAAATCCATAGAATCATCACTAATTCTCTTGGTATCGATTTTGACAACCTCAAAGAATCCTAGTCTTCTAAGAGCGTTTTCAGATTGTCTAACTTTGGTGAGGTTGTAGAGATCGCCCGGTGCTAGGAGGATTTCACGACGAATGATTCTATCAGCTGTGCGTGTATTTCCTGAGATGATAACATCATTGATATACACCTTTTTCCCTGCACTCACATAATAGATCACCCCCACTTCGCCATCTTTTTTGTCCAAATCAGGATTGACATTGGCAAAGGGATAGCCGATATCTGCGACTTTGGTTTTGATACTATCCATATCTGCTCTGAGGTTTTGGACATCAAAATATTCTCCCTTTTTGATTTTTAGTCCTGAGTAAAGCTCCTCTTCTTCAATCACAGGGGTTTCTAGCACGATTTTGACATCAGAGATTTTATATCTTACCCCTTCAGTGATTTTATAAAATAGTGTGGCGTTGTAGTCGTTGAAATTTACGCTCAAAAATGGAGAGGAAACTTGAGCGTCCAAAAATCCTTTTCTCATATAAGCATCTTGGATTCTTAGAGAGTCATACTCTAGCTCATTGAGGTGGAGTTTTCCATCATTAAAGCCCCACATCCAGCCTAAAAAGTCTTTTTCTTTGTTGGCTGTAAGCTCTTCAATATCCCCTACACTTAGCTCTTTTCTCCCCTCATAGATTGCATTTTGGATAATAATCTCATTTCCTTGATTGATATTGACGATGAGGTTAAAGGCATTGCTTTGGGCAATAGGAGTAGAGGTAAATTCAACTACGCTTCCATAATAGCCCTTTTGCTCCAAAATGGCTTTGATCGTCTGCTTGGCTCTCTCAAGCTTGAGGGTATCAAACATATCTCCTCTCTTTAGTCCTAGCTGATCAATGAGTGCTGTTCGCTCAGATTCGTTGCCATAGCCTTTGACTTCGATACTTCCAATGCGTGGTTTTTCTTTGAAATAAAAGCTTAGAGTGCCATTATCAAAAGTTACCCAAATATCCTCAAAATATCCCTGCTCATAAAAGGCGATAATTGCACGATCAAGGGCTTTGTAATCAAGTGCTTCTCCTAGAGGGATAGAGGCAATTTCATTGGCAATAATGTCTGAAATATAGACAATATTATTGTATTCAATCTTTTTGACTACCCCTCCTTTCTGCCCTTTGGGAAGTTTGGGGGGGATTGGGGTGTTGGCAAATGCAAAGCTTCCAAGCCCTAGAAAGAGAAAAAAATAAATAAAAATTTTTAAAAATCTCACACACATTCCAAATATTTTAATTTTTAGAGAGAAAAAACTCTACATTATATCTTGCTTTTGGGCGTTTTTGGTTTGTGTAAGCACTTCTTTGGCATTTTCTAGGATTTCTAAATCACTGCTAGGGTCAAAAAATCTAAATTCATCTCCACTTTGCCTCTCTCCTTCAAGCAAATCTCCTCCTTTGCGATATTTCAAATCAAGTTCAGCAATCTCAAATCCATTTTTGGTTTGTGTGAAGTCTTTGAGGCGTTGGTTATTGTGAGAGTAGGTGAAAAGGAAGCAATAGCCTTTAAGCCCATTTCTGCTCACCCTCCCTCTAAGCTGATGAAGTGTGGCAAGTCCCATTCTCTCAGCCCCCACAATCACAATCGTACTTAGGCGTGGCAGGGAGATTCCCACCTCTATGAGGGTGGTTGCAAGTAAAATCTTGCCTTTTTCTCTAAACTCTTGGAGGACTTTGTCTTTGTCTTTGTCCCCTCCATTGGTGCAATACACCCCTTCAAAATGCTTCCTCCAATACCCCTCTCCTTCTTTGAGTGAAGTATAAGCAAAGCTCTCACTCTCCTCAACCAAAGGATAAACGATGATGACTTGATGATCTTGCTCTAACTCTTTTTTGATATGAGCTAGAAGAGAGGGAAAGTCTTGTTTGTAGAGGATTTGTGTGGTGATGTCTTTGACAAAGGGAGTATCTTTGATAAAAGTGTGAGAAATCAAATCACTTTGGAGCATTGCCATAGTTCTTGGAATCGGCGTGGCAGAGAATTGCAAGATATGGGGCTTTTTGCCTTCTTTTGAGGCAAGTTTTTCTAAGAAAAATCTTTGCTGTGTGCCAAAGCGATGTTGCTCATCACTCATTACAAGTGCAAAATCATCTAGGCTATCATCTCTGTGGATTAGGGCTTGAGTGCCGATGATGAAATCAAAGTCTTGATAGCTTTGCTTTTTGCTCTCTCTATCGCCTAGAAATAATCCCACTCTCACAAAGGAGGGGAGGAATTTTTGGGCTTCTTCATAGAGTTGGGTAGCTAGGATTGTAGTGGGTGCCATAAGGATAGATTTGTGAGGGTAGGCAAGGAGAACTGAACACAAGATGACAATCGTTTTGCCACTTCCTACATCTCCCATTATAAGGCGTCTTGAGGCAATGGAGCTAGAGAGGTCTTTTCTGATTTGCTCTATGGCATTTCTCTGCCCTTGTGTGAGGGGGAAAGGGAGAGAGGAGATGAAGCCTTCTACTTCTCCTTGACAAATACATTTTGCTTCAAAATTTCGCTTCTTCTTTTGTAGGGATTGAAGATACAAAAACACTTCGATGAATTTGAGGGATTTGAGTGAGCTAGGAGGAAAAGTCTTATAATAAGTGTATTGGCGATAGAAGGGGAGAGTGGGGTGAAAGATTGGCAAAATGTGAGGGATATACTCTCTAGGGAGTGGGGTTTGGAGTAGGTTTTGCTCTGTGATAAGAGAGCGAGTAAGCTCTAAGAGATTTACCCCCTTTCTTTTCTCAAAGATAGGTGTAATCTCTCCAAAGTGCTTAATGACTTTGGGCTGAATCATCTCTAGCTCAAATTGTTTTTGGATTTTGCCTTGTAGGTAGAGGGTAGAGTCGATAGGGAAAAGGGAGGTGTGGTATTTTTTGGGATAGAAGATTGTGATTTTTAAGGGGGTGTTAAAAGAAGGGAGAAATGCTCCTATTTGCAAGGTTTTGGGGGTGCGATGATGTGAGAGGATTTTGGCTTGGACTACCCCAGTGGAGGGGAGATTGTCAAGATTTTGGAGCAAAAGGGAGTTTTCATATCCTTTGGGCGTGATGAGTGCAACTTCTAAGAGATTTTTGCATTTGAGTTTGACTAAGTCTTTTTCCACTTCTTCCCTTTAATATCAATGTTTAATTGCATTGTATCTGAAAAATCAAAATTGGAATAGGGTTTGCTTAGTAGTCTGCATAATTTTTGAAATGAAGGATGAAATATGCTTAGATCATTGTGGTCAGGTGTGAGCGGAATGCAAGCTCATCAAGTTGCTCTTGATGTAGAGAGTAACAATATTGCAAATGTTAATACCGTGGGATTTAAATACTCAAGGGCTTCTTTTACAGATATGCTCTCTCAAGTGGGAAATGCGGCGACTTCCCCTCTAAGTAGTGGTCTTGGAGGACAAAACGATAAGTCAGTAGGACTAGGTGTAGGTGTGGGTGCAACTACAAGAATTTATTCGCAAGGAAGTATGCAAAACACTGATGTAAAGTCTGATTTGGCGATTGAGGGAGAAGGATTTTTTATCGTTAGCCCTGATAAAGGAAATAGTCAAAAATATACAAGAAATGGAGAATTTCTCTTTGATGCCAATGGAAATCTTGTAACCACAGGAGGGTATGTGGTGCAAGGATGGACTAGAGGAAATGATTTGGAAAATGTCAATGATTACAATGCCTTTAGTGTGGATAACACAGGTCCAATCAAAGGAATCCAAATCGATCCAGGTATGGTAATGCCTGCAAAATCTTCATCATCTATTTCTTTAAGAGCCAATCTCAATTCAGGACGCAAAATTGAGCAAATGGAAAGTATCTCTACTCTTGACTCAGCAGTTCGCACCAAAGCTGATGGCACAAATCCTGTCTATGATTCCAATTTCAAACTTCAACAAAATGCCGAGGATATGGGAGTATTATTCAACTCTGAAGGAAATGCACTAGGACTAACTGAAGATCAAGGAATTTGGGTAAGTTACAAAAACTCAAAAATGCTTAGAGAGGTTGTAGATAGCAAGGGAGTAAGCACACTGGGACTAAATGGAGCACTCATTAGCTTTAGCAATGATTCTAATGTCAGTGGGATTACAAGCTTAGTAGCTGCCAAAGATGCAATCAATGCTGCCACAGATCAAACAGGGATTACAGCCTATATTGAGGCAGGGGTGCTAAGACTTGAGAATAGAAATGATTTAGAGGGTAATGAAAACCTCAAAAACATTATCGTTACAGACTCAGGAACAGGAGTGTTTGCAAACTTTGCAAATGGTGATGCTGATATTACTTCTTTCCGATACAAATACACCACAAACAACGATGCAGACTTCACCACAGGGCAATTCAAAACCACAGAGCAACTCCGAGAGCTAATCCAACACGATGCTAATATGGTCAAAAACCCTGATGGCCCCTATAAAGATAGCACTTCAAGTATTGCTGTAACGGTCAATAAATATGGAATGTTTGAAATCCAAAACAAAGAAGATGGCAATGGAGTTGATGATACGATGAGTATCCTTGTAACAGGGTATAGCTCTGATAATGTGGCAAGTAACATTCTCTTCCGTGATGCAATGGCGACACTCAATACTTCAGCCTTGCTTGAAGGGGGCAAACCTACAACTTCAGCAAGATTTACAAAAGCTGTGCATAGTGCAAGTATTGATATTTTTGACTCTTTGGGATCAAAGCACAATGTCAGACTTGAGTTTTATAAGAGTGGTCCGCTAGAGTGGAAATTCCGTGCAGTAGTGCCAACACCTGCAAAAATCATCGGTGCAAGTGAGGCTTATCCCAATATTTTTGAGGGAGGTAGAGTAACATTCAATGGTGATGGAAGTTTGGCAGGGATTTATCCTCCGACTTTGGAGTTTGAACCTCAAAATGGTGCTAAAACTCCTCAAAGAATCGATTTGGCTTTTGGTTCAAACAAGGCTTTTGATGGACTAACAAGTGTGGATAAGGTTTCTGAAACTTATGCGATTGATCAAAATGGATATCAAGCAGGGGATTTGGCAGATATTCGATTTGATAACAATGGAAACCTGCTTGGAGCTTTCAGCAATGGTCGCACAATCGCCCTAGCACAAGTCGCACTTGCCAACTTTGCCAATAACTCAGGACTTCAAGCAGATGGGGGCAATCTCTTCTCAGCAAGTGCAAACTCAGGGACTCCAATCGTGGGAGCACCCAATACAGGAAGAAGAGGAGGAGTATCAGGCAATAAGCTAGAGATGAGTAATGTGGATCTCTCAAGAAGCCTTACTCAACTCATCGTAACTCAAAGAGGATTCCAAGCCAACTCTAAGGCAGTAACCACTTCAGATCAAATCCTCAATACTCTTTTATCGCTTAAGCAATAATCTTGGGGGCAATGCCCCCTAATTCTTTTTCTTTGGTTACAATAATTGTTTTATTTTGAAATCAAAGGTTTTTGTCTATGCAATCTCTCTCTTCACTCCTTCAAAATGGCTCAACTCAAGAGATAGAGCAAGAAATCTCAACTAGACTAGCAAAAAATCTCTCCTTTTTTTCTACCCAAAACCAAAAGCTCTATCAAGCCCTGCTTACTCCCCCTAAGACTTATAATCTTTTCTTTGATGAGAGAGGGTTAAATATCATCAATTTAGAGGAGAAGTCCTTTGTCTATCCCTATATTGAGGGCAAGTCTTGTATGCTTAGTGTGCATTTGGATTTGGCAGATTTACCTCTAAATAATCCCAAATGGAGCGTGCAAAATAACTCTTTGTATCTAAGAAAAATGGAGATTGACACTTTCCCTATCACAGGGGAGGCGTGCAACTCAATGATAGATGAGTTAGAGAGAATGGGAGGGGTGGCTGAGTTTCATTTGAGCTCTGATTTTTTGCCTAGCACCACGCTTTTTGGTTGCCTAGGTGGGCTATTTTTGGAGTTTTTGAGAGAGAGGGGAGTGAGTTTTCATTCTTTATTGCTTTTTGAAGAAGAGATAGATTTTTTTAGAATCTCTTGCTATTTTGTGGATTATGAGGCTTTGTTTTCTCAAGTTTCCCCACTCTCTTGCTATCTATTTGTCCAAAACCTTATTAGCAAAGACATTATCCGACACTATTTTGAAACGCATAAAATCACAAACAACTTTTTGCGTCTTGAACTAAGCTTATATGATTCTCCCAAAATTGCTTCAGCTAAGGCTTTGGTTTATGAGTGCTATGCCCAAAACTCAAGAGGGTGGGGGAGTTTTGAAGATGAGAGCAAGGGGCTAGTGAATACTTTGCAAAACTTGCATTATAAAATCTTGCAAAATCCTCATCGACTTGATATCCCAATCTGCGTGGTGGGGAATGGTGCAAGTTTGGATCATCTGCTCCCCTTTATCAAAGAAAATCATCATAAAATGATTATCCTAAGTTGTGGGACAGCTCTAAAAGTGCTTAAAGCCAATGGAATCTCCCCTGATTTTCAAGTAGAGATTGAGAGGATTGATTATCTCAAAGGTGTGCTAGAGGAAGCTCCACTAGGGGATACACCTCTCATTTGTGGCAATATGGTCAATCCTAGTGCGATAGCTTTAGGGAGAGAGGCATATGTCTTTATGCGTGGGGGAAGTGGGAGTTCGTATTTGCTCAAAGATACCTTTATCTTAGAGCTTTCAGCTCCATTTGTGGGCAATGCTGGAGTAGCTTTGGGCTGTGCTTTGGGAAGTGATGTGATTTTGTGCGGGCTTGATTGTGGGTATATTGAGGGAGAGAGCAAACACGCAAAAGGGAGTTACTATGGGGTAGAGGGCAAAGAGATTCCAAAAGATGCCTTTGAAGTGAGAGGCAATCAAGACAAAAGAGTGTTCTCTACCTCAATTTACTCCCTCTCAGCCAAAATGATGGCTCTGGCAATCTCTCACTATAAGCCCAAAAGTGCGATTAATCTAGGAGATGGGGCTTATATTGATGGAAGCATTAGTGCAAAAGTGGGAGATTTTGAACTCAAAGCCAAAGACAAAGCTAGGGCGATTTTGGAGCTAAAAGAATGCTTTGCCCCTCAAAGCCAAGATTTTTCCCTCTCTTCTTATACTCAAGAGTTGCGTAAGTTTGTCCAAGTGATTGAATCCAAACTCTCAACCCCCCTGCATTCCAAAAAAGAGCTGTTTGAGAGAATTGATGAGATCAATCATCTCTGCTTCCTTCAAAGCTCTACCAATCCAAGAATAGGGGTGATGATAGAGGGAAGCGTGTATCATCTTCTCCAAACCTTGATGATGTGCTCTCTGCATTATCCTAGCAATGAGATTAGTGAGCTTTATATACGATGTGTGGAGTTGATTGCTGAGGCGTTGGATAAATGTGTGATGAGGTGTGCCCTTTTGGGGGCAAAGTAGGAAGCCTCTTTTCCCCTAGACTTTGGGGAAAGGAAGATTTCTTTTGAAAAGGGAGGTGATAATCAAAGCCAAGACTCCCAAAACTAGGAAATACACAAAAGTGGGAATAGGGAGAGGATCTCCTGCTGCATAAGAGTGCATTCCTGAAAGATAGTAATTGACACCAAAGTAAGTCATAAGGATAGAGAAAAATCCTACCACACTTGAGGCTGCAAAGATATAGGGCATATTCTTAAAGCCCAAAAATCTAAGATGAAGAATGATTCCATAAACTCCAATAGAAATCAAAGCCCAAGTTTCTTTGGGATCCCAACCCCAATATCTTCCCCAAGATTCATTGGCCCAAACCCCTCCTAGGAAGTTTCCAACCGTGAGCATCAAAAGTCCCAAAATCATAGACATTTCATTGATTGCTGTGAGGGAGAGAATAGCATTATCAATATTTTTTTTCTCTTCCCCACGCAACAAAAACATAAGCAAAGTAATGCTTCCAAGCACAAAGCAAAGCCCCAAAAATCCATAACTTGCTGTGATGATTGAGACGTGGATATTGAGCCAATAAGACTTCAAGACTGGCACAAGATTGCTTACTTGTGGATCCATAAAGCTCAAATTTGCCACAAAGAGCGAAATCCCTGCTAGGAAAGAGGCAGCAGAGATTGCAAGATTGGATTTTCTGAAGAAGAGAATCGCACTCATTGCTGAAGCCCAAGCAATATAAAGCATTGATTCATAAGCATTGCTCCAAGGGGCGTGCCCACTGATATACCAACGCAAACCTAAAGCGATAGTTTGGAAAAGTGTCAAAATCCCCAAAACTACCAAGAAAGAGAGATTGATTGCTCTTGGCATTGATTTGTTTTTGAAAACATAAGTGAGTGTGATTGCAAAAAGAATAACCCCTACAAGAATGAAGGGAAGAATGAGGTATCTGAAAAAGTTTGTTTTGTTGAGGAAGATTTCAGAGCTGATTTTGGAATCTGAGATGAGTAGAGCTGGGCTGTGTTTTTCTTGATAATTTTTGATACTCAAGAGTGCCTTTTTTGCATTCCCCCATTGATTTTCCATTACACCCTCATTGATAGCCATATAGAAGCTTTGAGTGATTTCTCCTAGTGCTTCAAACTCTTGAGCGTATTCAACCCTCATTCCCTGCTCTTTTGCTTGCAATACTTGGATAATCTCAAGAGGAGAGAGCCATTTATTGGAATCTTTTGGAGAGGGGAGGGTTTTGAAAAATGTTGTTGTATAGATAGAGTAGGCAAGATTGATTCTCTCATCGACTGCTAAGACATCTTTATCAAAAGTATTTCGCATTGAAGGTTTTTTGTTGTTGGCATCTTCTACATAATTTTGTAAGACATAACCCCCATCAGCAAACACATCTCCAAAGGCAATATAATTGCTTTTGGGAGAGATACCTAGGATTTTTTTAAGCTCAGGATTGGAGATTTTTATCATTTTGATTTGTTGCCAATTCTCAGGGAACATCATCATTCCTAAGAAAACTTGAGTGTTATTCATTCCCAAAAAACCATCTTGTTTGGTGATTTTATGCACCAAATCTGTAGCTAGAGTATTGAGGGGTTTAATACGCCCTCCCAAATCTTGCACTAGCACTTTTTCAAACTCATAAGAGAAGTCTTTGGTATTGCTTTTAAACTTCTCTAGGGCAGTTTGAAGCATTTGGACTTGTTGCTCTTGGGTTGGGTTTTGGAATGCATAGCTTGGAGTTTGAAGTCCTGCAAAGAGGAGCAGAGCCAAAAAGAAAGAAAAGACTTTTTGCTCGTGTAGAAAATGGCTTAATCGTCTAAATCTTCCACCTTTATCCAAAAGTAGCCAAATTGAGCCTAAAATCAAGATCGCATAGCCAATATAAGTAAGATTTTTACCTGGATCATTATTGACAGAGAGAATCGTGCCTTGCTCATCTCTATCATAAGAGCTTTGGAAGAAGCGATAATCTCCATAATCAAGCACATTGTTCATAAAGATTCTAAAAGGTTTTTCAATCTTTTGCACATCATCAATCACAACCACTTCAGAAGCATAAGAAGAAGGACTCATCGACCCTGGGTAGCGATCAAGCTGAAAGTCTTTGAGTGCGATTGAGAAAGGAAGAAGGATTTTTTTCACTCCCCAAGAGAATGCAAGCTCAACATCATCGTTTTGCAAAACCATTGGCTCACCCTCAATCCCAATCCCACCGATAAGCTCAATCTCATCAGAAAATGGTGGATAATCCAAAGAAATCACCATTTTTGAAGTAGGATCTCTTTTGTCCATTGAGAGCTTTTGCACTTCTAAAACTTTGAGTTTAAGAGGTTTGCCAAAGACTGAAAGTTTTTCACTTAGACTTTCCCCTGCAATGAGGTTAGCTAGGATTGAGTATTGCTCAACTTTTCCTTCAGAGTTTTTGGCTAGGATATTGATATAAGTTTCATTAGAGAGAATAAAATTGCTTTTTTGTCCCTCACGGATATGCATCATTCCCTCAAATCCAAAGTATCGCGTTACTCCTGCTCCTAAGATGATAAAAATCAATGAGGAGTGAAAAAACAAACTTGCATATTTTTTTCTCTGCCACGCTTTAGAAGTGATAAAGCACCCAATGAGTGCGACTAGAAGATAGAGGTGCAAAAAATTGAACCAAGAAGTATTGTAAATCAATGCCTTAGCTGTGGCTGTTCCATAGTCGTTTTCAATGAAAGTAGCAATCGCACAAGAGCTCATATAGATTGCAGTTAGTGGGATAGCTACCCACAATGAGCCAAAAGCAAGTCTTAAAAAGTTTTTGAAATTATCCATTTATTCTCCTTGTAGTTTTGCTTGAAGCATTTGGTGCATTTCTTGCTGATTTTTAGCCTTGAGATATTCTCCACTAGCAATAAAATCCAAAAAGACTTTGAATTGCACTTGGGATAAATATCCTGGATAAATCACAATAGGCTTCCCACTTTTATCCAAAAACACGATTGTGGGAGTGGGGCGAATATTGTATTGACTTGCAAGAGTGGCACTATTGACTTTTTCTTTTTTGCTTTCAAAATCTACATTATGAGTTTTTTCATAACTCAAATTGATATAGTAGGATTTAAAGTCTTTTTTGAGAAGTTCTTGAGTGCTTTTGTCTTCTTTGATATCATCTTTGAGGCGATCACACCATTGGCAATTATTTTTCCCAAAGATTAAAATCACAAATTTTCCATTTGAGGAAATCTCAGAAGTATTAGAAAAGATATGTTCCAATCCTTTATAACTTGCCTCATCTAGGTTTTGAGCTTTTTTAATCTCTTCTTGAGAGATATTAGATTGGGTTGAGAAGGTTTCTTTGTCGATTTTGCTATTATCGCACCCTGCAAACAAAATCCCCAAACACAATATATAAGCGATTTTTTTCATTGTTTTTCTCCTTGTGTAGATTGAATGATAAATTCCCCAAAGCCTTGAGAATCATTAAGACAAGGCACACGGATAAAATCCTCTACCCCTCCTTTTTTGGCTAGGGTATAAAGCTCGATATCAAGCTCAAAGAGTGTTTCTGAATTATCAATGCTGAAAGCTAGGGGATAGATGATAAGGTTTTTTTTGCCTTTAATCACACTTTTGGTTGAAGGCTCTAGCCATTTCATTGAGCCGACTTTGGATTGATAAGAGAGCAAAATCTCGCCAAACTCCAATCCCAAAGTAGGAAGATAGGCTTTGAGTGCTTCTAGGCTTTTTTGACACTCTTTTGCATAAGGATCTCCTGCATCAATGATACTTTGAGGTAATCCGTGAGCTGAGAGAATGAGAGAGTAGTCTTTGGCACTTCTATCTCCTAGTGCTTTTTGGATATCTTTTGCTACAAGGTTGATAAAGGCAGGATTATCTGCATAAGAAGTAAAAGAAGTGATTTTGGGGGTGAAATGATGTTTTTTGCAAGAGGCTTGAAAATCTTCAATTGAAGAGAGGGTGGTGGTAGAAGAGTATTGAGGATACATACTAAAAAGTACAACCTCTTCAATCCCCCTATGCACTAAATCCATAACAACCATATCAGAATAAGGTGGAGTATAACGCATTGCATAGGTATAGTAAGTATTGCTATCTAGCTCACTGAGTTTTTGAGTGAGGGCGAAAGTGAGGGGAGTGATAGGGGATTTTCCTCCTATGGCTTGATAATTTTTTTTTGCTTCCTCTAAGCGTTTGTTGATAATGACAGAGCCAATAATCTTTCTTAAAAAATTACTTTTGATTTGCAAGATATGAGGATCAGCAAACATATTTTTAAGAAAGGTTTCTACTTCAAAAAGGTTGGAGGGTCCTCCCATATTGAGTAACACGACAGCTTTTTTAATGGTAAATCCTTGTATTTTTTTCAAAACCTTAATCATATAGTAAGAAAGTTACAAACGAGTTAAAACCCTTTTGATTCCCTCAAACACCAAAGAAATTTCCTCTTCATTGATGATATAAGGAGGCATAAAATAAATCGTATTTCCCAATGGTCGCAAAAGCAATCCCTCTTTTAGGGCGTGTTTGTAAAACTCAAATCCTGCTCTTTTGTAGGGAAGATTGCATAAATCAAAGGCAAAGATCATCCCTAAAGAGCGGATATTTTCTACAATTTCAAACTCTCTCAAGCTTTGCAAATGTGAGAGGATAAACTCTCTTTTGAGTTTATTGCCCTCAAGAATGTTTTCATTTTCAAAGATATCTAAAGTCGCATTAGCACACGCAATCGCCAAAGCATTGCCTGTATAACTATGAGAGTGTAAAAATGCCTTTTGACTCTCATAATCATCATAAAAAACTTCAAAAATTTTATTGTGAGTTACAACCACAGAGAGGGGCAAATATCCTGCTGTGATTCCCTTGCTTAGGCACAAAAAGTCAGGGATTACACCACATTGCTCAAAAGCAAACAAGCTCCCCACTCTTCCAAATCCCACTGCAATCTCATCAAAAATAATATCAATCCCATAATCTTTGCAAAGTCTGCAAGCCTCTTGGATATATAAAGGAGAGTAGATTTTCATTCCTCCTGCACATTGAAGCAGTGGCTCTAAGATAAAAGCTGAAATATTAGCCCCCTCTTTTTGGAGAATGCCTCTTAGTGCTTCTAGGGCTTGAGGGATTAAGTCCTCACTATAAGGTGTGGGAGTGGTTAGAGTTTGGAAGAGTAGAGGGCTATAAGTGTCTTTATAAAGCCCCACATCTCCCACACTCAAAGCCCCCAAAGTTTCGCCGTGATAGGAGTTACTTAAAGTGAGGAATTTCTCTCTTTTCTCTCCTAGAATTAGGTGTTTGTGAAAGCTCATCTTCAGTGCAACCTCAATCGCACTTGAGCCATTATCAGCATAAAAGCATTTATCAAATTGATGATTGAGGACTTGGAGCAATCGCTGAGAGTATTGCACTATGCCTGTATGAGAGAATCCTGCTAAGATGACATGCTCTAGCTTTTGGGCTTGTTCTTGAAGTTTGGAGTTAATATAGGGGTGAGAGTGTCCAAAGAGATTAACCCACCAACTACTAATACAATCAATATAAGCCCTATCTTCACTATCATAAAGATACACACCCTTTCCTGATTTGATAAGAATAGGGGGAAGCATTTCGTGATCTTTGTGTTGGGTGCAAGGATGCCAAATGGGTGAGGAAATATACTTTTGCATAAAAAACTCCATTTTTGTTTTGATAAAAAACTTTCACTTGTTATAATTCACAATTTTAAAATAAAAATGCTTACAAATTTCTTCATAGATATAAGGAAAACTGATGATTGAGTGGATGCAGAAGCACAAAAAATGGCTTGTAGTTACAATTTGGATTAGCACGATTGCCTTTATCGCTGCTGGAATGGTGGGGTGGGGAAGTCTGAACTTCAGCCTAGATCAAGGTGTGGTTGCAAAAGTGGGAGATGTGAAAGTTACACAACGACAATTTGACAACCAATTCCGACAGATTTTTGCCCAATACAATAGCGACGGGGGATTGGATTTGCAAAAGGCAAAAGAATTGGGGCTAGAAAAACTTGCACTTGATCTTGTGATTCAGAGGGCTTTGCTTCAAAATTTTGCCAATGAAATGGGAATCTATGTCAGTGAGAAAGAAGTGCAGAGCGAGATTGCAAAACTAGAGTTTTTTCAAGAAAAAGACTTGCTAGGACAAAGTAAGTTTTCACTCAAACTCTATCAAGACTTGCTTAAGCAAAACAATATTGCTCCCTCAGATTTTGAGCAAGATATCAAAGATGATTTGCTTATCAAAAAAGCCCTAACACTTCTGCCTCCACTACAAATCACAAACCTTGAAGAAGAGACATTTTTATTCCCCTTTCAAATCCAAGATGAGCTAAAAATCAAAATTCTCTCCCTCTCTCAAATCCACCCTAAGCCCACAAAAGAAGAGATAGAGAGCTTTTGGAAGGACAATCAAGAGCAATTTACTTATCCAGCAGAATATAAGATTGAATACCTTATCGTTCCTGAAGAAGATCAAAAGCCCACCCAAGAGGATTTACAAAAACTCTATGAGGACACAAAAAGTCAGTTTTTAGATGAAAATGGCAATATCAAGCCTTTCAAAGAAGTGCTAGAAGAGCTAAAAGAGCAGAAAAAGAGTGAAATGGCTGAAGAGAAGGCTTTGTTAGAGTATGTCAAACTCAAAGAGAGCAAAGAGCTTTATGGATTGGTGGATACCTTGATTGAAGGGGAGAAAAAGCTTGGTTTGGAAGTGCAAGAAGCCATAGAGGGGGCAAATGTAGGAGATACAATCAATCCTATCAAAACTGCTGAGGGGTATGTGGTTGTCAAGCTTATAGAGAAAAAGCCTCAAAGCAAAAAAACTTATGAAGATGCAAAAGAAGAGGCAAAAGAGCTTTTAGTGCAAAAGCTCAAACAAGAGCAACTCATCGCTTTGGCTAAAGAGAGTGTCGCACAAGGATTTAGGGGGGAGAGTATAGGGTATGTGGATTTAATGCAATTCAAATCAATCAAAGGATTGGATTCTCAAGAGAGTATGGCACTTACTTCAAGAGTGTTAAGCTCTCAAACTCCAAGAGGTTATGTGCTTTTGGGTGAGAAAGCCGTAGTGTTTGAGGTCATCAAGCAAAAACTCAAAGAGAGTATTTCTCAAGAAGTGAGTGCAAATAGTAGGCAGTTGGTTGAGATGTTTAAGGATTCAATGATTAGAAAAGACTTCTTTAAATATCTTGAAAATAAGTATAAAATAATACAGCTAAAAACACTTTAGGAGCGGATTTTGAAACAAACAATTATGGCAGTGGATATTGGATCAAGCAATATTACTTGTTTGATTGCAGAAGTTGTAGAGGGGTCTCCAAAGATTATAGGTTCAGGAATCTCAAAATCTCAAGGGATTCGTAAGGGGGCAATTATCCATATTGAACAAGCTGCACAATCCATAAAAAGTGCAATTGAAGATGCCAAAATGATGGCCGGAGTTGAGATTAAGAGGGCCATTATTTCTATCTCAGGTGTTTATGCAAAAAGTCGCAATGCTTCAGGTGTGGTAACAGTGCCTAGTGGAGAGATTGGAGTCAATGAGATTCGACGCTCAATTCATGGGGCTTTGCATAATGCAATGATTCCAGGTGAGCGTGAGGTGATTCATATTTTGCCCTATCAGTTTATCATCGATGATCAAGAATATGTTGATGATCCCAATGGAATGAGTGGAAGCCGATTAAAAACCAATGTGCATATTGTTACTTTGCCAAAAACGGTTTTAGACAATCTAAGAAGAGTAACAAAATTCATAGGCATTGAGATTGAAAGCATTGTGCTTTCTTCTTATGCCACTTCTATTGCCGTGCTTAATGATGATGAGAAAGAGCTAGGTGTGGCCTGTATTGATATGGGGGGAAGCACTTGTGATGTGATGATTTATAGTGGAAGCTCAATGTGTTATGATGAGGTTTTGCCAGTGGGATCTCACAATATCACCAATGACATTGCCACGGTTTTTAATACACCTTTTGATTCTGCTGAAACACTCAAAATTGAGTATGGTGATGTGGCTTATCAAAAAAGAGAAAATCAAGATATCCCCCCACTCAAAATCCCCTCCATCGGCTCAGATGATAAAAAGCGAGTGATTACTTTGCAAGAGTTATCCAAAGTCATTCTATATCGCTTGGCAGAAACGCTCAATTTCCTTTATATGATGATTGAACGCAATGAGTTGCGTCCTCAAATTGGGGCAGGTGTGGTTTTTACAGGAGGGTTAGTCAAGCTTAAGGGAACTGAAGAAATGATTGAGAGTATCTTTCAAGACTATCCTATTCGTATCGCCTTTCCAAAGGCGATTGAGGGCTTAGATGAGAGCTTGAGAGATCCAAGTTGTTCTGTTGCTGTGGGGCTTATTATGTATGGAAGTGGGGGCTTTACAAACTATGAAATCGATTCAGAAAAGAGATTGAAGACAAAAAGAAGTCGGCTCTCTCAAGATGATATGAGAGAATTTTCTAGCGATTCTAAAAAAAGAGAAGATATTGCAAGTGTATTTGAAGATGAAATACCAAAACAAGATGAAGAGCAAAAGCCACAAAAGAAAGGCTGGTTTCAAAAATTTAAAGATCAATTTTTATAAGAGAGGTATGAAATGGAAAATATTGTTGTTGAAGAAATCCAACCAGTTTTTGGAGCAAAGATTACAGCTATTGGCGTAGGAGGTGGTGGCTCAAATGCTATTAGCAATCTTGTTAGCACAATGGGAAGTCATCCATGTGTGAAGATCGTTGCTGCCAATACCGACAAACAGCACTTAGATCTCTCTCCTGCAAATTATAAAATCCGATTGGGAGAGGAGAGGACAAGAGGACTTGGTGCAGGAATGCGTCCTGAAGTGGGAAGAGAAGCAGCTGAAGAGAGTAGAGAAGAGATTAGAGAGATGCTCCAAGGCTCTGATATTGTTTTTATTGCCACAGGTTTAGGTGGAGGGACAGGGACAGGAGCTTCTCCTGTGATTGCAGAAGTAGCAAAAGAGATTGGAGCACTCACAGTCTCTATCGTAACCAAACCCTTCAAAAGTGAAGGGCCCAAAAAAGCAAGACTAGCTGAAGAGGGATTAGCCAAGCTTAGGGAGATGAGCGATTCAATCATTGTCGTTCCCAATGAAAAGCTTATCCCTATCATTCCAAGAAATGCAGGAAAGGTAGAGTGTTATAAAATCGTTGATGATGTGCTTGTAAGAGCAGTTACTGGGATTGCAGGGGTAATGCTCAATTATGAGGCCAATAATATGAATCTTGACTTTGCAGATATTGAAACTGTAATGGGGCATAAAGGCTTGGCATTGATGGGGATTGGAGAGAGCGAGGGGGAAAATGCAGCGACTTCAGCAGTAGAAGATGCACTTAAATCTCCTTTGCTTGAGAGTGTGTCGATTCAAGGGGCAATGGGAATCCTAGTCAATTTTGAAACTCACCCTGATTATTCATTCTTAGAGCTTAATGAGGCAGAAACTTATATCCAAGAGTTTGCTCATCCCGAAGCAGATGTGAAGTTTGGGACAATTTCACGCCCTGAAATGTCAGAAAATCACGTGCGTGTAACAATCATTGCCACAGGATTTGAAAAAGATGTAATGCCAAGCAAAGAAGAAAAACAAGACTTTCAAGAAGAGAAACAAAAGCAACAAATGAAACAAGCCATTTCAACAGAGTTTCACCCAAGAGAGTTGTTTGGGCAAAATTATGATCAAGATAATTTAGATTATCCCACAATTTTGCGTCGCCCCCCTCAAAAATCTAACTAATACTTCTCAAAAGAATTTCTTTTTGGTTGGGGAGCTCTCCCCTAATCACTTTTTCTAGTAGATTTTCTAAAATCTCTCCGATTTTCTCTCTCTCATATCCCAAAGATGCAATATCGTTGCCATTGACTTTGAGATCTTTGAGAGAAAAACACTCATCAGCAATCATTAGATTTTGCAAGGTTTTATAAACTCCTTTAGTATCCTTGCCTAGAAGTTTTTGAAGCTCTAATAGGGCAGTAAAATTATCATATCCCATGCTCTTAAGCAAAAACTTGATTGAGATTTTGTCATTCTCTAGTGTTTGTTCTTTGTATCTTAGAAGAATCTCTGTGCGTTTTTGTGTAGTTTTGTCAATCTTTAGTCTTTGCAATGCTCCTAGCTCTTGTTCTGAGCTAAGGATATAGGCAAAGAGGATAGAGAGATTTGAGATTTTGTGCTTAAAGGGTTTTTTGAGCTCAGGGAAGACTTGAGTGTAAATGGGGGCAAAGGTTGAGAAGTATTTACTCCAAAATGAGGTTTGAAAAATCCCAAGCAATTCTTCTCTTATCCTCTCTTGTGAGATATGAGAGAGCAGGGGAGAGCAAGTTAGGGCAGAGTGGAGCGTGTCTTTTTGGGGAGTGAAATCAAACCTTGAGCTAAATCTCACTAGCCTTAAAATCCTCAATGCATCTTCTTGAAATCTCATCTTTGCCTCTCCCACACAAGAGATAATCCCTCTCTCTAAATCCTCTCTTCCCCCAAATGGATCATAAAATCCTGATTTTGTATGGTAAGCAATGGCATTGATTGTGAAATCTCTTCTTTTGAGATCCTCATCTATCTCTTTGCAAAAGCTTACTTTTGGGTGGCGATAGTCTTGATAGTCTAGCTCTGTGCGAAAAGTGGTGGCTTGGATAATCCCCATAGGAGTTTTTATCCCAATCGTCCCATACTTTGCTCCTAGCTCAATAGAGTTTGGGAAAATCTCCAAAACCTCACTAGGAGTAGCAGGAGTGCAGATATCCCAATCTTTTGGAGAAAGTTTGAGTAGAAAATCTCTTACACAACCCCCTACAAGATAGGAGGGAAAGCCTTTTTTCTCTAGTGTATCAAGAATTTCAAGCACACTTGAGGGGATAAACTCTCTCATCACTTAAACACACGAGCAAAAAGTGCATCAACATTTTTGAGATAATACTCACTCTCAAAGCACTCTCTAATGCACTTCTCCCCCACAATCCCCACCAATTCATTATCTTCTAAAAGATATTGCAAAAATAGGCTCTCTCCCCTCTCATTGATTGCACTTTTTCCCTCTCCCAAAGCCTCCCATACTTTCATTGCATTGCGTTGGACGATTTTATAACTCTCTTCTCTTGAAAGTCCTTTTTTGGGAAGCTCTAAAAGGACGCGTTGAGAGAAGACTAGCCCACCTGTGAGATTGAGATTTTTAAGCATATTTTTGGGATAGACAATGAGATTTTTGAGTAAATCACTTAAGCGAGTAAGCATAAAATCCGTAGTAATAAAGCTATCAGGTAAGATAAATCGCTCCACAGAGCTATGAGAAATATCCCTCTCGTGCCACAGGGCGACATTTTCCATTGCAGGGATTGCATAGGAGCGAATGATGCGACAAAGCCCTGTGATATTTTCACTTAACACTGGATTTCTTTTGTGAGGCATAGCTGAGCTTCCTTTTTGCCCTTTTGAGAAAAACTCTTCAGCCTCATATACTTCAGTTCTTTGAAAGTGCCTAATTGCCACAGCAATTTTCTCACAACTACTTGCCAAAAGTGCCAAATCACTTATCACTCTAGCATATCTATCTCTTTGAATGACTTGATTACTCATTGGAGCAGGGCTAAGTCCCAACTCTTTGCAAACAAACTCTTCAAGCTCTAATGGAGAGTGAGCCATATTCCCCATTGCTCCACTGATTTGCCCTACACTAATGGTTTTAAGAGAGTGTTTGAGAGCTTCTTGGTGGCGTGAGATTTCATCATACCATATCCCTAGCACTAGCCCAAAAGTGATAGGCTCTCCGTGGATTCCATGACTTCTTCCCACCATTAGAGTGTATTTATGCTCCTCTGCCCTCTCTTTGATGACAGCCTTTAGGGTGTCAATATCTTGTAAGATGAGTTTTAGAGAATCTCTAATCTGCAATGCATTGGCTGTATCGATACAATCACTGCTTGTTACCCCATAATGCACCCAGCGACTCTCTTCCCCCAAAGACTTTGCCACAGAGGTGGTAAAAGCGATTAAGTCGTGTTTGGTAACTTTTTCTATCTCATCAATCTCATTGATATCAAATTTGGCATTTTTGATGATTTTCTCCATATCCTCATCAGGGATAAGTCCGAGTTTATTCCACCCTTTAACGATTGCTTTTTCTACTTCAAGCCACGCTTGATATTTGGCATTAAGATCCCATTTTTTACTCATTTCTTCTCTTGCATAGCGACTAACCATTTGTTTGCTCCTCACTTTTTGGTTTTTATCGTTACAATCCTATCTAAAAAACTTTGGTGGATTGAATGGAATTGATTGCTTTACTCACTCAAAATAATGTCGCAGGTTTTTTGCTTTTGCTTTTGCGTTTTAGTGGACTCTTTGCTTTTTTTCCTTTTTTTGAGAATCAGCTTGTGCCTGTGAGCGTGAGAGGGGCGTTGAGCTTTTTTTGCACGATTTTATTTCTCCCTCTTTTGCCCAATGTGAATTATGAGCTGAGTTTGGTGGAGTTTGTCATCGCTGGAGCAATGGAGATTATGCTAGGGTTTGTAAGTGGGCTAGTGCTAAATTTTGTCTTTCACGCTATCACTTTTGGAGGGGATTTGATGAGTTTTTCAATGGGATTGACAATGGCAAGTGCTTATGATCCTGTTAGTGGAGCTCAAAAGCCTATCATCGCTCAAATTATCGCAATGCTTGCACTTGTGATTGCTCTAACTCTTGACTTGCACCATACGCTTTTTTTGCTTGTGGCTGAGAGCTTGCCTCATTTTCTGCTTGGCACTTTTGCCCTTAACTCTCAAATCATAGAGTATTGTGTGAGTGCTTTTATGGGAATGATTATTATCGGTTTTACTATGGCTTTTCCGATTATGGGAATCTTGCTTTTGAGTGATATTATCTTTGGAATGATTATGAAGACAAACCCGCAATTCAACCTCCTAGCAATGGGATTCCCTATCAAGATTGCCATAGGATTTTTTGTCATCACTATTGTTGTGCCCTCAATCATCTACCACTTCCAAAGTGATTTGGTTCAAGCTTTGGAGTTTTTGAAAGCGATGTTTTTAAATCATTAGTAAGGAGTGCATTGAGAAAACATTAGCTTATAGGTTTGCAATGCTTTTTCTATGCTTTGGGGGTTGGAAGTCATCATTAGTGTTTCATAGTTGTTTTCAAAGGCATTTTTACTCCAGTTTGCTGAGCCTAAAATCAGCACGCTTCTATCAATGATTGCCATTTTTTGATGCATTAAGCCTTTGTATTTGCCATTGCCTTTTCCTGAGAGGAGGCAGGTTTGGATATTTTTGTATTTGGAGAGATAGCCAATAGTGGATTTTGGATTTTTTTGATTGCTCTCTAGGTCATAAATGATATTGATAGACACCCCACGCCTTGCTGTATCTCTAAGTGCTTTGGCGATTTCTTTGTTGGTAAAGCTATAAATTGAGATATTGATATTTTCCTTTGCACCTTTAATCAAAGAGATGAGATGAGTGAGGGCAGTTTTTTGCTCATAGGGCATAAAATAAACAATCTCATTGGCAAAACACAGACTAAAAAATGCAAAATATAGACAAAAAATGCGAAAAAATTTCAAATTTTTCTCCTCTCTGAAATAAACTTCAAATATTAGCAGTTATAATCTTAAAGAAAAAAATAAAATTGGAGTTTTGGGTGAAAATCTTACTAATCAATACAAACCAAGTCGTGCAAAAACTCATAGAAGTTACGACAAAAAAAATCGAATGCGAACTTATCACACGCGATACACTCAAAGATGTTGAGAGCCATTGTGTGGGGTGTGATTTGGTCGTCATCGATGATGAAATGCTCAATGGCTATCAAGGAGGAGGACTATCATTTGAGAGCAAATCTCTCTTGCTCTACTCTCTCAACAACCAACACCCCCTTCTTTTGGACGCTTTCACTTATAGTATCAAAAAGCCTTTTTTGCCTAATGAATTTTTGAATATCCTTGTGGGAATCAGGCAAGAAGATGAGGCAAGAGAAAAGCAAGAAGCTCAATTTCTTGATGAAAAAGAAATGCTTGCTCATATTGATGAAGATGATGAAGAGGATTTTGATCAATTATTGAGGGATTTGAAAATCGGACACATAGGAGAGGAAAAACAAGAAGAAAAAAATGATGAAGATGAGTTACTTTCTAATCTTTTAGATGAAGATTTGCAAGAAGATTTACAAAAAGATGAGCATACTTTACCTGAACCTGAACCTGAACCTGAACCTGAACCTGAACCTGAACCTGAACCTGAACCTGAACCTGAACCTGAACCAGAGGCAATGGAGCAGGAGGCTTTGGAGGATTTAGCACAAGAGCTAGACACTCAGCAACAAGCAATTACAAAAGAAGAAGAACTTCTTGATCAACTAGAATTAGAGAATCTCCAAAACCTCAAACACCTAGAAGAGATTGAGAATATTGAGAATATTGAGAATATTGAGAATATTGAGAATATTGAGAATATTGAGAGTGATGAGAGTGATGAGAGTGATGAGAGTGATGAGAGTGATGAGAGTGATGAGAGTGATGAGAGTGATGAGTGGGAGAAACTTCTTGCCAAAAATCAAGGAAGCATTCTCAATCCTAGCGACATTCAAGAGGTTCAAGAGCTTCTCTCCCAAGTGCAAGATCACAAAGAAGAACTCCCTACAAATCTCTCTTTGCTTCAAGCAATCTTTAGCTCCAAAACTCCCAAAGAGATTAGAGAGGTTTTAGATGGAATGGATGTAACCATTCATATTTCATTTTCAAAAAAGGAGGATAAATGAGTGCTATTCTCATTCTCTCAGGTCCTAGTGGAAGTGGCAAAAGCACTTTGTGTTCGGCAATCTCTCAGCATATAGAAAATGTATATTTCTCAATCTCCTCTACCACAAGGAAGCCAAGAGAGGGGGAGATGGAAGGGAGAGAATACCACTTTTTAAGTCAAGAGGAATTTTTGAGAGATGTAGAGGAGAATAAGTTTTTGGAATGGGCTCAAGTGCATACCAATTACTATGGCACTTCTTTGCGTCCTGTGGAAAAAGCATTGAGTGAGGGCAAAATCGTTGTCTTTGATGTGGATGTGCAAGGACACCATAGTATCAAAAAGCACTATGGCAAACTTGCCACTTCAGTATTTATCACCACTCCTACAAAAAAAGTTTTATCACAGAGGCTCAAAAATCGCAAAACCGATGAGCAGGACATTATCGAGTTGCGTTTGATGCACGCATATAATGAAATGCAACATATTGATGAGTTTGATTATTTGATTGTCAATGACGATATTGAGGAGGCTAAAAGCTCCATAATTGCAATCACTCAAAGCCTAAGATGCAAACAAACTCCTCATCAAACAAAAAAAATACTCAAAGAGTGGATTGAGTAAGGGTATAATAAACAAAATCTAAGTCAAGGAGATTAAAATGGCACCAAGTGCAACACAAATTTTGATTGTATTACTTATCGTGATTTTGCTTTTTGGAGCGAAGAAGATTCCAGAGCTTGCCAAAGGAATGGGAAGTGGGATTAAGAACTTCAAAAAAGCAATGAAAGAAGATGAAGAAGAAGTGGCAAAAAATGTCGAGGACAAAACAAGTGAGAGTGTGAAAACAGCTCAAGCAAAAGAAGAGGAAAAACAAGCCTAATGCTTTACTCCAAAGTCAAAGCTAGACTTGATGAGGTTTTGGGCTGTGATGTTGTGCTAGAGCGTCCAAAAAACAAAGATTTTGGACACTTTGCCACACCTGTGGCTTTTGTTTTGGCAAAAGTTGAGAGAAAGAATCCAAAAGAGTTGAGTGAGCAAATCGCCCAAAAGCTTAGAGGCATTGAGCTTTTTAAACAAGTGGATACTCTCAATGGCTATATCAATCTCACACTCAAAGAAGAAATCTTTATCCAAGCCTTAGAGGAGATTATCTCTAGTGGATTTAAACCTTGCAAAAAAAATGGTGAGAAGATTTTGCTAGAGTATGTCAGTGCTAATCCTACAGGACCTTTGCATATCGGACACGCTAGAGGAGCAGTTTTTGGCGATGCACTCTATAAAATCGGAAATTTTTTGGGCTATGAGATAGTCAGTGAGTATTATATCAATGACGCAGGGGCTCAAATCTCAATGCTAGGACTTTCTATCTTTCTAGCAGGAAGAGAGAATGTTTTGGGAGTTGAGGTAATCTATCCTGAAGAGTATTATCGAGGAGATTATATCATTGAGCTTGCAAAAGAGGCAAGCAAGAAGTTTGGCAAAGAGATTTTTGAGAGTGAGGAGAGTATTGCTACACTTTCGGAGTTTGGCAAAGATTTGATGCTAGAAGAGATCAAAAACAATCTTGCAAGTGTGGGGATTACTTTTGATTCTTTTGTGAGTGAAAAATCTTTGTATTCAAGGTGGAGTGAGGTTTTAGCCAAACTTCAAAGCAATGGGGGGATTTATGAGAGTGAGGGGAAATTGTGGCTAAAGTCAAGCGAGTATGGAGATGAGAAAGATAGAGTGGTGGTGCGAGAGAGTGGAGAGCCAACTTACCTAGCAGGGGATATCATCTATCATCAAGATAAATTCCAAAGAGATTATGATCACTATATCAATATTTGGGGAGCAGATCATCACGGTTATATCGCAAGAGTGAAGGCTTCTATCGAGTTTTTGGGCTTTGATAGCTCTAAATTAGAAGTTTTGCTCTCTCAAATGGTCAAGCTTCTCAAAAATGGCTCACCTTATAAAATGAGCAAAAGAGCAGGGAATTTTATCTTGATGCAAGATGTGGTGGAGGATATTGGAGCTGATGCATTGAGATTTGTTTTCCTCTCCAAAAAAGCTGATACAAGCTTAGAGTTTGATGTCAATGATTTGAGCAAAGAAGATAGCTCAAATCCGATTTTTTATATCAATTATGCCAATGCAAGGATTTGCACTTTGATTGAGAAGAGTTCAAAAAGCCTTGAAGAGATTAAAAATGCTCCTCTCAATGCCCTCAGCCCACAAGAAGAGTATTTGGTGTTTCTCTCCACTCAACTCCCTCAAGTCTTAAGCAGTGCATTTTTTGAACGCTCTCCACTCAAAGTCTGTGATTATCTCAAAAATCTTGCAAGTGAATTACACGCATTTTATAATGCCCAAAAGATTTTAGGAGAAGAGAGAGAAGAGCAGAAGCTCAAGGTCTTGCTAGGTGTTTCTGTGGCTTTGGAGAGTGCACTTAGGCTTCTAGGAATCCAAGCCAAGAAAAAAATGTAAATGAAAGAGTTTTTCAAAAATTTTATGCCCTACATTAGAGGGCATTATCCTTTGTTTATCCTTGCAGTCCTCTCAGGCATCTTTGCAGCACTTTGCACAGCAGGGGTAACTTATCTAGTCAAACCGATGCTTGATGAGGTTTTTGTAGATAAAGATGTTAGCAAACTTGCCTTAATCCCCTTTTTGCTAATGTTAGCCTACATTGGCAAAGCCATTGGCTCTTATGCTCAAAGCTATATTATGAGTTATGTTGGGGAGGATATTGTCAGACAGATTCGAGACAAAATGCTCTCTCATATGCTTTTTTTGGATTTGTCTTTTTTCAATAAAAATCGCAATGGAGAGCTAATCGCTAGGATTACCAATGATATCGGTCTTATTCGTTCAGCAGTTTCTTCTACTTTTACTGAGTTTGTAAGAGAGGGGATTACAGCTATTGCACTTATTGGTGTAGTGATTTATCAAAGCCCAAAATTAGCTTTAATTGGACTAGTAATCTTGCCTTTGTCCATCTTGCCCATCTCACTCATCATTCGCCGATTAAAAAAGGTTTCCAAAAAAGCTCAAGAAAAAAATGCGGATATCACTTCTAATCTCAATGAAATATTTAATAATGTTGAGATGATTAAAGTCAATAGTGCAGAAGAGCTAGAGTCTCAAAAATTCAAAAATGAAAACCAAGAGTTTTTTAAAATCAATATGAAAAACACATTGGTTGGGACTATGGATACTCCGGTGATGGAAATCTTGGGAGCTTTAGCAATCGGAGCTGTGCTGTATATAGGAGGAAAAAGCGTGATTGATGGTACACTCACGGTGGGTGAGTTTTTTTCATTTAATACTGCTCTTTTTATGGCTTACACTCCTATTAAGCGATTGCTCAATTGTGTGGTGAGAATGCAGAGTGCAATCGTGGCAAACAAAAGGATTTTAGAGATTTTCTCTCAACACTCTCAAATCACTGATGGAGAAAGAGAATTAAGTGAGGAGATAAAAGAAATTGCCTTTAGTAATGTGAGTTTTAAATACGATGAGGAAGAGGTGCTATCTCATATCTCTTGTGAGTTCAAAAAAGATTCAATCACTGCACTTGTGGGAAAAAGTGGGAGTGGAAAAAGCACTTTGATTGCCCTCTTGCTTAGGCTTTATGATGTCAATAATGGAGAAATCTCAATCAACTCTACCCCACTCAAAGACTATAAAATCAAAAGTTTAAGATCTAGGATTTCAGTGGTGAATCAAAGGATTTTTATCCTCAATGATAGCATTGCCAAAAATGTGGCTTATGGAAGTGAGGTGGATAGCAAAAGGGTTGAGTGGGCACTCAAGCAAGCAATGGCGTGGGAGTTTGTAGAGAGTTTGTCTGAGGGGATTGAGACAAGGCTTGATGAATTTGGCACCAATCTTAGTGGAGGACAACGCCAAAGGATTGCTATTGCAAGGGCGTTATATAAAGATTCCCAAATCCTTATCCTTGATGAGGCGACAAGTGCATTAGATGAGAAAACAGAAGAGGCGATTAAGCACACAATCGATCTTATACGCAAAGATAAAATCATCATTCTCATTGCTCATCGCCCTAGCACTATTGAGCTAGCCGATCAGATTTTAAGAATTGAGAATGGAAAGCTTACCAATGCTTAAAGCCTATATTATCAATCTCTCTAGTGCAAAAGAACGCAAAGAAAGAATGCAAGAGGAGATTGCAAGAGTAGGGGAGCAAAAGATAATTGAGTTTTGCTTCTATGAAGCGATTGCTGCGGGGAGTGAGAAGTTTAGGGAGTATCAAGCTCATTATAAAAGAGATTTTCTCACTCAACTCTATCGAGGAAAAAGACTAAGTGATGGAGAAAAGGCTTGTTTTGCTTCCCATTATTCTCTTTGGCAAAAGTGTGTAAGTGAAAATAGAGCAATGCTAGTCTTAGAAGATGATATTACTTTTTTAGATGGATTTTTAGAGCAGATTCAAAGGATTGAGAGTGCAGGTGTGGATTTTGTGCGATTGATGAGTTTTTTTCAGAAAAAAAGCACCCCTTTTAATGATTTTCTCAATCTTACAAAAGAGAATATCTGTGGCACTCAAGGCTATTATCTCACCCCCAAAGGAGCAAAAAAACTTCTAGCCAAAAGCAATCTTTGGCTTTGCCCTGTGGATAATTATCTAGATAAAAGCTATATTCACACTCTCCCCAATCTCATTTCAAATCCTGAGATAATTAAAGAGATGCCTTTGGGCTCTTGTATAGGGGGGGGGGGAAGAGATTGCAAACCTACATTGTTTTTTATCATTACAAGAGAAATCAGTGCAAGTTTAGAGTTTGTCTGGAAGAAGTTATATGATTTTTATATGTTGATTTTTTTGCAAAAAGGAAAGTGATGGTAAAGATTTTTTGTGGGAGCTTGATATCTAATAAAAATAAAGAAGTGTTAGAGAAAAAATACAATCAAGAAATTGAGTGGATTATAGATAAAGAAAAAATAAAAGAGGCTCATCTTGTATTGTTTCCATCATTAAATCAAATACAGGAAGCTAAAAGAATTGGAATTCCTTTTTATTTTTCAAAAAATTCAAAAATCAAAAAAGTGAGATTCTTTTTCAAACAAATTTTGAGGGAATTCTTGGATAATCTATTGCTTTTTAGGATAATCCCCCCCCCCCCATACAGAGAAAGTAATAGTATTGAAAGTTGATGCGATTGGAGATTATATTCTTTTTAGAAATTTTCTTAAGCCCCTAAGTGAGAAATTTGGAAAGATAACACTTGTTGCCAATAAAGGATGTCAGGAGATTGTAGAGCAATGTGATATGCAATTTGTGGATGAAGTAATCTATTTTGAGAGAAAAAAATTCACAAACAACCTTTGGTATCGTATTGGGTTATTAAGGAAACTACGTCAAAAATCTTTTCAGGCATTGATTCATCCTACATATGGCAGGGATTATTGTGGAGAAGATCTTGCACGAAACATTATTGCATTGAAAAAAATCGCTCCAAAAGGAGATTGCTCTAATGTGATTGATTTTCATAAAAAAAGATTTGAGAGAAATTATACAGACTTGTTATCCAATGCTGATGGATTGATGTTTGAATTTGATAGAAATGCTGAATTTATTTCACAAATCTGCGAAATAAAAGACATTGAGCTGTCAATTGATTTTCCAGAATGGGACATTTCTTGTTTTGGGCTGTCTTCTCAATATGTTGTGTTTTTTATCGGAGCTTCTACTTCATGTAGAAAATGGAGTGTTGAAAGATTGTGCGATTTGGCAGAGGTTTTGAGAAATGATTTGGAAATCGTAATATGTGGTGGATTTGAAGAGTGGGAAAGAGGGGAGAGAATCAAAGGGCAATTAAATGGGCGAAATATAAAAAATTTATGTGGAAAGACATCTTTGGTTGAACTTGGTCTGATTTTACAAAAAAGTGAATTTGTTGTGAGCAATGAAACATCTTGTGTTCATCTTTATATGGGGTTAAAGGATAAGAAAAAGATTTATGTCCTAAGTGCTGGGAATACGATTGTGAGATTTGCTCCGTATCCACAGAAATATTCTTCATTTTATAGGGCTATCTTTCACCCTTTTATTTGTAAAAACTTTGAAAGATTTTGTTGGATTGCTGAGCACATTACACATTCTGGTGGTGGATTGGAGATTAATCAAATTGAACATCTTCAGGTTTTAGATCAAATCAAAGAGGATTTTCCTCATTATGTAAAAATATAAAATCTCAACTTTATCTACAAGGACATAGGCTTTAGGATATAATAGATCTTTATCTTTGTATTTTATAGGCTTAAAAAATGGTAAAAAAATATTTTGGATTCAATACTTCTCTTTCATTGCTCTTTTGTTTTTTGTTTCTTGGAACCACCATTAGATGGACTACCACAAGCATAGAGATTTTGGTTTTTATTTTTATGGTGAGTCTTTATTTTTTTAAGAAAAAAAAAGAAGTATTTGTCTTAAAAATTCCAAGAGAGCAACAAATTTTTTTATATGCATTAATTTTTGTTTTGTTTAGCTATCTCTTGACTTTTGTGTTAGGGAAGGGGTGGGAATTAGAGAGTATAAAAAGACCAGGTTATCCCTCATTGACAGATTTAGATATTCCTACGCGATATTTTTTGGGCATTTTTATTGTTTTATTGTTTTTAAAGTTGAAATTCAATCTCAACAAGAGAATTATTGCGTATTGTGTCGGTATAGGTGCAATTATAAATGGATGTTTTGCTTTGTATGAGCGATACATTTTGGGAATGCAAAGAGTTGATGCTTTTGTGGGTATTGCAGAAATGGCAACCGCTTCATCACTATTGTGTTTGTTTAGTGTAATTTTCTATGCTTTTTCCACATCAAAAAAAGAACAGATTTTTTTTGCTATCGCCTCTCTTTTTGCTTTTAGTGCCTCTTTTTCTACGGCAGCAAGATCGGCAATGATTAGTCTACTTATAGCCTTTTGTATTTTGCAGATTGTTTTTTTGTTTAAGAATAAAAGAATGTTTAAAAAAACTTTTGTAGCAATAGGGGGAATGCTGATTGTTTTTTCTTTGCTTTGGGCCTTTCCTGTGGGGAAAGATACTTTCAGATTGCAACAAATTCAAGTTGATATTGATCAGTATGCCAAAGATAATCCTCAGACAAGCATTGGGATGAGATTTGAGATGTGGAAAGAGGCATGGACGATGCTAAAAATATCTCCAGTTTATGGAATGAGCACAGCAATGATTGCAAAGCGAACAAATGAAATTATCCAAAAAAGTGGAAGCAGAATTAGATCTGAGAATGATTTGGGGGTAAGAGGGACTAAGCATAGTCAAATTATGGAGGCATTGGCAAAGAGAGGGATTGTTGGTTTATTAGCTTTATTGTTGTTTTGGTGGACATCACTTCGAATGTTTGGTTATAACTTATCTCAATGTCAAGGTGAGGAGTTAAAATATAGAATTTGTGGTTTTTTGACAATTCTGTATTTTATTTTTATCAACTCTTTCACTGGAGAGCCTTGGGATTCTATGGTTGATACTCCGATGATTATCCTTTTGTGCTCACTTTTTTTAAAATTTATCAATCAGGAAACAAATGAAAAAGAAAATTTCAGTCACTATCATTGCTAAAAACGCCCAAAAAACCCTTTTTGAATGCCTAAAGAGCGTAGAGAGATTTGATGAAGTGATTTTGCTAGATAACCAAAGCAGTGATGATACGCTAAAAATCGCTAGAGAGTTTAGCAATGTCAAAGTCTATCAAAGTGAGTTTATCGGCTTTGGAGCACTCAAAAATCTAGCAATTTCTTATGCCAAGAATGATTGGATACTCTCTCTTGATAGTGATGAGGTTGTTGAAGAAGATTTGCTTAATGAAATTGAAAATCTAAATTTTGAATTGGGGAAATATTATTCTTTTTCACGCAAGAATTATTTTCATGGAAAATGGGTAAAGTGTTGTGGTTGGTATCCAGATCGGGTAAAGAGGATTTTTAACAAAACAGAAATTGGTTATCGAGAAAAATTAGTTCATGAAGGGCTTCAAACAGGGAAAGCAAAAGAGATAAAACTTAAGGGGTCTGTGAAGCATTATACGATGGAGAACATTGATAATATTCTCTCAAAAATGAATCGTTACACCTCATTGAGTGCAAAAGAAATGAAAGAAAGAGGAAAGAGGGGGAGTGCTATTGGTGGGATTGGGAGATTTGTTTTTGTTTTTGTCAAAGATTATTTCTTTAGAATGGGGTGGAGATATGGTTATAGGGGGTTTGTCATTGCGTGGTGTAATGCAAGTGGAGCAATGTTTAAATATCTCAAACTTTATGAAATGGAACAAAAATGAATATTTGTATTGTATTAAGAGATATTACAGAAAAAGGAGGAGGAGAGAGAGTATGTGTCAATTTGGCCAATGCACTTTCTTTAGAGCATAGGGTTAGAATCATTAGTTACTATAAGTCTCAAAACTCCCCTATTTATGCACTCAATCCCCAAGTTCAGGTCGAATATTTGGAGAGATGTGGAGAAAGAAGCGGAGGTAAAATAGGATATTTATTTAAGAAGATTTTTTATCGCTATATTCTCACATTGAAGGCAAGAAAAAGCTTTAAGCAAGATGACATTATTATCGCAAATGATCGTGCATTGGCTCAAATATTCAAACTTAAGGATAAGAAATATATTCGTATTTGGCATTTAAATTTCCCAAAAAGGAAGCGAAATTTAGATTTCTTTGATGAAGTAGTTATCCTTTCTCATAAAGAAGAAAAAAAGTGGAAACAATGTCATCCCCACATTAGTGTTATTCCCAATTTCTTACCCACATTTCCCACAAAACAAGCCGATTCTTCTTCAAAAATTTGTCTAAGTGTCGGAAGAATGGATAGGGGGGATCAAAAAGGTTTTTTGCGTTTGGTGGATATTTTTGCAAAGATTCAACCAAAAATTAAAGATTGGAAGCTTTATATTGTGGGTGAAGGAACTTTAAAAGAAGAAATAAAAAATAAGATTGATACTTATGGTTTGCAAGATTGTATTTTCTTAAAACCCTTTACTCCAGAGATACAAAAAGAGTATTTACAAGCCTCACTTTATGTGATGAGTAGTCATTTTGAAGGATTGCCATTGGTTTTGCTTGAGAGTGGAAGTTATGGTTTGCCTAGTGTTGCTTTTGATATCTGTGCTGGACCAAGTGATATTATTGAGGATGAAAAAACTGGTTTTTTGATTGAAGATGGAGATTTAGAGGGTTTTGCTTCAAAAATGGAGATTTTGATGCAAAACCAAGAGTTAAGAAGAGATATGGGACAAAGAGCAAAAGAAAGGATACAAGCCCAATTCTCTCAAGAAAAAATCTTAGAAGAATGGAATAAGCTTTTTACTCAACTTCAAATCCGCAATCTTCAATCGCCTCTTTGATTTGCTCAATACTTGCTGGGAGGGAGAAAGCCACCTTTACCTCTTTGCTAGGCAAAAGGCATTCAATCTCTTGCACCCCTTCAACTTCTTGAAGAAAATTTGTGATTTTACTCACACAATGAGAGCAATTCATTTGAGGGACTTTGAGGGTGATTGTATTCATAAACTATCCTTTAAAAGTTTTTAATCTTTGGGCGTTAAACACCACACTTAGACTGCTAAGCGTCATTGCAATAGAGGCAAGGATTGGAGTAAGGGTGATTCCAAATCCACTTAGCAATCCACACGCAATAGGAATCATACACGCATTATATCCAAAAGCCCAAAAAAGATTTTGCTTGATATTTTTAAGTGTGGCATTAGAGAGCTTGATGGCATAGGGGATATTTTCTAAATTGTTGTTGAAGATGATGAGATTTGAGCTTGCCATCGCCCCCTTAGAGCCTTCTCCCATACTCACACTAATACTTGCATTGCTTAAAGCTAACATATCATTAATCCCATCTCCTACCATCATTGTGATTTTGTCTTTGTGGTGTTTTAATACCTCTAGTTTGTCTTGGGGGAGTGCATCAGAGGTAAAAGAGATATGAAGCTCTTTTGCGATTTTCTCTACATTTCCTTTCCTATCTCCACTCAAAATCTCTGAAGTAACCCCCATATTCTTTAGCTCTTCAAGTGTGCTTTTGGCTTCTGTTTTTATCTTCTCTTCTAGCAAAATATATCCCAAAATCTTATCTCCCCCCTCATTGCTCTCACCTATAAAAATCTCAATCCCCTCTTTGGAGTGAGTAGGGGAGGGGGAGAAGTTTTTGGCACTTCCGATTTTATATCTCACCCCCTCAATCTCTCCACTAATCCCCAATCCTTCTTGGATAGAGATATTTTGAGCTTTGGGGATAGAGAGGCTTTTTGAGGCTTCAAGGATACTTTGGGCAATGATGTGATGAGATTGACACTCAAGAGAGGAGCAAATCTGCAAAAGTTGAGTTTGAGAGAGTGAGCTAGAGGAGTGAATCTCTTTGATATGAAGCTGTTTTTGAGTGAGTGTGCCTGTTTTATCAAAGAAAATCATAGAGGTTTTGCCAATGAGTTCTAAAATCTGAGCATCTTTGAAGAAAATTCCTCTACTACTAGCAAGTTTGGTGGCAATATTGAGAGCCAAAGGCGTGGCAAGTCCCAAAGCACACGGACAAGAGATCAAAAGCACATTGCAAAAGGTTTGAAGAGAGAGTTGAAAATCTTTATGAAGAAAATACCAAGTGATTGCAGAATACAAAGCCAAGATAATCACTGAGGGGACAAAAAAGGCTGAGATTTTATCGGCGACTCTAGCGATGGGTGCTTTGGAAATAAGAGCGTTTTGTACAAGATTTAAAATCTGCTGATAAGTGGAGTTTTCTGCACTTTTGCTTGCTTGCATTAAAAAAGTCGTATTGAGATTGAGTGAGCCTGAGTAGAGAGTATCTCCTTCTTTTTTACTGATAGGCAAACTCTCTCCATTTAAACTTGAGCAATCAATATTTGCATAGCCTTGCAAAATCACTCCATCAACCAAAATGCTCTCTTGAGGTGTGATTTTGAGGATATCCCCACCTTTGACTTCATTGATATTCACTCTTTCCTCTTCCCCATCAATGATTTTTATCACAGAGGCTTCTTTGAGAGAGGCGAGGGTTTGAAGTGAGTTTTGTGTGTTGTTTTTGGCTCTCTCCTCAATGCTTTTGCCTATCAAGATAAAGAGCAAAATTACACACACACTCTCAAAATACACCCCCTCACTTGAGTGGCACAAAAGCAAGGCATTTTTGCTATCTTCAAGACTTTGGGGTAAGGAGGGGATTTGAAAAAGAGAGAAGATAAAAGCACTCCCACTGCCTAGCATTACAAGTGTATCCATTGTAGGGTGGAGAGAGAGGAGGGAAGAGAGGCCTTTGAGATAGAAGTTTCTCCCCATATGCATTACAACTAGTGTAAAAGCCATTTGCAAAAGAGCATTATAAAAAGGTGCAATAGGTGTGAGCTTTTCATAAAGGCTAAGAGAGAGCATAGGAAGCATTGAGAGATAGAGAGTGAGAAGAGTGAAAAATAGAGCTAAAACAATGCGTTTTTTGGGAGTGAGGAAGCTGTGATCAAGCTTTTCTATCACTCCTTGCTTTCTTGGCTTATATCCTAGTTTTTTGATAAGGGCAAAGATTTCAGCTAGATTGCTCTCTTTCTCATCAAAGTCAATGATTGCCATTTTGTTGAGCAAATCCACTTGGATTTCTCTAATATAGCTCTTTTTTTTCAATGCTCTCTCAATCCCACCTGAACACGCTGTGCAAGTCATTCCATCAATATAAATTATCTCTCTCATTTTCTGTTCTTTAAGGAGTTGCTAATATGGTTTTCGATTTCTTTTTTGAGCTGAGGGTTTGCCTCAATCACTCTTTGTTGCAATTCTACAACCTCTGTGGTTTCTAGCCATTTGCAAAGGGCAAATTGATCTAGTAAGTTCATCCAAACCTGCCTATCACAGCTTTGTGCATCGATAAAAAGCTCTTCAAAATTTTTTAGAGCTTGATGAGCAGAATCTTTATTTTTTTTGATTTGTTTTAGCAGATCTTGAGGGGTGGGTTTTTTGGGAGCTGAGGGTTTGCTAGGTTTCTCTGGAGTGATTAAAATCCCCAAAAGAACAATGGGGATAAGCAAAACAAAAGAGAGAATATAAAAAAAGATGATAAAACTACTTTGCATTAGATTTTCTTTTTGAAAAATACATTTGTAGCCTCTACAAATCCCTCCACACTTCCACAATCATATCTTTTGCCTTGAAATTTATAAGCAATGACTTTGCCCTCTTTGGCTAGGGTTTGGAGTGCATCAGTGATTTGAATCTCCCCCTTTTTTCCTGGAGGTGTAACTTTGAGAATCTCAAAAATTTCAGGGATAAGAATATAGCGTCCAATGATTGCTAGATTGCTAGGGGCTTCACTTGGAGAGGGTTTTTCTACCATTGAATGCACTCTATAAATCCCGCTCTCAATCTCTTCTCCATCAATCACCCCATATTTATCCACTTGCTTGATCTCAACTTCTTCAATCGCCACAATCGCACAACGATATTTCTCATAAAGCTCTACCATTTGTTGCATTACCCCCTTGCCCTCATTATCACACAAATCATCAGCCAAAATCACGCCAAAAGGCTCTTTGCCAATGAGTGTTTCTCCTGTGAGGATTGCATGACCTAAGCCTTTCATCTCATTTTGGCGAGTATAAGAGAATGTGCAAGCCTGCATAATTTCTCTAATACTTGCTAGATAGCTTTCTTTATCCGTCCCCCTAATCTCTTGCTCTAGCTCATAGCTAATATCAAAATGATCTTCAATACTTCGCTTATTGCGTCCTGTAACGATAGCAATGGTGTTACACCCTGCTTCTTTGGCTTCTTCTACTCCATATTGAATGAGTGGCTTATCTACGATTGGAAGCATTTCTTTGGGCATTGCTTTTGTGGCAGGTAAAAATCTTGTCCCATAACCTGCTGCGGGAAAAAGGCATTTTTTTATCATTTTTTACTCCTTAATTTACTAATGTTTTTGAGAGAAAATCCTCTACATTGATTTCTTGTCCTAGAATTTGCTGATAAATTATATAGTTTGCTAGAACAATTTGTCCATAATTTTTGCTCTCCTCATAAGGGATAAGCTCCAAGCTTAGCCAAGGATCATATTCTCTATCTTTGATAAAAAGTGTTTTTCTCTTTAAGGTTCTTCTCCAAAAACCTGGCCCTCCATTATAAGCATAAGCCACAAAAAGAGGATGATTAAACTCCCTTTCAAGCTCAGCTAGATAAAATCGCCCAAACTCTAGGGCTGTGCTAGGATTAAACAAATCATCTAATGTTGCATTCTCTTTACCCAATGCTTTGGCAAAGGGCTTGAGATTGAAGGGCATAATCTGCATCATTCCTAGAGCATAAGAGCTTGAAACAAGAGCAGGGAGAAGATTGCTCTCTTGTTTGGCAATCGCATAGGTGAAGGCTTTTTGGTGTTGATTTTTCCAAGTTAGATTTTCAGAGTAGGGCATCAAAAAATAATTGCTTTTGTATTTTTTGATTCGATTAAGCATAAAAGCAAGATGGGGCTGAGTATTGCTGAAGGTGAGTTTTTGATCCAAAATAGGCTTAAGTTCATCTCCTGTGGGGATTTGAGTGAGTTTGTTGCGTAAGATTTGCCACTCAAATGGATCGGTGATATCAAAGTTTGCTCTCTCATCTTTGATATTCTCAAGTTTTGAGGTGATTGTGTATTGGGGTGTGGTTTTGAGTTTTTGGTTGGCAAAGATAGAGTAGAGATTGAGATTTTGGCTTTGAGAGAGGGTTTGAAGATATTTTTCATCTTTGCTAATGAGGTATTGCCAAAAGAGGGCTTTGTCTTTGATAAGAGGGTCTTTGGGATTTTGTAAAATCAGTGAGAAATAATTTTGGGCTTGTGTGATTTGATCGTATTTGGCATGCATTATTCCAAGCAAAAGCAACATTTTGTCATCAACATTGATGATTGGGGCATTGAGAATGGTTTTTTTGAAAACTTCAAAATGTTCTGAGAGCAAAACATATTGCATCATTTTATTGAAGTTTGCGTCATTTTGATTGGCTAGAAGTGCAAAATCTTTTGGGGGGATTTTGCGGTTAAAAATATCAAGTCTTTGCTCTAAATTCAACCCATAAAAAATCTCACTAAAGATTTGAGCATTTTTGGATTTTATCATTTCAGAAAGAGGGTTTTTGGATTCTAAGATTTGCACCTCTTGAGCCAAAATGGGCTTGATGGGGGCAAGTTTTTTGACAAGCACTTCAGCATCTGTGGGAGAGATTGAGGGGATAATAGAAAGCTTTAGCCCAAAGGCGATACACTCCCCATCTTCTTGCTTGAGTTTTTCAAAGGAGAGTTTTTTACAAGCCACCTCTTTTGGAAGCTCGTGTGTATAGCCCTTTTTTGCAAGTAAATCTTCTAGCTTTGGAGTCTTTTTATATACCAAATCATAGGCTTTGATTGCATCTTCAAGCGAAGTTTTGGGATCTTGCAAATATCTCCAAATATAAAAATCTCTTGCAATCCCTTTGGGTTTGTTTTGGAGAAAATCAAGAGTGATTTGACTTGCCGATACAAAAACACATACAAAAATCAGAGTAAAAAATCTCAATGTCTAACCTTAAAAATTCATATAAAATATAATTTTATCAAAGTTTGATTGCCCTAAGCAAGGAGGGATTAGATTTTGTAGATTCCTTGCTGAAGAGAATATCCCATTGAGGGAGAAAAAGTGCTTTGAGCTGGAGTTTGCTCCATTTCTTCCATTACCCAATCAAGGATTGAAGAGATTTCTTCTCTTTTTTGGGTGAAGTAGCTTTCTAGCTCTTCTTGAGATTTCTCTAGTGCAAGAGTGGTGAAATCTTGGATAAAAAAGCTTTGAGTTTGTCCAAAGAGCAAAAGTGTGATTTCTTTATTGATGAGGTTTTCTCCCATAAAACTGCACTCACAACTTTGGCAAAAGCTTTGAAAATCTTGCAAGTTTTGCAAAGCTTTTTTGAGTGTGCTATCAATAGTTTGCAAACTCCCAATGGCTTGATTGATGTCTTTTATGTTTTTAGCAAGATTTTTTTGCTCCCCTGCTCCTAAAGCATTGCCAAGATGTTTTTCAAAGATAGATAAAGCATTCATTGATATCCTTTATTTTTGGATTTTTTGAGTTAAAAGCATTTTTCATTCCCTTATTTGTTTGATTTTCTCTAAATTTTCAAGATAATATTTTGAAAAAATATTAGAGCTAGGGATTTTTTTGAAAAAGATACTTTTATATATAGGTATGTGTTTATTGCTGAGTGCAAATATTTTGGATTTTGATTTAGTCAAAATGCCAAGCCAAAAAGAAGACTCACCTAGAGTTTTGCTCATTGGTGGGATTCAAGGAGATGAACCGGGGGGATTTAATGCACTTAATCTCTTTTTGCAACACTATAAGATCCTCAAAGGTGAGGTGTGGGTTATTCCCAATCTCAATCGCCATAGCATTCTAAGAAATCATCGTGGGATTTATGGGGATATGAATCGTAAGTTTAAAACTCTCTCAAAAAATGATCCTGAATACTCTATCATTGAGCGGTTGAAAAGCATTGTTTTACACGATAAGATTGATTTTATTTTTCATTTGCATGATGGAAGTGGGTTTTATCGTGAAACTTATATTAGCAAAGAGCTAAACCCCTCACGCTGGGGGAATTGCTCAATTATTGATCAAGAGAAATTAAAGGGAGCAAAATATGGCAATCTTTTGGAGTATTCCCAAAGCATTGTTAAATATGTCAATGCCTCTGCTCTCAAAGATTTGCACCTCTATCATATTAGAAATACACATACTGCCAAAGAAGATAAAGAAATGGAAAAAAGTCTTACTTTTTTTGCAGTGCGTAATCAAAAGGGGGCCTTGGCAAATGAGGCAAGTAAGAATTTACCTCTAAATGAAAGAGTGTATTATCACTTATTGGCAGTGGAGGGGATTTTGAAAACTTTGGGCGTGGAGTTTAAAAGAGATTTTAAACTTACTCCTAGAAAGATTTTGGAATTTATCAATGATAGCGAGGCTGTGGTGCAAATCACCCCCCTAATCACCTTGCCTGTAATGGGATTAAAAAAGAGTATTGCCTTTTTTCCTCTACCTAGCAAAGAGATTGCACAAATCCCACTAAGCTCCACTCATTACATTATGGGATTATTGCCAAAAAATCAAGATATTGTTTTAAAGTATGGCAATAAGATTGTAACTCAGCTCTCTCCTTTTGTCATCGAGTTTGAAAAATCTGCTCAAAAGGTTCAAATCCAAGTAGATCATAGGGTTGAGGAAGTGAGGCTGGGGAGTATCATTAAAGTCAAAAAAAGCTTCAAAGTGCTTCCCTCCAATCTTAGAGTCAATGTCATTGGATTCACGCCAAAGGGTAGAGCAGGGGTGAGTGAGGCAAATTATGAAATCTCTTTGGCAAATTTGATCAAAAAATACTCCATTGATACAAAAGAGCGACAATACCGAATCGAGTTTTATAATGGTAGGAAATTTGCAGGAATGATAATCGTGGAGTTTGAAAAATAATTCTCTCCCCTAACTAGAAGGGAGAGAGGGGGATTATTTTTTCTTTTTGGGATAGCAGAAGCGATAACCTCTTCTTCTCACTGTTTCAATTGTAGTGATTCCTAGAGGCTTATCTAGTCTTTGTCGAATTTGATTGATTGCTACTTCAATGACATTTGGAGTCACAAGCTCTGGCTCTTCCCAAATCGCATCTAGGAGTTGTTCTTTTGAAACGATTTGATCTCTATGTCGTGCAAGATGGGTAAGGACTTCAAAAGGTTTGCCTTTGACTTCTACTTCTCTATTTTTGTAGATTACACGCTCTTCTGTTGGATTGATTGAGAGATCGCCAAACTCAATGGCATTGCTTCCCCAAAATCTTAAATGCGCCTCAATTCTTGCTAGAAGAATATCAAAGTCAATGGGTTTGACAATAAAGTCATCAGCTCCACCTTTGAGTGCTGCGATTTCAAACTCTTTGTTGTGTTTTGCTGAGAGAACGATGATAGGAGTTCTAGGAGTGGTTGCTTTGATTGAAGGGATAACTTCAGTTGCCAAACCATCAGGGAGAATGTAGTTTGTAATCACAAGATCATAATTTCTAATTCCTGAAAAATATTCTCCATCTTTAATGCTTTCTGCAACATCAGTTTGATAACCAAACTCATCAAGGATTTCACTTAGCGTCTTATGGAGGGTTGGCTCATCTTCAATGATTAAGATTCTCATCATTAGTCCTTTTGATTTTAAGATAGATTTAAGCGATTATAACATAGCTATTTTTATTTTTTATCTTTCTTTTTTAAACATAATCAAGAATTGACATTTTGTTGATTTTGCTTGAGGAGTTAAGCACAGCATTGTAATTGGTGCTAAGATCTGAAAACTTATTATAAGCCTCTGCAATATCCTCTCCCATATTCTCTCCCCTTAAGGTTTGCACTTGAACCTTAAGCATTTCATTTTTTTGAATGGAATTTTCAAAACTATTTCCATAAGAACCATTGAGAGCAATGATTTTCTCTAAGTGATCGCCAATGTGTTTGATAGTCTCTAGGCTATTTTGTATCCCTATATTTCTCATATTTTTATTGTATGAGTTAGGATATTCATCAGGGCGATAGATTCCATCTCGCACAGCAGAAATTGCAGTATCTAGTGCATCAAAGAAATTGATTTGAGGTCTATCGATTGTAAGAGCATTGTTGGCGTGCAAAAACAATCCACTCTCTGTATTGCGAATGCATTGTTCAGAAAAATCAGTGCTTGAGCTATCTGTAAAAGAAAAATCCATCAAACTTGAAGCTCTTGTCCTATCAGAGATTGTAACTTGTCCGTTTTGGTTGAGATTGATTTCAATCCTTTTGCTTGCTTGAGTGCTTATATTTTCATAAAGCTCTTTTTGTTTGACACTATAAGTTTCAGGGTTTCCAAGCAATTCTTGATAAATATTTTCATCTTGATTGGAATAATTGAGTGCTAGAGCGAAAGTATCCATAAGCTGACGATAGGTGATATTGTTTGGCATTGCAATGCTTGATTTACCCTTTTCATTGAGATTGACAATGGGAAGTTTGTATTCTTTGGGGTTTTCTTGTGTTGATTGCTTAGAGGGGAGAAGTAAATAGCAACCATTTTTTTCAAACATAATCTTTGCCTCAACGCTTGTGCCATTATGATCTTTGAGTGACATTTGATAGGTTTTGCCCTCCAAACTTCCTGCAACTTCTTCTAGCCTTGTTTGATCTGTGGCATAGCCATCTTTGCTTAATAGCACTTGAGAGACATTGGAGGCAAGTTTTGAGCCTTGTTTTTCAAACAAAACATCATCATAAGTGCTTTGATAATCAATCCTTATCCCATCGGTGAGATGACTTTCTTTGTCTGCTGTTGAGAAGGTTAGATCAATACTAGATTTACTTTGAGTTTTTTTAGCATCAAGATCTGTGATGATAAATTTTCCATTGGCAATCTCTACATCAATATTTTGTCCATAGTTTTTATAAAAAGTTTTCAAGTCTTTGATGACATCCATCACTTTGGTGTCTTTTGTTGAAAATGTTAAGACTTGAGGTTGCTTGTCTTGATCTTTGAAATTTCCATCAAGAAAGATTGTCATCACATCAGAGTCAAAAATCTCACTGAGTTGAGTGTTGCTATTTGCAGGGTTTCTTGTTTTTTGGGAGATAAAAGAGGTGGGAAGTTCGACTTGATAGCTTTTGTAATCATTGATAGTGGATTTGATAGAAGATACTTTTTGATTGCTCATAAATGGGCTTTTCTGAAAGCTCACAACTTTTGCCCCAAGTGTGGGAAGCGTATTGATATCATCAACATCTTTATCACTTGCAATAAGATTGAAATCAAGATTTGAGCTTCCATCAACCAAAGATTTGATCTCAATCTCTCCCCAAGGATTAAGGCTTACATCTACGGTTTTTGTAATTTGATTATTCCCATATTCTCGCCCAATTCTCTCTAGCAAATCACTCACTTTCACAGCATTATCAGGGGTGATATAGGAGGGATCAAGCTCAAATTTGCTTTTGAATCGGCTTCCATCAGGTCTTACACCTCTAAGATAAAAATACATTTTTTTATCATTATCTGTTTGATTGTCATTATCACCAATCAAATCACGCAAAGTATCTGTGGGTTTGATGAAAACTTCTTGAGGTGGCTCATCACGATTGATTTTATCCATAACGCTTGGATAGAGTTTGCTTAGATTGTATTTTTTGATATTGCTTGTAACTGAAGCTGAATAGTCTGCATCATTGCCAAAAAATAGCTGAGTACCAGGGATATTGTAGGGGACTTTGACATTAGATCCAATAAGGGCTTCAAGTTTTTGATCATTTCCCATATAGCGTCCATCTTGAGCAATGGGTGGGTTTTTGACCTTTGTGCCACCAAAGAGGTATTCTCCTCCAATAGAGGTGTTGGCAACATTAATCATATGCTCTTTTAAAACTGCCAATTCATTAGCGATTGCTACTCTTGAGGTGGGGGATTGGGGTTGATTTGCGACTTGAAGAAGCTTGGTGTTGAATGTCAGGATAGTTTTTGAGAGTTCTTGGAGAGCTTTGTCGGTGTTGATTGTGTTGTTGTAGGCATTGCGTGCGACATCAATCCCTTGAGAAAGTGTAGTTTCTTGATAGCCAAGTTGCAAGTCTTTGTTATACACCCTGCTATCTTGATAGCTGTATTGAATCTTCTTGCCTGATGCGATTTTGGCATTTAAATCATTCAGCTTTGACTGCAATGAGTCTTGAGAATTTCTAATTTGATTGTATTTTGTACCAAAAGTTACTCTCATAATCCCTTACCTTAAAAGTTTGCCGACATCCTGTCTATATTTATTGTTTGAATTTTACTCAAACATTTTAGCAATCTAGAATCTAAAACTTCAAAATCGACAGCAAAAACGATTCCTTTAATTTTTTTAATCATACAAAAATGCAAGAGAAAAAATGCAAAAAAGTATGTATAATTCAAGCTTTGTTTTCTAACCAAAGTGTTAGTCATAAGCAAAAAACGACACTCAAAGTGTCAATATCAAAACTAAGGAACCACGATGTATGCAGTGTTTAAGAATGGAGGCAAGCAATACAAGGTGCAAGAGGGAGATATCGTTCTTCTTGATAAAATGAGCCTTGAGCCAAAGTCAAAAATCCAATTGCAAGAAGTTTTGGCAATTGTTGATGGTGAAAAAAGTAAGTTGGGAACACCTTTTATCTCTGGTGCTCTTATTGAGGCAGAAGTCATCAATGAGGGTAGAGCAAAGAAAGTTATTACCTTTAAAAAACGCAGAAGAAAAGATAGCAAAGTCAAAAGAGGCTTTAGAAGAGATTTCACTCGCGTTAGAATTGTAAAAATTGTAGGATAAAGGAGTAAGATATGGCTCACAAGAAAGGTCAGGGAAGTACGCAGAATAACCGCGATTCAGCGGGACGCCGTTTAGGTGTCAAAAAATTTGGTTCTCAGTTTGTTAGAGCAGGAAATATCATTGTTCGACAAAGAGGAACAAAGGTGCATGCTGGAAACAATGTAGGTATGGGAAAAGATCATACAATTTATGCATTGATTGATGGCATTGTAAAATTTGAGCAAAAAAGCAAAGACAGAAAAAAAGTTTCTGTTTATCCTGCTTAACCCACTTTTATAGGTTGGCAAATGCTTTATCGATGGCCTGAGTTTTCTACACTTTTTGGAAAACTCAGCGATCGAGTAGGATTTGATAGTAAATCTTATTTCTTCAGACAATACATTCGTTTCTTTCTTCGCAATTTCATCGCTAGAAAACAAATCAGTCCTTTTGTAGAGTTTGTCAATGCACATCCTAGAAGAATTGATTTGTTTTCTAAGCACTTAGGACAAGCTCATTGGGTAGTGTGCAAGGATTTTTTGAATAAAAAATTTTCTCAGGAGCAACGCCGATTATGTATTGAATACAATCTTGAAGTATTAGAGCAAATTTTGAGTGATAGTCTTTTTTATCGTTTATTGCAAGGGGAAGAGATAGAGATATTAGAACTTGAATGGGGATTGAAGTGCATTTTAACTCTTAATGGAGCATTTGAAGAGGGGTTTTTGGCAATTCGCTTACTTTATGAAAATCAGACAATTTATCATCTTTCTTTTGGTTTTATTAGAGGGAGAGAAGCTCCTAGCCTTCTCATAGCGTGTGTTCAAGGAGGTGGAAATGGAGATGAAGTAAGAAATCAAATTAAAGAAGTTACAAAAAAGCTTTTTGGTTTGCGTCCTCAAATTTTTTTGATTGAAATTGCAAGATTTTTTTCAAGTTTTATCAAATCCAATGCTCTTTTGGGTGTGCAACAAGATAGGCAAGTAAGACATTTAAGTTTTGGGAAGAGAAAGTATTCTATGGATTATGACTTGATGTGGGAAGAATGTGGGGGAAAGAGAGAAGGTGAATACTTTGATCTGACAGAGAGTAAACAAAAAGATTTGAGTGAGATTCCAAGTCAAAAACGCTCAATGTATAAAAAGCGTTTTGCACTCCTAGATGAACTCAAAGCTCAAATGGAGCAAAATTTTAGAGAAATGGGGCTAAGAGAATGTTTGTAGATTGCGTTGATATTTTTGTATCTTCAGGAAAAGGTGGAGCAGGAGCAGTTAGTTTTAGAAGAGAGAAGTTTGTAATCCAAGGTGGGCCTGATGGGGGAGATGGAGGAAGAGGGGGGAGTGTGTTTTTTGAGGTGGATAACAATAGTGATACACTCTCAAAGTTTCGTGGAGCAAAGCATTATAAGGCTGAAAATGGACGCCCAGGGGAGGGCAAAAACAAAACAGGAAGAAGTGGAGAGGATTTGGTCATCAAAGTCCCTGCAGGGACTCAAGTCTTTGATGAGGAGAGCGGGGAGCTTTTGCTAGATTTGAAAGAGGGCAAACACCTTTTGTTTGAAGGGGGCAAAGGGGGATTGGGCAATGCAAGATTTAAAAACTCAGTCAATCAACGCCCCACTTACGCTCAGCAAGGAATCGCAGGACAAAAAGCTCATTTACGCCTAGAGCTTAAACTCATTGCCGATGTGGGCTTGGTAGGATTCCCAAATGTGGGGAAATCCACCCTTATCTCCACTCTCTCCAATGCAAAACCTGAGATTGCAAACTATGAATTTACTACCTTAGTGCCAAATCTAGGGGTAGTTGATGTAGGAGATTTTGATAGTTTTGTGATGGCAGATATTCCAGGGATTATTGATGGAGCAAGTGAGGGAAGAGGGCTTGGGATTGGCTTTTTAAGACATATTGAGCGAACTAAAGTGCTTTTGTTTGTGCTAGATTGTGCAAATTATCGAACCCTCACAGAGCAATATCAAAACCTAAGAGTAGAGCTAGAGAGATTTAGTGCAGAGCTTAGCACTCGCCCTTTTGGAATCGCTCTAAGCAAGATTGATATCGCTCAAGATTTACCCCAAAGCATTGATGAGTTTTTGCAAAATCTAGGATTACCTAAAATTGAATATGAGGGAAGTGTATATGCAAGTGAGGGGATAAGAGGAGAATTGGAGCTAGAGAAAACTCATCAAGCCCTCTTTGTGCTTCCACTCTCCTCAGCACTTGGCACAAACCTCTCCACTCTCAAACTCTTTCTCTCAAAAGCCCTCAAAGAAAGTCAGAAATGAAAAGAATTGTTATCAAAGTAGGGACTTCTAATCTTAGTGATGGAGAGACAATTTTAAGTGAGGCGATTGAGAGGATTGCTCGAAGTATTGCTAGGCTTAGAGAGAAATTTGAGATTATTTTGGTTACCTCAGGTGCAGTAGCAAGTGGATATACTAAGCTTAGACTTGATAAAAGCCTAATCTCTCACAAACAGGCTCTAGCAAGTATTGGACAGCCCTTGCTTCTTGAAACCTATCGCAAAATTTTTGAGAGCTATAAAATCCTCAATGCTCAAATCTTACTATGCGGACACGACTTTGATTCTTGCTCTTGCACCCAAAATGCCAAAGATACTATTGAAGTCTTGCTCTCAAACAAGGTTTTGCCTATCATCAATGAAAATGACGCACTTGCCACAGCAGAGCTAAAGTTTGGGGATAATGATCGATTGAGTGCTCATATTGCATATTATTTTGATGCAGATTTATTGGTGATTTTGAGTGATATTGATGGTTATTTTGATAAAAATCCTCACGAGTTTCCTGAAGCCAAGCTCATTAAACATATCACCTCAATCCCTGAGCAAAATCTTAAAACCACTTACGATCCCCACGGGCATTTCGCCACAGGGGGGATTGTAACCAAACTCATTGCTGCTGATTTTTTGATGAAGAGGGGGAAGAAAATGTTTTTGTGTAATGGAGCAAAGCTAGAGGATTTGGAAGCCTTTCTTTTGGAGGGGATTCAAAGAAGTGGGACAATTTTTGGAGAATCAAAGTGAAGATTGCTTTTTTTGGAACTCCTCTTTTTGCTAGAGAAATCCTAGAATTACTCTCTTCTTCTCATCAAATTGTCGCAGTGATTACTCAGCCTGATCGCCCTTTTGGACGCAAACAAGAGCTTAAGGCTTCAGAAGTGAAAGAATATGCCCTAACTCAAAACTATCCTATCTATCAACCCCAAAGCCTAGATGATACGCTCTTAAATGAGCTTTGCACACTAGGGGCAGAAGTGTTTGTGGTGGTGGCTTTTGGGCAATTCTTCCCCTCAAGCTATCTTCAAGCAAGGCTGTGTCTTAATATCCACGCCTCTCTTCTTCCCTCAATGCGTGGGGCTTCTCCTTTGCAAGAGATGATTTTGCAAGATGAGAGGAAGTTTGGGGTGAGTGTGATGAAAATGGATGAGGGAATGGATAGTGGAGAGATTATGGCATTGAGCTATTTGCAATCTCCTCACAATCTCTCTTTGGAGGTTTTATCTCATTCTTTGGCACATCTAGGAGGAAAAGTTTTGCTCAAAACCCTCTCCTTACTCCCTAGCATTAAGGGAATGAAGCAAATTCATTGCGATGCCACATATTGCAAAAAAATCAAAAAAGAAGAAGGGTGTGTAGATTTCTCTAGTGGCAAAGTAATTATCAATAAGCTCTTAGCCTTTAGCTCTTGGCCAAGTGTGTTTTTGGAAAATGGACTAAAGATTACTCAAGCTGAATTTATCCCTAGCAAAAGAAGTGAGAGAGTAGGGGAGATTGTAGAGATAGATGAGAGTGGAGTAGAGGTGGCGTGTTTAGATGGGGTGCTTAAAGTCTATGAAGTGCAACCCCCAAGTAAGCAAAAAATGAAAGCAAGTGATTATATAAGAGGAAAAAGAGCAAAGAAGGGGGAGATTTTTTGCTAAATTTTTTGTTTTTTGAAGAGATTGATTCTACTCAAAAGTGGCTAGTTGAGTATCTCAAAAGAGAGCAAACCCCTCTTGTGCCTTTTTGTGTGATGAGTGATAAGCAGAGCAGTGGAGTGGGGAGCAGGGGGAATGAGTGGGAGAGTGTGGAGAGTGCGATTTTATTTTCTTTTGCTTTTAGCCAAAGTGATTTGCCCAAAGACTTGCCTTTGCAATCCCTATCCATTTATATTAGCAATCTTATGAGTGAGTTTTTAGAGAAAAGAGGCTTTGAAGTGTGGGTTAAATGGCCCAATGATTTGTATATCAATGAGAACAAAATCGGAGGGGTGATTACTCAAAGTGTGAGAGAGTTTTGCGTGTGTGGGATTGGAATCAATTTGCTCTCCTCTCACTTTGCCTCACTTCAAACCCAAATGGATAAAGCTCAAAAAGAGCAATTTATCAGAGAATTTTTGCAATTTTTTTGCACTTATCCAACTTGGAGTGTAATTTTGAGCAATTACAAGCTAAAATTTTATAAAAACTATCCATTTTCTTTTCACTATGGTGATAAGACTTTGTCGTTTGAAGATGCGCTTTTGTGTGAGGATGGTGCAATTATGATTGAAAATCAAAAAATATATAGCTTGAGATAATATGGAGAGTGAGATGTGTGAAATTATTGCTATTGCCAATCAAAAAGGAGGAGTTGGGAAGACGACAACAGCTGTCAATCTTTCGGCTTCTTTGGCATATGCTAAGAAAAAAGTTTTATTGATTGACTTTGATCCACAAGCCAATGCGACTACAAGTCTTGGATTGCGTCGCAATGAGATTGAATTTGATATTTATCATGTTTTAATGGGGAGCAAAAAACTCTCAGAGATTATTCACAAAACCGATATGAAAAATCTTTTTATCGCTCCCTCAAATATCGGACTTGTAGGGATAGAAAAAGAGTTTTACAACAAAAAAAATACACGAAGAGATCTTTTGCTCAAAAACAAAATTGAAGAGATTAGGACTCAATATGATTTTATCATCATTGATTCTCCTCCTGCTCTTGGACCTTTAACAATCAATGCCCTAAGTGCAGCAAATTCAGTCATTATCCCAATTCAGTGTGAATTTTTTGCTCTAGAGGGATTGGCACAATTGCTTAGCACTATTAAGGTTTTACGCGATTCTAGCAATCCAAACCTAGTCATCAGAGGATTTTTACCCACAATGTATTCCTCACAAAACAATCTCTCAAAGCAGGTTTTGGCAGATTTAATCCAACATTTTGAAAGCTCACTTTTCAAAAAAGGGAGAGCCAAAGATTGTGTAATGGTTCCACGCAGTATCAAACTTGCTGAATCTCCAAGCTTTGGAAAGCCAATTTTGCTCTATGATCAACGCTCAAATGGAAGTATGGCTTATCAAGATTTGGCAAAAGCAATTCTAAAAGGAGAAGCTAGTGGCAAAGCATAAAAAAATGGCATTAGGAAGAGGGCTAGGAGAGATTTTGGGGGAAGTCAAAGAAGCGTATGAAAACAATATGTATGATTCTGAAAATCAGAGCGTAGTAGAGATTGCAATCTCTGAGATTATCCCCAATCCCTATCAGCCAAGAAAGCATTTTAGAGAAGAAAGTCTAAATGAACTTGCACAATCAATCAAAGAATACGGACTGCTTCAGCCTATTTTGGTGTATAGAGAAGATAAACATTATGTCTTGATTGCAGGGGAGAGAAGACTTAAGGCTTCAAAAATTTTAGAGAGTGAGAAAATTAAGGCAATTATTGCAGATATAGATCTCAATCAGTTACGAGAAGTAGCATTGATCGAAAATATTCAAAGAGAAGATCTTAATCCAATTGATTTAGCAAATGCTTATAATGAACTCATTCAAATTCATCATCTTACACACGATGAATTGGCTCAAAAGGTGCAAAAATCGCGATCGCAAATCACAAATACACTCAGATTGCTTCAGCTAAACTCTGAAATTCAAGAGATGTTAATCCAAGAGAAGCTTACACAAGGACACGCCAAGATTCTTATCGGATTAGATGATGAAAATCAAAGAAAGATTGCCAAATCCATTGTGGGACAAAAGCTTTCTGTAAGAGATACAGAGTTAATGGTAAAAAAACTCAAATCCCCTCAAACTCCAAAAGAAAAAACCAAAGAAACCTTTGAGGGCAGGGAGATTGAAGACCTAAGAGGAAAATTGGCAAAACTTGATTTCTCTTTTGCTTTGAATAAAACAAAATTAACAATTCATTTTAGAAATGAGAGCGATATCAAAAAAGTTTTAGATTTTTTCAAATAAGCATATTTTTAGAGTCTTTTTGGGGTATGATTGTAAGATCTATATTTCAAAGGAATAGGAGTAGAAATTGAGTTTAGAATTGAATTTGCATTTGATGTTATTGGTTTTTGTTACCTTTATGTTGCTTATTTTGATTCTTAACACTTGCCTTTATCGCCCTATTTTAGAACTACTTCATAGAAGAGAATCTTTGCTTGGAGAAGATGCCAAAGATATTCAAGAGCAAAGAGATGAGATCGCTCAGCTCAGACTTGAAGCAGAAAAAGTGCTAGGAGAGGCAAGAGATCAAGCCAAAAGGATTAAAGATCTAGCAACACTTGAGGCTCAAGGGGTTTATGAAGAGAAGCTAAATCGCTCAAAAGCAGAGATTGGCAATCGCTTTATGAATGCTCAAAGAGAGCTCACTCAAAGAAGGGAGCAAATCAAAGAAGAGCTTAGCAAAAATGCTGGGGTATTTGAGGCAGAGGTAAGAAAGAAATTTCTTGCTTTGGGAGGTTGTGAGTGATGAAAAAGATTGTTTGTGGAATTTTGGTAACACTTGCAGTAGGATTTTGCTCTGAGGTTACTTTATCTCAAAGCGACTTTATTGAGCGTTTGATCAATTTTCTAATCTTTGTATTGATTTTTTGGTATTTTGGTGCAGGAAAAATCAAAGAGATTTTTACAGGACGCACTAAGTCTATCTCTGAAGCTTTTGAGAGAGCACAAGAGGAAGCACAAAAAATCAAAAGAGAAAAAGAAAAAGCCAAGTTTGAGCTTGAAGAAGCCAAGCAGAAAGCTTCAGAAATTATTGCACTAGCCAAAAGAGAGTCTTATATGATCGCACAAAAGTTTGAAGATCGACTTGATCGTGAAGTCAAATCTCTCAATCTTTCTTATGAACAAAAGATTGCTCAAGAGGAGAAAATGATAGTTGAGGAAGAAGTGTATGCAGTTTTGCAAGGGTTTCAAAATCATCTTGATACCAAGACTTGCAAAGACTACTATGGCGAAGTTTTGTGTAAAGGATTGAAGTGATGAAAAGTTCTTTAGCTCAAAGATATTCTCAAGCGTTTATTCAAGCATTTGATGCTCAAGGAGCTCAAGAGTTTGTAGCAAAAGCTGAGATGATAGATGTTTTGTTTGCAAATAAGGATTTTTTGGATTTAGTTTGTAATCCTTTTGTGGATTATTCCAAGAAATATGAAGTTCTCAATGGAATTTTGGCTTTCAAAGATGAGAAGATTCAAAAAGCTCTCTTGCTTTTGGCAAAATCAGGGAGATTGTCTCTTTTGCCTGAGATTTTAAGCGATGTTCTTTCTTTCAAATCTTTAGAGAGCAAAACCTATAAGGCGATTGTGTATTGCAATAGCAAATTGAGTGCAGAGATGATAGAGAAGATTTCAAAAATTCTTTGTCAAAAGCTCGATCTTGCAGTTAGTGTTGAAGAGCGACTGTGGGAGAGAGATGGGATTAAATGTGTGATTGATGAATTGGATTTGGAGGTTTCTTTTTCAAAAGAAATGTTTGTTTCTAATTTGCAAAACTATATCTTAGATTCATTTAGGAAAGGAGTATAAGTTGAAAATTAAAGCTGAGGAAATTAGTTCCATTATTAAGGAAAAAATCGCTCAATTTGATGTTGAGCTTAAGGTTGATGAAGTAGGTAAGGTTCTCACTTACGCTGATGGTGTTGCCAAAGTTTATGGACTCAAAAATGTAATGTATTATGAAATGGTTGAGTTTGAGAGTGGCGATATTGGTTTGGCTTCAAGCTTGGAAGAGGACTTTGTAGGTGTTGTAATCCTAGGAAGTGGCAAAAACATTCAAGAGGGAATGAGTGTCAAAAGATTGCATAAATTGATGAAAGTTCCTGTGGGTGAGAGCATTATTGGGCGTATCCTCAATCCTTTGGGTGAGCCAATCGATGGAAAGGGTGCAATTGAGGCAAAAGAATATCGATTTGTTGAAGAGAAAGCACCAGGGATTATGGATAGAAAATCCGTTCATGAGCCAATGCAAACAGGACTTAAAGCAATCGATGCACTTGTGCCTATCGGTAGAGGACAAAGAGAGCTTATTATCGGAGATAGACAAACAGGTAAAACAACCGTTGCAGTAGATGCGATTATCAATCAAAAAGGACAAGATGTTATCTGTATCTATGTTGCAATCGGACAAAAAGAATCAACAGTTGCTCAAGTAGTAAGAAGACTAGAAGAGCATGGAGCGATGGAATACACTATCGTTGTCAATGCCCCTGCTTCTGATTCTGCTGCAATGCAATTCCTTGCCCCTTATGCAGGTGTAACAATGGGAGAGTATTTTAGAGATAATGGCAAACACGCACTTATCGTTTATGATGATTTGAGTAAGCACGCTGTGGCTTATCGTGAGATGTCGCTTATCCTTAGACGCCCACCAGGAAGAGAGGCATTCCCTGGAGATGTATTCTATCTACACTCAAGACTTCTAGAGCGTGCAGCAAAAGTGAGTGATGAGCTAGGAGCAGGTTCTTTGACAGCATTGCCTATCATTGAAACTCAAGCAGGAGATGTTTCAGCCTACATTCCTACCAATGTAATTTCAATTACTGATGGACAAATTTTCCTAGAAACAGATTTGTTTTATTCAGGTATTCGCCCTGCAATCAATGTGGGACTTTCGGTTTCAAGGGTTGGTGGAGCAGCACAGATTAAAGCTACAAAGCAGGTTTCAGGAACATTGCGACTTGATTTGGCTCAATATCGTGAGCTTCAAGCTTTTGCTCAGTTTGCTTCAAACCTTGATGAGACAAGCAAAAAGCAACTTGAGAGAGGGCAAAGAATGGTTGAGGTGCTTAAACAACCTCCATATTCACCACTTCCTATCGAGAAGCAGATTGTGATCATTTATGCAGGTGCTAAGGGATATTTAGATGATATTGCAGTTTCAAAAATTACAAAATTTGAAGCAGATTTGTATCCATTTATTGAAGATAAGTATCCCAATATTTTCAAATCAATTGCTGAGAAAAAAGCACTTGATGAGAGCATTGAGAGTGAGCTTAAGAAAGCTTTAGAAGATTTTAAAATGACTTTTTCTAATTAAAGGTGAGCGAAAATGGGAGGCAATCTAAAGGAGATTCGCAGAAAGATTGCGAGTGTTCAGAATACGCAAAAGACAACAAAAGCGATGAAGCTTGTGTCTGCCTCAAAACTCAAAAGAGCTGAGGAGGTTGCAAGAGATGCTAGAGTCTTTGCCTCAAAGCTAACACAGGTTTTTGAAGAAATTGTTCAAAAAGTTGAAAATGTTGGTTTTGAAAACCTAAACACCCCTATCTTTCAGGCATCTAGGGAGAGAGAGATTAAGGTAGTGGATATTATTTTTATCACAGCAGAAAAAGGACTTTGTGGGGCTTTCAATCAAGCCACGATCAAAGAAGTTTCAGCTTTGCTAAAAGAATATCAAAGCAAGGGAATCAAAGTCAGATTAAGAGGGATTGGGAAAAAGGGCGTGAGCTTTTTTCAATTCAATGGAATTGAAGTGCTAGATCAAGCTCTAGAGCTTTCCTCAACTCCTGATTACAAAAAATCTTCAGAGTTTTTGCAAAGATCTTTGCAAGACTTCCTTGAAGAAAAGACTGATAAGGTTTTGATTGTGCATAATGGATTTAAGACGATGATTTCTCAAGAAGTCAAAATCAAGCAGATTTTGCCTTTTGGATTTCATCACGAAATAGAGAAAAAAGAATTTTCTCCAATCAGTGCAGATCCAGAGGGAAGCGAGGAGCAAATCCTAGAAGAGCTTTCAGCCAAATATTTAGAATACAACCTTTTCTATGCCTTGCTAGATTCTCTAGTTGCAGAGCATAGTGCAAGGGTTCAAGCAATGGAAGCAGCGACAAGCAATGCAGGAAACTTGGTAAAAAGTTTGACAATCTCATACAACAAAGCAAGACAAGAGGCGATTACAACAGAGCTAGTTGAAATCAATGCCGGTGTTGAAGCAATGAAGTAAATAAGGAGGAAAAAGTGAGTAATAAAATCGGAAAAATTGTTCAGGTTATGGGACCTGTTGTTGATGTCAAGTTTGATGAGTATCTACCTCTCATCAATGAAGCTCTTGATGTCAGCTATGAAGTAGAAGGAGTGAAAAAATCTCTTGTGCTAGAAGTGGCAGCAGAGCTAGGAGATCATATCGTTAGAACGATTGCTATGGATATGACAGAGGGGCTTGTCAGGGGACAAGAGGTTGTAGCAAGAGGAGCAATGATTGAAGTGCCTGTGGGTGATGAAGTGCTTGGAAGGATTTTCAATGTTGTGGGTGAAGCCGTTGATGGTGGAGAGCAACTCAATAATGTAAAAAAATGGCCAATCCACAGAGAAGCACCTAGCTTTGAGGAGCAAAGCACAAAAACTGAAATGTTTGAGACAGGGATTAAGGTTGTAGATTTGCTTGCCCCATATCTCAAAGGTGGAAAGGTTGGACTCTTTGGTGGTGCAGGAGTTGGAAAAACCGTTGTTATTATGGAGCTTATCCACAATGTGGCTTATAAGCATAGTGGATATTCAGTCTTTGCAGGTGTTGGAGAGCGAACAAGAGAGGGGAATGACCTCTATCACGAGATGAAAGAAGGGGGCGTTTTGGATAAAGTTGCCCTATGCTATGGACAGATGAATGAGCCACCAGGTGCAAGAAACAGAATCGCTTTCACAGGGCTTACAATGGCAGAGTATTTCAGAGATGAAAAAGGGCTTGATGTATTGATGTTTATTGACAATATCTTCAGATACGCTCAATCCGGTGCAGAAATGTCAGCACTTCTTGGAAGAATCCCCTCAGCAGTAGGATATCAGCCAACACTAGCAAGCGAGATGGGAAAACTCCAAGAGCGAATCACTTCTACCAAGAAAGGTTCTATCACTTCAGTTCAAGCTGTTTATGTTCCTGCTGATGACCTTACTGACCCAGCTCCTGCTTCAGTATTCTCTCATCTTGATGCCAAAACGGTTCTCAACAGAAAGATTGCTGAGAAAGGAATCTATCCTGCCGTAGATCCACTTGATTCTACTTCAAGAGTGCTAGATCCTCAAATTGTAGGAGAAGAGCATTATGCGATTGCCACAGGCGTTCAGCAAGTGCTTCAAAAATACAAAGATTTGCAAGATATTATCGCATTGCTAGGCATGGATGAATTGAGTGAAGAGGATAAAAGAATTGTTGAGAGAGCAAGAAAGATTGAAAAATTCCTCTCACAACCTTTCTTTGTCGCTGAAGTCTTTACAGGAAGTCCTGGAAAATATGTCCCACTTGAGGAAACTCTTGAAGGATTTAAAGGAATCTTGGAAGGGAAGTATGATGATATTCCTGAAAATGCATTCTATATGGTTGGGAATATCAATGAGGTGCTAGAAAAAGCCCAAAAAATGAATTCTTAGGATTAGATTATGGAAGAGATTAGAGTGAGTATCGTGACTCCTGAGGGGTTGATTTTTGATGATGAAGTCAAAAGTGCCACTCTTCCTGGCGAAGCAGGTGAATTTGGTGTGCAATATGCTCATAGCGATTTGATTTCTTTGCTAAAAAGTGGCGTGATTGAGATTGTCAGAAGCGATGAGAGCAAGGAGTATGTAGCGATTGATTGGGGATATGCAAAAGTAGATGGCAAAAGTGTAGATATCTTGGCCAATGGTGCTGTTGCAATCGGTAAGGGAAGTATTTCTGAGAGCTTAGAGCGAGCCAAGAAACTTCTCAAAAGTGCTTCATCTGATGAGGCAATGCTTTCAAGTGCGTTGTATAAGATTGATAATATTGCACGGAGATAAGTAATGTTTGAATTTCTTGTGCAATATGCCCATACAAGCTCAAAAATCAGTATCATTGTTTTGTGCTGGTTGGCATTTTATCTATTTTTGACTTTTTGGGCTTTTTTGTATCGTTTTTTTGCAATCGCTTCAGCGATAAAAAAAGAAAATAAATCTTTGCAAACTCTTGTAGCTGATGAGAGCAATCTTCCTTCTTCAATCACAATCATTCAAGGGATTGTAGGAGAGAGTGTAGGAAAAGAGGTTTTGCATATTTGGAAACAAAAGATTTTGCAAAATGCTTCAAAGGGCTTGACACTTCTAGGGATTGTAGCTTCTACTGCTCCTTTTGTGGGGTTGTTTGGAACGGTGGTTGAGATTTTGGAGGCTTTTTCATATCTTGGTGGAGGAGAGGGTAAGGTAGCATTTGATACAGTTGCTCCTGTGATTTCCAAAGCCCTTATTGCTACTGCAGCAGGGATTTTGACTGCAATTCCTGCATATAGCTTTCATCTAATCCTCAAACGAAAGTGCTATGAGCTTTCTTTGGTTTTACAAATGCAGATTGATTATTTGATGTCCAAACAATCTCATCAGCTTAGGTTTTAGTAATGCACGATTTTGATGAAACTCCTGAGCTAAATATCACACCTTTGGTGGATATTATGCTTGTGCTTTTGGCAATCTTGATGGTAACAATCCCTGCGGTTTCTTATCGTGAGGATATTGCCCTGCCTCAAGGTTCTAAAAAGGTTCAAGCTCAAGAAGAATCTGTCCTTGAAATCCAAGTTACACAAGCCAAAAAAATTGTTGTAAGAGGCAATGAATATACTTTCAGCACTTTTCCTGATGGATTTGCTTTGCTGACACAAAACATACAAAAAAACACACCTGTATATATCACAGCAGATAAGCGTTTGATTTATGATGATGTGATTTATATCCTCAAAGTTGTCAAAGAATCCGGCTTCTCTCGTGCCTCTCTTGTAACAAGTGGATAGTCGATGAATGCTCGTTTTCTTTGGAGTGGAATTGTTGCTTTTTGCTTGGAAGCCCTGTTGTTTGTAGGGCTGTTTTTTGCACTGCTTCCCAAACCCAAAGAGCTTTATACTGCCAAAGATAAAACCCAATTAGAATTTATCCAAATTGATCAAATCCTCTCTGAAGTCCCAAAGCAAAAAGAAAAATCCATACAAAAACCCATAGAGAAACCTATAAACAAACCAAAAGAAGAGCCACAAATCAAAGAGGCTCAAAAAGAAGTCAAAAAACCTGAAGTCAAAATCCAAGAGGTTGTAAAAACACCTAAGCAAGAAGAGATAAAACCCCTCCCTCCAAAAGAGCAAAAAGCAAAAACTCCTCAAATCAAAGAGATTTTTTCCTCTCCTGTTGCAGGAAGTGGAGTGAAGAGTTTGTTTGAAAAAGTGGATAGCTCTAATCCTCCTATCAAAGAAGAAGATGAAGTCTATGATGATCGCCCTCTATTTTCAGCCAATAGTATTCAAAGCAAGAATTATGCTTACTCTCAAAGCAACTCCCAAGAGCTTGCCAAAGAAACTTCAAAACTCAAAAACACCTTAGAGCAGATTTGGGAAAAAGAGCTTGAAATCAAAAGCTCTCCCCCTCAAGATCTCTCTGATGGCAAATATGATGAGTGGTTTGCCAAAGTCAAAAATATCTTATATGCTAAGTGGGATAATCATTTTTATGAATCCGTTTCAATTGTTGTCTATATAACAATCACAAATCAAGGCAAATTTTCTTATCGTATTATTAAAAAATCAAAAAATTCTTCTTATAATACCTATATGCAAAATCTTTTGGAAACTTTGCGTCAAGAGAGTTTCCCCCCTTATCCCAAAGGGGATCAAAAAAGTATAGAAGTTACATTTAAGACAAAGGAGCAAGGGAATGTTTAGAGTATGTTTCGTTTTTTTATTCTCTTTTGGCTTGATTTTTGCCACTGATGCCAAACTAGAGATTATCAAATCCAAACAGCAAATGCCCACAATTATGGTCAATATTTCAGGAAATAATCTCAATCAAAAAATCGCCTCTCTTACAGCCAAAGATTTGGAAGTGAGTGGGAATTTCAAGGTTTTAAGCCAAAACAAAAGTGATGATGATCCTAGTTTTGTGTTTTATCAAAGTCAAAAAGTCGATCTTCTAGTGCAAATCAATGCAAAAAATCAGCAATACACTCTCAAGCTTTTTGATATCAACTCCAAAGAAAAAGTGCTAGAAAAAATCTTTTTGCTTGAAGATAATGCCCAATATCCCTTTGTCTCTCACAGAATTGCCAATGCAATCAACCAATACCTCAAAGCCCCAAGTATCGCTTGGATGAATCGCAAAGTGGTGTTTTCTAAACTTATTGCTCCTTCCAAAAGTGAGATTGTAATCGCAGATTATACGCTCACTTATCAAAAAAGCATTATCAATGATGGATTAAATATCTTTCCAAAATGGGCAAATGCAGAGCAGAGCAGTATCTTTTTTACCAAATATCTTGATCGCCCAACGATTCTCAAATACGACTTAAGAAGCAAAAAATTTGAAAGGATTTTAAGCTCTCAAGGTGTGGCGATTGTCTCAGATGTGAGCAATGATTTTAAGAAAATTTTGGTGAGTATGTCCCCAATAGCCCAAGCTGATGTCTATCTGTATGACTTGGAAGCCAAAAATACAAAAAGATTGACTACTTATCAAGGCATTGATGTAGGAGCTAATTTTATTGAGGATAAAAACAAAATCATTTTTATCTCTGATCGTTTAGGCTATCCCAATGTATTTTTGATGAATGAAGATGGAAGTGGAGTAGAGCAAGCAGTGTTTCACGGAAGAAATAATAGCTCAGCAAGCTCAAATGGAGAATATGTCGTCTATTCTAGTCGTGAAGAAAAAAATGAATTTGGCACAAGTGTTTTCAATCTCTATCTTATTGCTCTAGGCACGACAGAGATACGCAGATTGACGATCAATGGGGCAAATCAGATGCCAAGATTTTCAAAAGATGGGGAGAATATTATGTTTTTGAAAAATACTCAATATGAGAGTGCGTTAGGAATTGTGAGGTTAAGGTATAATAAGAGCTATTTATTCCCAATTACAAAAATGAAGATTCAATCTTTTGATTGGTAGGAGAGGATAATGAGAGTATTAGTTATGCTATTGATAGGCTTGTTATTTGTAGCTTGTGGTGGGAAAAAAGTTGAAATGTCAGAGGGTAGTTCTTCACAATCTATCCCCAAAGAAGAGCAACAAACTCCTCAACAAACCCAACTCCCTCAAGAGGAAGTCAAAGTGATTGAGGAATATGTGCCACAAAAACCCACTTTGACGCAAGAGCTCCTTGCTCCAATCTATTTTGCTTTTGATTCTTTTGTTTTGTCTAAAAGAATGTTTGAAGTTGTTGATAAAAATGCTGAAGTTCTCAAAGAATATCCCAACAGCAAAATTGTCTTGCAGGGGAATACCGATGCTTATGGAAGTGATGAATACAACTTTGCTCTTGGCACAAAAAGAGCATTAGCAGTCAAAGATGCTTTGATTGTGCGTGGGATTCACAAAGATTTAATCAGCACGATTAGTTTTGGAGAGACAAATCCTGTCTGTACAAGCTTAGATGCAGAATGCAGACAGAGAAATAGAAGGGTGGATTTTGTCATTGAAAATAAATAATTTTCTTTTCCCCCTTTTATTGCTCACCTCTTTGCTCTATGCAGAGCCCTCAGCATTTGAGACTCAAAGTGGAGCGACAAAAAAAGATATAAAAAATCTCAAAGACACAAGTCTTAATCTCTCCTCACTTCTTTTAGATGTGCAATCAAGATTAGAATCCCTAGAGCAAGTTCAGTATGGACTTCAAAGTCTCTATGATGCACAAAATCAAAAAATGCAAAAATTCCTCAGTGATTTAGAATCTCAAAATCTTTTCGCACAAGAAACACGCTCTAGGCTTGAAGTGTTGAGTGAGCAAGTAGAGCAAATGAAAAGTACACAAAAACGCTATGGAGAAAATCTACAAGGCTTTGTCAAAATCCTTGATGGGTTGGGGGAGAAAATCAAGGAGCTCTCTGGAGTGAGTAGTAATCTCAATGATTTGATTCTCAAAGAGTTTGCAAGTGTGAGGGCAGAGCTTCAAAAACAAGCAGAAGTAATTCTTAAAGATCAAGAAAATATCCAAAAACTTAGCCTTGAGATTGAAAAACTCTATGAGGATAGAAAAAAGATTCAAGAACGCAATGCCTTCAAGGATCCCAACAAAAAAGCAGAAGTTTTAAAAGAAGCAAAAAAAATGTATGCAGATAAACAATTTGAAGACTCTAGAGTGCGTTTTGTTTGGTTGCTAGAGCAAGGATATAAAAAAGCTGAAGTAAATTATTTTCTAGGACAAATTGCCTTTAATCAAAAGCAATACCAAGAAGCAATTTATTACTACAAAGAGAGTGCTGTGGCAAATGATAAGGCAAGCTATATGCCAACATTGATGTTACATACGATAAAATCCTTCCAAGCTTTAAAAGATGAGGAGAGTGCAATGAAATTTATCGAATCTCTTTTAGCACTTTATCCAAACTCTAAAGAGGCTAAAGAAGCAAAAACAATCCAATCCAAAATCAAAGGAGTAAAAAATGCAAAAAATTGAAAATGGCAAAATGGTGTCAATCCAATACAGTGTCAAAAACAAAGACACTCAAGAGGTAATCGATCAAAATCTTGATGGAGAGCCACTAGAGTTTTTGGCAGGTAATTCTCAAATCATTGTAGGACTTGAGAAGGCATTAGAGGGAATGAGCGTGGGTGAGAGCAAAGAGGTAGTTGTGGCTCCAGAAGAGGCTTATGGAGAGTATCGAGTAGATTATCTTCAAGAAGTGCCAAGAGAGCAGTTTGAGGGAATCGAACTCAAAGAGGGAATGACACTTTTTGGACACGGAGAAGATGGAAGAAGTGTGCAAGTTATAGTCAAAAGCTTCAATGATGAGAGCGTAATGATTGATTACAATCATCCTCTTGCTGGGCAAACCCTAATCTTTGATGTTAAAGTCCTAGATGTCAGAGATGCAACTGAAGAAGACTTTATGGTTGCAAATGGTGGAGGTTGCTGTGGAGGACATCATGGCGAAGGTCATCATCACGGAGAAGGTGGATGTTGTGGGGGAGGTGGTGGAGGCTGTGGTTGCGGACACTAATCTCTCAAAGAGGGGTAATCCCTCTTTAGTTTCTAAACTCTTCTGAGAGGATATTGAAAACCTCTCTCTCAATCTCAAAATAATAATTCTTTTGAGGCAATTTATTAAAATCAATACAGAAAATGTTTTTCTTCCCTGAGCGAGTGAGTTCATAAGCTTTGAGAATTACTGGAAGTGCAAAAGCTAGTTCTCTATGTTGCATTGGAAAAGAAGCAATACTTTTAAAATCTCCTCTATTGTAGCTATCCAAAAGCATTTGAAGTGTTGAGTGTTTGATACATAGAAAATATTTCCAATCCCTAATCTCAGGAGCAAACTCACTTTGTGGATATGTTCCAAAAAAACTTGAGAGAAAAATCAAATCAGAATGATTATGTTTAAAATCAGAAACCTTTTTCATCGTGCTAATATAGTGTCTTGTTTCCTTGCAGATATGACCATAGCAAGTTAAAAGTCCATATTCAGAATTATGAATTGTTTGAATATGAATAATCTTTTTCATCTTTATTCCTTTTGTAATAATGAAGCTTATACATTATTCTATTATAAAAACTTTTCTTAAATATGAATACCTATTTTGAGGTGGGATTTGGCTTTGAAGTGGGAAAAATAAATTTTTAGCTAATTTTTTTGGTTATGATAGATTTTTGAAGGTATATTTTTATCTTTTTATCAGAGTCTAAAGAATGCTTTTGCTCTTAAAATAATATTGTATTTTCAAAAGAGATAAAAAGAAGAAGGCTAACTTGGTGGACCTTGCAGGATTCGAACCTGCGACCAATCGGTTATGAGCCGAGTGCTCTGACCAGCTGAGCTAAAAGTCCATTTTTTCTAGAGGGCGTATTATACTTAAGATCAAACCTAAATGCAAGTAGATTTTCTAAGATTGCAAGCATAAGTATAAAAGTCATAAAGCTCGTCCCTCCATAGCTAAAGAGTGGCAAGGGCAACCCCACCACAGGAGCAAAGCCTATCGTCATAGCAATATTGACACTCATATATACAAAGAGCAATATAGCAATACAGCTAGAAACAACCTTGAGAAAATAATCTTTGGCATTAAGTAGGCAGTAAGAGAGGATATGAAAAATCAAAAACATATAAATCCCAATAAGAGCAACCCCACCAATAAATCCAAACCTCTCCATATAATAAGCAAAGATGAAATCACTTGTAGCGATGGGGAGAAATTTGAGTTGGGATTGTGTGGCTTCATCTTTTTGTTTGCCTCTTAGTCCTCCTGCACCTATGGCGATGATAGATTGATTGACTTGATGGCTTGGTTTTTCTGAAAGAAAGTCGTGGATTCGCTTCTTTTGATAGTCTCTAATCCCATATTGATAGATAAGAGGCGAGGCGATAGCAAAGACTAGAGTAAGAGTAATCCAAATCTTTTTATTTACTCCGATGAGAAAAAGCATACCAAACCCCATAAACAGCACTGTAAGAGCTGTGCCAAGATCGGGCTGTCTTAAGATGATAAAAAAAGGCAAAAGGATAAGCAAACTGATTCTGCCAAACTCTTGCCAATCATAGCCATCTCTTGGGGGAGGATTTTGTCGGATAACAAGAGCAAGCATTAGCATCAAAGCGATTTTGAGAATCTCGCTTGGCTGGATAGAGAATGGAGTGAAGGGGATTTCAATCCATCTTTGAGCTCCTAGCTTTTTTGTCCCCAAAAACTCCACCAAGACAAGCAAGACAATACAAAGCCAATAAAACAGATAAATCCCTTTGGAGAGTTTGCGAAAGGGGATAAAAAACACGACATAAGCCACACCAAAAGAAGCCCCTATATAGATGAGTTGTTTATAGATCAAAGCACTTCCTAGCTCATAAATCAAAAATAATGAGAGCAATATAATTGGAGTGATAAGTAGGGGAATCAAAAAATCAAAATGTGCTAAAATCCGACGATCAAAAATCAAAATCAAATCCCTAAAATAAGTCTTAGAATGAAAAATTTTACCATAACTTGCCAAGATCTTAGCCACTCTGCCAAGCTCAGAGTCGATCATTTCCTTTGCAATGCACTTGCTCAAAGCAAAAATCAAGTCAATCAAGCGATCAAAAATGGGCTAGTGCAAATCAATTCTAAAGTATGCAAAAAAAATGGAGAATTACTCAAAGTCGGAGATAAAGTGAGTTTCACTCCTTTGCAAAAGCCAAAGAGTGAATGCCTTTGTGAGTTTGATTATGAAATAGAAGTGCTTTATGAAGATGAAGAGGTGCTAGTGCTAAACAAACCCCCTCATCTAGTCGTGCATTCAGCCCCAAGCGTGAAAGAGGCGACCTTGGTGGATTATCTCAAAGCCAAAGGCTATCAGCTCTCAAATCTTAGTGGAGAAGAGCGATTTGGGATCGTTCATCGCCTTGACAAAGATACAAGTGGAGCCATAGCCATAGCCAAAAGCAATCAGGCTCACATCGCCCTGTGCAAAGAGCTCAAAGAAAAAACTATGGGAAGATATTATCTAGCCCTCATTGACTTACCCCTCAAAGATAGAGTAGAAGTAGAATGCCTAATGGGACGCAATCCCAATAACCGACTAAAAATGGCAAAGCTCCCTTATGGGCGATACTCAAAAACCACTTTTATCCCATTGCTTGGCACTTCTCCCTCTTTGGTGGTAGCCAAGCTTGATACAGGGCGAACTCATCAAATCCGAGTGCATTTAGAAACCCTTTCACGCCATATCTTAGGCGATAAAATGTATGGAAAAAAAGACAATAGCTCTTTGCGTTTGATGCTTCATGCGTATTTAATGTATTTTATTCACCCAATTTCTCAAAAAAAGATTCTAATTCAAGCACCACTTTTTGAAGATATGCTAGGATTCTTGAAGCAAAATTTTTCTTTGGAGGATATAGATGAAGTTATCTCTCAAGAGCATATACTTGAGTGTTTTGGGGATTATTTTTAGTGGATGTGCTGATTTATTCTTCTCTCCCACACTCAATCTCTCACTTCCCCCACTTCAAAACATCAAAGCCCTGCCTGATGTAAGCTCTGTGGCATTTGAGTGGAATAGAGTGGAAAATGACAAAGTCAAAGGATATGTCATCTATCGTAAAGATAGCAATGAGAGTGAGTTTGAGAGAATTGCGATTATTAGAAATCCACGCATAACGCATTTTTATGATAGTGGGCTAAAGAGTGAGAGCGTTTATCAATATCAGTTTGCCACTTTGGGCGAAGATGACACGATTTCTGCACGCTCTAAAGCGATTGCGATTAAAACTTCATATATTGATCCTATTGAGTTTATTTATGCTACAAGTGATGAACCACGCTTAATCAAACTCATTTGGAATCCCCACCCCAATCCCAGTATCAAAAAATACATTATTGAAAAACTTATCAACAACAAATGGGAAGAGATTGGAGAGGTGGATCATCGCTTAGGAATTGAGTTTTTTGACACAAACCTTAGTGATGGGGTAACTTATGAGTATCGCGTAGCTGGAGTGAGTTTCCAAGGAGATAAAAGTCGCTACTCTCAAGTAGTGAGTGCCACGACAAAATTCCCCCCTGATCCTCTAAGTGGAGTGAATGCTTCACTTGATGTGCCAAAGTTAATCATTTTGAAATGGAATCCCCTTAGCAATCCTGATATCAAAGGCTATATCATCTATGCTTCAAGAAGTGAGAAGGGAGGATATAAGAAAATAGGGGAGAGCAAAAATGCTTATTTTGAGCTAAGGACTGAAGAGAATGGAGAGAAGTGGTTTTTCAAAGTCGTGGCTGTGGATAAGAGTGGTATTGAGGGGGTTTTGCCTCAAGTTCCTGTGATGGGAAGCTCTCTTACCCCACCTGAGCGTCCTAAGATTAAGGGGGCAGAAGTGGTAGATGGCAAGGCAGTGATTGGGTGGGAGATGCCAAGTCAGAGAGTAAGTGAGGTGCTTGTTTTCCGAAAAGAGGGGACTTTTGGGAATCCTTTGAGATTTAGATTGAATGGCAAATCTACTCAATTTGTGGATAAAGAGATGCAAAAAGGTGTGAAATATACTTATTGGGTGGAGTTTGTCGATGTCAATCAAATCGCAAGTGAGAGAAGCCAAGAATTTACTTTGAGTGATAAGGAGTAAAGATGCCCCATTGTCTCACTCATCAATTCTCCCTCCCACCCTTGCCTTATGTCTGTGAGGATTATCATTTTCTCTTTGAAGTCCAAAAAACTTCAAACCCCAAAGAAAGCCTTATTTTTGTGCGTTTCAAAGACTATGAGTTTTTTCTAAGAAAACGCTTTAGAGAGAGAAAGGGGGATTATATCCTCAAGTGTGAGAAGATTTCTAGCTCACTTCCCACAGGGATTATCAAGGGAGCGATTAGGATTTTGGCTCAATTTAATAGTCCCTATCTTATCACTCACAATCTCAATAATGATTCTTTGCGACAAACTCTTCAATCTCCCTATCTCAAAAAGATTTCTGATTTTTTGGATTTTTGCACTCCTTTTGAGCTAGAAATCGGCTTTGGTTCAGGACGCCATATCTTGCAAAAAGCACAGAAAAATCCCAATATGCTATTTGTGGGAATTGAGTTGCATACCCCATCAATTGAGCAAGTATTAAGACAGATTGAGCTTTTGGGATTGCAAAATTTGTGGATTGTCAATTTTGATGCAAGAATTTTCTTAGAGCTTATTCCCTCTAATCTTGCTAGGGCAATCTATCTCCACTTCCCCGTTCCTTGGGGGAAAAAGCCTCATCGAAGAGTGTGGAGCGAGAGATTTGTGAAAGAGAGTATGAGGGTGTTATCTTGTGGAAGTAGGCTAGAGCTAAGAAGTGATGATGAAGACTATTTCTCTTATGCACTAGAGGTGGCACTTCAAGAAAAAACTCTGCAAATGCAAGTGGGAAAAAACCTCTGTGGAGAGGTAGTAAGCAAATATGAGGAGAGGTGGAGAAAACAAGAAAAAAACATTTATGATTTGTTTTTAACCTCGCTTCAAGACAGCCCCCCTAAACCTCAATACCCCACCTTTGATTTTCCCAAACCTAGAGAGGATATTTGGGGAAGTTTTGATACAATTAGCAAAAAAATCATAGGGCAAGATTTTTTCTTGCATATTGATAGTTTTTATACTCATCAATCTCAATGCGTTGTTATGTTGAGTTTTGGGGATTTTAATCAACCACAGAGTAAATTTCTTTTGATTAGCAAAGATGAAATGCACTACATTGGAGGCAATCCACTTCCAACTCAAGCGTCATTCAAGGCTCATCAAGAATTAGTCAAACTTTTGGGATAAGGAGCATTTTTGAGTATCATCATCAAAGCCAAACAACTAGAGTTGTATTACAAAAAAAGTGAGCCTGTAATCAAAAAAGCAAATTTTGCTATCCAAAAAAGGGATTTTGTCTTTGTTGTAGGGGAGAGTGGAAGTGGCAAAAGCACTTTGCTAAAATCCCTTTATGGTGCATTGCAAATCAAAGGAGGGGAGCTAGAAGTGGGAGGAATCAATATGAAAACTCCAAGCAAAAGCGATATTGCAAGGCTTAGAAAAAGCATAGGAATAGTCTTCCAAGACTACAAACTCATTGAAGAGTGCAATGTAGAAGATAATGTCAAACTTCCTATGCAAATCAATGGTTATGCCAAAGAGCTTTGCTCTAAGAGGACAGAGAAACTCCTAGCTCATACTAAAATGGCACATAAAGCCTCCAAATATCCCCTTGAACTGAGTGGTGGAGAGCAACAAAGAGTAGCGATGGCTAGGGCATTGGTGCATAATCCATTTTTAATCTTAGCAGATGAGCCTACAGGAAATCTTGATGAGCATTCAAGCTCTTTGATTTGGAATCTCCTCAAGGGGGCTAATGAGAGATTGGGGATTACCATTGTGGTAGTAACTCATCAAATCCCTCACACTCTTGATATTTTGAGCAAAAAACTTTGCATCGAGGGAGGAGAAGTTTATGAAATTCATTAAACAGCACCTCTCACTCATCTTCCCCCTTCTTATGCTTCTTTTTAGCTATGAGAGTGCAATCCTTGTCAAAAGAGCAGTGCTAGAGCACGAGAAAAAGCTTTCAGCAGATTACTCTATCATCATCGCTACCAAAGGAGCGATGAGTTTTTCTACACTCAAAAGCAAAGTGGTAGAGCTAAAAGATATGAGAGAGATTGATCCTCAAGTGGTTTTGAGAGATTTAGAGCATACACTTTCCCCCCAAAATTTACAATTTCTCAAAAGTCAGCTTCCTACATTCTACTCTCTCACTCTAAGCATTTTTCCCAATCAAGGAGAACTAAAAAGAATCAACCAATCCCTTCTTTCAGTGGAGGGAGTGCAAAAGGCTGAAGTTTTTGCCAAAACTCACTCCAAAGTCTATCGCCTTTTATTGCTTTTGAAAAAAAGCATTATGTTTTTTGGCTCACTTTTGGGGATTTTGAGTGTGATATTGATGGTGAAGCAAGTGGAGATTTGGCATTTGCAACACTCTAAGCGTATGGAGATTATGAGCTATCTTGGAGCTCCTTCTTGGATGAAAAACAAGATTTTATTCAAACTTGCTTTTATTGATTCTTTTATCTCTTCTTTGCTTGTGATTTTTGGGATTTATTATATTTTGGAGAGCGAAGAGTTTTCGGTGCTATTCAACTCTCTTGAGATTACAAAAGCGATTTTCACTCCATTGCAAGATTTTATGGTACTTCTTGTGATGTCAGTTGTAATCTCAACACTCTCTGCCCTCATTGTCATCATTCGCCAAAAGGATTATTGATTTGCTAAAGAGGTTTGTTTATTTTTCTTGCTGTTTGGTTTGTGCTTTTGGCTTGAATTCAATTGATAAAGATATACAAAAAAATCAAGCCAAAATCCAAAAAACAATCAAAGAGCAAAATCGTATCAATGCCAAAATCCAAAAGCTTGGAGAAGACATCGCAGAGCAAAACAACCAAATCAATGTCTTAGTGGGCAAAATCCAAGTCCTTGAAAAAGAGATAGAAGACAATCAAGCAAGATTTTCAGAGCAACAAACTCAGCTAAAAAAAATGCAAGAACAATCCAAAATCCTTCAAGACAGAGATATTCAAATCCAAAAACAAATCACAACCATCATCACTCAAGAACTTGCCTTTCGTGTGATTGCCAATAGAAAACAGCTCAATAATCCTGAAGATTTGATTTTGGAAGATTTATTTCACACTCTAAGCAAAAACGTCCAAAACCAAATCACTTCCCTCACTCAAGAGAAGAGAGTGATTGGAGAGGAGATTATCAAAATCTCAAGCGAGATTTTAGAGCTTCAAAGTTTGTTAAAAGAGCAAACCACCAAAAGAGAACAATATTCTTTGGGGATAAAAAAACGCAACACAATGATTGCTAAATTCCAAAAAGATATGGAAACTTACAATCAAAAACTTACTCAAATTGCACGAGAGAGAGAAAATCTTGATGAAATCTTGCAAAAACTCAATATTAAAAAGTTTGATATGGAAGAAAAAGCCAAAAAACAAGCCCTAGCCAAACAAGAGAGCAAAAAATCCACTCAAAAGCTCAATGCTCCCCTAGAAGTCAAACAGCTTGGAAGCTCTTATCGTAAGGTTTCAACCATAGCCTACAAAGGGAAAAAAACCATCGCTCCCCTTGATAATTATCGTATAGAACAACGCTTTGGAGAGTATTTTGATCCTGTGTATAAACTCAAAGTTTTCAATGAATCCCTAGTCTTATCTCCTCAAACTCCCAATGCCAATGTCAAAAATGTATTAGATGGCAAGGTGGTATTTGCCAAAAATACACCAATGCTCAAAAAAGTGGTTATCATAGAACACGCCAATTCAATGCATACCATTTATGCACATCTTGATAAGATTGCCCCCACGGTTAGACCAGGGCTTAGAGTGCCAAAGGGCTATGTGATTGGCAAGGTTGATGATAAACTCAATTTTGAGGTAACACTCAAAGATAGACATATCAATCCATTAGAATTGATCAAAAGATGATTTAAAAAATTTTTTTTCTGCCGATTATGGATTGATAAACTCAAGAGTTCAAGGAGGAGCAAATGATTGAGCTGAAGCAAAACCCTGCTATGGTGCAGGATAAGATTATTGATTTAACCAAACAATATGGCAAAGAGGCTTCATCGATCACCAAAAATAAAGAAGTCCAATCTCAACTAGATGAGAGTGAGAAAAAAAAGCTCAAAGAAGAGCTAATGGAGCTGACTAAAAAACTCAATGCTGAGATGAAAGGGCTAAATACTGATGTGAGTTTCAACTACAATGAAACTATTGAGGGATTGCTAGTTACAGTCAAAGAAGCAGGAGGAGATAAAGTCATTAGAGAAATCCCCTCCAAAGAAGCAATTGAGCTGATGAAGAAGATGCAAGATTTGGTAGGAATCATCTTTGACAAAAAGGGATAAAAGAGGGTTAAGGTAGGTTTGTAGTATGGCAATGGGGAAACTTAGCTCCCTTGGTGTAGGGAGCAATGTTTTAAATTACGATGTTATTGAGAAGCTCAAAAAGGCTGATGAGAAAGCAATGATTGAGCCTATTGATAAAAAAATGAAAGACAATATAGAAAAACAAGCCGAGCTAAGTGGAATCATCGGTATGCTTAATGGTATGCGAGGAAGTGCTCAAACGCTCTCTGATTATTCCACTTATATTGGACGAAAAGTCAATGTGCTTGGAGATGCACTTAGAGCGACTGCAAACCCAGGGGTTCCTATCCAAGATATTAGCATTGACATCAAGCAAATTGCCAAAAACGATATCAATGAAGTAGGCACTAGATTTGAAGATCGCAGTAGTGTGTTTTGTGAGCAAGATACCAATCTGTCTTTTTATGTGCGAGGGCAGAGATACAAGATTGAGATCAAAGCAGGGACAACTCTTGGCGAAGTCGCTCAACTCATCACTGATAAATCCGGAGGCACTGCTATTGGTGTGGTGATGAAAACTGGTGGAGCAAATCCTTATCAACTTATGATCAACTCCAAAGAAACAGGAGAGGAAAACAAGATTTATTTTGGCTCTACCTTGCAATCTGATACTATCGCTTCAGGCTCACTTGAATTGACTGAAGGGGATTTGGAGCTTGTATTAAAAGATGCCAAAGGATTGGATCAATCTGTCAATATCATTCTTCCTCCCACAGAGGCAAATAGCAAATCAAGTGATAATGCCCAAGCCCTCAAAAAAGCTATCAAAGAAGCAATCGGAGAAAATCCTGATCTTGCAGATTTGCTAGGAAGCGATATCAATATTGGTATTGGTGTAGGGGGAAATACACTAGTTATCAATGATAGAAGAGGGTATCAAGTCCAAGTCTATGGTAGCAAAGCAAAAACTATCGGCTTCAAGCAGACAGAAACCCCAGAAGAAAACCTAGTAACAAGCTCCAAAGTAACCACCACAGGGAGAATGAGTGGAAATATTACTATCAATGGTGTGCCACTTGATCTCTCTGAAATCACAGAGCGAGGCAATAGTGCAGAGCAAAACGCTCAAGCAATCGCTCAAGGATTGGATAATGTCTCTGATCTTCACGCTTATGTCAGCAAAGATGGAAAAATAGTGATCAACTCTGATGATGGCGAGGTGAGAATCAACGCCCAAGATGAGGCAGGAAGAGAAGCACTTAAAAAACTAGGATTACAAGAGGGGACATTTGCAGGATATAGCAAAACCCAAGAGCAAACCCTTAGACTCAAAAACATTCAAAGCGGACAAGATGCTGAGATTACCTATAATGGAGTCACAATCACAAGGGGCAAAAATACAATCAATGATATTGTAGGAGGAGTGAGTTTAGAGCTAGTTAGCACAACTCCTGAAGGGAATCCTGCCACCGTGAGTATCACAGCAGATAATGAAAATATCATTGAAGACATCAAAGGCTTTGTAGAAAAATACAATGAGCTAATGCCAAAACTTGCAGAAGTTACACGCTATGACCCTGATACTCAAACAGCAGGGATTTTCAATGGTGTAAGTTTTATTCGTATGATTCGCTCCTCTATCAACAAAATTTTTTCAATGAGCTCAGGAAGTGGGCTAGAAATACAAAGTTTGATTAAATATGGTTTGAGTCTTGACGATAATAATAAAATGAGTTTTGATGAGTCAAAACTTCGTAACGCCTTAAACTCAGATGCTGATGCTGTAAGAGACTTTTTCATAGGGATTGATAAAACAATCCTAGGAAAAGATACGCGTGTGGGAGGTGTGTTTAGGGTTTTAAATGAAGATTTGGATTCTTTAGTGAAGGGATCTAATTCTACTTTGAAACTCTATGAGCAATCCCTAACGCGTGATGATAAGCGACTAAGAGAGGATCGTAAGAGAACAATGGAACGCTTAAATGCTAGATATGAAAGTATGGCAGAGCGTTTTGCTGCTTATGATGCTCAAATCGCACAGACAAACAACTCTTTCAATAGCGTTCAGATGATGATCAATCAGGCAACCAAAGGAAAATAATAAAGGATAAGTTATGAGAGGGAATGCCTATAATCTCTATCAACAAAATTCAGTTACTATTGAATCACCTGTAAAGCTTGTAGAAATGCTTTATGAGGGGATTTTGCGTTTTGCTTCACAAGCTAAGCGTTATATTGAAGCTGATGATATTGAGAAAAAAATCTACTATATCAATAGAACCACTGATATTTTCAGTGAATTGCTTAATACACTTGATTATGAGAGGGGAGGAGAAGTCGCACACTATCTCTCAGGACTTTACACTCATCAAATCAAGCTTCTAGCTCAAGCCAATATCAGAAATGATGGAGAGAAGATTGACACAGTGATTCGCGTAGCCAAAGGATTGCTTGATGCGTGGAGGGAGATAAACAGCAATGAATTGGCTAGATAATCTCAAAATTGCTCTTTTGCAAGAGGATTCTCAAAAAGCTTTTACTCTCTGCTCCAATCTCCCACAAGAGGGCTTTGCCTCACTTGATGAAATGCTTCAAGCCAGAGAGCTTATCGCTCAAACAAAAGAGCTTTTAATCAAAGAAAAAGAAAAAGTGCGAATCGCAATGCAACAAATTCGCACAGCTCAAAAATTTTTGCAAAACTAAATGAGGGTTTTTTTTGTCAGTGGAAGCGATACAAATGTAGGCAAAACCCATACAACCTTAAATCTTGTCCGACTTCTCCAAGCACAAGGCAAAAAAGCCTTGGCAATCAAGCCGATTGAAACAGGGGTGCAAACTCTCCCCCAAGATTGTTTGCTTCATCTCAAAGACGCTCAAAACCTCTTCCCTCACTTCACTCTCCAAGATATCAATCTCTACTCTCTCCCACTTCCTGCCTCTCCATTTGTCGCTGATAGTTTGGGAGAGATTGATATCCAAAAGATTTTCTCTCATATCACAGCTTTGAGTGATGAGGTAGAAATCTTGCTTATAGAGGGAGCAGGAGGGCTTTTTGTGCCGATAAAGAGAGATTATTTTATGCTCTCTTTTGCCCTAGAGCTTCAAGAGAGATTTGAGAGTGAAGTGATTTTTGTCTGTGATGATAGGCTAGGAATGCTCAATCGCCTTTTGAGTGGGAAATTTATTTTGGAAAGTAAGGGGTTGAAATCTCACTATTTTATCAATCTTAGAGAGAGAGAAGAGTTTGAGAGAACTAGCCTCCCTTTTTTGCTCTCAAGCTCCACCCCCTTTGAAAGCAATCTAGAGCAATTAGCTCAAGAGATTATGAGAACATTCCACAAAGTGCCATAATCCCTAGACTAACTCCTGTGCCAAAGAGAATAGAGAGGGCAAATTTTCTAGGCAGTGCATAAGGATCAAGTATCTTTCTACCTGTGCGATACCCTGACATAATCGCTCCTGTAAATCCACCACCGGGGGCACAGAATGCTGAAGCAAAATAAAGGTTTTTCACACTATGGCTCATCCATCGCTCACGCCCAAAGAAAGATTCTTTATTTTGATCATATCCATAAGGAGTCCCTTTCCTTGTGCGAATATATCGCTCGATAGTCTTAGGTGTAGCAAGTTCAGAGTGGATACAATGCTCCATAATCCCTGGGAAAGCCTTCTCTAGCCTATCTTCTAGGATTTTTTGTACTTGCTCTTTTTTGGCTTTATACTCTTCTTTGTCAAGATTTTCCCAATCCTCATACTTTCCAAAAGTTGTGATAACCCCTAAGTGTCTATCTTCTCTATCACTTAGCCCACTATCCACTCTTGAGTAATTCACAAATACAAAGTCAATATCCTCATAGCTTGTATTGAAGCAATCTGAGTCTTTAAAATCACGATTGAAATTCTCAGGGCTGACAATAAATGTGCTGTAATCCATATCAGGATACAAGTCATTAGGCTTTTTGTCAAATACCATATAAATAGAGATAAGAGAAGTGGTGATTTCTAAATCTTTGGTGAGATTAAGATCTTTACTATAATCCCTATCTTGTGGTAAGAGTTTGTGATAAACCGTAGCAGGATCGCAGTTTGCGATGATTTTATCAGCATAGACTTCTACTTCTTCTTTGCTTTTTTTATCAAAATATCTCACACCTATGGCTTTATTGCCCTCAAGCAAAATATCTGTAACATCAGCTCTTGCCTTAACCTCTCCACCATTATCAGTGATAACTGAAGCAATTCCATCAGCTAGAGCTTGAGAACCTCCATTGACATACATTCCTTGGATATAGTAGTTGTTTTGTGGGATAGCGTGATAGCTCCAAATGAATTTATAGGGATCGTGATGATAATACACGATATTGATATCTAAGATTCTTTTGAGTTTGGAGTCTTTGATACACTCATCAAGCACTTGCCCTGTGGTTCTATTGACAAAATAGTTATAAGCAAGGAAAGGAATCGTCGTAAAAGGTGCAAGGAAAAATTCAAAAAATCCCATATCAAAAGGGAATTTATAAGCTTTTCTTGCTTGAAGTCTGATTTTTTTGAAATATTTATCAATCCCCTCACTCTCGTGTGGAAACATCTCTTTGAGTGCTTCAATGGTATTGCCATGAGGGATCACATAGTCTTTATCCCCCTCTTTGATAGTCCAAGCAGTAGGGAGTTTGACAAACTTTACCTTCTCCCATAGTCCAATATAGTCAAAGATTCTATGCTTTTGATCCACTCTTGGATCTCCAAAGTCTAGCTCGTGCAATCCTGCATCTACAAGCATTCCTTTTCTAGGAAAACAAGTCGAGCATCCTCCGATAAGGTTGTGTTGCTCTAGCACCAAAACCTTTTTTCCATTTCTAGCAAGAGTAGCCCCACAAGTAAGCCCTCCAAGCCCTGAACCGATCACTATCGCATCATAATGAGCCATATTAAATCCTTATTAAGTCAAGTTTATTGGACTATTTGAAATAGTCATTGTTTGGAAAAAACAAAAATTATAGCAATTTTTTTAAATTTCTACCAAAATATAGGAGATTTTTTGAAAGATACTTCTTGTTAATTTATTTTAAAGATTGAGAGGTTGGAGCAAAACTTGAAAAAGGGTAAAACAAATTTTTTTCTAGAAGAGAGAGGATTTGACTTTGAGGATACAAGAGTGTCTTAAAAGAGGACTTGCTAGAAAGCAAGGGGTTAGATTTTTTCCCAAATCGTTCCCTCACTACTATCAAGCAAGGCAATTCCTTGACTCTTTAGCTCTTCTCGGATTTTATCAGCAAGTGCATAGTCTTTGTTGGCTTTGGCTTCTTGGCGTTTGGCAATTTGTGAGAGGATTTGATCTCTTTGCTCCTTGCTTACTCCTAGTTGGAAATACTCTGTGGCATTGAGTGTGCCAATCCCTAGCACCTCTTGGATATAGAGGAGGTTTGAGAGGATTAAAGAGTGAAGAGCTAAATCTTTGGGAGATTTATCTAGTAAATCATTGCTCTCTTTGATAAAGCCCTCAATAAAACTTAGAGCTAAAGAGATATTGAGATCATCACACAATGCCTCTAGCAAACCACTTTCAAACTCTTTGCTAGGAGCAGAGGGGGTGGCTTTGGGGCTTAGGCGTTTGTAGAGGCGATAGATTTTGTCAAGTCGTTTTTTGCTTGAGAGCAAATCTATCTCATTGAAATCAAAGTTTGCTCTATAATGAGAGCCTAGAAGATAGTTTCTCACGATTTCTCCGTGATAGTGAGCTAAAACATCTTTGAGAAAAAAGCTATTGCCTAGACTTTTGCTCATCTTCTCTCCATTGATTGTAACAAACCCATTATGCACCCAATATTTAGATAGTTCTCTTTGAGTGGCACAGCGAGTTTGAGAGGCTTCGTTTTCGTGATGAGGGAATAGCAAATCTGCTCCCCCTCCATGAATATCTATGGCATACTCTCCTTGAGGATAAGCAAGGTGTTTTTCTATCATTGCTGAGCATTCGATATGCCACCCAGGGCGTCCTTTGCCTAGATTTGAGGGGTAGCCAATATCCTCTTCTCCTTTGTAAGCTTTCCATAGCACAAAATCCCTCTCTGAGCGTTTTTGATCGCTCTCTTGAAGTCTTGAGAGGTTTTCTAGCTCCTCTCCTCTATGGCTCAAACTCCCATAAGAGCTATCTTTGCTTGTATCTAAATAGACATCGCCATTTGGGGTTTGATAGGCAAAACCTTTTTGCAAAAGGGTTGAAATCATCTCTTCCATTGCTCCTAGATTGTCAGTAGCCTTTGGCTCTAGGGTAGGGGAGAGAACATTGAGGGCTTTCATATCATCTAGGTATGCCCTTATATAATGAGAGGTAATCTCCTCTAAACTCTTGCCACTTTCTTTGCATTTTTTGATGATTTTGTCATCAATATCTGTGAAATTTTTAGCAAATTCTACCTCATAGCCAAGGGCAATGAGTGTGCGTCTAAGCAAATCAAAAGCAATCGCACTCCTAGCGTGTCCTAGATGAGAATCATCATACACCGTAGGGCCACACACATACATTTTGACACGATTAGAAGAGATAGGAGAGAAAGGAAGCTTCTCTTTGGCAACACTATCAAAGATAGATAAAGTTTTCATAAAATATATCCTTGGATTAAAGTTTTGATTCCATAGAGCAAAGCCCCTTCAATGATGAGAATCACTATAAGAGCAATACCCCATTTTTTGGCATTTATTATACTCAAAAAGTTCTCCCTCCCCACTGCCTTGATATTGAGTGCTAGGAGGATAAAACCTGAAATTGAGCTAGAAAATGCAATCCCTAGCACTCCAAAAGGAGAGATAAGAAGCAAAGAGAGAATTGTGCCACAAGAGAGTGAGATGATAGAAAATTTTGCAGCTTTTCCTTGTTGAGCGTGAGAGTAGAGCCAAAGTGAGAGAATCTTGCTTAGCCCAAAGGGAAGCAAACCGACTAGATAGAGGGCAAAGACATTGGCTGTGATGAGAGTGTCTTGAGTGGAGAATGAACCTCTTGTATAAAGCAAAGTAATAATCTCCTCTCTAAGCATAATCCCTCCAAGAGTGCAAACACATAGAGCAAGAGTGAGAAACCAAAAAGATTTTTTCATCGCTTCTAGGGCTTTGGTATGCTCTTTGTGTTTGATAGCTTTTGCTACAAGTGGGAAGAGGGCTGTGGAGATTGCGATAGCAAAGAGAGCTAGGGGGAGCTGAAAGATTCGATTGGCATAGTAGAGATAAGAGATACTTCCTGCACTCAAAAATGAAGCGATAAATGTCTCAATAAATGCTAGGAGTTGGGCTGTAGAGCCACCAAGGAGGGCAGGGAAGAATTGAGAGAAAAAGGCTTTAAGCTCTTTGTGAAATTGCTTGGCTTTCTCTCCTTTGCTTCTCCAAAAGACTTGAATATGTTTGCTAGAGAGATAAAAAAGTCTGAAAAACCCTAGAGAGTAGAGGGGGTAGAAGTGTATGAGGATTTGAGCGATTCCTCCTGCTAAAACCCCATAGCTGAGAAAATACACGATTTGCATTTTCTCCATATCTTTGGCATATAAAAGTGAGGCAATCATACAGAGATTAAGCAGAGCAGTATTATAAGCACTAACCCAAAAGATGTGTTTGTATTGCAAAAGTGAGCCAAAGAAGGTTACACAAAACACAAGCCAAAGATACCAAAAATTTATCGCCACAATAGGGGAGGCTAGAGTAAGGCTCTCTTGAGAGAATCCAAAAGCCAAAAGCTTTGTCATAGTAGGAGAAAAAAAGCTTACAAATATGCTAAGGGTTAAAAGGATTGAAGAGAAGATGAGAAAGAGAGTGAGGGCAAATGCACCTTTGTGCCTAGAGTGGATAAAAGAGGGCAGGAAACTTTGAGTGAAAGCTCCTTCTCCAAAAATGCGTCTAAAGAGATTAGGAAGTTTGAAAGCGATGAAAAATATATCGCTATATATTCCTGCTCCAAGTGTAGAAGCCATACACACATCACGAGCAAATCCAAGAATCCTAGAGCATAAAATCCCCCCACTATTGGTGAAAAATGCCTTTTTTAACAATTTTACTTCCTTTGTAAGCAATTTATGAGCTAAAATTTAGTTTAATTTTACCTAGTCATTTTATATTTTAGGAACAAAAATCAATGGAAGAGTTAAAAGTTAGTCGTTGCTTTGATATAGCACACGAATTACAAAAAGCGTCAATCATTTTTAAAACAAATATTAAAAATCTAACTTTTAATGTCGTAGAGGTTTATACTTTTTTAAGCACTGAAGAAGATGGGATAAAGACTGAGCTAAGCGAAAGTCGTGCTAAGGAATTTTTCTCTTCTGGAGAGTATGAGGATAATCGATATTTTGTAACTCAAGCTTATGATTTGATTATTAAGAAAAAAGAAAAGAAGAGTGAAGATAAATTTTCTTTAAAACTTGAAAGATCAGAAAGTGAGCTTTATTTGGTGTGTTTGGAAGAAAACTATGAATGGCTTTTGGGGAATTTGGGGGAGGTGCAGAGAGGAATTAACGCACAAAAAGCACTTTTGGGTGTGATTTTTCATAGCTTTTCAATCAGTTTTAGCACAGAAGAGTTGAGAAATAAGCTATCTTTGGCTCAAAGAGGGATAGGGCATACAAGAAAAGTGCTTTTGGAAAAAAGTCAATATTTTTCTCCATTGAGCGATTCATATTTTTATTTCACACTCAAAGAAGATTGGGAAGCAATCAGAAAGGTGTGCCATGAGAATTCTTCATTTGCTGTCAAAGAGGGAATGGAAGTGGGGAGGTTTTATAAAGCAAATGCAGGAAGTGATGGCAGAAATCTCAAAGGAGAGTTTATCAAAAACGAAAAAAGAGAGCCGATTGAGAGTGAGTTTAGTGTCTTAGGAGATGATTTTGAGCTAATAGAAGAGGAAGAATACACACTTTATAAAGGGAAGCGTGAGGGGTTTGTAGGACAGAATAGCAGTGGATTGATTTTGGTAAAAGAGATGAATTTTGAAGAAATTACTCAAAGAAATATTGGCAATCTTTTGGGGGGGCTGGAGTGTGGAATGGAAATCAATGTCAAAGCAAGTGTGCCTGAAAAAGATGCAGTAGGGACAGGAATCATCATTGAAGCACAAAGGGTAAAAATCATAGGAAGTGTCGATCAAGGAGCAGTGATTAGAAGTGAGTTTTGCTCGATTTCAGGCTCTGTGCATCAAGGGGCTGAGATTTTTGCAAAAGAGGCAGAAATAGGGCTTCACAAAGGAAAACTTCATTGTGAGCAAGCCAAGATTAAGCTCTGTGAGGGGGGTATGGTGGATTGTGGATTGGGAGAGTTTGAAGAGCTTACAGGAGCAGAGGTTTATGGCAAAGAGATTAGCGTGAAGGTGATGAGGGGGAATAATAAAGTATCAATCTCAACAAGCCTAGATATTGCAGAGATGAGTGGAGGGGCAAATAGTCTATGTATTGATAGCTCAGCATTTTCAGAATATCGAGAAGAGATTAAGAAGATTCAAAAAAGACACGGCAAGTATTTAGAAGCGATTGATAAGCTCAATCGTGCTTATCGCCAAGATTTTGCTCAAGCCAAAAAAATGAAACCCGCAGTAGATAAATTCCGCCTTCTTCTTGCTCAACAACAACAGCAAGGTATCCAACCTCAGCCCTATCTTCTTAGCACTATTGGAGAGTATATGACTTTATGCAATCGTCTTAAGGCTCTTAAATCAAAGATAGAAAACTATGATAGAGATGCCAAAGAAGTGCTTAAAGAGATTGAGCCAATTGCAAAAATCAGTCTAGGGGGCAGAATCAATTGTAATTCTGCTTGGGTGCAACAAAATCAAGTGGAGTTTATCAATATTTTAAACATTGGCAAAGAGAGGTTAATCATCGAAGATGGAGAAAAAGTCAATATTAAAATCGATCCAAACTCTATGAGGCTTGTTAAAGAGAGGAATCTGAAGTAAATGATTGCAGGGATTAGAGGGATTGTAGAAGAGATTGGGATAGGCAAAGTTTTGCTTGAGGCTAGGGGAGTGATTTATGATATTACACTCTCTTTGCATACAAGTTCAGAGATTAAAAAGGGAGAGGAGATAAGGCTGTGGATTACAGAGATTATCCGTGAAGATGCGTATTTGCTTTTTGGATTTTTGCATAAAGAAGAGCAAAGAATCTTTGAGCGACTAATCAAAATCAATGGCGTTGGCCCAAAGGTGGCAATGGCAATCCTCTCTACTTATACTCCCCAAAACTTTGCTCAAATTGTGGAGCAAAAAAATATCACTGCTTTGCAAAAAGTTTCAGGCGTTGGGGCTAAGGGAGCAAGCAAGATTATGGTAGATTTGGCAGGATTTTTTGATTTTTCACTTGAAGTGAGTGGAGATCAAAAAGCAAAAGAAGAAGCAATCTTGGCACTTGAGGGGCTGGGCTTTAAGAAGAGTGAGATTGAGAAGGTGATGAAAAAAGTGAGTGCTAAAGATACAGCAGGAATGATAAAAGAAGCACTGAAATATTTTCAAATGATTTGATTATTTAGTAGAAAAAAACTATAATAGCAATATTAGGAGTTTTTGAGCTTGTCTCACTCTTAAGCAAAATCATCACTAAGGAGAAGAAATGTCACAAGATATTTCAATCACAGAACAAGCAATCCTAGACAAGGTAAAAGAAAAAGCTGGAAAGCTTAAGTGCCCAGTTTGCGGTGGAAGCGAGATTGGTATCGCTCCTGGTTTTAGTAATGTAACATTGCAAAACAGAATTGATGGAAGTTTGGTGTCTAATGGACCTATGGTTCCTGCAATTTACACAGTATGCAACAAGTGTGGTGCTATGACTCCTCACGCTGTTGGTGTATTGGGATTGCTTAATCAATCTAAGTAATCTCAAATAGAGGGGTTTCCCCCTCTGATTTCCCCTATATATCTACTTTATTGTTATTTCTTTAAATGCTTCTTTTTCTACTTCATCTAATTTGAGTGCTTGCCATTTTGTTTTGGAGAAGTCTATTTGTTTGAGATTGACTTTTCGAATCGTGCTGTTATACATCGTGCGATAATAAAACTCTAAATCACTTTGATTGCTTACTGCAGTCCATTGTGTGGCACTTGGGAGAGTAGGGGGGACTTCAGAGCTTTTGGCATATTCTGTGCCAATAGGTAGATCAAAGAGATTGAGGAGATGGAAAGCTTGAGTGACTCCCTCATAGGCATTATTGGGTTTTGGAGCAGTATGGAGAAAAAAACTTGCCCTTACAAATCTTGAGGGAGGTGTGAAATCCCCTGGTAAGCCCAACATTCCACTTCCTGCACCCACTGCAAAGATATCTTGCTCTCCTAGTTTGAAAGCTTGGGCTGAGCCTGAATGGAGATTGACATAGTTATTGAGATTGGTGAGTTGCCAAGAAAAATCAGGAGAGTTTGTCAGCACACCAATGGGGTTATCATAGATTTTTACCTCCCCTTTCATAATCTCAATCACAATCCTTCCACCCTTATTGTCATTGACTCTCCAATGTGCAGTAGGAGGGGCTTTGCCATCTTTTTCTAGCATAAATGGAACGACTTTGATATTTTTGAAAGCTTCTTTGACTTCCTCTACGCTAGAGAAGTTTGAGAGGATATATTTTGTAAGTTCCATATCTGAAATGCTTTTATCTAAATCTTTGCCACTAAATGGAGCAAGTGAGCCATAATGAGAGAAATAAAACAATCCTGCATTTAATCCTGCTTCATTAATCCCCTCTCCAATAAACCCATCCATTGCCACACTTATGCCTACAAATCCATATTTTGCCCTCCACTTGATTCCATTTTTGCCTTGAGGGGTGAGGGATTGGAATTCTTGATTTCTAGGAGAGATGATGAGTTTGCTTCCCAAAGGAAACTCTCCCCACTCAATCGTGCGTGCTTGAATATGTTTGCTATCTTTGGTGGTGATAGAAATCCCTGTACAAGCTAAGAGCTGAAGATGAAGAAGTGCAAAAGCACTCAATAGACTAATAAACTTTTTCATATTTTCTCCTATTGTAAAATGGTAAAAAGAAAAGCAGAAGTTGTAATGCGACAATACTTTTGAGTGTAAGCTCACTCCATTGATGAATGTCTTTAAACTCTTGAGTTTGTGTGGCATTTTCTCCTAGACTTTGAGCATGAAGGATAAAGTCTGAGAAATAAAATACAAACACACAAGAGAGAAGAGCAATGAGAAGAGAGAGCGTGAAGCGAAAAAAGTGTTTGGGGAGAGAGAAAAACTCAAAAACCACACTCACAAAGCTCACTCCTAGCAAAATATAACCCATTTTCTCAAAAAGTCTTCCCATCAATAATCCACTTTGAAAAAGGCTTAAGGTTTCTATTCCAACCTTTTGAGGATAGAAGATTATAGGAGCAACCAAAACTCCCAAAGTCAGCTCCACTCCAATCAAACTTGCTAGTAAAAACTGATAAAGTAGTCGCATTTTTCCTCCTTGATATTCTCAAATAGATTCTACAATAGGGGAGTAATTTTTGTAAAATAAAATAACTTTATTTTTAAGGAAATATTATGGAAGTTTTAAAGCAGATTGAAATCATCAGGTTTGAAGATGGAGAGAGAGTGCAAAAGGGTGATGTAGTGATTTTGGAATCAAGGGTAAATTTCTTTCTCAATGGAGAGAAGATTATCTCCACAATGTGTATCCCACAAAATCAAGAAGCCCATATGGTGGGGTTTTTGCTAAGTGAGGGGGTGATTGATGGGATAGAAGATGTCAAAAGCATACAAGTAGATGAGAGCGGATTGGCTGTAAGAATGGAGGCTAGGATTAATGAAGGAAATCTCAAAAATCTCTACAAAGAAAAAACTCTAGTTTCAGGCTGTGGTGGAGGAGTTACAGGAAATGTAGAAAATGCTGTGGAGGTGGATTTCAACACTTCAGACTTAAAAGTGAAGGGAGAGTGGGTGCTTTCTCATGTAAAAAGATTTTATCAAGAAAGCGAGCTATATTTGCAGACAGGGTGTGTGCATAAAGCAATGTTGCTTTTCTCTGATGATAGCTCTCTAGTCAGTGAGGATATTGGAAGACATAATGCGATTGATAAAGTGTGTGGAATGGCAAGAATGCAAGGAAAAGATCCAAATGAGGGGATTTTGATTGTGAGTGGAAGATTAAGTTCTGAGATGGTAACAAAAGCTGTAATGCACCATATCCCTATCGTCATCTCAAGAACTGCTCCTACATTTTTGGGAGTGCAAACAGCACAAAAGCACGGAATCACACTCTGTGGGTTTGCAAGAGGAAAAAATATGAACCTCTACACCCACACTTCAAGGATTCTCTAACCCCATTTCCTCGCCTAGCTCTTCATACTCCCTTTGAGGGGGTTTGACTTCATAGAAACCTTTGGTGTCAATTTGATAAATTTTGACTTGGTATTGCATTTGATTATCCAAGATATTTTCTTTGAAATACGCCAAACTTTCAGGATGCACTAGGCGATAAAAAATCTCCATTCCCAAAGCTGTGGAGTAATTCACCCAATCATATTTAAGATCACTATTAAGAAGTGAGGCATACTCTATCAATTTTTGATCTGCCTCTCCAATGGAGTTAGCGATATAGAGATTTTCTCTATCTCTTTGTTGGGTGAGGATACCCAAAGAGGGATTGTAGTTGATTTGAGTAGAGAGAAAACTAGAAGCTTTTTTCTTGAAGTATCCGATTTGAGAGAGCAAAAGTCCAGTTTTCACTACAGGGGTATTGAGGAAGACATCGGCTTGATAAATTAGCTCTTCTTGAGTTTTTCTGCTTTTTGAGAATGTTGCAGCAATCTCATTGGTGATGGTTTGCTCTTGGATTTGAGGGATTTTCTCTTGCAAAAGGAGTGAAAGTCGCTCTCCCACAGGGCTATCATCATTGTAAGCGATTGTGTGTGTGCCACTTTGGAATTTCAAAAGCTCATTGATTTGATCCTCATAGCTAATCCCTCCAAAGAATAGCAGAGGAGAGAGAGAGGGATCAAAATCGATTTGAGTTTTATTCACCGTGGGGATATAAAGAGGGATTTTTAAAGAAAGTTTGGTGCTTTCATAAGCTCCTTTGGTTGTAAAAATCGCGATGATGAAATGAAAGTCTTGTGAGTAGATTTGCTGATAGAAGCTCTTAATTGAGCTTTCTTCCTCATCTCCACAATCAAAAACTTCAAGCTCAAAATCTCCTCCTCTTGCAGAAAGATAAGCAAGAATAGTATCAATAGTTGCCACAGAGTAGCGTCCGATAATCTTTTTGGGCATCATTAAGGCGATTTTGAGAGAAGAAGATTTTGTGGGGATATTGCCAAATTGAGCAATTATTTCTTCTTGAGGTTTGGAGAGTCTTGGATCTTGGAGGTTGAGAGGATTTGCAGACAAAGAGATAAGGGTGAGTAGAATGATAAAAAGAGCTTTCACATTAGAGCCTTTGCTGAGTTGAGGTGTTGCATTGTTTGTTTTTTGAGTCCTTCAAGTCTTAGAAGAGCTTTGAGGGAATGGGTGAAGATGAGGGTTTTTCCTCTGAAATTCAGTGTGCTTCCAAACTGAAGCCTTTGATTGGGGAAAAGGACACTTCCCACTTCTTCTACACCAAAGATGACAAAAACTTTGGCTTGAGAATGAGAGATTTGAGCCAAGAGTATTTCTCTGTATTTAAAAAACTCACTAGCTGGAGGGATATTCTCTTGGGTTTTAAAAAGTGAGAAAATCCCACATTGCTCTTGAGTGAGAGAAAAAACCTTGCTCATAATGTCTTGGAGCATTTGTGAGCTTTTTTGTATCAAAAACGCATTGTGTGTATCAAGGGTGGGCGTTTGGGTGATTAGCCCTAGCTTTGCTCCTTTGGGATCCCACCCTAGCACTTGAGAGTTTTGAGCTTGTGCTTGTTCTTTTTGGGGAAGAATGTTTTCAGAAAAAAACTCTTCTCCAAACATTTGAAGATGATAGAGATAATTGAGCGTGATGATTTGATTTCTCAAAACTCTAGCACCTTCCAAGGCAATCCTTGAGTGTTAAGCTCTTCCATAAAAGGATCAGGATCTAGCTCTTCCATATTAAACACTCCTTCTCCTCCCCACTTGCCCTCAACAATGAGTTTAGCCCCAATCATTGCAGGAACTCCTGTGGTGTAGCTAATAGCTTGAGAATTGACTTCTTTGTAGCACTCTTGGTGATCGCAAACATTGTAGATATAGATAGTTTTCTCTTTGCCATCTTTAAGCCCTGTGATATAGCAACCAATATTTGTTTTTCCAATCGTGCGTCCTGCTAGACTTGCAGGGTCAGGGAGTAGAGTTTTTAGGAATTGGATAGGAATGATTTTGCTTCCATTATGCTCTACTTCATCGATTCTAAGCATTCCTACATTCTCCAAACATCGCATATGGTTGAGGTAGTTTTGGGAGAAAGTCATAAAGAATCGGATTCTTTTCAATCCCTTGATATTTTTGACTAATGATTCTAGCTCTTCGTGATAGAGCAGATAAGAATCTTTCTCTCCAATCTCAGGATAATCCCACACTTGCATAATCTCCATAGGCTCTGTTTCAATCCACTTACCCTCTTGCCAATAGCGTCCCTTAGAGCTAACCTCTCTTAGATTGATTTCAGGGTTGAAGTTTGTCGCAAAAGGATAGCCGTGATCCCCTGCATTGCAATCCAAAATATCAATGCTATGAATCTCATCAAAATAATGTTTTTGAGCATAAGCACAAAACACATTGGTAACCCCTGGATCAAATCCACTTCCAAGTAATGCAAAAATCCCTGCTTCTTTATAGGCTTTATCAAATGCCCATTGCTCTTTGTATTCAAACTTTGCAGTATCAGGATGTTCATAGTTTGCTGTATCAAGATAGTGGGTTTTTGTCCTCAAACACGCCTCCATAATACTCAAATCTTGATAAGGCAAAGCTACATTGATGACAACTTTTGGCTTAATCTCATTGATAAGAGCTACAAGCTCATCTACGCTATCAGCATCAACGCTTTTGCATTGGATTTGCACTCCTGTTTTTTCTAAAACACTTTTGGCAATCTCTTGGCATTTGCTTAGAGTCCTTGAAGCCAAAGTAATTTCTCCAAAAGTCTTAGCATTCATTGCTAGTTTGTGGGCGACTACTCCTCCTACTCCCCCTGCACCAATCTGTAAAACACTCATTTTACTCTCCATAATCAATAAAATCAAAAAGCTAATTATACCCTTGTTGATCGTTTTTGGAGCTTAACCTTTCAAAGGTAAATTTTTGGTAAATTTTAGTTGAGATTCGGCGATAAAATAGTGTAATATTTTAGTTTCAAAATGCATTAAAAGATTGTTATAGGCAACTTATGTTGCTAGATTCTAGCTTCATCTTTTCTTTGTCTTTTTGGGTGAGTTTGGCTAGGATTTTTGTGTTTGACAAGATGTGCAATGTTTTTTAGCATTTTTGAGAGATTTTTTGAATTACAGACAGAAAGGAGAAAGTTTTGTTTAAGAAGAGTTTGATGATCGGATCATCTTTGATGCTTTTGGTAATGACTGGTTGTTCTACAATCAGCTTGAGTGAGGTAAGTAAGCAGTATTATGAAGGGAATGCAAATAAGGCATATGAGCTTGCAAAAAAGGGAGCAAATCTTCCTAAAAAGGGTGAAAAAGAGAAAGATGCAAGTGGTGATGACCTATTGTGGCAGATCCAAGGTGGAATTATTGGCTTTGATTTGAAAAAGAATGAAGCTGGAGAAATGCTTGAGGTAGCAGAAAAGAATATCAACAAAAATGAATTAGAGGGAGTTCTTTCAGGATTCTTTCAAAATGTTGGAGCTCTTTTAGTTAATGACACAATTATGCCATACAAGGGATTTTTGTATGAAGGAGCAATGGTTAATTACTACAAGGCATTGTTCTATCTATCTCAAAATAAATTGGCTGATGCAAGAGTAGAGTTCAATCGTGCAAGTGATCGTCAAAGACGAATAAAAGAGTATTATGAAAAAGAAATTGCAAAAGCAAAAGAGGCTTCAGATAAGGTTGCAAATGACAAGGAAAATAAAGGAGATAAAAAGTCTCAAGAAGAACAACAAAATAAATTCTTGGCAAGCTATAAGAATCTCTCTGAATTTGCAAATCTTAATGGATACATCAATCCAATGATTGATTATGTGGCAGGATTGTTCTTTATGCTTGAGGGAGATAATGGTAAATCCATTGATTTTCTCAAAGAATCTTATGGGGTAAGCAATTCTGAAGTGATCAAGCAAGACTTGGAGACAATTCAAAAAGGTGGATATCAAGAGAAGCAAACATGGGTAATCATTGAAGATGGAAAAAGTCCATTTAAGATTCAAAAGAAATTCTCAATGCCCGTTATTCTCCCAGGAAGTGTAGTAAGCGTTGATTTGGCTTTGCCTGATTTGAAAAAAGGTGTCGCTTTTGCAAAATCTTATGAGGTTTTAAATGTTGGAAAGGCACAAGCTTATGGGGCATATCAGATCTCAACTCTTAATCCTTTGGTATTTAATGAGTTTAGCAAACAGCTTCCTTTTATTATCACAAGAGGAGTTCTTTCTACAAGTATTAAGACTTTAACTCAGTATTTTGCACAGCAAGCAGCCAAAAAAGCAGGAGGAATTGCAAGTTTAGCAGTAGGAATTGGTGGAGCGATTTATAGCAAAGCAACAGCTCAAGCTGACACAAGGATTTCAACAGTTATGCCAAATAGCTTCTATGTTGTGAGAATCAAAAATACAGAGGGCAAGTTTGATGTAAAAGCAGGTGATAAAGTAATCACTACAATCAATATGACAACAAAATGTGATGGGGGAAATCAGCAAGTTTGTGTAGATAAAAACAATATTGTTTATATCAGAAATGCACAGAAAAATATTTTCAAGCAAGTATTGCTTTCAAAATAAGGAGTAATATATGAGAATGATTAGAAATATTGCGACAACACTTCTTGTCGCTTTTAGTTTTTATGGTTGTGCTGGAGGTGCAAGATATATCGACACTGCAAGCACAGAGTATGTCAGCTCAAGTCTTGATCTAAACGATATTAAAAAAGCTGCAACAGATAGCTTGAATTCACTTTATAAGAGTGGATATTTCAATAGAATCAATATTGATAATCCTGTGGTTTTGGCAGTATCAGATTTTACAAATGATACAACCATCAAGCTAGATATGGAGCAAATCACAGCAAGGATTGTAGAAGAGCTTCAAAATAGCGGGAAGTTTCTTATCACTCGTGCAATCAGTGGAAGTGGTGGCTCTACAGATCGTATGATTGATAGAAGTCGTCAAGCAAGAAACGATGAGGAATACAATCAAGATACGGTAGTAGAAAAAGGCGAAAAACTTGCAGTTTCTGCATCTCTAACTGGTAAGGTTGGTCAGAGAATTACAAGAGTGGGGAGTGATCAAAGAGTGGATTATTTCTTTAAAATTGAAATCATCAATACAAAAAATGGAATCTCTGTATGGTCAAAAACAATCGATATCTCCAAAATGAGTTCTGGCAATAGTTCGGTTTGGTAAATAGATGAAGAAAATAGCAGTCTTAAGCGTGTTTCTTGCTCTTTTGGGGGCAGAAGCACCACAATGGTTTTTGAATCCTAGTGTTGATTCAGGCAAAATCTATGGTTTGGGCAAAGACTCAAGTATTGCATCGGCAAAGAAAAAAGCAATCAATGATCTTGTTAATTCTTTGCAAGTAAGTGTAAAATCAACTTTTGATCAAACCAAGATTAAGCAAGACAAAAAAATAAATTCATTGACTTCTCAAACAATCAATCTTCAATCTCAAATTGATGATTTGACTAACATTGAGCCTACAAAAGCCCAATGTGATGGAGAAAATCAGTGTTATGTTCAGGTAGAGATAAGCAAAGCAGATCTTATCAATCAGCTTAAGAGAAGAATTGAGCAAAAAAAGCAAGAGCTTCTATCAAATACTTCTCCATTTGAATACCAATACAGAAAGGGGTTGTTCTCAAAGATCCAAAGAGATTATGTTCTTTATTTGTCTTTGGGTGGAAGTCCAATGCCAATCCCAGAAGTTGAAGAGAAACCCACATTTGATTTAGTATTTGAATATGATGGGGATTTTTCTAAAAGCTTTAAGAGTGTTTTGGAGAAAACAATCCAAGACTATCTTACAAAATTTGGGAAGCTTTCTTCAAGTTCGCAGTGGAAGATTGTTGTAGAAGTGTTGCAAGAAGATAAGAGTGTAACATTGGATATTTCTACAAAATATGGAGGTGAAGTTCTCCATAATGCTTCAGTCTCTGACACTCAAAATCCTAGTGTTTCAAAATCTTTTTTTGCAAAGCGATTAGGAGTGCAGGCTTATAAAAAAATGCAAAAATGGGGGAGAGCTGATTGATGATTTTTAAAAATATCACAATGGGATACATAATTGCAATCTTTGTTGTGATATTTTCTCTCCCTTTGATTGTTTTAAAATATTTCAACAAAATGTCTTGTAAGAATACTTTGCAAGAGCAGAAAAAACCTTCAATTACCCCCCCCCCCTTAGAAGCACACATTTTTTAGAAAAAACAAAAATATTTTAAAAAATGTGAGGTATATAATGAAAAAACAATGGATGTTGACTGTTTTTGTTGGCATATTATTATGCTTGTCAGGTTGCTCTTCTAAAAGAATGGCATTACAAACCAAGCTTAGTATGAGTGAATTTGAAGAAATTGCTCAAAAAAGTGCTAAAAACTTCTTGAGTGGCTATGCTAAAAAATCAAAGGTGGAAGAACAAACAATTGTGATTTCTGATTTTAGTAATGATACAAATTTGAAGTTTAATATGACTTCATTTGCAGAATCTTTTTTGGAAAATGTTAGAAATTCAGATCCTAGATTTAAACTTTCAGCAACAATGGGAAAAAGCAAGGAAACCTTGCTTAATGATGCAAGAAAGGTGCGTGATGATGAAGAATTTAGTGCTGAAACTACAAAAGAAAAAGACTCACTTCTTGCACCCGATCTATTGCTAAGTGGAACAATCACACAAGATTGTGCCTTGATTGATGGAGATGAAATGACAGAATATCTCATTTCTATTAAGCTTACAGACACAAATACAGGAGCTGTAGTTTGGTCAGATCGTCGTATTGTTACAAAAGAGGGAAAATGTCTGATCAAAAAGAAAGTAAGTTCAAATGATGAAGAACAAGACACTATGCTTGGATATGAAAATAACTTCTTTATTCTCACGCTTGAGGGGGGATTTGGACAAGGGCATTTGGCAGGTGAGAAAACAAATTATGCTTTTAGGACAAGATTTGGTTATATGTATCGATGGGATGATGGAAATTATGGATTTGGAGCTTATGGGATTTATGAGCTTAGATCTCAAGGTGTAAAAATCACAGATAACAATATTGTAGAAAAGCTCAACTATGGACAAGATGCAGGATTGGGTTTGTTATTTCAAGCTAGCTATTTTTATGCAAGTGCAGGAGTTCTCTATGATCTTGATGCGATTGATTCAAACTTCTTTAGCAGTGGATATAAAGCAGCAAATCCTTTCTTTGAAGCAGGTTTAATGATAATGACAAAAAATATAGGATTACTAAGTGGAATTAGATATGTTGTTGCTACTCAAGATCCAAACTACCTTAATAGAGGTATAAGTGGCTCTATTGGTTTGATGTTTGCAATATGAGAAGGAAGGGGGGTTGAATGGAGGATTAGATAAAGAATGAAAATCCTATCACGCCCCCAAATCGATTTTTTACCCCATCAGATTGTGAGTGAGTGTATCTAGCTCCGATATTGAGATTGGCAGATGAGCCTAGAGGGAAAGCAAGTCCTGCTTCTCCCAAAAAGTTGAAATATGTATCCTCAAGATCAATAATCAATCCTCCACCTAGATAAAAATATCCCATTTTGATTTGCACTCCCCCTCCTACACCATGCACAAACTTGTTTTCTTTCTCTTCTTGATTATCTTCATTGTCTTCATCATCAGAACTATTGCTAGGTTTCCCTCTACTTTTTGAATTTTTAGATGATGAAGTTGTTGTGGTTTTTTGAGGATAAAAATCATTCCAAAAGCGATACATTCCAAATACACTAATAGCATAGCTATGATTCCACCGATAGGTATATCCCACTCTTAAATCCCCTGAATAAAGCACATTGCTCTCCCCATCAGCTCCCACTTCTCCATCAAAACCAAAAAGAAAATAAGAGTTTTTGGGAAGTGGAGGAAGCTCTTTGCGTTTGACTTGAGAGAGCTCTTGGGTTTTTTTCTCTACCTTTTCCTCTGCTTTTTTTTGCACTTGAGTTTGAGCAGGAGTATTTGTGGTAACTTTTGTGCTTGAGGTGGTGAGATTTTTACTCAAAATCACATCTCTATCCCAAATCACAAGCCCTGTTTTAATGTCTGTGAGAGTGAGTAAAAAGAGATAGGTCTCCTCATCTCCATTGGTGCTTTTGCTTATTTTCCCACTTAGAGAAATATCAGGTGCGACAAGCTCACCTTTTTCAGTCGTGGTTTCAGGATTGAACTCTTCATTATTTCTTAGCCCTCTTGCATCATACACCATTGAATCCCCACCAACGCTATTAACAAGATTGTATCTTCCACTTTTTCTAATCTCTCTTAGCAAGGCTCTTGTAAAGATTTCATCATCAATATTTGTATCATTCTTGAAACTAGAGACAATAAGGGTAGCTTTGTCCCTTTCTGTGTATTCTTTAAGAAAGTCATCAGCACTTTCTTTGGCGATATTTTGAATCTCTTGATAGCTCAGATCTTGAGCCAAGATTGATGAGATAAGAAGTAGCACTATTGTTGTAATTTTTCGCATTTTTAATCCTTTGCTTCTGTTTTATTTTTGCATTTAATACACTCATAGATTTCTTTTCCTCTATAAGTGCGTTTTGTAACCATATAGCCACACTCAGGACATTTGGGTGAGGCAATAGGCTCGTATTTGGAGATAAAGTTGCATTTGGGATAGTTATTGCAACCAAAGAATGCCCCTCTTTTGCTTCTTCTCTCCACAATCTCTCCCCCACATTCAGGGCATTTGACTTCCAAAGTTTTGGGAGGAGTGCTAGAGAGTGATTTTGTGTTTTTGCATTTGGGATATCCACTACAAGCCAAAAACTCTCCATTTTTCCCTGCTTTTTTAATCATTGGCTTTCCGCATTTCTCACACACCTCACCACTTACCACTTCTTCTTGTTTGCTTGTATTTTTTTGAATGTATTTGCATTTGGGATACCCACTACAAGCTACAAATTCCCCATATCTTCCCATTCTCTTCACTAATGGACTATTGCACTCTGGGCAATTCTCTCCTGTGGGAGTGGCAACTTTTTGGGAGGCGATATTTTTCTTGCCTTGAGTGATTTTCTGCTCAAAAGGTTCATAAAATCTCCAAAGCACCTCTTGCCAATTTTCCTTTTTCTCAGCAATATCATCAAGCTCTTCTTCAAGTTTGGCAGTAAAATGGCTATCTACAATCTCATTGAAGTGTTGCTCTAGCATTTCTGTAACCCTAAAAGCACTCTCTTGGGCAAAAATTTGCTTTTTTTCAATCTTGATATAATCTCTGCTTGAAAGCAAAGCAATTGTTGGGGCATAGGTGCTTGGACGACCGATTCCTAGACTTTCCATCATCTTAATCAAACCTGCTTCATTAAACCTTGCAGGAGGCTCTGTAAAATGCTCTTTGCTAGAGATTTCTTCAGCTTTGATGACTTTTCCTTCAGAGAGTGGAGGGAGGAGCTTATCTTTGTCTTCATTCCCTATGATTTTGTAGAATCCATCAAAAAGCAATCGACTTCCATTTGCCTTGAAAACTCCGCTTTTTGAGATGAAAGACACGCTTTGGCTTTCAAACTCAGCATCTGTGCTTTGAGAGGCTAAAAAGCGTTTGTAGATGAGAGCGTAAAGCTTGTATTCATCATTGCTTAAAAACTCCTTTGCAATCTCTAGGGTAAAAGCAAGATTGGTAGGGCGGATAGCCTCATGAGCTTCTTGAGCCCCTTTGCTTTTGCTCACATAGCTTTTGGGTTTGGAGGGGACATAGTCTTTGCCATAGGTTTTGCTAAGCATCTCTCTTGCACTCTCTTGGGCTTCTTTGGCGATATTAAGACTATCTGTTCTCATATAGGTGATTGCTCCCATTACACCATTGTTTGTTTTAACTCCCTCATAGAGTTTTTGAGCTACACTCATTGTCTTGGTGGGAGAAAATCCTAGAAGACTTGAGGCACTTTGCTGAAGAGTGGAAGTCATAAATGGAGGAGGTGTTGGAGTTTTTTTGCTTTTTTTGCTGATTGCTCCTACTTCAAACTCTTCTTTTTGGAGTTGCTCTACCATTGAGAGAACCATTTTTTCATCTTGCAAACTCAATTTTTCAAGTTTTTGGTTTTGGAATTCTATAAGTTCAGCTTGGATAGAGGGAGAGAAAATCCCTTGAATATTGAAATATCGCACAGGTTTGAAGGCTTGGATTTCTTTTTCCCTCTCCACTACAAGTTTGAGTGTGCTACTTTGCACTCTTCCTGCACTCAATCCTCTTTGAATCTTTGTAGCAATCAAACCACTAAGCTTAAAGCCCACGATTCTATCAAGCAATCGTCTTGCTTGTTGGGCATCGACTTTATCCATATCAATATGGCGAGGATGCTCTAGTGCGTGTGTGATTGCACTTTTTGTAATTTCGTGAAAGACAATGCGTGGGAGCTTTGAGGCATCTTCTCCAAGTGCTTGGGTGATATGATAACCAATCGCCTCTCCCTCACGATCCTCATCGGTTGCGATATAGATTTGAGTAGCATTTTTTGCCAAAGACTTGATTTGATTGACAATCTCTTTATGATCGGGTGCGATTTTGTATTCAGGGATAAAGTGCTTGTTTTCAATCTTTATCCCAAAAGTATTTTTGGGCAAATCACGAATATGCCCTTTACTTGCTACAACCTCATAGCTTGAATCCAAAAAATTCTTTATGGTTTTGGCTTTTGCTGGTGATTCTACAATGATTAGATTTTTCATATTTTGCTCTTTTTAATGTTGGAATTTGGGAAAACCCAAAAAATTTTAAACATTATAATAAGGGTTTGGATAATTTGAAAAAAGATTAGAAAATTTCCTTGCAAATCAAGGCTCTGAAAGTTTCATTTTGGAGAGTTTTTGATAAAATTTTGCAATTTTTCTTAAAGGCAGGAAATGGAGCTATTGCAAAATGCTATTGCTTATGAGAGAAGTGGAGATAAGCAAGAGGCAATAAGGATTTATCATAAACTCATTGCACTCAACCAAAATGCTGTAGAGGCAAGGGTGGGGATTATGCGTTTGAGGGGAGAGTGGAGGAGATTTTCTGGGGTAGAAGAAGAGCATAAAAATTTCTTTATAGATGCACAAGGGCAAAGACAAATTTTGGAAATAGAAAGGTGGTTGTTGCGATGATGAAGATCAATGAACTCAAAGATGTGATTGTAGAAACACTATCTCAAATTGATGGGCAAGGCAGAAAAGAAGATGAGCAAGAGAGGGAATTTCAAGATAGAGAAATGCTCTCTGCTTCATTGATTGATGAAAGAGAGTTTTTGAGTATGCAAAGAGATAAAATGCTTGTTTTGTTTGAAGGATTGCTTTCTCCAGAAACCAAAGAAATAGAGCAAAAGCTAGAACTTGTTTTGCGATATTTGCAATATCAGTTGAGTGAAATTGATAAAAGATTAAAAGAAATTTGATTTAGTAAATAAAATATTTACTCATATTATCATAGAATTCTCTCGTCTTAAGTTTCTTAAGACAAATAAGACGTATTCGTTTTCTCTCCTAAAAAATCCTTTGTGTTACTACGACGAGGCGGAAACGCCTCGGAGTTCCCCCATTTACTTTTCTTTTAAAATTTTTTAGTTATGATATTGCATTAAATCTTTACATAAAGGCTAGAGAAATGTTAGAAATATTGATGATTGAAGATGATCTTGAGCTTGCTGAGCTTTTGAGTGAGTATCTTAAGGGTCATGATATGAATGTTACAAACTATGATGAGCCATACACTGGAATGAGTGCAGTGAATGCTAGAAAGTTTGATCTTTTGCTCTTGGATTTGACTTTGCCCAATCTTGATGGACTAGAGGTATGTCAAAGAATTGTAAAACAAAAAAATATCCCTATTATTATCTCTTCGGCTAGAAATGATGTCAATGACAAAATCAAAGCTTTAGAGTTTGGTGCAGATGATTATATCCCCAAACCCTATGATCCTCAAGAGCTTGTCGCAAGGATACATTCTGTGCTTAGACGATACAGTGCCAAAGCACAAGAAGAACAACAAAAAAAGGAGCATAAAGATATTTTTGAAGTGCGTCCTGAGGGAAGAGAGATTCTTTTTAAAGGCAAGAGATTGGAGCTTACAAAAGCAGAATATGAGATTTTATCCTTGCTTTTAAGCAAAGTGGGGCAAGTTTTCTCAAGAGAATCAATTGCGATTGAAACAAAATCAATCAATCCTGAAAGCTCAAATAAAAGTATTGATGTTATCATTGGAAGATTGAGAGCTAAGATTGAGCAAAACCCCAAAACTCCTGAATATATCATTTCTGTTCGTGGAGTAGGCTATAAGATTGAAATCAATCGCTAATGCTTCGTCGTTTTTTAATCGATAGCTCAATTTTTTTCAAAATCACAGGGCTTTTTCTCTTTGCCCTGTTAAGTTTTTTGGGCTTTTCTTTTTATTTTATCAAAGATCAAGTAGAGCAGGACAATCAGAGAGAAGAGTTGCGTTATCGCTATTTTATTAGCACCATTAGCCCTATTGTGCGAGAGAGTAAAGATATCAATGTGATTTATCAATACCTCAAAGAATTTGGCTTTGTGCAATCTAGTGATCCAAGAATCAAAGAGCAACTTATCAATACCAATAAGCTCCCCCCATTTGTTCAAGGTGTGTTTGCTAAGACGCTAAAAACTGATAGTGGGATTTATATCTTGCTTGAAACCCCCAAAGAATCAATTCTTTTCAAATACTCTCCTGAGAGTTCATTTGTGAATTTTTATATCATTAGTATTGTGGCAATTATCGTGCTTTCTTTGATGTTTGTAATGCTTCTTCAAGCCTTTGCACCTCTAAAAATCTTGCACTCCAATATCAAAAAATTCTCCAATGGGGATTTGGATATTTCTTGCAAACTAGGACACAAAGATGAGATAGGCGAACTTGCTCAAGAGTTTGATAATGCTGTATCTAAGATTAGAGCCTTAAATGAATCACGCTCCCTCTTTTTACGCTCCATAATGCACGAGCTAAACACGCCTATCACCAAAGGAAGGCTCATTTGTGCAATGCTTGAAGATAGCTCTGCTAAAGAGAGATTGATTTCAGTATTTAAGCGATTGGGGAGTTTGATTGAAGAGTTTGCTAAGCTAGAGCAGATGAATTCAAAAACCTATCGAGTGAAAAAAAGAGAATTTTTCCTCAAAGAAGCCATAGATCAAGCCAAGATGATGCTTTTGATTGATGATGATGAGCGTATTGTGGTTGAGAATGAAAATGACTTAATCAAAGCAGACTTTGAGCTTTTTACCCTAGCTCTTAAAAATCTTTTTGATAATGCAATCAAATATGGGGAAGATAAAAAAGTCTATGTCAAAGCTCAAATGCAAAACCTTATCATTAGCAATCGTGGAAAACCCCTCAAAGAAGACTTTAGTGAGTATGTCAAGCCATATTTTAAAGAAAACAACTCTCAAGGCTTTGGATTGGGGCTTTATATCATCAAAAATGTTTTAGAATCTCAAAAATTTGAAATCACATACCAATATGAAGATGAAATGAATCATTTCATCATTCAAGGCTGTGTGGTGGAAAATTCTTGCAAAATCAAAGGATAGAAAATGCGACTTAGACGACTAAGAATGAACCCAAAAATGAGAGATTTAGTAAGGGAGAGTAGGCTAGATATTTCTCAATTTATCTACCCTCTTTTTGTCATCGATAAAAAAGATTGCAAAAACCCCATTGCCTCAATGCCTGATGTGTATCAAATGAGTATTGAATACATTTTGCAAGAGTGCAAGGAGTTGATGGATCTAGGGATTTATCATATTTTGCTCTTTGGTATCCCAGAGCATAAAGATGAGAGGGGAAGCTCGGCTTTGGGAGATAGTATCGTTGCAAGGACAACTAGAGCAATCAAAGAGAAATATCCGCAAATGTTTGTAAGTGCAGATTTGTGCTTTTGTGAATACACAAGTCACGGACATTGTGGGATTTTGCAAGGAGAGAGTGTCAATAATGATGCGACTTTAGAGATACTAGGGATTCAAGCCCTTGATTTGGCAAAAGCAGGGGTAGATATGATTGCTCCAAGTGGAATGATGGATCACACAACAGCCTATCTTAGAAACACACTTGATAAAGCAGGATTTATCCATTTGCCCATAATGAGCTATTCGACAAAGTTTGCAAGTGCATATTATGGTCCTTTTAGAGATGTGGCTCAATCTACCCCTAGTTTTGGGGATAGAAGAACCTATCAAGAAGATGGGGCAAATAGGCGAGAGGCAATCAGAGAGAGTTTGCTTGATGAGCGTGAGGGGGCAGATATTTTGATGGTAAAACCTGCCCTTGCCTACCTTGATATAGTGCGAGATATTCGTGAGGCAAGTTTGCTTCCTTTGGCACTTTATAATGTCAGTGGAGAGTATAGTATGCTCAAACTTGCAGGAAATGCAGGGATAGTGGATTATGAGAAAGTGATGATGGAAACGATGATAAGTTTTAAAAGAGCAGGGGCAGATATTATCATCAGTTATCACGCTAAAGAAGTTGCAAAATTGCTAAAAAGTAACATTGGGTAATCAAATCCCAAAAAAGTTCAAGTTTTTTTGCAAGATTGTAAGCATTTGTAAGTTTAGTGCGTATAATCATAAAAAAATTTTATAAAAAGGAGTTGATATGCAACAACTACAAGGCAGAGAATACGATGTCTTTGAAAGCATTTTGCAAAAAGCAAAAGCAAAAGGCAGAATCAAAGTATCAGTCGCTCAACCTACTGATGAGACAAGTTTGAGTGGCGTGGTTGATTCTTACAAGGCTGGATTGATTGATCCAATTTTAGTGGGAGATGAGAGCAAGATTATTGCTACTTCAAAAGAGTTTGGACTAGATATTTCTCCATTTGAGATTATCAATGTGCTAGAGGACAAAGACGCAGCGACAAAAGCAGCAGAGTTTGCTACAAAAGGCGAAGTCAAAGCGATTATGAAGGGAAATCTTCATACCAATGACATTATGAGTGCAGTAGTCAAAAGAGATGCAAATCTTAGAACCGATAGAAGCATTACTCACGCATTTGTCCTTGATATTCCTGCTTATCACAAAGCACTTTTCATCGCAGATGCAGCAATCAATATCGCCCCTGATATCAATGCAAAAATGAGTATCATCAAAAACACCGTGGATTTGGCTCACAAACTTGGAATCAAAACCCCAAAAGTAGGGCTTTTGAGTGCAGTTGAAATGCCTTATGAGAAAATCCCAAGCTCAATGGAAGCTCACGAGCTTACTCAAAGAGCTAAAAGTGAAGTAGAAAATGCTTTGGTCTATGGTCCTTTGGCATTTGATAATGCAATCTCAGCAATCTCAGCAAAGATTAAAAAGATAGATTCTGAAGTTTGTGGAGATCCTGATATTTTGGTTGCTCCTCAGATTGAGGCAGGAAATATCCTCTTTAAAGCTTTGGTATATCTTGCTTATGCAAAGGTTGCAGGAGTGGTGCTTGGTGCAAAAGTGCCAGTTATTCTCACTTCAAGAGCAGACAATGCAGAGGCAAGAGTGGCAAGTTCAGCTCTAGCAGTTTTGGCAAGTGAATAATAAAGGAGAGACAATGAAAGAAATGATTTTGGTAATTAATGCAGGAAGTTCAAGTCTTAAGTTTAAGATTTTTGATACACACACTCAAGCGATTGCTTCAGGACAGGTTGAGGGAATTGACTTAGCTCCAAGTTTTAAAGCAAAAGATGCAGAGGGCAATACAATTGCTGAGCATAAGTGGAGCGAGAAAGAAGCTCATAATCACGCTTTGGTGCTTGATTATCTTTTCTCTTGGATTATGGAGACTTACAAAGATTACACAATCAAAGCTTGTGGGCATAGGGTCGTGCATGGTGGGACAATCTTTAGTGATTCTGCCCTTATTACTGATAAGGTTGTGGCTGATATTGAGAGCCTTATCCCATTAGCTCCATTGCACCAACCTCATAATTTGCGAGTGATTAAGCTTTTGAGAGAGAAATTCCCCAATATCCCTCAAGTGGCAGTATTTGACACAGCATTCCACCAAACAATGAAAGGCAATGCCACAATGTATGCAATCCCCTATTCACTTTACAAAGAGGGTGTAAGACGCTATGGAATGCACGGAACTTCTTATGCCTATATTGCAAAGGCACTCAAAGATAGATATCCTGAAATTGCAGATAAGAAATTTGTTATCGCTCATATTGGTTCAGGTGCTTCACTTTGTGCGATTGAGAATGGAAAGTCAGTAATGACTACAATGGGATTCACGGCTCTTGATGGTGTAAGTATGGGGACACGACCTGGAAGTATCGATCCAGGGATTTTGCTCTATTTGATGGAAAACAAAGGCTATGGAGTTGATGAGATTAGAGATTTCCTCTATTATAAAAGTGGTGTAGGTGGATTATCAGAGTTTAGCTCAAACTTCTATACTCTTGAGTGCAACCTAGAGAGCAATGAGGGGGCTAAGAGAGCTTATGAGTTTATGAGTTATAGAGTTGCTGAAGAGATTGCAAGATTGATGGTTAGTCTTGGTGGAGCTGATGGAATCATCTTTACAGCAGGTGTGGGAGAAAATTCAGCACACTTTAGAAGCGAAGTTTGTCGCCAACTCTCTTATCTTGGTGTTAAGATTGATGAGAGCAAAAATGGCACAAGAGGGACAGAGCAGATTAATGCAAGTGATAGCAAAATTGCAGTATTTGCAATCCCAACAAACGAAGAGCTTATGATTGTGCTTGATACAATGAGATTAAGCAAATAACACTTTATAAAAGGGGAGGGGGTGAAATCTTCTATTTGATTGACTTATCCATAATTACACTTATCCCAAGATAACAAGAGGTTTTTGAGTTAATCAAAAAACAAAAGTTTATACTCAAAGATGATTAAAAAAAAGTTTTCTAAAAAAATTTTTATAAAAAATTATTGATTTAAAAAGTGTAAAGAATTTAACCAAAAACACCCAAGAATATTACCTTTAGTTACAATAGAATTAATATACCCTTTGAAAATGTGATTTTCTAATTTTTGAAGTTACTTTTTTTTGAGAGTATAGCAACTAGGTTAGCCTTTTTTGTGAGGGGTAACCAAGCAAAGGAAATCTTATAGGAGGAAAAGATGTCTAATGAGATCATCGAGAGTTACGCTGATGTAAGACCTGATGGGAAGAAGAGTCGAATACCAGCTAGACTTGATTGGTGGCAGAGTGCCACGGGATTATTTTTGGGGTTGTTTATGATAGCCCATATGTTTTTTGTATCAAGCATTTTGATTAGTCCAAAGCTTTTTGATTGGCTGATTGGCAAAGCCGAGCTTGATTTTATCTTTGGTCATCGCAAACCTTTAGTTACTTCTTTTATCGTGTTTGTGGTGTTGGTAGCGTTTATGATTCACGCATTTTTGGCAATGAGAAAGTTTCCAATCAACTATAAACAATTCTTAAAAATGCGAACTCATAAAAATTTGATGAAACACAAAGACACGACTTATTGGTGGATTCAAGCTTGCAGTGGATTTGTGCTTTTCTTCTTTGGGAGTGCTCATCTTTTTGTGATTATGCTCTCACCCAATAGCCCTGATGCACTTGTGGGGATTGGCTCTGTGGCGTCTTCATTGCGTTTTGTGGAGCAACATTTTTGGATACTTTATCTTGTGCTTTTGATTGCTGTGGAATTACACGGAAGTATCGGACTTTATCGATTGGCTGTGAAATGGGGCTGGTTTGATCATTGGGGTAAAACTCCTGAAGCGACAAGAAAGGTATTGCAAAAAGTTAAAACCTGTATGACAATATTTTTTCTTGCACTTGGATTCCTTACTTTTGGGGCTTATATCAAATATGGAATTGAGTTTTCAAATCTTGAAAAACGAATGGAAAAAGCAATGAATCACGATGAGGTTGATGTGCTTATTTTGGAGGTGCAATAATGAAGATTATCTATTCTGATGCGTTGATTGTAGGTGGAGGGTTGGCAGGATTGCGTTCAGCGATTGGTTGCCGACAATTAGGATTAAAAACAATCGTTTTAAGTCTAATTCCCGTGAAGCGTTCCCACTCAGCAGCGGCTCAAGGTGGAATGCAAGCAAGTTTGGGAAATGCCAAAAAAGCTCAAGGGGATAATGAAGATATTCATTTTATGGACACGGTGAAGGGAAGCGATTGGGGGTGCGATCAAAAGGTAGCTAGAATGTTTGCAACCACTGCCCCAAAGGCAATCCGTGAGCTTGCAGCGTGGGGAGTGCCTTGGAGCAGGGTAAAAGCAGGAGAGCGAACTGCGATTATTAAGGGACAAAAAGAGACTTTTGAAGAAGACAAAGAGGCTCACGGACTTATCAATGCAAGGGACTTTGGGGGGACAAAGAAGTGGAGAGCGTGTTATACTGGAGATGCCACAGGACACTCAATGCTCTATGCAGTCGCAAATGAGGCTATCAAGCTAGGAACTGAGATTTTAGATAGAAAAGAGATGATTGCAGTCATTCATCACGAGGGTAAATGCCACGGCGTTGTGGCTAGAGATTTAGTCAGTGGAGAGCTTATCGCTTATATTGCCAAAGGAACACTAGTGGCCACAGGGGGATATGGAAGAATCTATAAAAACACTACAAATGCAGTCATCTGCGATGGTGTGGCAGCAGGGGCAGTGCTAGAGACGGGGATTGCAAGACTAGGAAATATGGAAGCAGTGCAATTCCACCCCACCCCAATCGTGCCTAGTGGAATCTTGCTGACTGAGGGGTGTAGAGGTGATGGGGGATTGCTAAGAGATAAAGATGGACACGCGTTTATGGTGGATTATGAGCCTGAGAAGAGAGATTTGGCAAGTAGAGATGTTGTGAGCCGAAGAATGCTAGAGCATATTAAAGCAGGAAAGGGAATCCAATCCCCTTATGGCGAACACCTATGGTTAGATATTTCTATCCTTGGAGCTGAGCATATCCACAAAAACCTAAGAGATGTTTGGGAGATTGCATATTGCTTCAATGGAATTGATCTCACTCAAAAAGGCGTGTATGCCCCTGTGCGTCCGATGCAACACTACTCTATGGGAGGGATTAGGACGGATTATAGAGGAGAGAGTGCATTAAAGGGACTCTTTTCAGCAGGAGAGGCAGCGTGCTGGGATATGCACGGATTCAATCGACTTGGTGGAAACTCTGTGGCTGAAGCTGTGGTGGCAGGTATGGTTATCGGAGATTATTTTGCAGAGCATTGCAAAAACTCTCAAGCTCAAATCTCAACTGAAGTAATTCAAGGCTTCCTAGATAGAGAACAAGCCAAACTTGAAGCAATCATCTCTAGAGAGAGTGGAGAAAATCCATTTAAGCTCAAAGCTCAAATGCAAGAGTTAGTAGAGGAGCATATCGGAATCTTTAGAACTGAAGAGGGGCTTCAAAAGGCAGTAGATGGACTAGAGGAGCTTTGCAAACGCTCCAAAAACATTGCTATCAAGTATAAAGAGCTAAGTGCAAACCCTGAGCTTGAAGAGGCTTATAGGGTGCAAAAGATGATAAAAATCGCCCTATGTGTGGCTAAGGGAGCATTGGAGCGAAGAGAGAGTAGGGGAGCTCATAGCCGAGAGGACTATCCCAAAAGAGATGATGTCAATTGGTTGAAGCGAACTTTGGCATATTGGAAAAATCCTGAGGATACGATGCCAAGCCTAGAGTATGAGGAGCTAGATATTATGGAAATGGAAATCGCTCCTGCTTATCGTGGATATGGTCCTCAAGGAATGATTATTGAGAATGAAAAATCAGCAATTAGAGCCAAAGAGATTGAGGAAGTGAGTGAGAAGCTTAAGGCTGAGGGCAAAAATCGATGGGAGATTCAAGATGCTTTAATGCACTTTGAGCTTCAACCTCGCTATAAGGCAAGAATTGAGAGAATAGGAGAGCCACTATGAGTAATCGAATTTTAACTTTCAAAATTTTCAAATACAATCCCCAAAGTGCAGTGTCTAAACCTCACTTTGCAGAATACAAGATTGAAGAGCTAGATTCTATGACAATCTTTATCGCACTCAATCAAATCAGAGCAGAACTTGATCAGTCTTTGAGCTTTGATTTTGTATGTAGGGCAGGGATTTGTGGGAGCTGTGGAATGATGATCAATGGTCGCCCACGCCTTGCTTGTAGAACACTGACAAAAGAGTTTGAGAGTGGGATTATCACTTTGATGCCACTTCCTGCCTTTAAGCTTATCAAAGATTTATCAGTGGATACAGGAACTTGGTTTGAGGGAATGACAAAGAGAGTGGAGAGCTGGATTCACAACAATCACAAAGAAATCGATCTTACAAAATTTGAAGAGAGAGTAGAGCCAAGTGTGGCTGAAGAGGTGTTTGAGCTAGATCGATGTATTGAGTGTGGGTGCTGTGTGGCAAGCTGTGGAACGAAAGTGATGAGAGAGGATTTCATCGCTCCTGCAGGGCTTAATCGTGTGGCAAGATTCTATATCGATCCCCAAGATGATAGAAGTGATGAGGATTGGTTTGAACTCATCGGAGATGATAATGGAATCTTTGGCTGTATGTCGCTTCTTGCTTGTCAAGATGTATGCCCCAAAGAACTACCTCTCCAAACCAAAATCGCTTATTTACGCCGTAAAATGGTGCAATGTAAGTAACCTCCTAAAAGGGGGTGCAAAGCACTATTTTTTGATTATAATAACTCAATTTTTTATAAGGAGTAAAAATGTATAAAAAAGTGCCATATCATAATGCACTCAAAGAAGCAAAGCACAAAGAAGGATTTTGTGAATATATGCTAAGGAAAATGAAGCTAACCCCCCCCCCCCTACACAGCCTGAGGAAATCGTAACTTTCAAACAAAGGTGGGAATATACAAAGACAAAACTAGGCTTAAGCCGAAAATATTTGATTGACAAGCAAAGACTTCTTATTGACGCACTCTGTGATCCCAATGGATTGGGAAAGCTAGAACTTATGCTCTACAATGTCCATACCCCTTGGCATTATCGCTATATCTTTCATCAACTCCCCTATCATATCTCAAAGCTAGAGGGAAAGAGGGTGGTGTGTATTGATTGTGGGGCACACGCAGGATTGATGAGTGATGTGTTTTTGTGGTGTGGGGCAGAGACTCACGCATTTGAGCCAAACCCTGCTATTTTGCCATTTTTGAGAAAAAAGTTTTCTCAAGCGATGAGTGAGGGGCGATATGTCCTCAATCCCAAAGCTGTGGCAGATAGCGATGGAGAAATGGAGCTATTTGTCGATGATGGAGGGGTGCTAAGTCAGGGGATTAGAATCATAGGGGAGAGCAAAGAGATGAAATCTATCCAAAAGGTTGAAGTGGTGGATTTGGTAAGGTATATCAAAGAGCTAGGAGAGGTGGATATTTATTTTCTCAAAATCGATGTGGAAGGGGCAGAGTTTGGGATAATAGAAAAGCTCATCAAAGAGGGATTGCATAAAAAAATTCACTATATTGCCTGTGAAACTCACGAGAGATTTTTCTCTGATGGAGAGGAGAAAATGAGAAAAATTAGAGAGCTTATCAAGTCAAACAATATCAAAAATATTTTCTTAGATTGGGTGTGAGGTTTGGGGGCTAATCCCCTAAAAGTGCTTTTATCCCTTCCAATGCTCCCATTTGCAAAGAATATCCCAAACCTTTGGGAATCTCTGTGTCTTTGGGGTTGATTCTGATAAGTTTGGCATTGGGGTGAGAGGTGGCAAGTTTCTCTCCCATATCTCTGATTGTGGGGATTGCAACACCTGCACCAATCTCTAAAATCACCAATAACTCATCTTGATTGAGAGAGCGTTTCCACTCTAGGAAGTTTTGGGCTTGGAGTGATTCCCTTGCGTCATTGAAACTCCAATCATTAAACATAAGAATATTTGGGCGTGAAATATTCCCACAAAAAGGGCATTTTGGGAGATTGGGGACTTTTGAATCTTCCATTGGGATTTCTCTATCCTCACGCCAAAGCTCGTGGGTGCAAGTGCATTGATGATAGGTGATATTGCCGTGGCACTCATAGAGAGAGCAAGAGGGGTAGCCAGAGGTGAGAAAGTGAGAATCTACATTGCTAGTGAGGACAAAAAATGATTTTTTGCTCCTAGCAAACTCTAGGAGAGTGGAGTAGCCCTGATGAGGTGGGGTGCGTAGATAGAGATTGTGGCGATGAGCGTAAAAACTCCACGCCAAAGAGGGCTGAAACAAAAACGCACTAGGGTTAGCAATCTCTTGAAAGTCAATCCCTAGCTCTCTGAGGGCAGGATACTCTCTCCAAAACCCCTCCTTGTCCCTAAAAGTGGGAAGCCCACTATCTGCACTCATTCCCGCTCCTGAAGTGATGAGGAGATGAGAGCAAGTGCGAAGCAAATCTTTGATGTGTTGCATTTTGTATCCTTTTGAAATGATTTTTGAAATTATAGTCAGATGAATGGGACATTTTTTGTCTTATAAACAGGAGAATTAGAATTCGTAGTGAGTCCATAGACTGATGATTTTTATCACCTTGCTTTCTTCGATAATCTCATAAACTAATCTGTGTTTGATATTGATTCTTCTTGAATACGCCCCTTGAAGTATGCCTTTGAGTTTTTCATAGGGTGGTGGGTTTTGGTAGGGATTACTTTTGATAAGCAAGATAAGATTTTTCGCTTTTGTATCAAGTTTTGCACTTTTGAGCTTAGGAATATCCTCTAGGGCTTTTTTGGTATAAAAGATTTGATAGCTCACCACTCCACTTCTTCTTCACTAATGCATTGACTCAATGGCGTATTTAAGCCATTTATGATTTTTTCTCTCATTTCTTGAGTACTTGAGAGGTAGAGAGTTTCTAGCAGAGAGTTGTAATCCTCTTCACTGAGTAAAATGGCATTGCCATTGTCTGTATGGATTTGCAAGGGTTGATTGTATTTGATTGTTTCTTCAAAAAGCGTGGAAATATCTTTTTGAAAGTTGGCAAGATTGATATTTTGCATTTTTACTCCTTTGAAACCCTGCACTATAGCATTTTTAAACTAAGGTTTTGTTTGAAAACATACCTTTTCTTTATGATTTTTGTGATAATTTCTTGATTTTAGGACATTCTATGTCCTTTTAGTTTGGATAGATTTTTGAAACAAGCAAAACACTTGACATTAGGGGGGGGGGATATGATACAATTATCTAACATTAAAAAGTAAAGAAAGGATAAAAAATGGCAGAAATGCGTGTAGAAAGACAGAGTATTGTGGATTATTTGTCAAAAAATACTTTTTTGATACCAATGTATCAAAGACCTTATGCGTGGGGAGAAGATGAGTGTGGACAGCTTTGGGAGGATATCATCAGTTTTTATGATGAAAATAGTGAAGGTGATGAGTATTTTTTGGGGACTTCTGTTTTATTTAAAGAGGGAAGAAAGCAAAATCTAATTGATGGACAACAAAGAACAACTACACTAATTTTGCTTATTAGGGCATTATATGAAAAAGCCTTTAAGCAAAAAGGCGAGAATACGCAGGGTTTGGTTAATTTGCTTGAATCTTGTTTGTGGAAAATGGATGATATAAGTGGAAAGGTGGATTACACACAACCAAGACTTCTTAGTGAAGTTGCTATTGATTCTGATTGTGAAATTTTGAGAGAAATTTTGAGTGATAAGTATCTCAATATCTCGGATTTTTCAGAACTTGAAGAAAAGGCAAAAATTAGCAAAAAGAACAAAAAGGGAGCATCAAAATATGCATATAATTTTTTATTTTTTATTGAAAAATCAGATGAAATTGCGAGGGAGCGTCCATTAGAGTGGGAAAAGATTTGTATTACAATCTTAAAAAAATGCGTAATTCTTCCAATTGAGTGTGATAGTCAGGAAAATGCTTTGAGAATTTTTAATACTCTCAATAATCGTGGAATACCTCTATCAGATTCTGATATTTTTAAGGGTGTGATATTCTCAGAGAAAAAGAGCGAGGATGAAAAACGAAAATTTGCTGAAGAGTGGAAAGACCTCGAAGTAAAACTTCACGATGGAAAAATCTCTATGGATTTCATTTTTCTTAACTATATGCATATTGTTAGGGCTAGAGAGGGGGATAAAGGCAATGTAATTGGTTTGAGAAGATTCTTTATTGAGAAACATAAACAAATTTTACAAGAAAAACAGACATTTGAAGAAATTCAAGAATTAACAAAGTATTGGTGTGATGAATATAGTGAAGGATTGTCAAAAGAAGTAAGTCAATTTTATGAAGTGCTAGATTTACTGCCAAATGATTATTGGAAATACTTAGATAGTGCATTCTATTTTTATAAAAAAGACAAAGTAGATAACTTTTTTTCAAGTATGGAGTTAAAACAATTCCTTGCACGAGTTGTGTCAAACTTTTTGGTAAAACTTATTGAAAAACCTACAATTGCAACAATAAAACCTATTACCTTTAATGCCTATACATCTCTTTATAAAGATGGAGTAATGGATTTTAGAACAGATTCAAAGCAGATTTTAGAGGATAAGGATTTTTTTAAACAACAATTCTTTAAAGCCAATCGTTTGACTCCTTCTCTTCTTGCATTGAATATGTATATTAAGTATCCTCAGCAAGAGCCTTGGATAAAAGCTGAAATTGAGCATATCCTACCAAGAACTACTGATTGGAGGGCAAGTTACAAGGCATTAAACAAAGATGAGGAATATTCATATATTGAATCAATCGGAAATAAAATGTGGCTTGAAAAGAGGTTAAATATTCAGGCTTCAAATGATTATTTTGACAACAAAAAAGAAAAATACAAAAAATCTGCATTTTTGGAAGCTCAAGATATGGCAAAAAATCCAAAAGATGATTGGATAAAGATAGATATCGAAGAGAGAAATGAGGAAATTTTTGAGAGGCTTTATCACTTTTTCAAAGAAAATATCTAAAAAACCCTATGCTAAAATCCCTCTAAATTTTTCATAGAGGATTTGGCAATGCTAAGTGGTTTGTTTGTGGGGGTGGTGTTTGGGTTTTTGGTGCAGAGGGGGCAGTTTTGTTTCACTTCAGGGTTTCGTGATCTCTATTGGCACAAAAACCCCACTTTTCTCTCAGCACTCCTTATCGCTGTGAGTATTCAATCTATCGGACTTTTTACCCTCAGTGCTTTCAAGCTCATCTCTATCCCCACCACACCCCTGCCACTCCTAGCCACGATTTTAGGAGGACTTATCTTTGGTGTAGGAATGGCTGTGGCTAGGGTGTGTGCGACAGGAGGTTGGTTTCGCTCTGGTGAGGGCGTGATAGGGGCAAGTGTGGCACTTTTCTCTTTTGCCCTCACAATCACTTCAGCCCAAAATGGTTCTCTCAAAACCCTTCTCTCTCCATTGCTTAAACACCCCTTAGAGATTAGCAATATCTATCTCACTCTTGGGATCTCCCCTTGGTGGCTTGTGGGAGTGCTGACTTTGGCGAGTGTGGGGCTATTTTTGTATTGCTTTAGGCGTTATCCTTCTTATAAAGATTCTAGACATTACTCTATTTGGCTTGTGGCTGTGGGGCTAGGGGTTTTGGGGATTGTAGCGTGGATACTTAGTACTCAGAGTGGGAGAAACTATGGCTTTGGTATCTCTGTGCCGACAATGCACCTTTTCTCCTACCTCACCACAGGACAACAGCGTTATCTCAACTGGGGAAGCCTCTTTGTGATAGGAATCTTTATCGGCTCATTAGTGAGTGCAAAGATATGGAAGGATTTTGAGTGGAGGAGTTTAAGTGGGGTAGAGTTTCTCAAAAGCCTAGTAGGAGGGGTGCTGATGGGGGTGGGGGCGTATTGGGC
>NZ_NXLV01000005.1 GCF_003364205.1 Helicobacter brantae
GGATGTAAGGTTTTATACAAATCTTGAAAGTTCTTTCTTTGGAAAAATCAATACCAAGTATGAGATCAATGTGGGTGTGAGATATAGCTTTGGAGAGAAGGGAAGGGAGAGAATAGAAATGGGGGTTAAAAAATAAAAAAGCTATAAACAAAGGATTTGGAATTATTATGCAAAAAGCAAAAGGAATTGTAGTTTATTCTTTATTTTTCTTTTTTGAGGGTAGTTTTATTTTTTCTGAAGAGTGCGGTGTCAATGGAGTGTCTCATGCTTGTTTCAAATATAGCTCTATACCAATGGAGTGGCAAAATTTACAAGATTGGAGAAGTTATCGCAAAATAGATGAAGGCTTTTTTGAAAGCCTAGAAAATCTTGATGGACAATACGCACCAAAGTCAAATCTCAATATTCTTTCAATCTTAAGTCTCAACTCAACTCTTGCTTTAAAAGAGCTATGGGGCAATAATGCAATTTTTTTATTCAAATCCCAAGAGGGTGAGGGTAGACTTTTTGCTGATTTCAAAAACTCTACTTTGGTAGGGAATATTGGTATGGGTGAAAATATGGATTTTTTGGAAGAGAGTGTGGCTAGTTTGACTTTTAGCTCTGGCAAGATTATTGAGGTAGATTTTTTGAAAAATCACTTTGAGAGGGGCAATCACACCTTCAAAAGAAAACCCTCACAAATCATTGATGCAAAATATCAAGATGATAGAAGATGGGCTTTGATTGGTAGTATATCTAATCATTCTGGTAAAAAAGCTACGCTTACTTTCAGAGATGGGGCCAAGATGATCGGGGATTTGTATGCCAATCATTCTGAGATTTCTATCACTTTTCAAAACTTCAAAGATCCTGTCTCCAACACGATTTCTTTCCCAGTTGTTTTTGATGGTGGGATATATAGCAGGGGAGGGAGGATTGAGCTAAGTCTTGAGAGTGGAGGGATCAAAGCTTGTCCTATTGCCTTTGGGGATTATGGTATTTTTGCAGAAAACAATGGTGTCAATAAGATCGAGTTTATAGAAAAAGAAAAACAAAGATCCCAATACCTATTTGCTACACAGATTGTTGCTCATACAACAAGCCCCAAAAACTCGCACACAGAAAATTTTATCATTTTCAAAAATTCACAAAGCATTGAAAACAATCTTATAAGCGTCTATGATGTGATTGCAAATTCAGGTAAAAATATAATCTCCACCATAGATAGCGATGATACTTCAGACACAGAACTTGCTCTTTTTATCAAAAGATCACTTCTTACCTCTCATAATCCTCATGCAATAGACTATCCACAAGATAAGATAGGTAATCAGATTATAATTGATGGAGGAGTGAAGATAGGAGAATATGTGATGAGAACCCTAGAGAGTGATGATGAGGTATTTGGGATTATGGCTTGGGGTGGGAAAAATACTATTATACTCAAAGACACAAACACTCAAGATAATCTAGATCAAACCCAAGTTTTTAGTCCAGCTAGAGGGGCGGGACATTTTGCTAATCGATTCTTGGCAACGCCTAGAATCTATGCAGGAAGAGATGGAGGGGTTGCGGGGGAGAATGAAATAGATATTGATGGGAATTTAATCTTGATGTATTTAGAAAATCCCACAGATACAGATAGGGGTATTATTGGAGGGGAGATTATTGCTACTGATGGGGGTAAAAATACAATCCTAGTCAATGGATTGCTTGAAATTTCTGGGTATCGCAGAAGAATTGATGACACTCTGGGTGTATCTCCTAATGATGAAATAAAGCGAGATGATAAGGAATTGTTAAGCACACTCATTGGAGTATATGGCAATGATCCATCAACGCAAAACACTCTTTTTATCAAAAATACCGATGTGGGTGGAATGTTTAATGGTTTGAGTGCTAAAGATTTGGTGCTGGGAAGTATTGTCGCTTATGGTGGAAAAAATCAAATCTCCCTATATTCCTCAATCTTTGAGGATTTCAAAGGAGTTGAGATCAAATCACTTATTGCAGGAGATACAGATTTTAGAGGTATCAAACACGCAGGAGGCATCAATAAATTGACGATCTATAATGGTATGGAAATCGTGATAAAAAAGATTCTCACACACTCTGGAGGGATAAATCATTTATGGATTTTGCAAGATGAGAAAATGAGTGATATTGTGCAAGTGAGTGAATTGGGGTTTGTCTATGAGGGGGGAGAAACATTTGCTTATTTTGGCAATGGAAAAGATAAGAACACTCTAAGCAGTGCAATCAAAATCAACTTGCAATCTCAAGACAAACAAAGAAACCTAGTCCTTAATGTTATGAAAAACAAAGAGGAAGATTATGAAACCTATGGAGTAAGTCTATCAGGAGAGTTTTTTGGAGGGGTGGAGCATATAAGGGGAGCAGAAGCAAAGGGGAGTCATATTGAGATTAATTACGCCCTAGAAGGCAATACAATCTTTGTGGGAGATATCTTAAGTGATGAGACAATTGAGCAAAATATCCTTATTGGTGATAATACTAAATTTGCTCCAAAAAATGAAGAGACAATTTATTTTGAAACATTGTTGATTGACACACCCTCCCTCCAAGAGCCAAATCTACTCAAAAAGACTCAAGATCTTAAAAGCTCTGTAATTGACTTGGCAACAGGAGGGGATAGTTTCTCAAATATTACAAATCGCTCCAAAGCAAAGATGTTGGATATAGGAACTTTTATGATATACAAAAGTGGAAATTATAATCCTTTGATGAGATTTTATGTCTCTGGCAAACAGCCCCACCAAGCTGATAGAGTATCTATTGAAACCCTTAGAGGGGGAGAGTTAGGACTAGATGCCCAAATCTTTCTCCCCACCCATCTTATCGGCTATGATTTCTCAGAAGACAATGTTGTGATTTTCTCAGCCAAAAGTGGAGGGGAGGATTTACAAATCCAATCCCAAACAGCCCAGACAGGGATAGTCAGTTATGTGGCAGGGATTATCAAAGAAGGCAACACCCAAGAGGAGGGTCACTCTTATCAATGGCGACTTGGCAAAAGTCAAAATGTCATCATTAGCCCTGATTTTATCCACTTTGCAGGAGAGATTTTGGCACATAATTATTCTCTTTTTCATATCCATTTTAGCTCCTCTATCCCACCAAAAGGAGGAGCAAAGAGAATGCAGGGGGTTTGGAGCAAGGTGTTTGGAGGAGAGCAAAGCAACTCATATGCTTATGCAGGGATTAAGTCCAAATATCTTGTGCTTCAAGCGGGATACGACAATGCTTTTGATACAAGAGAGGGGAGGGATTTTACAGGGTTTATGGCCTCTTATGGAGTGATGGATTCTAAATCTCAAGCATTTGAAGGAAGCTTTCTTTTTGACGCTACTTATGCTTATAGGGCTTTCTCCCATAGTGCAGAGTTTGGGGTATATAATCTTTATTTTCACAATAGCGGATTTTATACCAATACTCTTGCCAAGCTTGGCTATCTCTCTACAAGATTTAATGGAATCAATGATAATTCGGTGAGTGCAAATCTTTCAAACTACACTCTCACACTATCTCAAGGTTTTGGCTATAAGATTGAGATAGGTAAAGCCAAAGAGTGGTTTATCACTCCTCAAGTATGTTTGGCACTAGGCTATCTTTCCCCCTCCAAGCTTAGACAAAGCTATGATGGACAAACTCTACAATCTAGTCTTAATGGCATATTGACTTTGAAAAATACTCTAGGGAGCGAGATTGGATACACGCTTAGGGGCAATAAAGCTCATTTTGATTTTAAGGTGGGGTTGGGCTATGGATTTGATTATGCTTATGCTAATGCTTTGTATCAGATTGAGGGCGGGACTTATATCAAAAGCGTAAAGGAAGCTTCTTTTATCTCTCCAAGCCACCAGTTTAAACTCAATGCAGGGATAGATGTCAGAATTGATGATAGGATAAATGTTTGTCTAGATGTGCAAAAGAGCTTCTTTGGAAAAATCAATACAGATTATCAAATCAGTGCAGGGATAAGATACAGCTTTGGAGAGAGGGAGACCTACAACAAAGCAAAAGAAATCTACACCAAACTCATTACTCACCAATAGGCTTAATCATTACAAAAAGCCTTTGTTAAAAAATCTATGAGTATGGATTTTTGAGAGAGTAGGAGGGTTATCCCCTTTGCAATTCTTCTAGCTCTTCTAGGCTAAAGCCACATTTTAGCCTTGCTTCTACATTTAAGACTTTGGGGAGGGTGTAGTCATAGAGGGCTAGAATGTCTTTAAAACTTCTAGGATCCTCACTATATCTCCACCATTTATCCCCCTTACTCACATGAGTTATCTCATCTCTAAGTATGATTTCCAAAGCCCCCAAAATCTCATCTCTTAGAGGGTGGGTGCTAGAAAAAACCTTTTGATAGACAAATGGATTGGCATCTAGCCCACCTGCTTCCATTCCTCGATGCACCAATGCCATTCTATCAGCAAAGATTGGCGTAGCCTTCATCGCCTCAAAGAGGTTGCTATGCACCACAAAATCTCCATACTCATACCCACTTCTTTGCAGTAATCCTCTAAGTGTGGAGAAATGCTCTATCTCCTCTTTTGCCACCTCAAGCCAGTTGAGATAAAACTCTCTAGGAAGATTTCTGAAGCGATAGGTGGCATCAAGTGCCAAATCAATCGCACTATACTCAATGTGGGCGATAGAGTGCAAGAATGCCCCCATAGAGCTATTAGTGTTGATAGTCTTGGGGCGTGAGATTTTGGTGGGGTGAGCGATAGTGCAGAGTGGGGCGTAAATTGGGGTAGTGATAGGGCGAATGGTGTGGGCGTGATTGAACTCTAGGCTATCAAGAGAGTTATAAAGATTCTCAAAGAGAGCAAAGCGTTGGGTAATGTCTGAGGTGTGAATCACCTCTTCAAGTTGAGCGAAAAATTCCATTTCTAATCCTTTAATTTAGAGCGATAATAAAGCAATGCTAGGGCAATAAGAGCAAAAACTAGCACTTCATACAATAAAGTGCTATACATCAAAATCCTTTGGAAAATCTTGCAAAATCTCAAAGGCACTATTGAGCACTTCATCAGGAGTGATGAGCTTCATACATTGGTGGTGCTTGAGGGGGCATTCTCTTTTTTTGCAAGGAGAGCAAGAGAGGTGTTTATCAAAGATGATTTGAGTGTTGCTAGAGTTAAATGGCGAAGTTTCTTTGTAATCTGTGGGGCCAAAGATAGCAATCAGTGGGATTGAGAGGGCTGAGGCGATATGCATAGGCCCACTATCATTGGTGATGAAAAGATCAAGAGAGCCGATACTATCAATGAGCTGAGAGATAGTGGTTTTGCCTGTGAGGTTGTGGAAGTTTTGTGTGGGTGTAATATGCTCTAGGGCTTTTTCTATCTTACCATTGCCCTCTAGCTCCTCGCTTCCTCCATAAAGTAAGACTTCATATCCTGCCCTCAAAAGCGTGGCAATCACTTCTATGAAATACTCTTCACACCACCGCTTAGCACTCCCATACTTTGCTCCTGCACTTACCCCCACTCTTGCCCTCTTGCCTCGTTTCTCGGGCTTGGAGTAGAGGTGGAGCTGTGGGTTTTGGGGGTGGAGTGAGAGAGGAGAGAGGAGATGAATGTATTGAAGTACTTGGTGGAGGTGCTTTTGTCTAGGGAGTGCGTGAGTGAGTAGGGGACTTCTGAGATTGCCTGCATATCCGATACGCATTTTTGAGCCACTTGCCCATAGAAGCCACGCTGAGGGGAAGTTGTTTTGCAAAGTGATTGAGATGTCGTGAGAGCCGATAGTTTTGCCAAGCTTGTAGAGGGAGAGAAAGCGATTAAAATCTTTTTTGCTCTCATCGACAAAAAGTCGCATATTTTCCCTCTCAAATAACCCTATGGTAACCCTAGAGCCTACAAGCGTGAAAGAAGCTTCGCGATAGGCTTCTTTGAGGGCTTCAATCATCGGCGTTGCCATCACGCCATCACCTAGCCAAGTGGGGAGTCGCACTAAGATTTTCAAAGTTTTGCCTTTATTTGTGAAATTTTATGGGTAATTTTACTTTATAGCTTATGTAAAATTATTCAAATTATTATTTTTTATCGGAGATTGTTTATGCTAATTACCCCACGCACCCTAAGTGGCTTCAAAGATAGATTACCTAGAGAATCTATTGCCAAAAATGAGTTGATTTCTAGGATTACTGAAGTGTTTGATAGTTTTGGTTTTGCTCCTATTGAAACCCCACATTTAGAGTATGCTGAAGTTTTAATCAAGCAAGGCAGTGAGGAGATTCAAAAAGAGCTATATGCCTTCAAGGATCACGGAGGGCGTGATGTGGCATTGAGATTTGATCTTACCGTGCCTTTGGCGAGATTTATCACCCAGCACCGACACGCACTACCCTTGCCATTCAAACGCTATGCTATTGGCAATGTTTTTAGAGGGGAGAGGGCTCAAAAGGGAAGATATAGGGAATTTACACAATGCGATTTTGACTTTATCGGATCAAAAAGCATTTCAAGTGATAGCGAGATTATCCAAGTGATTAGGGCTGTGATGAGAAGGCTTGAGGTGGGAGAGTTTGAGATTGCAATCAATCATCGTGGGGTTCTCAATGGGATTTGTGAGTATTTGGGGATAGATGATGTCAATGCGACACTAAGAATCGTAGATAAGCTAGATAAGATTGGGGTTGAGGGAGTGAAAAAGGAGCTAGGGGAGAGTTTGGGACTAGGGGGAGAGAAAGTGGAAAAACTTTTGGAGCTAATCTCACTTAGACAGAGTGGGGGAAGCAAGGAGTTTTTCTCTAAAATCGCTCACCTCAAAGACTATAACGCCACTTTAAGCAGTGCTATTGTTGAGCTTATAGAGTTGTGCGAGATTTTGGACTATCTAGGGATAGATGAGTATAAGATCAATTTTTCTATCGCTAGAGGGCTTGGGTATTATACAGGGATTATCTATGAGACGACTTTGAGAGAGTTGCCTAGTATTGGAAGTGTGTGTTCAGGGGGGAGATATGATCGCCTTACCCAAACCTTTAGCAATGAAGAGATGAGTGGAGTGGGGGCAAGTGTTGGGCTAGATAGGTTGCTGAGTGCATTAGAAGAGCTAGGCAAACTCTCTAGTAGGGAAAGCAAAGCAGAGGTTTTGTGTGTGGCAATGGATAAAAGTCATTTACCACTATTGCACAAAATGGCTCAAAGCCTAAGAGAGCAGGGCAGGAGAGTGGAAGTCTATCCTGAAATCACAAAGCTCAAAAAACCCTTTGCCTATGCAGACAACAAAGGACACCCCTATGTGCTTATCATCGGAGAGGAAGAGGCAAAGAGTGGAAAGCTCTCACTCAAAGATATGAATAGTGGAGAGCAGAAGATAATGAGTTTGCAAGAGGTATTGGAAGTATTGGAGAGCAGAGATGAGAGATAATGACAAAAAGAAAGTCGCTCTTTTTATCGATAGTGAGAATATCAGCTACAAAAGAGTTGATGAGATTATGCAAAAGCTCCTTGATTTTGGGGAGGTGTGTATCAAAAAAGCTTATGGGGATTGGAGAAAAGAGAATATGCGAGGGTGGGATGAAATCCTCTCAAAATACTCAATCGAGCCTATCCATATCATCACGGGAAATGTCAGCAAAAGCAATTCTAGTGATATAAAAATCGCTATTGATGTGATGAATGTGCTTTATGGAGGGAGTATGAATTGTATTGCATTAGTTACAAGTGATAGCGATTTTGCTCCACTAGCTCAAGAGATACGCACAAGGGGGATTCAGGCTATTGGCTTTGGAGAGGGGAAGAGTAGAGATGATTTGAGAAATGCCTTTACAAGCTTTGAGGAAGTGGGCAAACAAGAAGTCAAAGAGGATTTGAGCAATAATCGCTATCTTATCAATCTCCTCAAAAATGCCGTAGAATCCACAATGGATGATGAGGGCAAGTCTATGGTTTCGCGTGTGGGATTGTGGCTTAAAGAACATTATTTCAAAACCGCTTCTTCTTATGGGAGAGATACTTGGGGAGAAGTATTTAGAGCTTTGGAAGATGTGTTTGAAATCTCTTATGGGGGCAAGGGGGATAAAGTGATGTATGTAGAATATCGCCCCAAAAAACCCCATCGTCGCTATTTGCGACGCTAGGGGATTACAACCAATGAATATACTTCATCACACTATCAGCAAAAAAGATAATAAGTGCATAACGCAGAGTTTTGCCTAAAGCGATGAAGAAAATACAGCGATAGATATTGAACTTTGCAAGTCCCAAAGCAAGAGTGAAAATATCGCCAAAGACAGGCAGGAAAGAAAAGAAAGAGAGCAAATCGCCGTGTTTGTGGCTCTTTTGTCTAAAATATCTCACTTTTCTCTCATCAATCTTTGAAAACTTCTCTAATACTTTTGTCAATCCAAAATATCCAAGTGCATAGGTTGTTATGCTTCCTAGCACATTGCCGATACTTGCGACAATGAGGATAAGATAGGGGTTGTATTTTAGGGCAATAAATGTGGCGACAACAGCTTCAGAGGGTAGGGGAAGAATCGTGCTTGAAGCAAATGTGGCTAGAAAAAGTCCAAGTAGCCCATACTCTTCCATTGCTAAATCACTTTTCTTTTGATAAATGGAGAGAGTTTGGTGAGGATTTCATAAGGAATCGTATCAAAAAACTTCGCCCACTCTCTCGCATCGCTAAAGACACAGATTTTTTCCTTATCACTTAGAGCTGAGAAGCAATCCATTGACATTCTAGGTAAGATTTGCTCTCCACTAGAGCATAGAAGTTTGCCTTGAGTTTTCTCATCGATTCTAAAAAGCCCATCGCCATATCCTAAATCATAGCTACTCACTATCCCATCATAGGGCATTTCATAGATTCCACCATAGCCGATTTTCTCTCCCTTTTTGAGGGAATGTGAGCAGATTTTATCAGCCCAAAGACTAGCGATTGGCTTGAGGGAGGGGAGATTGAGAGAATCACAGGCATAACCATAAGCCCCAATCCCTACTCTCACAATCTCTCTCACCCCATTGCCTCTAAGCACTCCTGAAGTATTGAGAGAGTGAAATCTTGGGAAGGGGAGATTGTGGTGAGTGCATAAAGAGATGACTTCATCTTTGATTTTTTTTGCATTACCCTCTTGGAGCAAAAACCCTTCTCCTCCCTCATCGCCAAAGCCATTATGAGTAAAAACCCCAATGAGTTTCAATCCTCTTTTGGCAATGATTTCAAAAGCGTTGCTAAGGGAGTGTATAGGGATTCCATTGCGATTCATTCCACAATTTACCTCTAGCTCAAAAGGACGCAATGGAGAGATTTCTTGAAGTGTTTGCAGTGATTGGATACATTGATAGATATTGCTAGGGCTTTGAGGAGAGATTTCGCCATAAAAGGCTGTAATATGTTTGAAGTGATTTTTGATTTGCAGGGCTTCAGCTTCGTTTTTGACAAATACACTCTCAATCCCACTCTCCCTTGCAAGTCCTGCGATTTCTCTAAGTCCGTGTCCATAGGCATTGTCTTTGAGGACTAGGGCGAGATTGTCTTGACAATCAAGGTGTTGGGTGATGAGATTGAGATTGTATTTGAAGTTTTGGGAGTTGATGAGTAATTCTGCCATTTTTTACCTTAAAAGAGTGTGTGGGGAATCCCCACAAAGCGACTACTTAAGAGTAGCGATATAATCTGCCAAAGCGTTCATATCCGCATCTGAAAGGTTTTTGACTTGGATATACATTGTGTTTGCTTTTGGAGTTTTGATTGTCTTGTTTTTGTAACCATTCAAGAAATCAAGAGCTTCTTGTTTGCTAAGTCCTGCGATAACTTTAGGAGCAACTCCTACTTTCTTACCATCTGCTCCGTGGCAAGTAACACACTTCTTATAAACTGCTGGAACTTCAGCAAATAGCATTGAAGCCAATCCCAAAGCACAGAGTGCAACGATCTTTTTCATAGTTTCCTCCTAGGAATAAATGTTTTTAAATTACCCTTGTGTGAGAGGTAACTTCGTATTCTATCGTTTTTTTGGATAAATTTTAGATTTTAATTCTACCCTCAAAGGCACGAGAGAGAGAAAGCTGATCAATATGATCTAGTCCAATGCCTGTGGGGATACCTTGTGCGATTTTGCTAAAAGAGAGCGAGAGAGCACTTAATCTATCCTCAACAAAGAGCATTAAAGCGTCATTTGCCAAAGAGGGAGAGAAGCTAAAGATAACTTCTTTGATTTTGTTATCTAAAATCATTGAAGTCAAACTCTCAAAATCCACACTCTCTAAAGATTCTAAGACAAAATACTTCCCTCTAAAGCTCCCCGTGTTTTCAATGATTGCAATATCTCTAGGATGAGCGATGATACAAAGCTCTCCATTAGCCCTCTCTTCGTCTTGACAGATTTGGCACTCTTCCTCTTCGCTCAACCCCCCACATTTGGAGCATTTTTTGATTTTGCTTGTTGCCTCTTGTATGCTTTTGGCGATATTTAAGCCCAAAATTTTATTTTCTACACAAAGAGTATAAGCCATTTTCTCTGCTGACTTTTTCCCAATAGAGGGGAGTTTCTCAAGTGATTGAACAAGTGCATAAAAAGATTGTAGATTTTTGATTTTCATAAGCGTGATTGTAGCATTAAGTGGGAGAGGATTGCATTTTGATTTGATATTAGGGTTTAAAATGTCGATTTTTATCAATAAGTTTTTGGGCTTTTAAGGAATGGAGATGAAAAAAATTGCATTGGGGGTTTTGCTAGGTTTGGAGCTGATACTTGCAGAGGGTTTGAGTGAATGCAAGGGGGCAAAAGATTATGATAGGGGTTGTGTCAAAATAAGTCAAACCCCCTATGGTGGCAAGATTTTCACCCCATATAAAAATGGCAAAATCAATGGATTGCAAAAGATTTATGATAGTGAGGGGAGATTGGAGCAAACCACGCCCTATAAAAATGGCAAAATCAATGGGGTGCTTAAGGGTTATGCAGACAATAAAGTGCGTTCAACCACACCTTATAAAAATGGCAAGATTAATGGAGTGGAAAAAGTTTTTTATAAAAATGGAGTGCTAAAGAGAGAAACCCCTTATAAAAATGGCAAAATCAATGGCTTTGAGAGGGGGTATTATGAAAATGGCAAACCTGAATCTATCGTTTTTTATACCAATGGCAGGAAGGATAGGGGAGGGAAGTGGTATGATGAGAAGGGCAAAATCCTAGCAGAATTTATCTTCAAAAACAACCTTGCCACAATCGGACGCTGTTATCAAAAAAAGATGATGAGCAAAAAACAACTCAAAAAGCTCAATAATTCATTTTATACCTCTACAATTCTCTCAATCTGCAAATAAGCTAGAAATTTTTTATTTCAAAGCAAACTCTTTGCTAGAATAACGCCTTTTAAACTATAAGCTTAAGGATAGTGTTTTGGAAGAATTTGATTATTATGAGATTTTAGAGGTGAGTCGCAGTGCCTCAAGCGAGGAGATTAAAAAAGCATTTAGAAAAAAAGCAATGTCTTGTCATCCTGATCGCAACCCTGACAATCCTCAAGCTGAAGAGCAATTCAAAAAAATCAATGAAGCTTATGAGGTTTTGAGTGATGAGAGCAAGAGAGCGACTTATGATCGATTTGGCAAAGCAGGGCTTCAAGGAATGGGCGGAGGCAGTGGAATGGGGGGCTTTGGCGATATTTTTGGCGATATATTTGAGGGATTCTTTGGTGGAGGGGGGAGAAGCAGGAGAGCAAGAGAGGAGATGAGTTTCCCACTTGACTTTGCAATGGAGCTAAAGCTAGAGTTCAAAGAAGCGATTTTTGGGTGCAAAAAAGAGATAAAAACCACCTATAAAGTCGCTTGTAGCGATTGTGGAGGGAGTGGAGCAAAAAGCAAAAAAACTTGCCCTGATTGTCAAGGACAAGGGCAAATCGGAATCCGTCAAGGTTTTATGGCTTTTGCTCAAACCTGCCCTAGATGTCAAGGAAATGGAGAAATCATCGAGGAGAAATGCCCCAAGTGTCAAGGCAAGGGCTATGCCACAAAAGAAGAAAAAGTAGAGATCAAAATCCCTGAGGGCGTGGATAATGGCAATCAAATCCGAGTTTCTCAAAAAGGAAATGAGGACAAAAACGGCAGAAGAGGGGATTTGTATCTCAAGCTTGTAGTCAAAGATGATGAGCATTTTATCCGTGATGGGGAAAATCTCTATGTGGAAGTGCCTGTATTTTTCACAAGCATTATTTTGGGGGCTGAAGTAAAGATCCCTTCTCCTAGAGGAGAGCTTACGCTTTCTATCCCACCCAACTCCAAAGACAAACAGCAATTTATTTTCGAGGGCAATGGAGTGAAAAGCTTAAGAGGGGATTTCTATGGGGATTTAGTCGCACAGATTAAAATCATCTATCCTCAAAAGCTAAGCAAAGAGCAAAAAGAGCTAGTTCAAAAGCTTCATGAGAGTTTTGGCAAACATAGTGAGCCCTATAAAAGTGCGTTAGAAAAAGCCTTTGAGAAAGCCAAGAAGTGGCTTTCAGACCTTTAAACTTCTAGCAAAGCTCCTCACTTCTTTGTCAAACTCAACAATCTCTTCTAGGCTCTTTAGAGCTGGGAGAGAAGAGAATCTATGCATACTCTCTAAAATGATTTTTGTCATTCCACCAAAAAGATATTTCTCACCCAAAAACCCCTCCACTGCCACTTCATTACAAGCATTTAGCACCACACCCAAAGAGGGAGTTTCTAGCAAAGCCTCTTTAAGCTCCCATAGAGGATAACGCTCTTTGCTGATTGGCTCTAGAGCAAGAGAAGAGAGGTCTTGAAGTGAGATTTTGGGGAGAAAAGAAGTGCTTTGAGCTAGACTTGGATTGAGTGCATAAGAGATTGCAAGACACATATCAGGTCTAGCAAGATGAGCACTCATACTCCCATCTTGATACTCTACAAGTGCGTGGATAAGGGATTTTCTCTCAATCAAAGCCTCAATATTTTTGCACCCAAAGAGCCAAAAGGCTTCAAGCACCTCAAAGAGTTTATTTATCATACTTGCTGAATCGATTGTTATCTTTGCTCCCATACTCCAGTTGGGGTGTTTGAGGGCATTGCTTGGAGTTTGGGTGGGGATAGAGTGCAAGGGTGTATCACGAAACGCCCCACCACTAGCAGTGATAAGCAACGAGCTAAACGCTTTGCTCCCTCTAAGCAAATACCATAGGCTAAAATGCTCACTATCCACAGGGATAATCTTTGAGGTATCAATCAACCACCCTGCACTCACTAGGCTTTCTTTGTTTGCCAAAGCCACTTTTTTGCCCAAAGCTATGGAGTGCATTGTGGGCTCTAAGCCCACAAATCCCACTAGAGCATTTAGCACTAGAGGAGAAGCACAAAGTGATAAGGCCTCTTTAATCCCCTCACTTCCACAAAAGACTTTTGCCCCTCTTCCTTGCACTTTGTCTAAATCCTCTCTATCAGCGATGACAACATAAGAGGGAGAAAACTCTTTGATTTGAGAGTTTAAGAGATTGATATTTTTCCCTGCGACAAGGAGTTCTATGGGGAGATTAAAAGCTTTGGCAACTTTGAGTGTGCTTACACCGATTGAGCCTGTGCTTCCAAGTAGAGCAAGACTCATTGTTTCCACACAAAGCAGAGCAAGAAATACATTCCCACAGCACCAAAAAGAATCCCATCAAATCGATCCAAAATCCCTCCGTGCCCTGGCAAGATTTTGCCACTATCTTTCACACCTGCCTCTCTTTTGAGATAGCTCTCAAACAAATCTCCAAACACAGAAACAATCGCCACAATAGAAGTAGTAAGGAGTGAGAAAAGGAATCCATTTGCAGGTCCAATCCCTGCAATCGTCCCTGCTACAATCCCTGCACTCACTCCCACACCTACTCCCTCAAGTGTTTTTTTGGGAGAGGTGGGAGAGAAAGGGGTGCGTCCAAATACTCTTCCTCCAAAATACGCCCCAATATCTGTGGCAGCTACTGTGATGATAAGCCAAGTTACGCTTGAAATCCCTTTGTCTATGTAGAGGGCATAGAGAGAGAGGAAGGGAAGAGTGGGGTAGAGGAAGGGAAGAATGCTTTTGGGGTGGATAGATTGCTTATAGGATAAAAATCCTGCCAAAAACATAGCGACAAAAACCCCTGAAGTCAGAGGAGAGGAGTTGAAATATGCCAAAACCCAACACGCAATCCCACTGCTAATCAGTAAGATTGAGGGTTCAAGCTTGTAGAGTTTGAGCGATTCTAAGAATCCCACAAAAAAGCACACCCCAAGCAATGCCCAAATCAAAAGAGGGGAGTTGAAAGCGATTGCAAGAAGCAAGAGGGCAATCATAGGGATTGCTGTCAAAAAGCGTTTTTTTTCTCCAAAAATCTTTTCACTCAATTTGCTCATAGTTTTCTCCAAAGTTTTAATCTTAAAGGAGCTAATTATAGACAAAAACACAATGCACTAAAAAGGCTTTTGATATAATTTTTCAAATATCTTTATAAAAGTCAAAAACATAGGATAAAAAATGGAATATGATGTATTGGTTGTAGGTGGAGGACACGCAGGGATTGAGGCAAGTGTGGTAAGTGCGAAAATGGGGGCAAAAACGCACCTGCTAACTATCTTGGTAGAAAATATCGGACTTGCAAGTTGCAATCCTGCTATTGGTGGGCTAGGAAAGGGGCATTTGACAAAAGAGGTCGATGCTTTGGGGGGAGTAATGGGGCAGATTACTGATAAGTGTGGGATTCAATATCGCACACTTAATGCCTCCAAAGGTCCTGCTGTGAGGGGGACAAGGACTCAGATTGATATGGACGCTTATAGAATCTATGCAAGAAATTTAGTGCTTGACACTCCCAATCTTAGCGTCTCTCAAGAAATGGCAGAGGAGCTACTCATAGAGGGCGAGGGGGAAGAGCAAAGGGTGGTGGGAGTGAAGACAAACATTGGCAAAGTTTATAGAGCCAAAAAGGTGATTCTCACCACAGGAACTTTTCTTAGGGGGCTTATCCATATCGGAGAGGTGATGAGTGAGAATGGGCGAGTGGGGGAGAGCTCAAGCAAAAATCTTACAAGCTCACTTCTCAAACTTGGACTAGAAGTTGGGAGATTAAAGACAGGGACTTGTGCTAGGATAGATGGGAGAAGCATTGATTTTAGCAATCTTGAAGTCCATAATGGCGACACTCCTGCCCCTTGCTTTAGCTATAAAACCGACAAGATAGGCTTTAATCCCAAGCAATACCCCTGCTATGTAACTTATACCAATGAAAAGACTCACGAGATTATCCGCTCAAACTTTCATCGTGCCCCAATGTTTAGCGGACAGATTCAAGGCGTGGGTCCAAGATATTGCCCTAGCATTGAAGATAAAGTCAATCGCTTTGCAGACAAAGAAAGACATCAGCTATTTTTAGAGCCTCAAACAGCAGATGAGAGTGAATACTATATCAATGGGCTAACCTCATCACTTCCTTTTGATGTGCAAGAAGAGATGATTCATAGCATTGAGGGACTAGAGAATGCAAGAATCACACGCTATGGCTATGCCATAGAATATGACTATGTCCAACCCACAGAGCTTTACCACACACTTGAGAGCAAAAAAGCCAAAAACCTCTATCTAGCAGGGCAAATCAATGGAACTACAGGTTATGAAGAAGCAGCAGCTCAGGGGATTGTGGCAGGGATTAATGCTACTCTTTCTTTGGAGCATTTAAGAGAGAAGTTTGGAGAGATGCGTGAGCTAGTGCTTAGAAGAGATGAGGGGTATATCGGAGTGTTGATTGATGACTTGGTAACTAAGGGGACAAAAGAGCCTTATAGGGTTTTTACCTCAAGGGCAGAGTATCGACTGCTTCTAAGAGAAGATAATGCACTCTTTAGGCTTGGTAAATACTCTTATGCTTTGGGGCTAATGAGTGAAGAGGATTATGCCAAACTTCAAAAAGATGAGAGAGATATAGAGGAGGGAATGGAGTATCTAGCTCAAAACCCCCTCACTCCCTCAAAGCAGACTTTGGAGTTTTTGGCTAGTTTGGGAGAGGAGGGGATAGGCGATAAGTGCAGTGCTACCCTTGTGGTGGGGCGTGATAGCTTTGATGACTTTAAGCTCAGAGCCTTTGCCCCTATATTTGAGAAAATGAGCGATAGGGCATTAGAGCAAATCCGAATCGAGTCAAAATACTTCCACTACATTGCTAAACAAAAAGAAATGGTAAGCAAAATGGATGAGATACTTAGCGTTACAATCCCTAGTGATTTTGTGTATGAGGGGATTAGTGGGCTTAGTCTTGAGGTGGTAGAGAAGCTTAGCAAGATTCGCCCAAAAAACCTCTTCCAAGCCTCGCAAATTAGTGGAATCACCCCTGCAAGTATCGATATTTTGCACCTCTATATCCACCTAAGAAGCAAGAATGATAAAAAATAAGGAGCTCATCCACACTTGCCTTCATCATCTCCAAACCCTCTCTTTGGGGGAGAGAATCACATTTAAAACAGCCAAAAAAGATAGGGAAATCTCTGTGGGGAGAAGTGAGGGCGGAGGATATGTGGTGCTTGAAAATGGCTTTGAGCATAGAAGTTTTGAGGTTAGAAGTGAGGCTGAGCTAAAAAAGATTCTAAAAACTCTCCAAAAGATTGAATTCCCTCGAAGCAATCAGATTTGGGTAAAGATTGAGAGGGGTTAATCAAAAACTTTATTAAAATATTTTATCCAACTCTGAATAGTTTGCACTCTTCTTTGAATTGTGTTTGTGCTTTGCAAATTATAGTTTTTTGCAAAATCTTGTGTGTCATAGTTTTTTTCTTGAAGAATCTGATAACAGATTGAATCTGAAAAAATAATTTTTGCAAATTCCTCAAGTCTCTTTTTAAAACCGAGATTGAGTAATTCCTCTCCTTTTGATGTGATTACGATATGATGATTGTTGTCCAATTTATATAGATTCATCCAAAGCAAAACATTAAGATAATAGTCATATTGTCGCTCTACAAGATCAAAATCATTCATAGCTTCATTTTTTGTAATCCCCTGATTTAATGAAAGTGAGATAAACATAGAATGAATTCTCTCAAAGTCATCGGCTTGAGGAAATGGAGCGTGAGGATTGATTAGACTTTGTTTGGGGGGAGAAAGTTCTTTGAGTTTAAATGTGCTTTTTTCATTGAATTTGAAAACAAACTCTTCGTGGTGCATAGCACAAAGCAGATTCTCATCAAAAGGGATGAATCTAAAAAGATTATCTTGATAGTAAAAAATATAGCTTTTTATATCTTTAACTTTTGCAATTTTTTGTTTTTTCCAAAATAGTGTAGGGTAAAGCAATTGTCTAATGCTTATATTGTTCCTATATCCAATCTTGGCTTCTATTAAGTGAAGTGCATCTTTCCCCTCATATCCCCCATCTACTTCGATTTGCACACCATCAACTTGATAAGGAATATTATTAAGAGAAAAGTCTAATTCTCCTCTCAATCTTCCACGCACGGTGAGAGAAGTCTGCTCTTTGAATGTTTGTTGAAGCATTTTAGAAAGATAAGCAATGTCTAGTGCTTCAGATTCGCTTTTGATATTGAGTGGATCAATAGAGAGGATTTCATTAGGAATGCCAATCTCAATGGGTTCAGATTGAGGTTCTGGATCAATATCAATGAAAGGATTGGTTTTTGCAATTCGATATAATCCATTTTTGATTGCAAGAATCGAGAGGTTGTTTTCTGCCATAATTTTAGGCAAATGCTCTCGATGATCGATTTTTGTCATCAATCGTGCTTCTTTTCCATCTCGTTTTTTGATTTCATCAGCACTGATATCAAAATATGGATTTTTTGTAAGATGATCAAGAATATGTAGATCTTGGAAGATATGATCCCAAGCCTCATTATTGGAAATTTTTTGCCCTCTTGTATTTGTGTCTTTTATCATATTTTGTATGTCTCCAAAATAAAATTTTCTACTATTCATTATTTGTGTTTTTTGTTCATGTGTAATTTGTAACAACTACTTCGGCTATCTTTCCTCTTTGACTTGCGTTGGAATTGATGCTTCTTGTTGCCTTGACAATATGGATATTGTAATGTTGGTATAAATCTAAAACAAAATCTGTATAGGAGTTTGAAAGCATAAAAAAAGCCCCATTTTTGTCAATGTCATCACAAAGCTTTTTAAGTTTGCACTGCATATTTTTATCAAAATCCTGATTGACATAAGAAGTAAAACTTGAGGTTTTATTGAGTGGTACATAGGGAGGATCAAAGTAAATGAAGTCTCCTTTTTGAATCTTGGGTCTGATTTTTGAAAAATCTCCACAAGAAATCCTTGTGTCTTTAAGAAGTTGGCTACAAGCCCAAAGATTATCAATATCAATAAATTTTGGTTTTTTATATCTCCCAAAAGGAACATTATTTTCTCCTTTGGAATTAACACGATATAGCCCATTGTAACCTGTTTTGTTGAGATAAATCAAGCGACTTGCCCTTTGAAGCGGAGAAAGCGAATCCCATTTTTTCTTGTCACGATCTAAAGAGCGGATTTTATAATAGTATTCCTCTTCATTTTTGTGTTCTTTAAGGCCATCAATCAATTCTTGACATTGATCACGAACCACTTCATAAAGATTGATCAGCTCTTGATTATAATCATTGATAAAAGCATGTTTAGGCTGAATTGCAAAAAACAATGCTCCTCCACCCACAAAAGGCTCAAAATATCGGTTATATTGTTTTGGCATTAGTGTGATAAGCTCATTAAGTAATTGGCGTTTTCCTCCAGCCCATTTAAGAATGGGTTTGCAAATTTTTGGCTTATTTGAAGTTGTGGAAAGTTGGGTGCTATTCATTATTTTTTGTTTTTTCCTCATAAATCTTTTTTCCCTTTTGCACCCCTTTTTCCACCTCTTCTCCAAGGTGTTTGTCATAAAACTCTTTGCCTTTTTGTATGCCTTCATTAACTTTATCTTCAAGATAGGTATCATACAGCTCTTTGCCTTTCTCTAGGCTTTTTTCTATATCTTCTTTGAGATATTTTTCATAGAGTTCTTTGGCTTCTTTTTCGTTTTTTTCATAAAACTCTTTGGCTTCTTTAATATTTTTGTCATAAAGCTCTTTGGCAGATTGCAAAAGAGATTTTTCTTGCAAATCTTCTTCTTGTGTGGCAAAAAGTTGGCTTGAGAGCAGAAGTGCTATGGGGATTGCATAAAATTTAGACATTATTTTCCTTGATTTTGAGATTCTTAAGATGACATTGTAGTAGAATTTATCTCATAAAATATTCCAAAGATAAGGGGACGAAGTGAAAAAGATAGCACAAAATTTTTTCTCTCCAATTTTAGATGAGAATGAAGACAAGATTGAGCAATGCAGAAAGGGAATGATACTCAAAAAGGGAGCAAGATATTTTGATTTTACAGCCTCAGGACTTGCTTTTAGCCCAATTCTAAAGCGAATTTCAAGTTTTTTGCCTTGCTATGCCAATACGCACTCTGACACTTCTACTCACGCCTCTCTCACCACTCAACTCTATAAACAATCCAAAGAGGTGATTAGAAAATCTTTGGGATTGAGCGAGGAGTTTTCTTTGCTCAATGTCGGAAGTGGCTCAACAGGTGCAATCAAGCTTTTTCAAGAGCTTATGGGGATTTATATCCCACCCAAAAGTAGGCAAAGGCTAGGGGTGCAAACTCCAAGCAATGCCCCTTATGTCTTTGTGGGAGCTTATGAGCATCACTCCAATGAGATTAGCTATCGAGAGGGATTGTGTCATCTCACTAGAATCCCACTCAACTCTCAAGGACTGCTAGATATGGAAGTTTTCAAGCAAAGTTTAAGCGAAGTGAATGGAGAAATCATTGGCTCATTTAATATCGCTTCCAATGTTACAGGGATTATCACTCCTTATGAGGAGGTTTCAAGACTTTTGAGAGAAAAGGGTGCGATTGTGGCCTTTGATATGGCTTCAAGCTCCCCATATATGAATGTTGATAGCTCACTCTTTGATGTATGCTTCCTCTCTCCTCATAAACTTCTTGGAGGGGTGGGAAGCTGTGGAGTTTTGGGAATCAAAAGCAAAATGATTGACACTTCTTTGCCCCCCACTTTTGGAGGAGGTGGCACAATCAAAAATGCCAATCGCACAAATCACGAATATCTAGAAAATATCGACTATCGCCAAGAGGCAGGGACACCAGGTATAGTTCAGCTTCTCACTTCAGCCCTTGCCTATCAACTTCGCAATGAAATAGGGCTTGATCTTATCCATAGAAGAGAAAAAGTCCTTACTCAAGCGATGATTTATGAGATGAAATCTATCCCTGCCCTTACTCTCTATGGCAACCTAGAAGCCGAGCGTTTGGGAGTGATTTCTTTCAATATCGGAGGAGTTTCGCCATTTGATTTGGCACTAGAGTTGAGTGAAAAATATGGGATTCAAACTCGCTCAGGGTGTTCTTGTGCAGGTCCTTATGGATATGATCTCTTTGGCTTAGAAGATAGTGCAAGTGAGCTAGGAATGAAGCCAAATTGGATAAGAGCAAGTATCCACTATACTCACAGCCTAGAGGATATTGAATACTTTATCTCATCTTTGAAAAAAGCGATAAAAAAGCTCCGTGGTTAGAAAAACTTTTGCCCTCACTCTTACTCTAAGTGGAGTTCTCAATGCTTTGGGGTTTGCCCCTATGGGAAATGTCTCCACTTCTTTGGGGGGTTCAGGGGTAGCACTTAGAAATTCAGCGTGGGGGCTATACTACAATCCTGCACTTCTCTCAAGTGATCCTAGAAGTAAGTTTTCTTTCAGTGGGGGGTTCTATCTCTCCCAAAGCAATCTCAATGAGCTTTTAGAGCTTGGCTATGGAGCGAAAGTGAGTGAGGTGGAGAGCATTTTGTCAAATTTGGGGGATTCTAAAGTGAGTGTAGAAACTCAACTAGGGGTGGTGGCTCAAATCGGAGGATTTGTCCGACAAGAGATTAGGGCAGTAGAAGATGAGTATGGGCGACTAGTAAGTGAAGTGATAGAACATCAAATGAGTGCTTTTGCTATCGGAGCTTTTGCAAGTTCTTTGACAAATATAAGCTTCTCAAGTGCAGGGGGGACTCAGTATCAAGCCTCTAGCTTTGGAATCGCACTCTTAGAAGTGCCTGTGGGATATGCGTATAGACTAGAGACAGATTTTGGGGATTTCAACTTTGGTGCAGCGATGAAGTATATGAGGGCAGTGTTTAATGGGAGTAGCTATACAGGGAATGCAAGGGCAGAGCTAAAGATAGAAATCCCTGATTTTATGCATATGACACCCTCTCAAAACTTCGGACTTGATTTGGGATTTTTGTATTCAATCTATGATGTGCATTTGGGCTTGAGTGCTAAAAATGTCAATCTCCCTTCATTTCTCATCAATGGCAAACGCATTACCCTTGATCCTCAGTTGCGTTTGGGGGTGTCTTATGAGTTTTTGCAAAACTATGTGGTAACAATGGATATCGATTTGCTCTCTTATGATTCTTATAATGCTATTGCCCCCAAAAGTCAGTATTTTGGGCTAGGGATTATGGGGGATTACTCTTGGGTGGATTTTAGATTGGGGCTTTCTATGGATATGCTAGGAGTTGAGGGCTTGAAAATCAGTGCAGGATTGAATGCCTTTGGGATTATTGATGTGGTGGGAGAAATGGGGACGAACTTTGCCAAGAAAAATGGTAGCTCTCTAGCCTTGCCTACAAACTTTGGACTAAAAATTGGGAGCACTTTTACTTTCTAGGGAGGGAGTATGAAAAAGTCGTTTTTGCTTTTTGCTTTCTCTATACTTCTAGCAAATGATGATTTATCTCAAATCTTCAAAGCCACGATAGACAAAGCTCCCACACTCCAAGTCTATTGTCGCCCACCCCTTTACTACAACAAAGCTCCTAGCAAGGAATTTTTGAAGCAAACCCAAGCACCAAAATCTTATACATATTCACAATATGCTCCGATGATTTATCCCTTGCTAGATTTCAAAATGCCTATCAAAAAGACAAAAAATCAAGTCAATAAATCAGTAGATATGGTATTTGAGTTTTCAGATGATATGAGCTTTGTATTTCAGAGTGCTTTGTCAGGAGAGGGAGGTGATAGGGTGGTAGTAGATTATCAAGCCTATGAGATTGAGAGAGAAAAAATGGACTTGTTCTTGGAAGTTTTTTGCCCTATGACAAAAAGGTTTTTAAAAAACTCTTTTTAACACTTTTCCTGCTCCTCCCTCACAACCCTCTCAATATAGCTATCAAAAAGATTGTAAGTCTTAGCATTTATCTCTGCGACTAAATCATTGCGATTGTGCGATTCTTCAGCAATCGCATAAATCTCAGTTGTCATCGCACAATTATTTGCCGAGTTGAAGACAAAGGTGTAAGGATAGAAGCGATAGTAGTTTGTATTGCCCTTTTTATCCCTGTATTTGTAATGCCTAGATTTTTCATTGCTATAAGTTGAGTGCTTGAGGCATTCTAAAATCAATCCATCAAGATGTTTTGCGTGTTCTGAAGCAATTTTTGGGAGGATTCTATCCCTCTCAATCTTATCTTCTATATCTATCTTCTTTGCTTTTTTTCTCACCCAAGTTTGAAGTATTGGGATTTGGGGGCGGATATGGGAGGGGAAGTTGAAATTAGGCAATCTCTCCTCAATCAATAGGGTTCTGCTCACAAATCTTTCTCTAGCGTGTTGTGAGATTTGAACCTTTAAATCCTTGCCATTGCTTCTTTTTATGGTGCTAACTTCTTTTTGCTTTCCTATATAAATCAGCTCATTTTTGACAAGCTCCCTTTCTTTGCCTACAAACAAATCCAAATACTTTTCGTGGATTTTAAAGCTCTTATTTGAATCATATTTTTGAGGAAGCGATGAGCTTGAAGTGATGATTTTGCCATCATATTGGAGATATTGCATTTCTCCACTTTGCATCAATGCCCTTGCTTTGATATAGATAGAGCAAAGCATAGCTCTTTTGTCAAGCTCTTTTTGTTGGGCTTTTGTAAGGATTTGGTGAGCACCATAGGTTTTATCACATAGGGCATAAGCAATTCTTAGAAAATACCTCTTAATTCTTGCATATATATATTCCCAATCCATACAACCCCCAAAGGATTTATTGATGATTGATGAAAAAATCCATTACAGCCATTCGCATAAATACCCCATTTTGCACTTGCTCTAGCACTTTGCTTCGTGGATCATCAAGCACAAAGTCAGAGATATCAATATTGCGATGCACAGGTCCTGGGTGCATAATCACTAGCTTTTTATCCCCGATTCTCTCCATCGTCAGACAGAAATCATCTGCATAATCTTGCAAACTCCCATAAGTCTGCAAATCGTGGCGTTCGGTTTGAGTCCTTAGAGAAATGATCGCATCGCATTGCTCTATGGCATCTTGAAGGTTTGAGGTGGTGGGGAGTGAGGTTTGAGGAAGGAAGTGGGGAGGAGCGACTAGCAAAAGCTCTGCCCCAAATCTAGGCAAAAGTGCAATATTGCTATTGGCTACCCTTGAGTTTTTTATATCTCCCACGATTGCAATCCTTTTGCCCTCTAGGCTTTGAAAGCTCTCCAAAAGTGTCATTAGATCTAGCAAGGCTTGAGTAGGGTGAGAGTGAGCCCCATCTCCACCATTGATGATAGGGCAAGAAACTTTGGGGATGAGGAAATATCCTGCCCCTGCCGTGCTATGACGTATCACGATTGCATCAGGTCGCATTGCATTGAGATTGGCTGCTGTATCTCTAAGCGTTTCTCCTTTTGAAGTTGAGCTTCTTGAGACATCAAGTCTGATAACCTCTCCTCCTAGATTTTTCACTGCCATTTCAAAGCTACTGAGCGTCCTTGTAGAGTTTTCAAAGAAAGTTGTAATCACCTTTTTGTCTTTGAGGGTTTTTGGGGTTTCTCCCCTCTTGTATGCAAACGCATTTTTAAGGATTTGCCCTACTTCATTATCGCTCAAATCATTCACATGGATTAAATGCCTCATAAAAACCTCCATTTTTAGTTTATGATTTTAACAAACTTAAGGGTTTGGGGGTGTGTTAAAATTACAAAAATGACAAAATCCTAGACAAAAAGAAAGCAAAAGAAATGTTGAGAATTTTATATTGTGTGATAGCTATTGTGTTTTGTGCGTGTAGTAATCTTAGCAGTGAGCGTTTTTCAAAAGATTTTTATGAAGAGAGGAGAATGCAACTCACTCGAAAAGTCGAGCTTATAGACAAAGGCAAAACCCAGCTTGTCGTATTTTGCACCTATGTTAGTCAGCTTGATTCTGTGAAATATCCTGAAGGGGAGTATTTTTTCATCGAAGTAGCATTTGAGAATGAAAAACTCAAAATGAGCGATTTGCAATTCACTCTTTTAGATGAGAAGCCCATAGAAATTACCACCATTCCTCACAATGACAAAGAGTTTTTTCAGCACACTCATTGGAATCAAGGCTATCTTTTACGTTTTGACTCTGTGCCTCGCACCGAATATGCGATTTTAAGCTTAGTGTTGAAAGTCAAGGGTTATTCTGAAATTTTAAAATTCAACTATGGATTTAAGGTAGAAAATATCTTATGAGGCTTGATCTTTATCTATCTCAAAACGCTTTGGCTCAAAGTCGCCAAAAAGCCCAAGAGCTTATCAAATCAGGCAATGTGCTTGTCAATGAAAAAGTATGTACCAAAAGCTCTTATGAAGTGCAAGAGAATGATAGTATCCAAGTTATCAAAGAAAGCTCTCAGTGGGTTTCAAGAGCAGGGGATAAGCTAGAGGGATTTCTCCCCTCTCTTTCTTTGGAGCTTAGAGATAAAAGAGTGCTAGATATTGGCTCAAGCACAGGGGGGTTTAGTGAGGTTTTGCTCTCCTTTGGAGTAGGGGAGATTGTGTGTGTAGATGTGGGGGATAATCAACTCCACCCCAAACTCAGAAATCACCCTAAAATTACTTTTTTTGAAAATACAGATATTAGAGAGTTTGAGAGCGAGGGATTTGAGCTTATCGTTTGTGATGTGAGTTTTATCTCTTTAAGATTGATTGTCTCTAAAATCTATGAGTTAGCTAGAGGAGATGTTATCTTACTTTTCAAACCTCAATTTGAAGTAGGCAGGAGTGCCAAACGCAATAAAAAGGGGGTGATTATGGATACACAAGAGGTGCAAAAAGCACTCCAAGACTTCCTAGAGCTATTGGCAAATATGGGCTTTGTGGTATGCAAATGGGAGAAAAGTATCTTAAAAGGAAAGAGTGGAAATGAAGAGTTTTTTATCCATATCCAAAAACAACACCATTAGCTCAATCTGTATTGGCAAGTTTGATGGGGTGCATTTGGCTCATCAAAGCATTTTTGCCTCAATGCCCAAAGAGGATTCTTTGGTTTTGTTGATTTTGAGGGAAAAAGAGCGATTTGCCCTCACGCCAAACCCTCAAGAGCTTATCTCTTTGCCTGTGTATTTTTTGGAGCTTGAGAAGATTAAAGATATGGGGGATAAGGAGTTTGCAGACTTTCTTTTGCACTTTTTGCCCCACCTCAAAAGCATTGTGGTGGGGTATGATTTTTTGTTTGGCAAAAATCGCTCTTATACTCCTAGAGATTTAAAGAAGTTTTTTGAAGTGATTATCGTGCCTGAAGTGAGCTTGGAGGGGGAGGCTATCCACACTCAAAACATTATTGAATATCTTAAAAATGGCAAGATAGAGAGAGCAAATGCAATGCTAGGCAGAGCTTATGCAATCAGTGGAGAAGTGATAAAAGGGCAGGGGATAGGAGCTAAAGAGCTAGTCCCTACCCTCAATCTTGTCAGTAAAGGCTATATTTTGCCTCAAAGTGGAGTGTATGCGACAATAAGTGAGATTGAGGGGGTGAGGTATAAAAGCGTGAGTTTTTTAGGACATCGCTTCAGCACCGATGGGGAATTTGCAATAGAATCACATCTCCTAGACACCCACCTCTCCCAATCCCCTAAAAATCTCAAAATCTACTTTTATCAAAAGATTAGAGAAAATCAAAAATTTGCTTCATTGTTTGAATTAAGAGAGCAAATCAATCAAGACATACTCCAAGCTCAAAAAATCCTAGATTCTTAACTCATTTAGGATTTGATTATCTTTATCATTTAGAATTTTATCCATACAAAAATCACAAGAAAAAATCAAGGTTTATTATGGAAAAATTTTTGAAACCTGTCTTGCACGATTGGAGGGCAAAAAATAGCTTTTATCTCAAAGAAAGGCTACAAAATGGGCTATATCGCTTCATAGGACACGAGTCTTTTAGTGGAATTTTACTCTTTGTTTGTGTGATTGTGGCAATGATACTTGCCAATCTTCCTAGCACTGCAAATCATTATTTTTCTTTGTGGGAAAGCAAAATCACACTTTCATTCAATAATTTTCATCAAGAAGTTACATTGATACATTTGATTAATGATTTTTTAATGTCTTTTTTCTTCTTAATGGTGGGATTGGAGATGAAGCGAGAGGTATTGTATGGGGATTTGATGGGCTTTAGGAAAATGAGTTTTTCTATGTTTGGGGCATTGGGCGGGATTGTCGTGCCTATTGCAATATATCTGTTTTTCAATCGTGGATTAGAGGGGAGTGGTGGGTTTGGAATCGCAATGAGCACAGATACAGCATTTGCTTTAGGGGTGATTTTTTTACTTGGCAAACGAATCCCCTCAGTGCTAAAAATCTTTCTTGTAACCCTTGCAGTAACAGATGATTTGGGGGCTGTGGTGATTATCACCATTTTTTATACAGAGTGCATTGATCTTGTTTGGCTCTCCCTTGCAGGGGCAAGTATAGTAGGGTTAATCTATCTTAATTTTAGAGATACTAAATATATCTTTCTCTATCTAGTTTTGGGGGCATTTTTGTGGTATTCCACGCTCAAAAGTGGTATTCACCCCACAATCGCAGCAGTCTTACTTGCCTTTTGTATCCCAGGGAAGACAAAGATCAATAAAGTATATTTTGAAAAAATGCTCAAAGAATGGGGTAAGCTAGATTTTGAAGAGATTTCTAAGATGAAAATCCCTGAGAGAGGAGAGGGGTTTTGGGATTCAAGCAAGAGAGCGATTTGCAAATTCTTTGGTTCAAATCAAACTCAAGAGTTAGATATCCACAAAATTAGCCATTATGTGCATATCCTAGATAGCATTGGCAAATACTCTTATTATGCCAAAAACCCACTTTTGGGCTTAGAGTTTGCACTTCAGCCCATTTGTGCGTATTTTATCGTGCCACTCTTTGCTTTTGCCAATGGTGGGGTTAGGATTACTGAGGGGTTAAATCTCTTTTATGAGCCGATGATGTGGGGAATTGTGTTTGGATTGGTTGTAGGGAAACCGATTGGAATCTTGCTTTTTACCTACCTAAGTGAAAGACTTAATATCTCTATCAAGCCCAAAGGCTTAAGCTATAAGCATATCCTCTCAATTGGGTTTTTAGCAGGGATTGGCTTTACGATGTCGATGTTTGTAGCGACTTTGGCTTATGAGGATACACGCCTAGTAGATTTAGCTAAACTCTCGGTGCTATTTAGCTCACTTATTGCTACAATTTTGGGAATCACAGCATTATTTTTCAGCACAAAATCTAAACAAAATACAAAAGAATAGTTATAAAATATATTTTTTTACTCCTAGCACTTGACAAATACTAGGGGGGGGGGGGATATAATATCTTTTTAAGTCTATTTCTAAAGGAAAAACTATGGAACTCTTTTCGCCTAGCAAAATTGCAAGTATTACTTTCAAAAATCATATCTTAAGAGCTGCCACAGCAGAGAATATGGGAGATGAGAGAGGGAGACCTACTCCTGAATTGTTCAAAAAATACGAAGCCCTAGCCAAAGGAGAGGTGGGAGGAATCATCACAGGGAATATCGCTATCAGCCAAAATGCTAAGCCACTTTTGGAAAAGGGCATTCTTGTCCTTGATGAAGACAATGTCCCCTCTCTTGCCAAGCTTACTGAACATATCCACTCTTTTGGCACTCCAATCATCGCTCAACTTGTCCATACAGGAGGGCAAAGCGAGAGAGAAAATGCTATTGCCCCCTCCCAAGTCTCAGACTATAAAGCAAGAGAGATGAGTGAGGAGGAGATAAGAGAGGTTATCAATGATTTTTCTCAAGCGATTTTGAGAGCCAAAAAGGCAGGATTTGATGGGGTGGAGCTTCATTGTGCTCACGGATTTTTGCTCTCTGAATTTTTCTCTCCAAGGACGAATAAGAGGGTGGATCAATGGGGAGGAAGCATACAAAATCGCACACGAATTGCCCTAGAGATTATCAGTGAGGCTAGAGAGCTTGTAGGAGATTTCCTAATCCTTGCCAAAATCAATGGGTTTGAAACGCTTAAGGGTGGGATTGATATCCAAGAGGGGGTAGAGATTGCCAAAAAGCTAGAGGAATATGGGGTTGATGCCATAGAGGTTTCAAATGGTATGATTAAGGCAGGAATGGCAAGTATTCGTGGAAATGTCCCCTCTGAAATGCTTCTTGCACTTGATCCAAAATTTGCTAAGATTCCAAAGTTTCTCAAACCCCTTGTAGCAAAGGCTGTGAAATTTTTCATCCCTCAGCCCAAACCCACTCAAAACTACAATCTCCCTAGCACCAAAGCAATCAAATCTGCACTTCAAATCCCTATCATTGCTGTGGGTGGAATCACAAAGCTAGAAGATATGCAAAAAATCATACAAGACAAAGACGCTGATTTTCTCTCCCTCTCTCGCCCTCTTATCATTGAGCCAAGTTTTGTGAAAAAACTTCAAGAGGGAAGAAGCAAAGAATCTAAATGCATTCAGTGCAATTTCTGTCTTATAGGCTCTTTATATGGACCTTTGAAGTGCCATTATGGGAAAGTCCCCAAGATTTAGCACTTTTTGATATGCTCCAAAAACTCAGCCCTTGTTTTAGAGCTTTCTTTGAATATCCCTCTGACTGCACTTGTTAGCAGGGTGGAAGATTTTTTCTCCACCCCACGCATTGCCATACATAAATGAGTCGCCTCACACACTAGCATCGCTCCTTTGGGGGATAGCTCACGCATTAGGGTTTCAATGATTTCAAAGGTAAGATTCTCTTGAGTTTGAAGTCGCCTTGCATACATTTCAATGAGTTTGGCAAAGTCGCTAATCCCCGCGATTTTCTCTTGTGGGATATAGCCGATAGTAATTGAGCCAAAAAAAGGCAGTAGATGATGCTCACACATTGAGTAAAATTCGACATTTTTTATCACTATCATCTCATTGTAGGGAATCTCACAAAAGGTTGTATGAAACACCTCTTTTGCCTCTTTGTGATACCCACTCAAAAGCTCTCCCAAAGACTGCTCTAGGCGTTGGGGGGTGTTTTTTAGTCCCTCTCGATGAGGGTTTTCCCCCACGCTTTTGCAAAGTTTCTCAAAAAAATCTCTATACATCATCTCCTCCTTGAATTTCTCTATTGGCTAGAGTTTCTAGCAAAATCGTGGCATAAGAGCCTTTGGGGAGGAAAAAATTTAGCTCTAGTTGAGCTTTTTCCTCAATATAGCGATAGTCTAGCTCTTGGGGGAATACCCAAGCAAAACGATGCGAGCCAATCTCTTTGATAGAGTGATCCAAAAACTCCTCTTGATAGGAGAGGGCATCAAGGAGAGGGAGCGTGGTTTTTTTGCCACTTAGCACACCACAGGGGACAATGTCTTTGGCAAAAAATCTTTGAGCTTCTTCTTTTATATCGCTTAATGCAAAGAGTTTGCCATAAGGGTAGTGGTGCATCAGCTCTCCCTCAAGGAGCTTGAAAGGGTGGGGTTGAGAGAGTAGGGAATGGGTGGATTGGATAGGGGGAAGAGATTGCAACTCTAGGGCTTTGGCTAACTCTTTGGGAGAGAATTCTTGGATCAAAAGGCTTGTTTGCACTCTTTGAGAGAGCCAAAGGTTGAAGAGATGACTTTGATAGCTTGAGATAAGAAAGGTGGAGAGTTTTTTATCTCGTATTTTCTTCTTCCCCTCAATAATTGCCTTGCCCTCAAGATAGTTATCCCCAAACTTGCCAAACCTTTGGAATCCAAAGTAATTGGGCATACCAAAATCTGAAATTTTTTGCAATACGCTTTTGATTTTCTCCAAATCGCTCTTTTGCACTTTTTTTATTCGGATAAAAAACTTATTGCCCTTGAGGTGGCCGACTCTAAGTTTATTGGCGTGAGGAGTGGTGGAGAGGATTTTGATATTTTTTTGCTCCAAAGTGCTTTGGGATTGACTAAGTGCGTGTTCAAATCGTTTGGGGAGAGTGAGGGCTTGAGTGGTAAGGGCGTTTTTGTCTTTCAATCCTGCATAGCCAATCTCTTTGCTACTTACCCCCAAAGTAGAGCTTAGGATTTTTATGAGTTCAGGGGTGGAGAGAGATTTTTTCCTCACCACTATATAGAGGTGTTCCCCCTCGCCACTTGGCTCATAAAGTGGCACTTCTTGCACCACAAAATCTCTAGGAGTTTGAGTGAAGTGAAAATGGATAGGTGAGTGAGAGTAGGGGGAAAGTCTAAGCATTGCAATATCCTCAATTTGGCAAATTCAAAGCAAATTATATCAGAGTGAGAAGTTATTATTTTTTTGTAGTTTATAATACCCACTTCCTATCACAAGGAAAATCAAAAATAAAGGAATAAAAATGTTTCAACTAAGAAAATTACCTTTTGAAAAAGAGGCACTCTCAGAGCTTATTAGCGATAAGACTTTTGAATACCACTATGGCAAACATCATCAAACCTATGTCAATAATCTCAACAATCTCATCAAAGACAATGAGTTTGAGAATATGCACTTGCTAGATATTATCTTGAAATCTTCAGGTGGTGTATTTAACAATTCAGCTCAAGTTTTCAATCACGATTTTTATTGGGATAGTATCGCTCCTAAGAGAAGCGTAATGAGTGAGGAGCTTAAGAGTGCGATTGTGGAGAGTTTTGGAAGTGTAGAGAAATTCCAAGAAGAGCTAATCTCCAAAGCGACAACGCTTTTTGGTTCTGGGTGGTGTTGGCTTGTGCTTGATGAAAAAAGTCAAAAGCTAGAAATCACTCAAACAAGTAATGCCCAAGTGCCAATGACTGAGGGCAAAATCCCACTAGTAACCATAGATGTATGGGAACACGCATACTACATTGACTACAAAAACGCTCGTCCAAGCTATCTAGGAAAGTTTTGGGAGTTTATCAACTGGGATTTTGCTTCCAAAATGTTCTCAATGGCAAAAGCCAAAGGAATGGGAGCAACTAGAGAGTACATCTCAAGTTTGCATTCTTAATCCACTAGGGGAGAAATCCCCTTTTTGCTTCTTCTATCTTTCCTCTCAAATTTTTTTAAATTTAGAAAAATAAAACTTTACAGATATATACTTGACTTGTTATTTTTGTATATAAAAGGAGGAGATGATGAGGGCGATTCTGCTTGTATTTTTATTGCTTACAAATGTTTTGTATTGTGGTGGTGATGACTATGTAGATGAGGGGTATCGTGAGTTTTTGACTGAAAAAGAAGCATTGGAGTGGGGGAATAGTTGGCTTAGGGGTTCTATCTTTAGTGATGATGAGAAAGAGGTGATTTTAAAATACTCCAAAACCTCATGGACTTTTAATGAAAAATTAAGAGGGGGAGAAAAGTTTGAAAATCTTCCTCAAGAGGAACAGGAGCTGATCAAAAGACTTGATAAGGCTGTGGGTAAATTTCCACTCTTTGAGAAATTATATCTTTTTCGGTATGTAAATCTTGATGTACTGGCAAGTATGTATGGTTGGGGGGCATTAGGGGGGACATATGAGGAATATGAAGAATCCGATTCGTTGGGAATCAAACACAAGAAAATAAAATTTAATAAAAAAATAAAAGACTTACTCAAAGATATTAAAAAGCGAAGATATATTGATCCAGGATTTATGTCAACGACAATGGTAAAAGATGCTGTTTTTGGTGGGCGTCCCATTGAGCTAAAAATCAAAATACCAGTCTATACAACAGGATTATTTATCGCAAGAGATGGATATACTTTTTTTATCAAAGAATGCGAAATTCTTTTTCCAAGAAATAGGACGCTATTTTTTGAAGGGTATAGTTTGAGTGAAGATGGAAGTAGATTGACACTCTATGCCAAAATGAAAGGTCCTTGGTGGTATGTCAAAGATGACAAGAAGTAAGATATTTGAAGAGGGGAGAAACCTCCCCCCAAGAGGAATCAGAATCGATAAGCAATCTCTGCATTAACCCCACTTGTATCAGGACTTCCAACATATTCAATAGATATTCCAAAATCTCTCATTGGCATAAATTGAGCTCCAGCTAGAAAATTTACAGGAAATTTATCAAGTTCGACAGAATATCCCTGCACCAATCCACCTGTAGAGGCACTCAAATCCTTGCCTTTTGTAGAACCAAAAAGCTCAATTCTTTGTACTCCCACATGCATTGTAAAGATTCCCTCATAGGTATAGCCCACTCTTGGAGCAATATACATCAGAGGTTTTTGAACAAAGCCTTTAACATTATTTTGCCAATCATCAAGCTGGACATATCCACCAGAAAGCATACAGGAGGCAAAAAATCCTTTGTAACCGATAGCAAGATTTGTCCCACCCATAACGACATAGCCATTAAGAATATTTTTGATTGATCCGACATTAAAACTCACAGAACTGATTGTCGTATTGCTAACAAGACTGCTAAGTCGCCCATCAAGAAGTTCTGAGAGAACAAGGGGATTATCTAGAGGAATTGTTGCTGTTCCAACATTGGTTTCTTGCTCCATTCTGATATATGCCGCTGTTACAAAAAGATTCATAAAGGGAAAAAGATAAATATCAAACTTGCCACCTACAGCTCCTGTTACAGCTCGAATTGTGCCATCAGAAAGCTCCCATTCTTTCTCTCCTGTTCCAAAAGCATTGTTGAGTGTTGTTGCCAAATCAGAAAAGAAGGCTTCACGATTGTCTGTCGCAGTACATAGTCCACTTTCTGTCTTACACCCATTGCCAGCAGTAATCAACCCTGCCGTTGTAACGGTTTGTCCTAGAATTTTTGTTTGATAGCCAAATAGACTTCCATCATTTAAGAAAGTTTGAATTGTGGGGACTGATGATGTTGCACTTTGAATTTTTGTAAGAGCATCATTAACCCCACTGCTTACTGAGCTTCCTAAATTTGCTCCCATTTGTCCTTTAAATTTCTTTACTCTATAAGTTTCAACGGTATAACTTCCAATGACAGAAAATCCAATCGGATTAGGGAGTGTCCCTGGCTCAATATGAAGCAGTGTTTGAAGCATAGGGAGATAGTAGGCGGTTTTGGGGATAGAGGTCTTGATGGGATAATTACTTGTGGGGACCGGCACGGTTTCCCTAGGGACTTGAAGTTCTAATTCTTTTTCTTTGATTTTTTCAATCAAAGTTTTTTTCTTGCCATTGCTCTCTAGTGTGGCATCAGCAAGAGTTTGAGAAGATACTAGATTGCTTTGAGCCAAAGCAAAAGAGCCAAAAAAAAGTAAGGGTAAAAGCGACTTTTTCATCCAATCTCCTAGGTTTTTGTCAAAAACTTGGCATTATAGCAGGTTAGTAGGATGATAAGTAAATTTTAGTGCATAAGAATCCTAAGTGAGATTTTGCAATAATTTAAAAACAATACAAAAATAGAAACTAAAAAACTAACTTTTTACATATTTTCTCCTTTAAAATCGATAAGCAATCTCTGCGTTTAGTCCCTTGACATCAGGGCTGAAGACATATTCAAATGAGATTCCCAAATCCCTCATAGGATTGAAGTTTGTGCCGATGAGGAAATTGACAGGGAATTTTTCGATTTCTACTGAAAATCCATCAACAAGCCCACCTGTGATCTGACTTAGGTCATTGCCTGAGGTTGAGCCAAAGAGCTCCACTCTTTGCACCCCAAAGTGTGCTGTCATTACTCCCCCAAGAGAGTATCCCACCCTAGGAGCAATATACATAAAAGGTTTTTTGACAAAGCCTTTAATATCGTTTGCTAAATCATCAAGTTTGACATATCCTCCTGCAATCATACAAGAGAGGAAAAAGCCTTTGTATCCGATGGCAAGGTTTGTCCCACCCATTACAGCCCATCCATCAAGATTGTTTTCTAGCACATCAACATCAAAGCTCATCGTGCTTTTATTTCCAAGTGGTTTTTTAAGAGGAATTGTTGCTATTCCAACATTGGTGCTTTGTTGCATATTAAGATATGTTCCTGCTGCAAAAAGTTGCATAAAGGGAAATATCCAAGTGTCAAGTTTGACTCCTACTGCTCCTGTTTTTGTATTGACAGTTCCCTCAGAGAGTTGCCATTCTTTTGTCTCTCCTGCTCCAGCCATTGAATTTATGATTGAGTTACCAAATGAGAGAAGACAAACACCCTGCAATATTCCTTTAAGTTCGCTAGGAATCATTTTATTATCTAAATTAGCACATAGATTTTGCCCTAGATTTGCACTTAGAGTTCCATTGAATTTTTTGATACGATAATTCTCCTCTGTATAGCTCCCAATGATAGAGACTCCGATAGGATTGGGCAAACTTCCTGCTTCAATATGGAGCAGGGTTTGGAGCATAGGGAGGTATTCAGTGGTTTTGGGGATAGGGGTTTTGATAGGATAGTTGATGGCTTCTACCGGCACGGTTTCTCTAGGGACTTGAAGTTCTAGCTCTTTTTCTTTGATTTTGTCAATTAGAGTTTTTTTGGGTGGTTGTTGAAGTGAAGTTTCTGTGAGATTTTGGGTATCTTGAAGAGGATTAAGCTCTTGGGCAAGTAGGGAAGAAAGGGCTATACCCCCCCCCCCAATAGGGCTAGAAGTGTTTTGTTCATAAGTATTATTTCCTTAAAAGTCTAAAATCAAAAACTTAGATTATATCATACTTTAGGCAAGATTTTTCTCCAAAATCACTTCCCTAAACCCTCCAAAATACAACTCCCTTGCCCTCTCATAGCAAAACATTCTTAGAGATGAGGAAAAATATGTAAAATGTCTAGAAAAAAGGCAAAATATGAATTTTTTTGGTTTTATGGATGAAACAGGGGTGCTAAGCAATGATACAAAACAGCCTTATTTTGCTCTTGGTTTGTTGAGATTGTATGATACAAGTGAATTACTTCAAAAAATTATGGCAATCAAAGCAAAGCATAAGGGGATTATCACCTCTCAATCCAAGCAGGATTTTATGATTGATGAGCTTAAATTTAGCTCACTCTCTACAAATAAATTTTTGCCTCTTTACAAAGAAGTTATTGAAGTATGCCTGTCTTATGAGAATTTTTATTTTTCAGCCTTTGTGATTCAAAAAGACAAGGTGAGGAGTAGGGGGACAATTTGGGATACACAACTACAACTTGCAAAGGCACATATCAATCAGCATTGCAAAAATCACCATAAGATTTCTATCATTGCAGATTATCTCAACAAACCCAAAGAGGGATTAGTTTTTGAAAATGAGATGAGAAAATTAAAGCAAGTTTTTAACGCCTGTATGCTTGAGTCTAATACTTCCATTTTTATTCAGCTTGTTGATCTTTTTGTAGGTGCTATTGTTTATCGATATAGAAATCCACAACAAACATCAAAGCGACTCAATAGAGCACCCAAAATGCAATTAGTTAGTTTTATAGAAGAAAAACTTGAGGAGAAGACAGATATTTTAAGCAAGGAGCATTCAAATTTTTCAGGAACGCTAAGGGATAATTTTGCGATTTTTGGAGAGAAGTTTTATTTTAGTGTTTATGAGAAATAGAATGGGGTCATTGTCTTGTCTGTTATCACTCAAAAGAGTGTGCGATCAACACCCCAAATCTATGTTTGTTATATTACTTGGTTTTTCATTTATTTTCAAATCTATCCCAAAAGCTTCTCAAAACTCCCAAAATATAGCTCTTTTGCTCTATCAAAACCGATTTTTAAAGAGTTGATTTGTATATCTTCCTCTTGACTTTGAGGGGTTGCAATGCAATGCAGGGGGATAGAGAAGCTTTGAGCAAGGGAATGCAGGGCTTCTTCTTCTTTGGAGCTGACGATAAAGAGGCTTTGAGTTTCAGCAAATAGCAAATCCTCTGCATATTTTGAGCTAGGAAGGGGGATTTTGGCATTGAGTGAGAGAGAGGAGAGCATAGCCATTTTGACTAATGCGATAGCCACTCCTCCACGCCCCACACTTTTGGCACTGCCTAGCAGGTGAGAGCTGTGGGCTTTGAGGATAAACTCCCACACCTTTCTCTCATACTCCAAATCAATCTTTGGAAGAGTCCCACAAGGAGTGGGGTGAGTGAGTTTGGCAAGGAGTGAGCCACCAAAATCCTCTCCTATCTCTCCCACTAAATACAGCTTCTCTCCCATAGAAAACCTTGAGCTAAGTGTGTCATAAGCATCATTTGCTACACCCACACTCACAATCGTGGGGGTAGGATAGATATCCACATTATCAGTTTGATTATAAAGCGAGACATTTCCACTCACCACAGGGGTTTGCAAGATTTTACACGCTTCTTTGATTCCCTCTGTGCTTTCTTTGAATTGCCACATTACTTCAGGATTTTGAGGATTGCCAAAGTTTAGACAATCGCTGATTGCCAAAGGCATTGCTCCTCTTGAGACACATTTTCTCCCTGCACTTGCCACAGCGATTTTTGAGCCTTCTTTGGGGTCAAGATAGCAATATCTTGGATTGCACTCACTTGCCATTGCCAAAGCTACGCCATTCTCTCTCACACGCAAAAGGCTTCCATCAAGCTCTCCACACCCTAGCAAAGTATTTGTCCCCACTTTGTTATCATATTGCTCATAAATCCAAGCTTTATCGGCGATTTCAGGATGAGAGAGGAGGGTTTGCAAGATTTCATTTCCATCTTTGCCACTTCCCTCAAAGCTTTGGATACTTTGAAGGTATGAGGGTTTTTGGATAGGGCGAGAGAGGATAGGGGACTTTTCACTCAAAGGCTCAATAGGGATACTTCCACATAGCTCTCCTTCCCAAAATAGCTCCATTACCCCACTATCTGTAACCTCTCCGACTATGGCGACATCAAGTTCATATTTTGCAAAAATTTCATAGATTTTCTCCTCACATCCCTTTTTGGCACAAATTAGCATTCGCTCTTGAGATTCGCTTAGCATTAGCTCATAAGGATTCATTCCCTCCTCACGCATTGGCACTTTATCAAGATAAAGCCTCATACCACTTCCACTTCTCCCTGCCATCTCAAAGCTAGAGCTTGTAAGCCCTGCTGCCCCCATATCTTGAATCCCCACAATCAAATCAGATTTAAATAGTTCCAAACACGCTTCCATCAAAAGCTTTTCTATGAAAGGATCGCCGATTTGCACCGTGGGTCGCAAAGAGGAGTTTTCTTGACTGAAGCTATCGCTACTCATCACGGCCCCTCCTAGTCCATCTCTCCCTGTCTTGCTCCCTACATAGATGACAGGATTACCCACCCCATCTGCTTTGCCATAGAAAATCTCATCTTTTTTGACAATCCCTAGAGCAAAGGCATTGACAAGGATATTTCCATTGTAACTTGGTTCAAAGCTCACTTCTCCTCCAATGGTTGGCACTCCCATACAATTCCCATATCCACCGATTCCCTCTACGACGCCTTTGAGGAGGTGTCGGTGTTTTTTGCCTATCTCATCACCTCTTTGGATTTCCCCAAATCTTAGAGAGTTTAAAGAAGCCACCACTCTAGCTCCCATAGTGAAAACATCACGCATTATCCCACCCACCCCTGTGGAAGCTCCAGCATAAGGCTCTATGAAGCTTGGGTGGTTGTGTGATTCGACTTTGAAGACTGCACAATATCCTCCGGTAATATCAATAATCCCTGCATTCTCTCCCGGCCCTTGCACTACCCAAGGGGCAGAAGTGGGGAAGCCACTTAGATAGAGTTTGCTTGATTTATAACTACAATGCTCACTCCACATCGCTGAAAATATACCAAGCTCTAGGAGGTTTGGCTCTCTGCCTAAGATTAGGAGAATGTTTGCATAATCGTTTTCATCAAGCTTGTGGGCTTTGAGTGCTGAGGGAATATCAGAGATTTTGAAGTCCATAGTGTATCCTTAAATATAGAGTTGTAGGGGATATTCTAGCAAACAAAAGGTATAGAAAAATCAAAAGCACAAAAAGTTACTTTCTGAAACATTTTGTGGGTTTTAATTCTATTTTTTGTAAATTCCTTATCAAAAATCCAATCAAAAAGGTAAAATCACCCCCTACGAGTGCTTACTACTTAAAAAAATGTTTTAAATACTCGTAACACAAAGATTTTTTTACTAAGGAGAAACGGATGCGTTTTACAGATCCAAGTAGGCGTCGCATTGGGTTAGCTTATGCGATTGGAGTTTTAGCAGGTGTTTTTGGTGCTATTGTGAAATGGGGATGGGAAGTTCCTTTTCCTCCAAGAAACCCCTTTGTATTTTTCCCAGTTGATGCAGGAGAGAGGGTTACACCTCCTAAAATCTTTTTGGAGCAATTAGGATTGCCAACAGATTGGTTTTATATGTTTTCAGGAATGGAGATGCCTTTGTCAATTTTCATCGTGCATACTCTTTTCTCTGTGGTTTTTGGTGTAATGTATTGTGTGATTGCAGAGTATTGGCCAAGAATCAAAATGTGGCAAGGTGCTGTATTTGGATTTTTTGTCTATCTATTCGCCCATGTAATTGTAATGCCTTTGCTTTGCCATGTGCCACCACTTGCAGAGATTCCATTTGATGAGCATCTCTCTGAGATTTTTGGACACATTGTATGGCTATGGGGAATGGAGATTGTCAGACGCGATATCAGAAATCGTGTAACACACGAGCCTGATCCTGAGTTCCCACTCAATAGTAGGTATTAAGATTTTATACTTATTTCTTTTTTGGAGTAGATTCCAAGTTTTTGGAATCTACCTTCCAAATTTCCTCTTCCCTCTGTAAGTTTTTTAGCTAAGTCTTGATGAATATCGCATAAAGAATCTTTGAGTTTGGCTAACTTGTTGCAATCTTCTACTATTCCCAAAAACTTCTCATAAAACTTTTCTATCTCTCCTAAAGATTTGGCGGCATTTTCACTTTTGTCGATATTGATCCAAGTGATTTGTATGGTTTTTAGAGCCATAAAAAGCGTGTGAGGAGTAGTGAGATACACCTTTTTGTCATAGGCATATTGATAGAGTGATGGCCTAGCTTCAAGAGCAAGATCAAGGATGTTTTGATAAGGGATAAAAAGCAAAACAAAGTCATAGGAAGAGAGCTTGTCATAGGGCTTTTTGCTTAGCTCATCAATCCTAGAGCATAGGTTTTTGGCAATCTCCTCTCCCACTTCAGCACTGCTTTCTTCAAAGCTAAAATCACTAGGAAGAGAGAATTTGGCATCAATAATTATGCTTTTGTCCCTCTCAAGATAGATAATCGCATCAGGCACATAGCGTAAGCCTTCAAGACTAAGGCTTTCTTGGAGTTTGTATTGCTCCCCATAGACTAGCCCACTATTTTCCAATACGCTTTTGAGCTGAATTTCTCCAAAATTTCCTCTAATCTTCTTGTCTCCTTTGAGGATTTGAGCGAGTTTTTCGGCATTGGAGCTCATAGCATTGGAGTATTTAAACATATTTTCAATGCTAGTTTTTACACTTGCTTCATTTTCTATCAGGCGTTTGTTGTAGGTTTGAATCTGCTCTTTGAGTGGGGAGAAAATCTCATTTAAGAGTTTTTTAGAATCTTCATTGAGCTGGGTTTGGTTTTGGGCTAGGAGGGCTTGGTTTTGCAAGGCAAAGTTTTGGGTTAGCTCTTCTTTGAGTGTGGAGAGGTTGAGGGTGTATTTTTTCTCTAGTTTTTCAAGGTTTTGGGTGTATTCTTCTTTGAGTTCATTTCTTTGGGAGAGCAGGGTGGCTTTGAGCTCTTGGAGATTTTGGGTGCTGTGTCTTAGCTCTAGCTCTAGGGAAGTGTTGAGATTGTTTAGCTCTAGGATTTTTTTCTCAAGCTCTTCTATAAGGGATTTTTGCTTTTTGTTTTTTAAGAGAAGAAATATAAGAAGGGAGAGGCAGAGAGCAAGGCTTGTAGCCCATAAGAGAGTTTGCATATTTGCTCCTTTAAAAAATGTGTTGGATTAAAATCTTACTTCCAAGAAGCACAAGCATTCCCCCACCAAGGATTCCCAATACTTTATTTGGAAGTGAGCTAAGGATTTTTGAGAGATAAAACCCCAAAATCACCAAAGCAAAAGTTACCACTCCAATAAGTAATGCACTCTCCCAAATCTCAAGCTTTTGGGTATAAATCATCACCCCTCCTGCAAGTGCATCAATGCTTGTCGCCACCCCTATGAGCAATAACGCTCCAAAAGAGAGAGAAAAATCCTTTTCTTCCTCGTCCAAAAGAGCGTCTTTGATGATTTTGCCACCTAGCAATGCAAAGATGATAAACACAATCCAATGATCCAAGCTCTGAGCGTATTTCTCAAAAACAAAACTTGCGCTCTTAAAAAGCAAATACCCAATTATGGGCATTAAAAATTGGAAAAACCCTGTGATAAACGAGATTTTTAAACCATCGCTTATTTTCCAGCTTTTGCTTACCAATCCACAAGAAAAAGCGACCAAAAACGCATCAAGTGCCAAAATACAAGCCAAAATCAAAGTATCAAAGATTTGCATTACTGCTCCTAAAAAGGGATTTTTTGAAATTTTAGCAAGTTATGTAACTAAGTTACACAAGAGAGGGGAGAGTTTTTCTAAGATTAAGCCAAAAATTTAGGAGGAAGTGAATGAAAAAACGCTGGTTATTGCTAGGAGTAATGCTAGGAAGTATTTTTTTCTTGGCAATTTGGTGGGTTAAACCCATAGGGATTTCCACTCAATTTAGTGTGCTAAGTGCAATGGCGTATGAGAAAGTTGATAGTAATTTTCTCTCTAGCAATGCTTATATGCAAAAAGATGAGGGGAAACTTGCCAAGAAAGTGCAAAATCCACTCAATTATGATTTGCTATTTTTCTTGGGTGTGCCTTTGGGTGCGTTTGTGGCTTTTTTGCTCTTTGGCAAAAATAGAGGGCTTAATCTTGCCTTTTCTTTGAGGGATTGCGTGTTTGCTTTTGTGGGAGGTTTTTTGCTCTTGTATGGAGCAAGAATGGCAGGAGGTTGCACAAGTGGGCATATGATGAGTGGGATAATGCAGAGTAGTTTGAGTGGTTTTGTGTTTGCCATAAGTGTGTTTGCTGTGGGGATTGCTTGGGTGATGATTGGAGGTAGAAAATGATTGCTATATTTTTGGGAATGCTCTTTGGTGGGGCATTGTATCTTGTAGGAGCGACTAGAAGTGAAAATATCAAAGCAATGCTAGGGCTTAAAAATATTGTTTTGATGAAAATTATTGTCTTTGGTATAGGTTTTGGAAGTTTTTTGGTAAGTATTGCTTATTTTTTGGGAATCTTTGAACTCTCACACTTAGAGATAAAACCCTTGCATTTGGGGGTTGTGATTGGGGGAATGATTTTTGGATTGGGGTTTGGGATTGCAGGAATGTGTCCGGGAACTTGCATAGCTTCAAGTGGGACAAATAATGTATTCAAAGCTCTTTTTGTCGTATTTGGAGGATTGCTTGGAGCTTTGGCGTTTAGCTTGAGTTATGAGTTTTGGGAGAGAGTGGGGGTGTTTGGTGTGTGGAATATAGGAGAGATGACTTTGTTTGCCCTAAGAGAGGAGAATCCTTCCCTTTTGCCCTTTGGCTTTGGGGGCTTGTCTGTGTTTGGGGTAGCGATGATGGGAGTGGCTTATTTTTTACCATTTAGGGAGGAGTAGGGGAGAAATTTTATATTTTTTTGAGGGGAAAGATTTTGTGCTAGAATTTTAAAAGAGAAAGTTATCTTTTTGGAGAAGAGATGCGTTTAAAAGTTTTGGCATATATTTTTGCCCTATTTAGCACACTCAAAGCTCAAGAGTGGGTTTTGCCCTCTGAAGATTGGTTTTATTTTGGTGTTGAGGGTGGAGCTTCTTATAGTATGGTTTATGATTGGAGTTTTTCTTGGAGAAAGGGGCTTGATGTCGATAGGATAGGCAATGGAATCGAGGCAAATCTAGGGGTAAGTTGGGGGAAAGAATATCGCAATGGATTTGTTTGGGGGATAAATTTCTCTTATGCTTATGGTTTTTACAAAGGCAAAGACAACACGATTCTCTCTGAAGTCAAAAATGGCGACAATCTTAGAGGGCAGAACTTTCAATTTGGAAGCACTCTTGCAGGATTGATCTTTCTCCCTTCAAACAAAAGTGATTTTCTCCCTGCTATTCAGTTAGGAGTAGATTTGGGGCTTTTGTTTCAGGGGATTAGCAAGGGGAGTGATCTTGTAGCGTTTGGAGTCTCTCCCACCTTTGGTTTGCGTGGGGGATTTAGTGCTGTGATTGACAAAGGCTATCAAATTGATATTTTACTCAAAGCTCCCATTAGCTCCTTTATCTCTCATCGCTTTGCCTTAAGTGTGGGATTTAAAAAACTTTTCTGGTAGGAAGAAAAATGAAAAAATTGATTTTTGCTCTATTTGTGTTGGCTAGTTTGCTTGAGGCAAAGTTTTTTATAGGGATTGAATCAGGTGGGAGTTATAGTCAATATGTGGAAAATCAAGATAGCCTCAATAAGAGCAATCAAGGAAGAAGGGGGAGCGTTTATGGAGTGTATATCGGAGCAAATCTTGGGACAGAGCATTATTTTGCTAGAGATTCTATGCTTTTTCGCTGGTTTGTGGGTGCTGGAGGTGATGTGAGGGTAGGATATGGAGATTTAAATCTTGGAATTGATTTTATGGGGACACTCTACAAAAATGAAACTTCAGCTTTTGGGCTTTTCTTGGGGATAGAGATGAGTACAACTCTTATAGGAGAAAGCTCAGACTTTGGAGGACATGTGAGGGCGGGAATGAGCACAATGCTAGGCTCTCATCATCGCTTTGAGCTATATTATCGAATGTTGCTAGGAGGATTTCAAGAGGAGCAATACTATCAAATTGGAAACGAACCCTATGGCTCAACAACTTTTACCTATTATCGCCATTATCAAAGAAGCGATGCGGTTATTTTGGCTTATAAATATGTTTTCTAAAGAGAAAGGCGGTGTGTGAGCTTCAATCAAACCCACTTACTCGCAAAAATTCTTATAAAAATCTCCCCATTCCCTCAACCCATCTAAGACAATCTTTAGACTCTCCCCTAACTCTGATAAAGAATACTCAACCTTTGGTGGGACTTGTGCATAAATCTTTCTTTGGATGATTTTTGCTGTTTCAAGTTCTCTAAGATTTGTTGTCAAGACATTTTGTGAAATCTCTTGATTTTTGGTTCGTGCAATATTTCTTTTGAGCTCCCCAAATCGTTTCTTGCCATCAAGTAATTCTCTAATAATTAAAAACTTCCATTTGTTGCCAATAATATTGAGTGTGGTCTCAATAGGACAGGGAGAAATGTATATATTTTTCATAAATTTCCTTTTTTTTTAATCTCTTTAAATCACGATAAATACGCAATAGTATAAAAATGTATATTATATCATAAAAAAATTCCTACTTGTTTTTTGAGTGTATTTAGAAATATAATTGCATTGTCATTTTTGACAGAAAAAAATTTCAAAGGAGAAAAGTATGGAAATACTTAAAAAAATGTTACTGACTGCTGGAGTGAGTGTAGGACTGATGGCGACTGAGACAAACTTGAAGCTTGAAGAAAAGATTAAGATGTGCTTAGATGATTTGAGCTATGGAGCAAATAAGCGAAGTGATATGCAAGTCTATCGTGCATTTGAGGACAAAGACTATCTTATTATTCATAGTGAGTTTAAGCAAGGCAATGTCGATAAGGTTGCATTTGATGTCTTTAAAATCAAGGATTCAAAAATTCTTAATCATTGGAGTAATGTATCTGATAAAACACCTCCAAATCCAAGTGGAAGAACACAGCTAGATGGCGTTATGCAAGTTTCCCTTCAAAGTGATGTTGAGAAAAACAAAGAAATTGTAGGAGCGTTTTTGGAAGAGGTATTGAAAAATCAAAATACATCAAATATGGAGAAATACCTTAATAAAGACAAATATATTCAACACAATTCAGGTGCTCCAGATGGAATCGATGCCTTGCGTGTAACTGTGGATAATTCTAGAGATAAGAACGAATTTAAGCTTCGTTTTGACAAAATCATTTTGCTATTGGGAAGTGGGGATTTTGTCCTCTCAATCAGCGAGGGAGTGTTTGGAATGGTTGATAATGAGGGTGTTGCACCTAGCGTTGCTTTTTATGACTTGTATCGAGTCGAGGGGGATAAAATAGTTGAGCATTGGGATGTCATCGCTCCACTTGGTAATCAAACTACATTTTAATCAATCTTTGCAGGGGGAGTTTTCTCCTCCAAAGATTTTCTCTCTAAAATTTCAAATAAAGTATTTTTATCTTACTCTTCTAGCAAAATAGAGATTTTTCCATTAGGTTTGAGTAGGACATAAAGCTCTTTTCTCCCACTAGAGCGATATGTGAGTTTCTCTCCATTAAAGGCTGTATAGTCTTGATCAAAGGTGATTCTAAAAAGTTTTTTCCCCTCTTCATTGGGGTAGGGAGCGACATCGACCTTGAAGAGATTGATTTGCTTGACTTCTTTTTTTGCAAAGATTTTTTGCTTATATTGTTTGAAGCCTTTATATCCCATTCCATTGGGTTTTTTAAAATTTGTGTCATAAAAAGAGATATATTGATTGAAATCTCCTTTCTGCCACGCATCTTTCCATTGAAAAAGCCCTGAGAGCACTGAAGCCATTTCATCTTTTGTCGGTGGGATATAGTTCCCCTCATAAGTGATAAGAAGTGTATTGTTGTATTTGATAATTTTATCAAACTTGGTAATCTCATCGTTTTCAATAGCGATACACCCTTTTGTGTTTAGCTCATCTCGATTGCCATTGAGGGGCATTCCGTGTATCCAAATCCCATAGCCTGTCTTTTTGAGCGATTTGTCATAAGCATTGGGATAAGAGGTAACAAATGCCATAGGTCCATAATATTGATCAAGTTTTGTGAGTTTGTTGAGGAGATCATATACTCCAATAGGAGTGGTTAAATCCCCACTGATGTTTTTGTTGCCCTTACCTGAACCCACTAGTGCATCGACATTGGCTTGGAGGGTGAGCTGTCCATTTTGGACTTTATAGAGAGAGAGTGAGGGCTTACTTTTGTCTGAGATGAAAAGAAAGCTTGTGTTTTCATAGTAGCCATATCGGATATCTTGGTTTTGCAAGGCAATCAGCCAATAACGCTTGTCTGCCAAAACATTTTGAATCTTTTGCTCCACTTGTTGCCACCCTGCTTGCCGATAGCTTGAAACAATGCTATCAAGGGCTTTTTCTGAAAAATCATTTGCTTGAATTAAACAAAGCATAGATGAAATAAGGGCTAATTTTTTCACGCTAACTCTCCATACATTTAAAAATCAAAATCGTATCCAATTTTTTTGAGTCCCTCTCTAGTTTTGCTCCAATTTCTTTGGGCAAATACATTGAGTTGAAGGAAAATCTTTTTTTCTTCAAGGGATTCTAGCTTAAGTCGTGCATTTTTGCCTATGCGTTTTATCGTATTTGCTCCTTTACCGATAATCATCGCTTTTTGACTTTCTTTCTCTACAATGATTTTGGCATAGACCTTATTGAGGGTAGGGGATTCGATAAATTTCTCAATCACCACATCACTCTCATAAGGAATCTCGTCGCTTAAATTCTCAAACAAACTCTCTCTAATAATCTCTTTGTAAATCTCACGCATATTGCTTGTGGTAAGAATCTCTTCATCATAGAGAAGGGGAGAGGTGGGGAGATGAGAAGAAATCGTCTCTAAGAGTGGAGTAGGGTTAAAGGTAGGTTTGCACTCTGTGGGGATAAGAGCTAGGAATCTATCTTCAAATCTCTGATACTCACTCATTTTCTCCAATACTGCCTCTTTGCTAACTTTGTCGCATTGGGTAAGAAGCAAGATATGGGGTTTGCCACTTGAAAGCTCCAAAAACTCTTCATAAAATTTTAGCTCATCATACACTGGAGCTAAAAATACATTGAGATCACAATCTCCCATAGCTTTAAGTGCTTCTTGGAGCATAAATTGATTGAGAAGTTTTTCTTGCTTGTGAATTCCAGGGGTATCTACAAAAATGATTTGACAAATCTCTCCTTGAGAGTTGGTGTGGTTGATGATGAAATTCATTCGCTTTCGCGTGGCATTGGCTTTGTGGGAAACCAAAGCAAGATTTTGTCCGCATAGGAAATTTAAAAGTGTAGATTTCCCTGCATTAGGACGCCCCAAAACTGCTACAAATCCTGCTTTGCTCATTAGAGGATATACCTTGCCAAATCTACATTTTCTACCAAATGAGCCAACTTCTCTCTGACAAGCTCTTGAGTGATAGTGATTGTCTCTCCTTTATGCTCATGAGCATTGAAGCTAATTTCTTCTAGCACTTTCTCAATCGTGGTATGCAATCGCCTAGCTCCGATATCTTCAGTCTTTTGATTGGCATTGATTGAGAGGTGGGCTAACTCTTTGATTGCCTCAGGGCTAAACTCTAGCTTCACTCCCTCTACCTCTAGCAAGGCTTGATATTGCTTGAGGATTGAGTTTTTGGTTTTAGTAAGAATCTGCACCATTGCCTCTTCTGTAAGGCTGTCAAGCTCCACTCTAAGAGGGAATCTCCCTTGAAGCTCAGGGATTAAATCGCTCGGCTTACTTAGATGAAATGCTCCAGCTGAAATGAAGAGGATATGATCGGTTTTAATCTGTCCGTATTTGGTATGTACACTGCACCCCTCCACGATTGGGAGCAAATCTCTCTGAACCCCCTCTTTGCTTGGATCACTCCTTGAGCTATCTTTGCTTCCTACTGCAATCTTATCAATCTCATCAATAAAGATAATCCCCCCTTCCTCAGCCCTCTTGAGAGCTTGGGCTTTGAGGCTTTCTTGATCTAGGGTTTGATCCAATGCCTCGCTTTTTAGCATTTCTTTGGCTTCTTTTACGCTTAGCTCTTTTTTGACACTTTGGTTAGGAGAGATGATTTTGACGATTGATTCTTGAGCTTTTAGCATTTCAGGGGGAAGTCCAAGATCGGAGAAATCACTTTTTTTCATTATCTCTATCTCTACTTTTAGATGATCGACTTCTCCTCTCTCCACTCTTTGCTTCATCGCTAAAAAGCTAATATCATAATCTCTCTTTTTCTCCTCACTTGCCCCACTAGGGAGAGGAGGGAGGAGTTTTTTTGTGATTTTCTCATTGATATAGTCTTGGATTTTTTCTTGATTGCTCTCTTGAAATTCTTGCTGAACTAGATTGTATGAAACTGCCACAAGATCTCGAATCATTGATTCTACATCACGCCCCACAAACCCCACTTCAGTGTATTTACTTGCCTCTACTTTGATAAAAGGTAGTTTTAGCATTTTTGCCATTCTTCTTGCAATTTCAGTTTTTCCAACTCCTGTAGAGCCTATCATTAGGATATTTTTGGGTGTGATTTCTTCTTGAGTTTCTTTGGGGAGCAAAAACCTGCGATAGCGATTTCGCAATGCAATGGCGATGATTTTTTTGGCTTCTTTTTGTCCGATGATATACTCATCAAGATATTCTACGATTTGAGGAGGGGTGAGGTTTTGCTCTTTCATTCTAGCTCCAAGATTTTGATATTTGTGTTTGTGTAGATACAGAGTTCCCCTGCGATTTGCAAGGATTGTTTGACTAGCTCTTTGGGGTGGAGAGTGGCAAATCTATCCAATGCCCTAGCCGAGCTTAGAGCATAATTCCCCCCACTGCCAATAGCTGCGATTTTGCCATCTTCAGGCTCTACCACATCGCCTGTCCCACTCAGGATATAAATATGCTCTTTATCAAGCACAATCATCATCGCCTCTAGTTTTCTTAGATAGCGATCTTTTCTCCACTCTTTGCTAAAGTCAATAATGCTTTTGAGTAAATCCCCCTTTTTGGCTTCTAAAATCCTCTCAAACATATCAAAGAGTTGAAACGCATCAGCTGTGCTTCCTGCAAATCCACTCAAAATCTTGCCATTATAGAGGGTGCGAATCTTAGTGGCATTGCCCTTAAGCACACAATTTCCAAAAGTTACCTGCCCATCTCCTCCAATGATTGCATAGCGTTTGCCCTCAAACTCTCCACAATATCCTAGTATGGTTGTTGCCTCAAACACGCCTTACTCTCCTTTGACTTCAAGCAAAAATGAAGCGTGGATTCCATTGCCTAGATTTGCTGAAATGGTGTATTCTCCAATATGTTTGATTTGAGCTTCAAGCCCAATGTGTTTTTTATCGATTTCAATCTTGTGAGATTGCTCTAGGGCGTGAGCGATTTCATCTTTGGTAATCGCACCAAAAAGTGAGCCATTTTCTCCACTTTTTTTGCTGATTGTCAGTTTGATTTCTTTAAGGCTCTTTGCTAGAGCTTCTCTTTGAGCTTGCTCTAGTGCTAATTGCTCTTGCTTGTTTCTTTGCTCGGCTTTGTAGCGATTGAGGACTTCATTTGTCGCTAGTTTTGCTTTGCCTTTGGCTATCAAAAAATTTTGTCCATATCCGTCTTTGACTTCTACAACTTCGCCCTTTTTCCCAAGGGAAGGCACATCTTCAATCAATAAAACTTTCATTCTCTATCCTTAAAAGATTGTATTAAAAACTTTTATTTTATCAAAAAGATTTAAGCAAGAAGATGACAAAAAGAAAAACACACCTTAAAACAGAGTTTTTGTGAGAGATTGGGGAGATTTTGGGGCAAAGGAGGGGGGAATCTCCTTTAGTTTTGAGGTTGATTGAGGGATTTGATAAAGTTTTTGATTGCAATGAGGGTTGAATTTCTCAAAGCATTGATTTCATCTTCTCTTGAAATCTCCTCACTCTCTCCTATCCCTAGCACTCTTTTCTCTTGGGCTTGGATAGTAGATTCTCCCACCTCTTGGCGAATCTCATTTTGGCTTGTGATAATTAGCTTGACTTTAGCATTGAGAGTGTGAGTGCTTTGAGAACTTAGCGTTTCTTTCTTCTCTTCAGAATTAAGATTGACTTCATAGGTGGCACTTAGAGCATAGGTATCATCTTGGCTATTTGGCGTGATTGTGAGGCAGTTTGTGCCTTGCAAGATTTGAGTAAGGATAGTTTTGTATTCTTCTTTGCCGATAGTGGTTTGACTATCTTTTTGGGTGATATTTTGCAATGAGATTGTTGCGATTGGGGCTTGACAGAGTGGGGTTTGGGTGAAGATAATGTCTTTACTTGCACATCCTCCTAAGATGAAAGAAGCGATAGCGACACAGCATAGAGATTTTTTCATTTTTAACTCCTTGTTTTAAGAGATTTTTTGAACTCTAAAATTATATAATCCAAATTTATGATTTTTCAACCCAAAAGGAGAGGAATGTTAGAGCTTTTTAATGGAGTAGTGCCTACAAGCGAAGTTTATGCGAAGTGGGAGAGGGTGGCAAGAGAGAAGAATTTTGGTGCGTGTTGTGTTTTTACGGGGGTGGTGCGAGATGAGAATGGAATAGAGGGCCTAAGCTTTGATATTTATGAGCCACTTTTAAGACAATGGTTTGCCAAATGGCAAAAGAGGGCAGAGGAGAAAAATCTTATCGTATGTATGGCTCACTCAAGAGGAGATGTGCCAAATGGGGAGAGCTCATATATGAGTGCTATTCTCTCTTCCAATCGCAAAAATGCTCTAGAGCTTTATGCGGAGTTTGTCGAAGACTTCAAACACAACGCTCCTATATGGAAATATGATCTTGTCAATGGAGAGAGGGTTTATGCCAAAGAGCGAAGCTATCATCTCAAGCATTCAGGGATTTTGGGCTAAATGGCAAGGGTGGTGTGCTTTTGTGGGGTGAGTAATAGTGGCAAAACCACTTTGATAGAAAAACTCTCCCTTGCTTTGAGGAAAGAGGGCAAGAGGGTATTTATCCTCAAGCACGACCCCAAAGACAAGGCTAGGTTTGACACAGAGGGCAAAGATAGCTATCGCTTCTTTGAGAGTGGGGCAGATGTGTGCGTATATTCTCCCAAAAAGGCTACTTTAATGCTTCAAAACTCTCTTCCCACCCCTCAAGAAATCATCGCTCCATTTCTCAAAGATTGGGATTATGTCTTCATTGAAGGACTGAGAGAGTTAGGATTTGAGAGAATCTTAGTGGCAAGAGGGAGCATAGAGAGTGGATATGAAGAGGAGGTGAGGGCTTATGCACTCAAAAATATTGCAAAAGAGGGAGAGAATGTGCTAGATTTGGATAATATCCCTGAGATTTTGCAATGGATACAAACTAATATTGAGGATAAAAAATGGTAAAAGTAGGAATTATTGTCGCAAGTGATAGAGCGAGTAGTGGGGTGTATGAGGATATTTCTGGCAAAGCAATCATAGAAGTGCTAAGTGATTTCATCGCCAATGAATGGGAATATCACTATGAGGTTATCCCTGATGATTATGAAAGTATTGTGGCGATGATGAAAAAGATGAGTGATGAAGAGGGTTGTGATCTCATCGTTACCACAGGTGGCACAGGTCCTGCTCCTAGAGATGTTACCCCTGAAGCCACAGAAGAAGTATGTGAGAAAATCCTAGCAGGGTTTGGAGAGCAGATGAGGGCAGTGAGTCTAAAATATGTCCCCACAGCAATCCTCTCACGCCAAACAGCAGGGACTAGGGGAAAAAGCCTTATTGTCAATCTCCCTGGTAAGCCTAAAAGTATCAGGGAGTGCTTAGAAGCCGTATTTCCTGCGATACCTTATTGTATCGACTTAATCGGTGGGGCGTATATCGAGGGCAATGAAGAGCATATCCAAGTCTTCCGCCCCAAAGCCAAGTAAAGGAGAGAGAATGAAACTCACACACCTCAATGCAAATAACCACCCCACAATGGTGGATGTAGGAGAGAAGCAAATCACTCAAAGAGTGGCAAAAGCAAGTGGAACAATCACGATGAGCAAAGAGGCTTATGAAGCTCTAGTCAATCAGACAGCCAAAAAGGGGCCGGTAATTCAAACGGCAATTATTGCAAGTATTATGGGGGCAAAAAAGACAAGTGAGCTTATCCCAATGTGCCACCCTATCGCTATAAACTCTGTGGATGTTGAGGCAAGTTATGATGAGAGCAAATATGCTATCACACTCTCTGCTACGCTCAAATGTGATGGCAAGACAGGGATAGAAATGGAAGCCCTCACAAGCGTATCTATCGGACTTCTTACAATCTATGATATGCTAAAGGCGATTGATAAGGGGATGAAAATCTCAGATATCGCACTAGATTTCAAGAGTGGGGGAAAGAGTGGGGAGTATAAGAGGGGATAAGCCCTCTTTGGGTTAGAAAAAACTTTTTAGCAAATCGTTATTTTTATCTAAACTTTTGCTTGACTTTTGTAAATGCGTATTGATACAATCCCAAGATAACTTCACACAAAGGAAAGTCAATGCAAAATCTTCTCACACTCACAGAGGAAAAGCTCAAAAGCAAAATCAAAGACTTATATTTCAAAAAATTCAACTACTTTGGCGACAAAATCGACTTCTGTATCACTCAAAATCTAGGAATTTTAGGAGAAATCAATCTCCTTTGGGCTGAAGCCAAAAATGGCAAAGATTCTTGTCTGTATGAGTCTTTTATCCAGCTCATTCTCACAATCGGAAAATACCGATACAACACCCAACAAACGCCCAAATTCTTAGGGGCTTTTGATGCAGAGAAGTTTGCATTTCTCCCTTACTCAAGTATCCAAGAGGTGTTTTATCAAAATGACATTGACTGGAGCGTAACCCCAAGCAATCACAAAACCCCTCAATTCCTCTCCCTTCTCACTCAACTTAAGCCCACCATAGAGCAAGAGATGATTGTCTTCTTCTATGAGAGTCAAAGCAAAGAGCTAACTAGCTTTATCACCTCAAACCTCACCACAGATGAGATAAGCAAATATGAGATAGACAAAAACAACTTTGTAAGCGTGTATTTCAAATGGGTAGAGGTAGTAAAACCCACATTGCGAGCAGATTGGGAAGAGATGAAAAAGAAATATAATGTGATTGATGCAGATTTTTATCTTGCTGATTTGCTCTCAAGTGAAAACACTACAATTACTGAACGGCTCAGAATTGTTTTACAAGGGGATCATTATAGGGTTAGACATATGATTGGTAATGATGAGTTCTACAAGGAAACTAGTTTTGATGATAATCAAGAAAAATACAACCTTTTTTGGAGTGTCTATAAACGCCCACCAAGAAAAGAATTTTGGGATTATATTCTTGAGAGAAGAGATCGGCTAGTGGCTCAAGATGTCAGAGAACGCAAGGGGGCGTTTTTCACTCCCAAAATTTGGGTGCAAAAATCTCAAGAATACCTAGCCAAAGCTTTGGGAGAGGATTGGCAAGAGGAGTATTATATATGGGATTGTGCAGGTGGGACAGGCAATCTCCTCTCAGGACTTAGCAACCGTAGAAATATCTTTTGCTCCACCCTTGATCAAGCCGATGTTGATGTCATCAAAGAGAGGATCAAAAATGGAGCAAATCTCTTTGAGAATCACATCTTTCAGTTTGATTTTCTCAATGATGAGTTTTTTGATAAACCTACGGGGGGGGGGGCATTGCTGTTTCTAAATTGCCAAAAACTCTCCAAGAGATTATAAAAGATGAGAAAAAACGCCAAAAACTTGTAATTTACATCAACCCACCTTATGCCGAATCGGCAAGTGCAACCACAGCAACAAAAAAATCGGACAATAAAAATAAAACAAATGTCAGTAATACAACACGAATCTCTGAGGTTTGGATGAAGGATATGGGCAAGTCTATTCGAGAACTATATGTTCAGTTTTTTGTTCGAATAATCAAAGAGATTGGAGGGTGTGTTTTGGCAACATTTTCTACATTAAAATACATCAATGCATCTAATTTTGTTGCTTTTAGAAAGATTTTTAAAGGTGATTTTTTGGGTGGTTTTATTACACCTTCTGAAACTTTTGATAATGTTAAAGAGGGTTTTCCTATTGGTTTTCTAATTTGGAATACTCATAGCAAAAAAAAGATACAAGATATTAATCTTGATGTTTTTAACAAACAAGGGACTCGGATTGGAAGCAAGTTTTTCTATCCATCATATGATACCGAAACAATAAATCAGTGGATTAAGAAATATGCAGAATATAATACTTTGTATGAGATATCTGCAATGTGTTGCAAAGGGACAGACTTTCAAAATAGCAAATATGTAAATATAAATTTTTGGAATTATCTTAAGGGAGTTGGAAATGCAAAAGGTGTTACAAAATTTAGACTAAGCAAAAATAATCTGATTGTATCTTTTGTTTATTTTTCTGTTCGTCATGCAATAAAGGCAACTTGGATAAATGATAGGGATCAATTCTATGCTCCAAACCCTCTATGGGAAGAGGACAGGGAGTTTCAAAGTGATTGCTTTGCATTTGCACTCTTTCATGGGCAAAACAAAATTTCTAGTCAAAATGGTATAAATTATTTTATTCCTTTTACAGAACATGAAGTTGGAGCAAAGAGTGCATTTGAGAGCGATTTTATGACTCGTTTTATAAATGGCAAGGTAGAGTTTTACAATATGAACAATTCATTGTATAAAAATAAAAGTAGCAAACTAGAATTTAGCTTGCAAGCCAAGGCAGTATTTAATGCAGGTAGAGAGATTTTTATCCATTATCATGTTCAAGCATCAAATACCAAATCCTATAATGTCAATGCTTCACTTTATGATATCAAAGAGTTTTTTCAGGGTAGAGACAACAGAAGTGGGGATATGAATGACATCAAACAGGCTAAAGATACTCGATATAAAGAGCTTATGGCAGTGCTTGGCGAAACTCTTGGAGAGCTTGCCAAAAAACTAGAGCCAAAAATCTATGAGTATGGATTTTTAAAGGAATGAAAATACAGGAGAATATAATTTTCTCCTCATTCTGACTTGATTTTTGTATATCTAAATTGATAAAAATCTTAATATTTTTAGTGAAAGGATTGTGATGAATTTTGAGAAGAACAACAAAAGAAAAGAATTTCAAAATGATTGTTGGATATATGGATTGATAAATCAAAAGGATAGGGAATTTGATAGAGAGATTAGAAGCTTTTTGTTAGAAACAAAAGCATTGGATAGAAGTCAAGAAGCTAAAAGTGTGGCAGAAAAAATGGAGAAAATTTTGCGATATTATAAGTTTTGTGGTGGTGATAGAAGGGTGGCTACAATGCAAAAGATAAAAGAGAGATTTTGGGGAATTGATAAAAATAAAAAACTCAATCCTCCTTCAAAATGGGATAAATATTTTCGTAGATTGCAAAGAGATTTTAGAATCTCTCTAGAGAAATTGGAGAGAAAGATTGCAAACTCTTAGTCAATATTTTTTTGAGATACAATTGAGATTTTTTAGAAAAAATATTTTAATGTTTTAGATTTTTTACTATGAATTTTTTTCTATTTTTCCACATAAAAGTATTAAGCTTATTTTTCCACTCTTTTTTAAGAGTATAGATTTTCTCTTGGTGGAGTGTGATTGTAGATAAAAAATCTAAACTCCCTTGAAAATCAGAATCCAAAAATATATCTTTGGGTTTTTCTCTCATCGCTGTGAGTTTCCATAAGTTAAGAGGGTGATTAAACTTACTAAAAGCAAACATCTCATCCATATTTTCCACATTGCTAACATCCCAAGAATGCAGGGGTTGATTGAAGGGAGAATTTCTAAACATAGCATACATATCACGAACATTGCTTGTATTCCATAAGTCTAGACATTGATTAAAATCCGAGTCTTCAAACATAAAAGATAAATCTAACACCTCACCAATATTCCAATGATTGATATTTTGATTAAAGGGAGTGTTGGAAAACATCGCATCCATAAACTTAACCTTACTAACATCCCAAGAGTGCAGGGGTTGATTGAAGTTCGAGTAAGCAAAAAGATAACACATATTTTCTACATTGCCTACATTCCAAGAATCTATGGGTTGATTAAATGGGGTGCAAGAAAACATTCCTGCCATATTTTTTACTTTGCCTGTATTCCAAGATTGAATTGGATGATTGAAATTGCTTTGAGAAAACATATTTGCCATATTTTTCACATTTGATACATCCCAAGTTTCAATCCCTTCAAAATCTCTACTTGTTGCCTCATCATTTCCATCAAATCCTTCAAAAAGTCCTGACATATCAGTGATGAGCGAAGTGTCAATCTCGCTTAGATGAATGCTTGGGTTGTAGCATAGTTTTTTGAGGTGGTATTTTTTCTTTGGTTGATAGAGTTTTTTCATTTTTTCTCCTTTGAGATACGAGGTAGAGGGAGATTATCCCCTCTCCACAACTTCCATCACTTCTCCTTGAGGGGAGAAGTGATATTCTTTGCCCCAAATCATCACAGAATAGCCCAATATCTCTCCCAAAGAGGGGATAGCTCCTGCATTCTCTTGAAAATGCTTTTTGATAATCTCTCCATAGCCTTTGATGACTTCATCGTGGGGCTTTAACACAAAGCACTCAATGTCTTGAAGGAGAAGAGTTTTTTGCTTCTTGGCACACATCAGCCCAAAGACATTTGTCCCTTGATTTTTGAGTTCATCAAGCGTGATTTGAGTTTTGATAGATATATCTTTGCCATAGTTTGCTCTGTCTTTGATGTGCTGAGTGGCTTTCTCCATATCTTCTTGGATTTTGCTCTCATCTACTCCTAGTACTTCTGAAGCCTTGAGATAAAAGCTCTGAGGGAAATGCACCAAATCATAAAACTGACTATCAAACCATTCTATAAGGCTATTTTTGGATTTAAAAGCCTTGAGTGCCTCATCAAACCTACTTTCATTGTGGTATCCCATTGCCTTTGCGTGGGTGAGTTGTAGTCGATTCTGTAATGTCTGAAACATTTTTGCTCCTTGTGTTGAAATATGAAAAATTGTATCTTTATCATGAGGACAAAGAATGTCCTATTTTTATTTTTGAGATGTGATATGAAAATTTAGCAAAATCATCTACTTTTTTCAAATCTTTTTGAAAGTTTTTAGGGAAAAAGAAGTTTTTTAAGAGTGGGGAGGGGATAGAAAGTAGGGATAGGTTACTTTCTCCCCACAATCTCCACAATCCCCCTAGCCACTTCAAAGCTCTTATAGAACGCCTTGAATGGGAGGAATTCATAGATTGAGTGGAAGTTGTGAGCCCCTGTGAAGAAGTTGGGAGTGAAAACTCCTTTGCTAGAAAACGCACTGCCATCAGTCCCTCCACGCATAGGGAAGATTTTGGGAGTGATATTGCACTTACCAAACGCCTCTTTTAGCACACTCAGTGCTTCTTGGTTGTCTTCATTCATAGAATCAGCAATATTGCTATAAATATCAGCAATCTCTAGCGTGATTTTGGCTCTTGGGTGTTTGACTTGCACTAGCTCCACCACTTGCTTGATATAAGCCTTTTTGCTCTCATACTTGCTTTTGTTGTGATCTCGAATATTGAGAGTGAGCTTGGCTTGTGCTTGATTGCTTTGAAGCTCTTGCACCCAGATATACCCCTCATACCCCTCTGTATTTTCAGGAGTTTTGAGCCTATCAAAGCAATTAGCGATATCAATAGCCACCAAAGTGGGATTGACTAGCACACCCTTAGCACTCATAGGGTGGGCTGTAACGCCCTCTATCTGAACCACTGCACTCCCTGCATTAAAAGTTTCATACACTAGCTCCCCCTCTTCACAACAATCAATAGTAAAGCACAAATCTGCAGGAAAATCTTCAAGCTCCAAAGCCTTTGCCCCTCTAAGCCCCACCTCTTCATCAGGTAAAAAGCACACATAGATATCAGTGTGAGGAGGGTTTTCACTCTTGAGATAGGCTAGAAGTGTCATAATCGTAGCAATAGCTGACTTATCATCAGCCCCTAGCACACTTGTGCCATCAGTGAAGATGATTTCTTCTCCTTTGTATTTCATAATCTCAGGGCGTTTTTGAGGATCAAAAATGATATTTTTTTCAGCATTCAAGACTAAGGCTTCCCCCTCAAACTTAAGGATTTGAGGGTGAATTTGAGGGCTTAGTCCCACATCAACGGTATCTAAATGAGCACAGAATCCTATGCTTTTGCCTTGAGTATTTCCCTTTAGCTTGGCTGTGAGGATTGCGTTATCTTGGAGTTTGATATCTTCTAGCCCTAGAGCTTCTAGCTCTTCTCTTAGCACTTGGGCTAGGGCGTATTGCCCTTGAGTGCTAGGGAGAGTAGAGGAGTTAGAATCGCTTTGAGAGGGGATAGAGAGATAGCGAAAAAAGTTTTCTATCTGAAGTTTGGCATAAGACATTTCTAACCCCTTATGTAGGTATAGCTACTCTCAAACCCTAGTGGTATCCCAAGCCACCAGAAAAGATAGAGCGTGACTGTCAGAGCTAAAAGCAATGCGATACTAAAGGGGAGCATTATCGAGCTTAGTGTCCCCACGCCCGTTTGAGAGCAATATCTTTGACAATAGCTAATGATGAGGGGATAAAATGCAAAGAGTGGCGTAACGACATTGATTGCACTATCACTCACCCTAAAGGCGGCTTGAGTGAGTTCAGGGGAGATTCCAAGAAGCATTAGCATTGGCACAAAAATCGGTGCTAAAACTGCCCATTTAGAAGTAGCTGAAGTGATGAAAAGATTGAGAATAGCTGTGAGGATAATCAATCCCAAAATCGTAATCCCACTAGGCATTCCCATAGATTTGAGAAGATCTGCACCACTTAGAGCAATGAGTTTGGAGATATTGGAGTGATTGAAGACATAGAGGAATTGCCCACACACAAAACAAAAAGTAATAAACCCCACCAAAGGCTTGAGTGAATCAGTCATCGCTGAAAACACTTCTTTGAAAGTAGGGAAAGCTCCTATGAGTTTGCCATAGATAAACCCAGGGAGGGCAAAGTAGAGGAACATCAAAGGCACTAGGGCTTTCATCATCACTGCATCTCTTGAAGTAAGTATCCCACTCTTTCCACGCAAGAGAGAATCACTAGGATATGCCAAGACTACAAGCACCACGCTTAGGGCTATCACACTAAGCATTGCATACCAAAAGGCCTTGTTCTCTTGAGCTGACACACTCATAAAACTCTCATCATCAAAGCTAGAATCGATAGGGAGATTCTTTTGCAAGAATGGCTCGACGATTTTCTCACACACATACCAGCAAGATAGCACAACCCCTACAATCCCACCAAGAGAAACAAAGTAGTTACACAAGACATTGACTTCTACGCTCTTATCCAAGATATGCGAGGCTTTTTCTGTAAATTCTTGCATAATAGGATCGATGATTGAGGGGGTGAAACTTGCTGAAAACCCTCCTGCAAGTCCTGCAAACGCTGTGGCAATCCCTGCTACGGGGTGTCGCCCTGCTGAGAGGAAAAGCACTGCTGCAATGGGCATCAAAAACACATAAGCCCCATCTCCGACAATATGACTAGCCACAGAGAGGAGCAATACCATAGGCACGACAAAGGCTTTGGGGGTAAGAGAAGCAAGTTTGCTAAGCAACACTCTCAAAAACCCACTGCTTTCAGCCACGCCGATTCCTAGTGCTACTACAAGTGTAACGGCTAGGGGAGGGAAGTTGATAAAGTTTTTGGTAGAAGCGACTACAAGCTCTAGGAAGTTTGATAAAGCAAGATAATTCTTTATCGCGATTTTCTCTCCCTGTGAGCCATCAGCACCGACTAAATAGTAGTGAAAATCCACATAAGAGAGGGAAAAAGATAGAAGCATAATCAAAATCAAAGCATACAAAAAGAGTGTAGTAATATCAGGGAGTTTATTCCCTATCCTTTCAACGCTTTTGAGGAAACTAGCTATTTTCATTATTTCTCCTTTGTGGGTGGAATAAGGGTTTATCATATCTTTTTTTGGAGCAAATGCGACTTTAAATTATCTTTTTTTAAGGTTTTTTATGCAAAATACAGACAAAAGGCAAAAAATAAGCCCCCAAACTTAACTCCTAGAAAAATCTAAGAGGGGCAAAAAGGATTTTTAGAGGGATTTTATAGCCTATGGCTTGAGATAGCTTATCGCTTCTTAGCGTGATATGGTGTTTGTAGGCTTTGCACTCTTGAGAAATCTCTAGTGCTTGATTGTCTTTGTGGTGGAGTTTGGGATAGATAAGCCATACTTCTTGGGCTTGATGATAATGAGCGTAAGCAAAGAGTTGATAGAGATCGCTTTGAGAGATATCTTCAGTATTTTTGAGGGCTTTCCATTTGGTGTCAGCGATGATGACTTTATCTTCTTTTTGGATATGCAAATCTACTTTGAGCTGAAAATATCCTTTGTGGTTTTTGTCATAGAGAAGGTATTTATCCGATTTTTGGGCGTGGATTTTGCTCTTTTGATTGCTTCTTAGCATATAAGCCACATAGGATTCAAAAAGCCTCTCCATTGGGAAAAGCAAAGCATACGCCTTGCTCTCTCCACTATAAGCACTAAAACTCTGCCCCTCCAAAAACACCTTGCACCACGCCAAAATCGTTTCATAGTAACTAAAGTGCCTTGAAGTCGTGCAAGAAAGAAAATCTTTGGGGATATTGCGACTTTGTGGAATCTCCTCAAAGATTTCAAGAGAGCGATTGATGAGGGAAAGCGTGGTGTGAGAGGGGGAGAGGGATTTGAGCAGGGTAAGAGTGGATTTGATGAGGCGATTGCTAGGGTTGTCGCCCACAAACTCATCACTGCGTGTAAAAAATCTCTCTTTATGCACCAAGTTGTGGCGAATCTGCTCTTTGAAAAGCAACTTTCCTTTGAGATAAGCTCGATTCTCTTCTCTTTGAGTGTAGTCGTGGCGTATGCCTTTTTTGACTAGTTCAAAAAGCTCATAGCAAAACATTTGCATAAACACTTCAAGAAGTGGGGTGTTTTGGGCGTGGAGTGAGGAGAGCTGACTTCTTTTGAATGGCGTGTTTTTGAGGGTTTTGAGGCAAAAGATGAGAAAGTTTCTTGCCGATATTGTCGCATCATTGTGAGGGAAAAAATCTGCCTTGAAATTTTGGGATTCAAAATCAGCATAAAAAGATTGCAGGGCTTCCTTGCAGGTTTGTTTGTCTTTTTGCTCTTCTTGGGGTTGTGGAGTGTTTGGAGATGAAAAATCCTCTCCAAAGCACTTAGGTAATATCTCAAGAGTGCCATATTTTGTCTGTATCACGCCTACATAGTTTTGGGCTTTGAGATAATCTATCCCTGCTTTTTTGTGGTGCTTGATAAAACGCTCATTGCCCTCAATCTGTGAGAATGCCACAAGGGAGTCAAAAAACCTCTTGTCGCATTTTTTACTTGTAAAAGCTTGATATTCGATGACTTGGAAGATTTTCATCAAGCCTTGCTCTCTGTATCAGTTTCATCTTGTTTGTTTAAATTGTTTATTTTTCTTGCAATCTTGTTTTCATAAAGTGCAATATAGGTTTCCTTATCATTCCAAATATCACTCTCTAAATCAGCAACCTTATAAATGGGCTTGTTTTCCAAATCAAGCTCATTTACCAAGCTATCGATAGCAAATAATTTTCCTGTTTTTTCTTCTTTCTTTTCAATCATTCTATTGCTATTTAGCACGGCTTGAATAAGTGCGTAATCATTGTAGAAATACTCTTGAAGCAAAGGAATGATTTTGTTTTGGAAAATGCCTTTGAGTTGCTCTAGCGTGATAGAGCTTTCTCCCTCTTTGCACTCACTCAAGAAAAATGCGTGTCCGATTGTTTTTTCTCTATCGTAGAGAAACTCGATTCTTTTGTTGATTTGCTCTAGCATTTTGCCAAGCTCTATGTCTGTGCCTTGCACCTCTAATCCCTCTAGCTCACTTGGTTTTGGCATCATCTCTACAAACTCAAATCTCCTTCTTAGTGCTGTATCAAGGCTTGTGATACTTCTATCTGCTGTATTCATCGTGCCGATGATATAGAGGTTGCTAGGCACTCCAAAGAGTGGCTCATCACTTGTCCCACTATAAGGGAGCTTGACTTTTAGCTCCTCACTTGCTCCTATCCTTTTGCTAGGCTCAATGAGAGTGATGAGTTCTCCAAAAATCTTGCTGATATTCCCACGATTGATTTCATCAATGATGAGGATATAAGGTTGTGTATTTTGAATTTGTCCTGCAAGTTCTTTTTGAATATCTTCTCTTTTAAGTCTAAAGTCATTCAAAATTTCATCAAAAACAGAATAGTAGGAAAACCTTGTTCCTTTCAAGCCTCGACAATAGGAGTAAATAAACTCATTGCAAGATAATGGTATAGGGCTAGGTTTTTCTGTATCTGCCAAAACTCTTATTGTTCCACTTGAATCTGTCAGGTAATAGAACTTTGCTTTATCTGTTCCTGATTTAGAAGTTCCGATTTTTTCGCCATTTCCTATAAGCCCTTCTAAACTACTTTTTGTTGGGCGTTCATCTATATATTTTGGTGAAAGTAGAGAGGTTGGATAGACATAAAGTTGGCTTACAAAATTATTATATGCCTCTTCAAGTTCCTTGACAAGTTTCTGATTTGTCAAAATTGGTTCTTGAGCTTTACGACATAATTCCTTGAAAATCCCATTCGTAACCTCGTAAGAAATATCACCATTCTTGTCTGTTATTGGCTTGATTCCCTCTACAAACTCCTCATATCCATAGCTTTGATGAAAGGTTACAAACTCGATTCTCTCCTTTGCTTTGTACTCTTCAAAAAGTTGTTTTCTAGCCTCTCTGTTGTTTTTGCTAGGAAGCCTCAAATCTTTATCGTGTCTTACCAAAATTTCCAAGGCTCTATCAATCGTATTGTAAGTTTTTCCTGTTGCTGGAGAACCATAAAGAATTTGATTTAAGGGCTGATAACAGAAGCCCATTTGAATAAGTATAGGATAAAGTAGGGCATAATCTTCTGTTACATCCGTTAAAGCTTTTATTGCCCAATTTCCGCTATCTTCGCATATCCATTCTCCTTTTGCAAACCACTTGACCTTTCTAAAAGAGGCAAAATCATCATCAAGATTTGGATTATAGAAATATTCCCCCTCAACCTCCCCATATCCCATAAATTTATTTCTACCATTTCCAACGATGATAATATCTCCGATTTGAACTTCATTACAAAAATCCCAATTTGATTTTCTGTTATTTGTTTGCCTTGTAGAATCGCTTGGATATAGAGATTTGAGGGCTTCATCTATTTCTTCTTTGTTTGAGTATTTTTGTAAATTTTCCAATTTTCTCCAACCAAGCCCCATTAAACCTTTTGAATACATCTCCTCCCATTTATCCCCATTTTCTCCTGCTTTGTATAACCAAAATCTCTGATTTTTAGATTTTTTGGAAATATTTTGATTTTCCACCTTTGCGTTTTCAGGGTGATTTTTATTTTCTAACATCACTAAGACTCCTTGATAAAAAATTCTTAAATTATATCCCTTTTTTCTCCTATGTCAAGTCTTAACACAATAGGGTTAGGACACACAAAAGCATATCTTACTTCAGAGGACAGGTTTTGTCCTATTTTAAAATTTTGTGATTTTTTAGAGGGAGAGGAGGGTTTGGGCTTGGTGGGAGAGGGTGGAGTTATTTTGTGAGGAGTAGAAGCTAAGCTTTGAGGGAGTAGAGAGTGTGGGAAGCTCAAAGCTCTTTTTGAGTTGCTCGACTATGGCTTCTCCTGAGTGGATAAGCAAACTCTCCCCTCCAAAATACTCTCTAATTGCCTTAGCGATAAATGGATAATGTGTGCAACCTAGGATAATTGCTCTAGGAGGGGTGGAGATAGCGTGGAAGTAGTGCTTGAAGCAAGACTGCAAGATTTCCCCCTCATAGATTCCCTCTTCCACCAATGGGACAAAGAGAGTGGTTGCAATAGAATCAATGTGTTTATACCCCAAAGAGTGCAAAGCCTTAGGATAAACTTGGGATTTTGTAGTAGCTTGAGTGGCTAGGATTAGGATTGAGGCGTTTTTGTCTTGCACTTTGTTTTGCAGTGCCAAAACCCCTGCCTCTATCACACCCACCACAGGGTAGGGGGCTTGAGCTTTGAGGATATCAAGTGCATATGCACTCACGGTATTGCACGCAATGATAAGCAAATCGATTTTATGAGGGGCAAAAAACTCCAAAGCTTCCAAGGAGTAGGCGATGATTGTTTCTCTATCTTTAGTCCCATAAGGCACTCTTGCTGTATCGCCATAGTAGATAATCTCTTCAAAGAGCCTAGCCTCTAGTAGGCTCTTTAGCACACTTACACCCCCAATCCCACTATCAAAAATCCCAACTCTCATCTAGTCTTTTTCATTCATTAGATTAAGAAACTCTTCATTATCTTTGGTTTTTTGCATTTTGGAGTAGATGAAGCTTAGGGCTTCTACATCATCCATTTGTTGCATCACATTTCTAAGCATCCAAACCTTTGTAAGCTTCTCTTTGCCTAGGAGCAAGTCGTCTTTTCTTGTCCCTGATTTGAGGATATCAAAGGCAGGGTAGATTCTTCTATCAGCAATTGATCGAGCTAGGACGATTTCGCTATTTCCTGTCCCTTTGAATTCTTCAAAAATCACTTCATCCATTCTTGAGCCTGTTTCGATAAGGGCTGTTGCGATAATTGTCAGACTTCCCCCTTGCTCGATATTTCTAGCCGCACCAAAAAATCTCTTGGGCTTATGCAACGCATTGGCATCGACCCCACCACTTAGCACTTTTCCACTTGAGGGAGTCGCACCATTATAAGCTCTAGCAAGTCGTGTGATAGAATCAAGCAAAATCACCACATCTTGCCCCATCTCTACCATTCTCTTAGCTCTCTCTATCACAAGCTCAGCTACGCGGATATGGTTGCTTGAGGGCAAATCAAATGTAGAGCTAAACACTTGCCCTTTGATACTTCTCTCCATATCTGTAACCTCTTCAGGTCGCTCATCAACAAGCAAAACCATTAGCTCTACTTCAGGGTGATTGCTTGAGATTCCGTGAGCCAATTCTTTCATAAGCTCTGTTTTACCTGTGCGAGGAGGAGCGACGATGAGGGCTCTCTGTCCTTTTCCGATAGGGCTAAAGAGATCAAGCATTCTTCCTGTAACTTTTAGTGGGTTGTATTCAAGTTTGAGTTGCTCTAGGGGGAAGAGGGGAGTGAGGTTGTCAAAGAGGGGGCGATTTTTAATCTCTTCAAGTGAGAGGTAGTTGATAGCTTCAATCTTTAGAAGTGCATAATATCTCTCTTGATCTTTTGGAGGACGCACTTGCCCTGTAACGATATCTCCAGTCCTGAGTGCAAATCTTCTGATTTGGCTTTGGGATACATAAGTATCATTTTGGCTATCTGTGAAATTGCCATCAATCCCTCTCAAAAACCCATAGCCCTCATGACTCATCTCCAAAATCCCTGTAAAGAGGATATATCCGCCTTGATTGACTTGATTTTTGAGAATCTCAAATATCAAATCTTGTCTGCGATACTCTTGAGGGTTTTCAATCCCTATGCTTTTGGCGATTTTGGTAAGCTCTGCGACGCTCTTTGCACGCAACTCTTCGATCTTATATCCCTCTACGGGAGTATGTGTCCTAGAGGTTTTTGTCTCTTTTGTCTCTTTGGTTTCTTTTTCTTTTGTTGCCATAAAATTCCTTAATCAAGTGTGATAGCTAAAAAGTGGGAGTCCTAAATAAGAATTTGGGATAAAACGGCATTTTAACTAGAAATGCCGTTTTGAGTCAAGGGTTTTTAGTCTTTAGAGCTAATAATATCAGGGTGAAGTCGATAAATTTTGTTTTTTATCTTTGTGATTAGCCCTGTATCCATAAGTTGAGCAAATGTCTTTACCACCGTGGGCTTACTGACATCAAGTGCTTCCATAATGCTCTCATATGAACCTCTAAAGATATATTCCTCATCGATATTTTTTAGCAAATAGCGAATGATTTCAATCTTTTTACCCCCTACAAATGTAGAAATGGCATTGATGAGCAAGTTTTGGTTGCTGATTGTTCTTGCTTGGATTGTCGGTAATACCACTTTCACAAGAGTTTCTAGTAGGCTTTGGATCACAATTGGCTTGAGGATATAGCCATCTACTCTTAGATGAATTGCATCTAGCAAGTATTGGGTTTCTGTGTGAGCTGTGGTGATGACAATAGGGATTTGCGGATTGCTTCTGCCCTCTCGGATTTTCTTAATCATCTCAATTCCATTCATTTTGGGCATCAAAATGTCTGTAAGAATCAAATCTACGTGATTGTGTGCCAAAAGCTCTAGTGCTTCTTTACCATTACGAGCGACGATAAGTTTCTTGACATAGTCCTCTAAAATCATCGCACTTGCTTTAAGCGTATCCTCATCATCTTCTACATAAAGTAGGGTGAGGTTTTTTAGTTTTTCGTAAGACATTTTACTCTCCTTGTGTTGTGGTGTTGTTCTTTGAAAGAATGATTTCAAAGATTGCACCAAAATAATTTTGCTTTGTTATTTTACTTATCCAAGAGCCATTCTTGACAAATATTTTACCTTCCATTTGATTTTCTACAATTTGTTTGACCATATAGAGTCCGATTCCAGTCCCTACTGACTTATGTTTGGTGGTAAAATATGGCTCGAAAATTTTTTCAATTTCTTTGAGCTTGATTCCTCCTGCATTGTCTTGAGTTATAATTTTTATTTCCTTTTCACTCTCTTCGATTTCGATTTCTATGATTCCATTGCCTACATTTTCAGAAATAATCGCATCTTTTGCATTATTGACTAGATTTAAAATCACTTGAGTAAATGCGTTTTCATAGCCAAAAAACATCGTATGCTTATGAGAGAGGTTGTGGGCTTCTATATTGTTGTTTTTGAGATTGGAGCTGAGGATATGCAGTGAATCCTCGATACTATCTTGGATACAAAACTCTTGCTTGATTGTGTGAGGTTGGAAGAAGTTTCTAAAATTCTCAATCGTATCAGACATATTTTTGGCAATCCTTAGAGCGTCTTTGGTTTGAGTGCAGATAAACTCGTGAGTGAGTTTGCCATTTTCAGATTTGCTCTGAAAGCTCTGAATAAGGAGCATTAGAGAGTTGAGGGGTTGTCGCCATTGATGAGCAATATTTTGAATCATCTCTCCGATTGAGGCAAGTCGTGCTTGTTGATACATTATTTGATCTTTTTGGCGTGATTCTTTGATTTTTTGCTGAATGGTTTGCTGTAAATCCTCATTTAGCTCTCTTAACTCTTTGGTTTTTTTGTAAATCACAGACTCAAGTGAGTGGTGCAAATCCCTAATAGAGGCGATAATGATTTGAGAGAAAAAGAGGGTAGTGCTAATGATGATTGCCACCAAAACCCCCACGATGATTAAAGAAGTGAGAAAAAGAGAATTTGTCGCATTCTTTTTGACATTGAGGATTTCTATCCTTAGCTCTATGGCTCGATGAAGCAAGATATTGAGGTTGAGGGCTGTATCTTTAAATAGGCAAAAATCTGTAATCTGACTAGGTATCTCTGTATTGATGATTTGAGTGATTTGCTCTTCAGATTGTGAAAGCTCATCAAGTTGCTTTTGATAGTCAGAAAACAGCTTGATATAAAAATCCTTAAATCTTGTTGCATAGTTTTCTTTCTCTTGAATTTGACTAAACTCATTCCAAGCCTCTTGCAAATGCTCCACTTGATCAGAGATTAAATCTTGAGAGATAAACTCTGTAAGCAAATCAGAGTAGATATTTTGAATGACAATGAGTTGCTTGAGCTTTTGCTCTTGGTTGAGAAATGTTGAATCATAATCATATTTCAAGCCCACAAGCGATACAATCGTCGTCCCTGCGATGAGAATAAGTCCGATAAGGGTGTTGAGGATTAAAATCTTTGTCTTTCTTTTCAAAGAAGTGCCAAGGATTTTTTCTTTGATTTTTTGTAAATTTTGCATCACTTTTTCCTTAAATCTCCAAGTTTCTTAGTAAAATTTTATAGGATTTTTCACTCATTAAACGATTTTTTCCACATTTTTATATTTAGGAGGGTTAATTTTGGGTTTTGCTATTTGTGTTTTTGCTTTGGGAATCGCAGTTGTGATTAATATCTTTTTCAAACGCATTGATATTCCTGTCATCATCGGCTATATCGTTACAGGAGTAATCATCGTTTATGCGTTTGATTTGAGGGCGATTTCAGCTTCTGAAGACCTCAATAAGATTGCAGAGTTTGGCATAGTTTTTTTGATGTTTATGATAGGGTTAGAATTTAGTTTCACACGCATAAAAGCGATGAAGCAAGAGGTTTTAATCTTTGGAAGTTTGCAGATGATTCTTACCTCAAGTGTGTTTTTTCTTATCAATCACTACTTTTTCAAGTTTGACATCGCTACCTCTATCGTCATTGCTAGTGCGTTTTCTCTCTCTTCTACTGCTATTGTGCTAAAGAGCTTTGAGGAGAGTAAAGTCGTAGGCACAAGCTATGGCAAAAACGCTCTTGGAATCCTCATAATGCAAGATATTGCAGTCATTCCAATCTTGCTTATGGTGGCAATGCTAAGCAATAAAGAAGCCGAGCTAGTTCCACTTGTAACCAAGACGATTATTTCAGCCATTGTGGTGCTTTTTATCCTCTTTGTCCCAGGTAAATTTGTGGCAAGTAAGATTCTCAAATTCGCAGCAGATACGCATATGGATGAGATTTTTATGGGAACGGTGCTTTTTATCGTGCTAGGTTCAGCCTTGCTTAGTGAATACTTTGAGTTTTCTCACTCTTTGGGGGCATTTGTAGCAGGTATGGTCATCTCAAGCTCCAAATACAAGCACCAAGTCGAGGCAGATCTTACCCACTTTAGGGACATTTTTTTGGGCTTATTTTTTGTAACCGTGGGAATGCAAGTCAATCTTGAATTTTTGCTTCAGCACTTTTTTATCATCGGACTTTTTTTGTGTGTTGTGATGATTCTCAAGGTGGGTGTGATATTCTCCACCCTCAAGCTTCTTGGCAAAGGGGCAAAGGTTTCTCTCAAAACTGCCCTTGCACTCTCACAAATCGGAGAATTTTCTTTTGCAATCTTTCTAATGTCTCAGCAAAATGGACTTCTCAAAACCAATGAGGGAAGCAAAGTTTTGCAAGGACTGATTGATGCAGGGATTTTGGATAGTAGTTTTTCAGTGGCTGATATGGATCAAATCCTCACCCTTATGGTAATCCTCTCTATGATTGCCACACCCTTTATCCTCAAAAATTTACGCAAACTCACTCTTCTCTTCCTCCCCAAAGAGAAAGCAGGGGAAATCGTGCCAGAGTATTGTGATATCGCTCAAAGTGGCAATATGCCAATGATGAGAAATCACATCGTAGTGTGTGGTTATGGAACTTTTGGACAAGAAACAGTCAATTGGCTCAAAGAGCATAGCGTGCAATATATCGCTATTGATTACAATCTCTCAAGAGTGGAGAGGGGACTTGCTAGGGGGGATAATGTAATGTTTGGAAATGTGGGGCAAAAAAGTATCATCGAACAACTCAACCTTGAAGAATCAAGAGCAGTGATTATTGCTGTGGATAACACAAGTCATATCAAAAATATTTGTGAAGTGATTTTGGATAAGGCCCCAAATTGCAATATCATCGCCAAAGTAACCACCCAAGAGCAAGAAATTGAGCTAGGAGATATGAAACTCCACTTTGTCATCAATGAGAAAAAAGAAATCGCCAAGATTTTAGCCCACGCAGCCCTCGCTCCAAGAGAAGAATAGTCCCCCTCTCTTGCCAAAGAGAGTAGGGGTGGATTATTTATTGCTTATAGTCTTTGAAATCTTTTGTAAAATCCCACTTTTGGATTTTATACCCCAAGGAGAATTATGGATTGCTGGAAATTAGGAGATTTATTTGCCTCTCAAGAAGCACTAGAGGAGAAAGTCCAAGCCCTCAAAAGTGAGGCAGAGAAGTTTGAAGCCCAATACAGGGGCAAACTCTCCACCTGCCCTCAAGGAATCTTACCCAAGTATGAGGAGATTTTGGAAGGGATTGGCTTGATTGGGACTTATACCTTTTTGCTATTTGCCCAAGATAGCTCAAGGGGAGATATTTATGCCAACTATGAAATCAAATGCAATGAGATTCAAAGCCATTTGCTCTTTTTTGAGCTAGAGTTTTGCTCTTTGAGTGAAGAGCTTCAAGAGAAATATAAGCAAGAATACCCCAAATATGCCTACTATCTCTCTCATCTCATTGCCACCAAAGCCCACCAACTCACCCTAGAGCAAGAGCAAGTCCTACTAGAGGTTTCTCCTGTGGGAGTAGGGGCATTTAGTCGCTTTTTTGATGAACACTTCTCTCAAATGAAATTCAAATTCAGCAAAGAAGAGAAAAAAATCGGAGAAGAAGAAGTCCTAGCCTATCTTTACTCATTTAATCGCAAAGAGAGGAAAAAGGCTCAAAAAGTCTTTAGCAAAAAGCTCCACCAATCCGATCACTTCCTCACCTTTATCCTCAATATGGTGCGAAAAGATTTGGCAATCAACACCAAACTTAGAAAATACCAAAAACCCGAATCTTTCCGTCATATTGATAACCAAACCACTCAAAAAAGCGTAGATTCTCTTATCAAAGTCGTGGAGAAAAACTATCCACTTGTAGAGCGATACTATGAGGCAAAGAAACAAATCTTAGGACTTAAAAAACTCAAAGATTATGATAGATACGCTCCTATCAGCAAAGAAGCAAGTATCAAAATCTCCTATCCCCAAGCCCTAGAGCTAGTCAAAGAGAGCTTTGCAAACTTCTCTCCTACTTTTATGGAAATTACCCAAAAAGCCCTCAAAGAAGGGTGGGTAGATTCTCACCCCAAAGATAGGAAGAGAGGAGGGGCTTTCTCTCATGGCTGTGTGCCTTCAGCTCATCCCTATGTCCTTCTCAACTTCACAGGGGGAAGGCGTGATGTTTTCACTATCGCTCACGAATTTGGACATATGATTCACCAAGAGCTTAGCAAATCTCAAGGCTATCTCAATATGGATACCCCTCTCACCACTGCTGAGACGGCTTCAGTCTTTGCAGAAATGCTACTTTTTGACACTCTCAAATCTCAAGTGCCAAAAAATGAGCTTCTCTCCCTATATGCAGGGAAGATTGAAGATATTTTCTCCACTCTCTTTAGGCAAATTGTGATGACAAACTTTGAGCGTGCAATCCACTCTACTCCTGATGAGCTAAAAAGTGAGGATTTCAACAAAATTTGGCGAGAGGAAAACCAAAAAATGTTTGGCAAAAGCATTGAGCTAACAAGCAATTACAACCAATGGTGGAGCTATATCCCTCACTTTATCCACTCCCCATTTTATTGCTATGCTTATAGTTATGGACAGCTCCTTGTCCTTGCACTCTTTGGACTCTACAAGCATTCCAAAGAGCAGGGCAATGAGAGTGAGTTTGTCGCCAAGTATTTAGAGTTTCTCTCAAGTGGGGGCAGTGCCTCTCCTAAAGATTTGATTGCAAAGTTTGGCTTTGATATCGAAGATGAAGAGTTTTGGGAGATTGGAATGAAGCAGGTAAAAATCTTGCTTGATGAGTTTTTGGCAATCCTATCAAAGGAGGGGAAATGATAGATTCTAACTCTCTCAAACTTCACACCACACTTCAGCGACACGCCAAAGAGATGATAGCCACACTCATTGAAGAGGATTTGCATTTCTCAATCGTGTGTGATACGACTTTTATCAAATTTACCCCCTCTTTGAGTGCAGAGATGAGGGAGCGACTAGGGAAAGTGGCAGTCTTTATCCTCTCAGGTTATAGCTTCCAATCCCTTGAGCTAGGGGAAAATCACTTTGAGTTTGAAGCAGGGCTTGTGATGAAAAATGGCGATGATTTAGGCACAATTTTGGAAATCCCATACTCAAGCGTGATGCAAATTGTCCTCCAAGATGAAAACGATGCCCAATCAGTGATGATTTATTGCAATCCCTTTGAGGTGGCACAAAACCAAGAGCTAGAGGATTCAATGATAGCAATCCTCTCCAACAACCCCCATATCTTCTACAAAGACAAGGCAGAAGAATGAAGGGGATTATGAAAATTCTCTTTGCTCTCCTTGTCTCAGGGGCTTGGTATGTCATCGCAGGAGAGGGCAGTGAGCCTGTGTGTGTGGTATTCTTTTTCCTCATTTTATTCTCTCTATATGTCAAGCCCATTAAGCCCAAACGCTCAGTGGTGCAAGAGCAGTATTTGGAGAAGATGAGAGAGAAACGCAGACAACGCCAAGAAGTCAATCAAGAATTGGCACAAGAAAAAAAGGTGGTTTATAAAGATTTAAGAAGGAGAAAAGATGGATAGCACTTTGACTTTGATTATCTTGCTTATTGCAGGAGTTGTAATGTATTTTTTGTGGAATACTCTAAGAGAGTATCTAGGCAATGAAGAGAATCTCAAACGTTTCAAACAAGAGCAGAGCCAAGCCTATGCACTCCCCCAAGAGCCAAGACTTCAAGATAAGGTAGAGCAGAGTGAATATGGACTACTAGCAGGGATTTTGGGCTATGTGGCAAACGCTGATGGAGAGATTTGTGAGCTAGAGAAAGAAATGGCTTCTTCTCTTCTCTCTGATATGGCAAAAGAGATGAAAAATCTAGGGAGTGAGAGTGAGGTTTATGACATACTCCTTGCTATCTTCACTTCAGGCAACAAAAATATAAGCTCCCTTGCCAAAGGCTTTGTAGAGCTAACCAAAGGCGAGTATAAAAAGAAGCTAAAAGTTGTGGAATTTTGTTTTGCACTAGGATATGCTGATGGCGAACTCAACGAGCTAACAAAAGAGGCGATCATTGATATAGGAGCATTGCTAGGGATAGATAATACAGATTTCAACAATCTCTATGATAATTTTGCCACAAGCTATGAAGTGCAACTCACACAAGAAGAAGCAAAAGAGATTTTTGGAAGCTATGATGACCTCTATTCTCGCTACCAAGAGCTTATCACTCAAGAGAAGCAAAATATCCTAGATGACAAAAATCTCAACAAACCCCTCACCCCTGACGCACTTCAAAACCTTAGAAAAATCCAAAAAGCCTATGAGATTCTCAAAGGGTAGGGCATAAGCCCACACCCACTCCACCAAGCAAGGCAAGATTAGAGCTTGAAATAGAGATTAGATTTAGGGCAAAAACAAAAACCTTGCCATTCCTTAGAGCCTCACACATAGCTCCGAACTTATGAATTGCAAAATTTTTGAGATAAAAATGATTAAAGATTTATTGTCTTTTTGGATATAGACTTCTTGACTCAAATATTTTTTCACACATCTTGGCATTTGTGTATCCCCCACTTTATGGAGTTTTTATGGATTTAAGTCAAGTTAGAGTTGTAGATTTATTTTGTGGTGTAGGGGGTTTGAGCTATGGATTAAAGAGTGCTAATCTCCCCATATCTATGGGGGTTGATATAGATAAGACTTGCAAGTTTGCTTATGAGAAAAATGTAGGAGGTGTGTTTTTACACAAAAGCATTCGCTCTCTCCAAAAACAAGACATCACTCCCTTCTTTGAGGGGGCAAAGTATCGTGTCCTTGTGGGGTGTGCCCCTTGTCAAACTTTCTCTTCATACACTCAAAAAAATAGAAACAAAAACGATGAAAAATGGACTTTGCTTGATGAGTTTAAGAGGTTGATTGTAGGGATTTTGCCTGAAATAGTGAGTATGGAAAATGTCCCAAATCTTGCCAAATACCCCATATTTCATAGCTTTGTCAAGACACTCTGCAAACTCAAATATCTTGTCCATTACGAGATTGTTTTTTGTCCAAAATATGGAATCCCTCAGGGCAGAAAACGCTTGGTGCTTGTAGCTTCAAGGCTAGGAGAAATCAAGCTTATAGCTCCTACCCACACTAAAGATAGATATGTTACCCTCAGAGATACCATAGGCTCTCTCCCTAGACTAAGAGATGGAGAGCAAGATAAAGATGACAGCCTACACATTGCAAGAAAACTCACCCCCATCAACCAAAAGCGTATCCGATCCACTCCTCCCAATGGTGGAGGGTGGAAAGACTGGAGTGAGGATTTGATACTAGACTGCCACAAAAAGGAGAGTGGCAAACGATTTGATGCAGTGTATGGGAGGATGAGATGGGATGAACCCTCTCCAACGATGACGACGCTTTGCACAAGTCTTGGGAATGGGAGATTTGGACACCCAGAGCAACACAGAGCTATCAGTTTGCGAGAAGCAAGTTTGCTTCAGACCTTCCCTCCAAGCTATGATTTTATTGAAAATAAACACCTGCCTATCCCTATGGCGACAATCTCTAGACATATCGGAAACGCTGTCCCCCCCAAACTAGGCAAGGTGATTGGGCAGAGTATTATAAAGCATTTGGAGGAAGTAGAGAAGAGGGCAGATGAGAAGGAGTGCTTTGAGAGGGGAGGAGCAAAAAACCTTCTTGACAAAAATGGCAAATCTCATAAAATTGCAAAAATTAACAAATCTTTAATGCTATAATTTCTTTGCGTTAGAGGGCGGACTTGCGCCCACCTTTTATTTCTCCTTTTTTTGATATTCCCTTATCACTTCATTATCAATCGTGCTTATCAAATCATCTAAAAACACCAAGATTTTATCAGGCATTATTCCTAGTGTTGAGTTCTTTTCGCTATGGGTAATTCTAGGGAAAACCACCCCTTTGATTGTCCTAGTTTTAAGCAGATTCTCCCAATGAAATGCACGATTACGAATCGTTCGCATAAGATTAAGTGCAATATTGACTTTCTCAACATTAGAAAGATGACTTTTCTTCTTGCCGATATAGAAAAAATTCCTATTTTTCCAATGATATTCCCTGAAGTCCATATTCTTCAAGTCAAACATATAGTGCTTGACTTTGTAAATATCAATTAGTCTGATAAGTTCGCCTAGCATTAGAGAGGAGAGGATTTGATGAGATTGTAGGATTGAGATATTTCCTCTCTCTTTGATGATACTTAGGGCAATCTCACTCTTTATCCACTCCTCTCCCACAAGGCATTTGAGGCAATAGTCTAGCTTATTGCGTAAATAAATCTCAAGGATTGAAAGCCTTTTGACAATCCTTTGGGCAAGTTTGAGATTTTCAAAATGCTTATCCAAATCCCCCTCATATCCCTCTAGCCTCTCTGCTGAGAGGATTGCCACAATGTCCTTATCAAACTCTTTTAGCTCATCATTTGAGATTTTTACCATCACTATTCCTTGGGGTTTTTTAAATTGTAGCACTAAAAACTTCTGAGAAATAGTCTCTTTTATCTAGGGCAAATCTTTCTCTCCTACCCCCTAGGTATAAACCCCTTAAGTTTCTTCTCCCTATGGAATTTGATTGCAAAGCGATGAGCCTCATCACGCAGTTTTTGAAAATATTGCAGTCTTGTATCGCTTGGGAGCAGTCGCATTTCTTTGTATTCCCCCTCCACATACGCCCTCAAAATATCTCTTGCCTTGCCTTTGGCTCTGTGGGCTTTATGATCTAGCTTCTCTTTGGCTATGGCTATCACTTCTAGCTCCACCCCCACGCTCTCTAGCACCTCTTGAGCGATATGGATTTGAGCCTTGCCCCCATCAAGTAGCCACAAATCAGGAGGAGAAGTTTTCTCAAAGTCTTTGGCTCGACGCACTAGCATTTCCCTCATTTGCGAATACTCATCGCTCCCCTCCAAATGATACATTCGATAAGAATCCTTGATAAATTTCCCCTCCTCATACACCACCATTGCCCCCACATTATTCTCCCCAGCATGATGACTTGTGTCAAACACCTCGATTCTATGAGGCAAGGTATGCAGAGAGAAAAGCTCTTTAAGTCCCTGCTTTATCTCATACTCACTATCCTCAATCTTTAAAATCTCCTTAGCATTCTTACTTGCTAGTTCTACTAGTGCCTTTTTCTCTCCCTTTTTGGGGAAAACTAGCTTGATTGTCAGCCACTCTTGACACTCTTCTAGCTCTCCCTCTATCTCGCTTGGCAAGATGATTGCACTAGGAGGGAGGGGCAAATCCTTGCCATAGTGATTGACTAAAGCTTGGCGATAGAGCGAGATTCTTTCTTCAAACTCTAGGCTTTTTTGGTGTAAGATGATTTTTTCATAATCGCTTGAGATGATTTTGCCCTCTCTCATATAGAGCTTCATTAGCACGGCGTATTTGGCATTATGCTCTAGGGCAAATATATCCCAATTTGCATCTTGGGTATGAGAATCGATTTGTGAATGCATAGAGAGAGATGAGATTTTTTTGATCCTCTCCCTTAGTGTGATTGCCTCTTCAAACCTCTCTTGCTCAGCCACCCTTAGCATTTTCTCTTCAAGTTTTGTGATTAGGGATTTTTTGTCCTTGAGATAGTTTATGGCTTGAGTGAGGAGCTTTTGATACTCCTCTTGTGTGATTTTGCCCTCACAGGGGGCTAGACATCGGTTAATCTGATAGAAAAGACACGCTTTTTTCTCTCTCAGACACCCCTCTTTTTGCACCAATGGCACGACTTCATACAGACTTTCTAGCAGTTCCTTACTCCCAGTGCAAAATGGTCCAAAATAGATACAAGATTTGCGTTTGATTCTTGTGATTTTGGGGCGAGGAAAGGGCGAGGCAGTGTCAATATAGATATAAGGGTAAGTCTTATCATCTCTAAGCAAAATGTTGTATCTAGGTTTAAGCTGTTTGATAAGAGAGTTTTCTAAAATCAATGCGTCCATTTCGCTATCTACGATGATAGTTTGGATAGAGGCGACTTTGAGAATCATATTGTGGATTCTTGGGCTGAGATTGGAGCTTGGGGTGGCGTCAGTTACCCTAAAGTAGCTTCTCACACGATTATGGAGGTTTTTTGCCTTTCCCACATAGAGCAATACGCCCTTTTCATCATAGTATTGATATATCCCACTTTTTTTAGGAAGAGTTTTGAGTGTTTGCACCAAAGGACTAGGCATTGAGATTCTTTAAAATATTTTGGCGAATCTTCTCAAAGAGTTTGTGAAGCTTGGGATCTGTGGCGTGATTGAGAAACTCTCCTTTGGAATGCTCCTCATAGCGTTGCAGATAATACTCCTCTTGCACCTCACACACAGAAGCAAAGTGTTTGGGGGCATTGAAATACGCTCCATTTTTGTTGCTCTCCAAAGCTTGAGGATAATAAAACCACACTTCTTTGACATCTTGAAGTTGCGTGAAATGCTCTCTAAACTCTTGACAGATTGCAAGGATAAGGCTTGATTTGTAGCGATTGTATTCAGAGCAGAGCAGGGGATTATTGAGTGCAAAGCAAAGTTTTTGCTTCTTTTGAGTGCCAAAAGATATATACTTACGCATTTCTAATGGCAAAGCATTGATGATTTTACCTATATCATCAATTTCTTGAAGCCTTTTAAATTCAGGTTTAGACTTTAGTTTGGAGATAATACTATGCGAACTTTTCATTGTGTTATTTTAGCATATGCTTTGTTGATTGCAGGGTGTGGATATAAGAGTATGCCATTTTGGAAAGATGATACCCCCAAAGAAAGCACCCAAAAAGAGAATAAATCTCAAGAGGTAGAGAAAAAATGAAATACGACATCATTATCGTAGGAGCAGGGGTAGCAGGGCTTTATTGTGCCATGCATTTGCCCAAAAGCCTAAAAGTGCTTCTAGTTTGCAAAGATGAGCCGTGGGAGTGCAATACCTTTTATGCACAAGGGGGAATCAGTGTCGCCAAAGATAGAGAAGACATCGCCGAGCATATCGCAGATACACTCAATGCAGGAGTGGGATTCAACACCACTGCAAGTGTGGAAACTCTATGCCAAGAGAGTGTCAATCTCATCAAAGAGCTAGAAGAGATTGGGCTAAGGGTAGATAGAGATGAGAGAGGAGAGGTGCTATATGCCAAAGAAGGGGGGCATAAAAAAGCAAGGATTATCCACTTTGATGGCGATGGGACAGGGCGATTCCTCCACACTCATCTCATCACCCAACTCAAGCACCCTCTATGCAAACAAGCCCAAGTCATTGATTTGCTTATAGAAAATGGGCGTTGCTATGGGGTTAGCCTACTCAATAGGGGCGAAATCACTCAAGTGTATGCCAAATGCGTAGTTTTGGCAAGTGGGGGAGTAGGGGGACTCTATCGCTATCACACCAACGCCTACACTATCAGTAGCGACTTGCACGGAATGATACTAGAGCACCACTGCAAACTCAAAGATATGGAAATGCTCCAATTCCACCCCACGGTATATACTTCAGCCCCAACAGCACGCAAACCCCTCATCAGTGAGGCTGTGAGAGGAGAGGGAGGCAAGATTGTGGATAGGGAAGGAAGAAGATTTCTCTTTGATTATGATGAGAGAGGAGAACTTGCACCTAGAGATATAGTCTCAAGAGGGATATTTGACTATTGCAAAAGACACAATCAAGAGGCGTTTTTGGATCTCTCAAGCTTTAGCAAAGAGGGGTTTGAAGCACGATTCCCCAATATCTATCACTCCCTCACTTCCTACAAGCTTCAAATCCCAGAGCAAAAAATCCCTATCTCCCCTGCATTTCACTACTCAATGGGGGGAATCGCCGTTGATGAGAGAAGCAAGGTTTTGGGCATAGAAAACCTCTATGCCATAGGAGAATGTGCCAACAACGGAATACACGGAGCCAATCGCCTAGCTTCAAACTCACTTCTTGAAGGGCTTATCTTTGGCAAAAGGGTAGCTAGAGATATACTAGGAAGCTCTTATGACTTTGACTCTAAGCAGATTTTCCCAATCCTCAAAGAGAGTTTGCAAGAAGAGGGCGATATCACGCTCAAAAACACTCTAAGAAAAATAATGTGGGATAAAGTCGGGATTATCAGAACTCCTCAGAGCCTAAACTCTGCTCTAGGTGGAGTGGAAGCGATGCTTGAGTGCAAAATCGGCAGAATGCTAAGACTAAGACTGCTTGTAGCCAAAGAGATTATCCACCAAGCCCTCAGACGCAAAGAGAGCTTGGGGGCTCATTTCATCACAGACGATGCTTGATATAGCGATTGGGGACTTTGAAAATCACTTTTCTCACAATCTTGCCCACTTCCTCTCCATAGCCTATCCCCACGCCGTGGATATCATAAGGAAATAGCACAGCCATTTCTCTACCCTCTAAGCGAATACGACTAAGCTCTTGGGTGGGGGTATGCACTTCCAAATCTTTGCTCTCATCATAGCTCTGAAGTGGTGCAAACTTGCTTCTATCTCCTATCAAATAGTTCTCAAACCCCTCTACCACCACTTGAAAGTCGATATATTCTTGATGAGATTCAAAAAACCCCTCCTCCTCACTCTTGAGAGCATAGCAGTGAGCGATATAAAACATTCCATAATTTAGCTCCACCTTGTAGTTCTCCCCCACATTGAGGGCTTGGAGCTTGGAGAGTCGCTCTCCACTAAACACGCTTTCAACCCCCACTAGCAAACTCTCTAGCTCTTGGGTTTTGCTAAAAAGAGGTTTTAAATCCTCAATCTTTCCAAAAATTGCCATTGTTTCCTCCTTGTCGTAAGATTGAAAAATTGTAGCAAAAAAAGAGAATTTTTGACTTTTATTTGCTATTGATTGTTTTTTGGTTTAAAATTTGTTAGTTTTTAGATAGAATTTGGGCTTTTATTTCAACCTAAAAGGAAACCAAGATGAAAATGTTACCCAAAATTGCTCTAGGGGGGGGGGGCAGATAAGAGATTAGAGCAAAACCCCTCTATACAAAAATCTAGCTTCAAACCCCTCATCGCAAGTTCCCTTGCTTTGGCTCTTGGAGTAAGTGTAGCAGTAGCGACAGAACCTACTTTCAGTCTTGATGGAGAAGCTGTAGAATCTAGCGTTTTTGGAATCCAATGGACAAATGATAGCAATGGCTCTTTCACTCCTCAGACTTCAGATGGCACAAGTCTTGTAGGCAAAAGAATCATTCTTGTCTTTAATGGCTCTGCTGAAAATTCAGGAGCAAATGGGGACACATACGACATTAAAGCAAGTAGTGAAGTTACAAACTTTACCCTCACAAGCACAACGACAATCACTGCAACCTCAATCGAACTTCGCCCCTCAAAAGTATCTAGTCCCACAGGAAAAATCACAACACTTGATCTCTCAGGAGTTACGAGTGGATATGCCCTAGTAGGGGATTTTAAAACAGGAGGTGGGAGTGGAAATACAAATATTGGTAAGTTTGGAGGGCAAGGAATTCAAGGAAATGTAACGCTTGATGGTTCAGCTTCAACAGAAATGTATTTTACAGGTAGTGCAGGGATTACAGGGACACTTACAATCAGTCAAAACGGCACAAACACTATCACCTTTGAAAATGGGACAATTGGTGGAGCGACAACCATTAGCAATGGAAACAATACTTTCAATCCCACATCTCAAAACATTTTTGCAGGTGGATTGACAATCAGTGGTGGGACAACAACGCTTCTAGCTAATGGAAACAAAAACATCAATGATATGCTTGGGACAACAACCCTAAGTGGAGGGACTTTGGCTTTTGGTTTTGCAGAAGATGTAGAAAATGATAACAAAATTTTCAATTTCAATACAAGCAAACAAGTGGAAGTAACCACTACAACCACCCCAGAAGACGGAGGAGAAGCTACAACTCAAACCTCACAAGTCAATCAACTCACTATTACAGGAGGGACTCTAGCCTTCAATGGTGCTAAAAAGGTGTATTTTAATAATAGTGATACAACCAATCAAGGAGATGGCACACTCACACTCACTGGTGGTGCAGTGAAATTCATCGTAGATCCCACTATCACCACAGCAAACGACAATACAGCAGAAAATGCTTTTCTCAAAGGAAATATCACTTCCGATGGTGGAAGTGTCATCTTTGCTCTCAATGCTAGTGATGATAGTATCACAGGAGTGAATCCCTTCACAAATCCCAATGCAGATTCTTCTTCACTCTCCACCTACTATGTCGATGGAAATATCACGATAAATAGTGGAGGGCTTTCAGCATTTTGGGATGATAGCAAAGGATTTGTAGGCAAGATTGCCACCACAAACAACCATACATTAACTTTCACTCCCACAAATGGCTTAAGTGGCAAAAATGATGTATGGTTTGATAGTGGGACTTTCAAAGATGGAAGCAACACTATCTCAAGCATTTCAGCCACAACAGGTACAAGCCATCTAGTCTTTGAAGATGTCATCAACATCGGAACTGCTCCTGCTGAAGGGACTACCCCAAGCAATGTCATTACAGCAAATGGTGGAAGCTCAATGATTCTCTTCAAAAACACCACCATAATCAATGGAAACATTTTGTCAAATTCAGGAAATAATAATCTCTACTTCAATGGCGATACCACTACTATCAATGGCAATATCAACACCCAAACCAATAGAAACACTTCCATTACTTTTAATAATGGGCAAAACACAATCAATGGTAATATAGCAACCTCAAGAGGAACAAACTCTATCACCCTAACTCAAGGAAGTATTACAATCAATGGCAATATCACATCTACTCGAGGAAATACTCAAATTACTTTCACTGCAGGGGAGAACTCAATCATAGGAAATATCCAATCTGGTTCTAGCGATTCTGGTTATGCTGAGACAGGGAAATACAATCAGATTGCCTTTGGTGGGACTTCAGCTTCACTAGGTTCATCTACCCAATCTGTAACTCTCAAAGCAGACAATAGTGGGACTGCTGGTTATGATGTGAGTTCTCTCAATACCGTTATCTTTGGTGCAACTACCAACAATATCTATCTTTCAGAACTTGGCACTAATGCAAGAAATATGACTACAACAAAGCTTAATTTTAATGCATTGAGTTTCAACAATGATGAAAATGACAATGGAGAGAAGCAAATTGCTTCAATCAACACCGATAAAGGAAATAACATTATTGGAAAAAACATTGCAAGTGCTTCTGATAATAGTGGCACAAAATACGGCAATCTCTACTATAGTAGCAATCTTTTTGATATAAAAAACTTCTCTATCCACGCTGGTAGCATTTCTCGTTATGGTATAGGACTAAAAGACAATTTTTCAGACAACTTTGTATCTAGTGATTATACAGCTAGTGGGACTTTTACATTTGGGAATAGCAGTGGAGATGTTGCAAATGCTATCGTTGCTAATGGATCTGCAAACAACTATATCAATGTCAGTGGGACAACGACAATCTATGGCAATATTCTCATCAACAATAAGCAAACTGGTGGCAAGAGTAGCAATCTTCTTGCTCTCACAGGAGATTCAGCCACTCTTGGAGCAGAAAATAGAAAGATTTCTGTAAAAATCACAAACTCTTCATACAATGGTGCAGGATACCAATCTTATGGGAATAACACGCTTTTGCTTGGAGCAGATATAAATACACTTCATATTTCAGAACTTAGTGTAGATGGGGATTGGGGAAGCACTAATCCTCATAAAAAAACTTTTAATGCTTTAAGTTTCAATCAAGGAACAAATAGTGCCAATATCGCTATAATCTCTTCATCTACGGGGAACAATTTTATTGGAAAAAATATCATCACTCAAGATGGGGGATATAATGCCAATTTATTCTCAAACACAAGTAATGCACAATTAAAAGACAATTTTGCTTCTGTCTTTGTATCTAGTGATTACACAGCTAATGGGACTTACACTTTAGGAAGTATTACAGCCAATGGTAAAGGAAACAATCTTGTTAATATTTCAGGAAACAATTCAATCACGGGAGATATTCTCGTTCAAAATAATCAAAAAAGTGGGGCTGAAGCTAACAATCTCTTTGTCCTCACAGGAAATTCAGCCACTCTTGGAACAGAAGATAGCAAAATTTCTATAAAAATCACAAACTCTGCTGGTGATGGATATGGTTGGAGATCTTATGGGAACAATACGCTTTTGCTTGGAGCAAGTACAAATACGCTTTATATCTCAGAGCTAAGCATAGATGGGGATTTTGGAAGCACTAATCCTCAGACAAAAACCTTCAATGCTTTAAGTTTCAATCAAGGAACAAATAGTGCCAATATCACTACAATCTCTTCATCTATGGGAAGCAATATTATTGGAAAAAATATCATCACTCAAGATGGGGGATATAATACTAATTTATTCTCGGGTACGACAATAAAAGGAAATTTTGCCTCTACCTTTATGTCTAGTGCTTACACAGCTAGTGGGACTTTCACTCTAGGAACTATCACAGCCAATAGTGAAAGAAACTATATCAATGTAGAGAATCTTACTGCAGGAGCTATCACAGCTAGTGGTGGAAGCAATTATATTTATTCCAATGGCACAAGCTCTCTAACCTCTATATCTGCTAGTGGTGGAAACAACACAATTACCCTCAAAGGAACTACAAACACTATTAGTGGAAACATATTAGCCAAGAGTTCAACAAACAACTATATCACTCTTGAAGGAAGCTCAAACAATTCCATTGGTGGTAATATCACATCTCTTCTGGGGAGTAATAAAATCGTTTTTAATTCAGGTAATAACTCAATTACAGGAAATATCCTTATTGACAATAAAAAAACTGCTTCTGGAGCTAACAATCTCTTTGTCCTCACAGGAAATTCAGCCACTCTTGGAGCAAAAGGTAGTGAAATTTCTATAAAAATCACAAATTTAACCAATGATGGGTATGGTTGGTATTCTTATGGAAACAATACGCTTTTGCTTGGAGCAGATACAAATACGCTTTATATCTCAGAGCTTAGCGTAGATGGAGATTGGGGTTCTAACAATGAAACCCCAAGAACATTCAATGCTTTAAGTTTTAATCAAGGAACAAGTAGTGCCAATATCACTACAATCTCTTCATCTCGAGGAAACAACATTATTGGAAAAAATATCATCACTCAAGATGGGGGATACAATACTAATTTATTCTCGGATACGACAATAAAAGGAAATTTTGCCTCTACCTTTATGTCTAGTGCTTACACAGCTAGTGGGACTTTCACTCTAGGAACTATCACAGCCAATAGTGGTGGAGCAAACTATATCAATGTAGAGAATCTTACTGCAGGAGCTATCACAGCTAGTGGTGGAAATAATCATATTGGATTCACAGGCAACTCTCTAGTCTCAGGTGATATCACCAAACCAAATGGAACAAACAACTTCACTTATCTTGCAGACAACTCCACCCTCACCCTACAAGGAGCAACTAATCGAATCTCCACCCTCACAGCAGTAAGTGGAGAAGCTACAAACAAAGATACTCTTATCATTGACACCTCTACCAATGCCAATGCCACAAGTATCGATAAGCTTGTCAATGGGGGCAATCTGATTGTATCAATGAAAGGTGCTACAAACTCAGCTACCCTCACACTCAACAACACTTCTGCTAATAGCACTCTAAAAGCCCTCAATCTCACAGAAGCAACTTCAGATATGGATAAAAATATCCTCAATCTCCAAGCAAGAACGACAACTATCCTTGATGAAGTCAATATCGCTTCAGGCAAGGGACTGACAATCAACCTCAATGGCACTTCTACAACACTAGAGCTAGATAATGGACTCTCCAACTCTGGGAATGCAAACATTAGCTTTGAGGGAAGCAATGGAGTATTTGATAGCATAATTGATACAAATGGAAGTGGTGCAACTACCACAATCAATATTGCAAACAATAAAACAGGAACAATCAAGGGCAATATCACTCAAAGCAATGATGGAGCTAATAATGTAGTCTTCAGTGGTGGCACAGCCAAACTCACACTTCAAGGCTCTAGCAATGCTCTTAACTCAGTAGATTCTACAAGTGCAGGGACTCTCTCCCTCAACTCTAGCAATGCTTCCACCACCACGATTGCTCAACTCAAAGGCAATAATCTCACAGCAAACTTTGGTGGGACAAATCAAGCTACAAAGCTTGTCATAGCAGATAGTGATACTTCAAACAAGACAATCACTCTAGCAGGAGTAAGCCTAGAGGCAAACTCCACAAACAACACCCTTGATCTCACTTCACTCACCTCAGCCACTATCAGCAGTGCTGTTAGTGTGAATCCAACCCAAGGATTGAGTATCGCACTTGGCTCAACTGATATGACTTTCACACAGGGGTTGAGTGGCAGTTCAGTGCTTAGTGTGAGTGGAATATCCTCATTTACAACCACTTCCAACGATATCCAAGCAAATACCCTCAACCTAATGGGAAATGCAAATGCAAAGGCAACATTCAAAAACACTACAACCACACTCTCCACTCTCAATGCCAATGCAAAGGGTGGAAATACTTTAGCTCTTGATTCTTCTAGCAATAATGTAGCTCTCACACTTGCCAATGCAATCAATGGGGTTTTGGATATAGAGCTTAGTGGAAGTGCTACCTACTCAACCACCCTCACTCTCAATGGTGGAGTAATCCAAAGCATTAGTGCCACAAATGGCACAAGCAACGCAGTTATTTTCTCTAGTGGCAACAGCACCATCAACAATGCAATCAATAGCACTTCAGTAGCAAGTGGAAAATCGCTCTCTCTTCAAGTCAAAAGTGGTGTAACACTCAATGCAAAAGGTGGTATCGATAATAGCAGTGGTGGAAGTATCAATATGGAATTAGAGAATAATTCCAAGCTCTATCTAGGAGCAACTAGCTCACTTAGCTCTCTAACAGCCAATAATGCAGTTATCAATATTGCCAATATGGAAGTAGAGCGTCCAACAAGAGCAATCACAAGAAATACTCTCACTATCGGAAAGAGTGGTAGTGGTGAAAGCTATAAAGGAAATGCTGAGTTTATCATCTATGTGGGTGGGGGACAAGCTGATAATATTGTCTTCAATAATGTAGCAAAAATGGATTCAAACACGAAATCAAGTGCAACCATCACAGCCACAGGAAGTTATTATAGCATTATCAATGGCAATCATACTCTTGTCGCCACAGTGAATGATACTGGATACAACTCCACTGATGGCTCAACAGATAATATGAATAAACTTCAAGGTGGAGAGGTTTTAGTCGGTGGCTCTCTTATGAAAACAACTCTTATTGAAGAGAGTGATGGCAATGGTGTAGTCAAATACTATCTAGGCAAAGGTGTAGATGAAGGAGCTCCTATCCAATACCAAGAAGTGGCAAGTTCAGCCCTCACGGTCAATTATGATCTTTTCCTTGCCAACTTTAACTCTCTAAATAAAAGAATGGGGGAATTGCGAGAGAGTGAGCATAGTAATGGAGTGTGGGCTAGAGTCTTTGGGGGAAATATGAGTAATGACTTTGGCTCTGGCAGTAAGACTGATTACCTCACAGCTCAAGCAGGATATGACTACTCACTTAGCATAGGAGAGAGTGCAAGAAACTTTATGGGAATTGCAGTGGCTTATGGAACTTCTAGCACTCAAGGAAATACTCTAAGTATGGATAACATTCTTGGCTCAAGTGGTTCAATTGCTTTGAGTGAAGTAGATTCTCATATGATTGAAGTAGGGCTTTATAACTCCTATGTGAGTGATAGTGGTTGGTATAATGACACAATCTTTAAGTTTGATTACATTATGAGTAAATTCTCTTTGAGTAACAAAACAGATCTTTTCACAGATACTAGCAACTTTGCAATGGTGCTAAGTGATGAGTTTGGGTATCGCTATAAATTTGGTGAGAGTGAGAAAGGAAGCTGGTATATTGATCCTCAAGTAGAAGTCGCCTTTGGATACTTCAATCAAAGTGATTTCAATCGTGCAATGTATGATGCGACAGGCACTATCTATGATACTACAATGAGAGCTACTCAAGACACTATCCTTACTCTAAGGACTAGAGCTGGAGCAAGTCTAGGGAAGAAATTCACTACTGATAAAGGATTTGCAAGTCTTTATGTGGGAGCATTCTATGAGTATGATTATATCAATGGTGGGAATGCAAGTGTTGAGGGACAAATCGGTGGAACAATCAAAAGCCTAGATAGTATTGAGAGCAATGGAAGAGCAGTGCTAAATGTAGGAAGCAATATTGAGCTAACTAAGGGGGCTAGAATGTATATCGATGTAGAAAAGAGCTTTGGAGATAAGCAAAGAACCTTTATGCAGTTTAATCTTGGAGCAAGATATAGTTTCTAGGATATGAGGATAGAGAAAGGGAGTGGGATAAAAAGGGGGTGGAAAATAAAAAGAGAGAAAGAGGGGTGAGAAAAAAGAAAAAAGGGGAGTGGAAATCAAACCCTTATCAAAAGGGCTTATCATAGATAGTAGTAGGTTTGCTGATACCTCTATGAGAGATTAAAGAGGGTTCTCAAAGTAGAGGTATCACAGAGCCTACTGCTTTGTTGAGATTTTTTATCTTAAAAAGGCTCTGTTTTTTCTTTGTCAGTTTTTCTCATTATTTAGAGTGGGCTTGGCTCACTCTAGCAAAGACGCCATAGGGCTTTGGGATTTCATAGAAGACTATTCTTTTTCAATATTTTTCTCTAAACTCCCTTCTTTTTCCTCAACACATTAGCAAAGCAACGATTTTTTTTCCAAAAAATGGTATAACGCCTTTTTATAATCATTTCTAAGGATATAAATGAAATTTGAAATCTCAAATACTGCCAAACTTCCCACTTCTTTTGGGGATTTTAAACTCACAGCTTTCAGAGAATATACTACAAATATTGAGGGTAGGGCGTGTGAGCTAGAGCATTTGGTTATCAGCTCAGAGTCTCTGCCTCAAATCCCTCTAGTGCGATTGCATTCTGAATGCCTTACAGGAGATGTGCTTAGCTCTTTGAAGTGCGATTGTGGAGGGGAGCTACACCTTGCTCTCAAGCTTATAGCAAAGGAGGGGGGGATGCTTCTTTATCTTCGCCAAGAGGGTAGGGGGATAGGACTTTTCAACAAAATCAACGCCTATGCCCTGCAAGATAGGGGACTAGACACGGTGGAGGCTAATGAAGAACTAGGATTCCCAAAAGATGCAAGGAATTATGATATCGTGGGAGAAATGTTTAAGCATTTCAACCTCACAGAAATCAAGCTTCTCACAAACAATCCCAAAAAGATTGACTTGCTCTCAAGATTTGTCAAAGTGCAACGCTCTCCAATCATCATCGAGCCAAATTGCCACAATGAGCATTATTTGCAAGTCAAGAAAGAAAAAATGGGACATTTACTCTAAGGAGAGAATATGAAGACAAACATTAGCTATCAAGAAAGTATAGAAATCTTGCACTCAATCAATGTGAGTGCAAAAAGTTATGAGAAAATCCCATTCTCTCAAGCACTAGGGCGTATCCTAGCTCAAGATATAGTCGCAGAGGAAAATATGCCAAACCACCCCACTTCAGCAATGGATGGCTATGCACTTAGCTCTGAGGATATTGCTTCTCTTTACTCTGATGGGCTAGAAATCCTCTCTATCAACAAAGCAGGGGAGAGTGAAGAGCAGATTTGCCACAAAGGGGCGTGTATCAAGACATTCACAGGGGCAAAAATCCCTATAAATTGCGATACTTTGGTGCTAGTAGAAGAGGTGAGAGTAGAAGGGAGTAAAATCTATGCACTTGAGGGGGCAAAGATTCAGAGGGGCAAATGGATTAGAGCAGTGGGGGAAAACTACACAAAGGACGAGGTTTTGCTCAAAAAAGGAAGTCAAATCACCCCATTTGAAATCGGACTTTTAGCTGAGCTAAATTGTGTGTTTGTGTGCGTATATCTCAAACCTAAAGTAGCAATCTTAAGTGGTGGAGATGAGATTATTGAGGTGGGAGAGAAACCTAGAGAAAACACCATTAGAAGCGTAAATAACCACTTGCTTCAAGCCCTTTGTAGCTCTATGGGGGCAGAGGGGAGAATCTATCCATTGCTACTAGATGATAAAGGGCAAATTGAGAGAGAGGTAAGGGAAGCTTTGAGGGATTGTGATGTTCTTATCACCACAGGAGGGGCGAGCAAGGGGGATTTTGACTACACCCAAGAGGTTATAAGAGAGGTTTGTGAAATGAGCTTTAAGGGTGTGAGAATGAAACCAGGCAAACCTGTGGGGTTTGGAGTGAGGGGAGGGGAGCAGTTTGTTTTCTCCTTACCGGGTTTCCCAAACTCTTGTGCTGTAACTTTTATGCTTTTTGTGAGGATAATCATCGCTAGACTTCTTGGCACGACTCCCACCCTCACCCCACTCAAAGCCAAACTTACTCAAAGTATCAAGAGGGCAGATAGCAGAATGGAGTTTAGAATCTGCAATTTGAGGATAGAAAATGGGATTTATGAGGTAGGATTTTGGGACAAAAAGACATTGCAAAGCTCTGTGGTTAATAACTTTTGCTCTAAGAGTGCATTGATGATTTTAGAGGAGAATGGAGCAGACTTGCAAGAGGGCGAAATGGTAGAAATCTTACTTCTAGATTCGCTCATCAAACTATAAGGAGTAAAAAATGGCAAAGGTAAAAGTAGAGTTTTTAGGACCAATCGGACTAGAAGCAAAGGATTTTGAGGTGGCAAACCTTGAGGAGCTTAGAGCAGAGTTGCAAAAGATTGAAGCTTTGAGAGAGTGGCTCAAACTCAGTGCGGTGGCACTCAACGATGAGATAGTAGAGGATTTAAGCACCCCTCTAAAAGATGGGGATAAACTCGTTCTCCTCCCCCCTGTATGTGGTGGATGAGATTTGGGGCTTTGCCCTAACCTCTTTTATAAGACTTCCCAAAGTCTTTTTTGCTTCTATTTATTTTCTAGAAAAATACAATAAAAATACAATCCCCCAAAAAAGCCTCTAAAATCAATTTTGTAATGCAAAGATACATTCAAAACTCAAAAAAGCGTTTTAAAGCGATTTTTGGATTTAGGGCTTTGGATTTTGGGGCGAGGGGTGAGAAAAGTGATTTTAATTTGGTTTGAAAATTATGGTTTTCATAACTAAAATAATCATATATCACCATACCTTGGGCTTTTGGCGTTTTTTGAGTCTTTCTCAAAGTCCGATGAGTTTTTAAAACCCCAAAAATCCAAATCCCAAATCTTCCAAAATTTCTCCTTTTCAAAAAAAGCCTCTTCAAAAAAAGCCTCTAAAATCGATTTTGCAATGCAAAGATACATTCAAAACTCAAAAAAGCGTTTTAAAGCGATTTTTGGAGATATAATCTTGTTTTCATAACTAAACTAGGTTTTTATCAACCAAATGGAGCAACAATGAGATATGCACTTGATTATCATTCAAACTTCAATGACACCCTACTCTTTTGGATCACACGATATATCCGATACAAACTCACCACACTTTCCAACAAAAATGTCCAAGACAAGCAACGCCTCTCTATAATGGTAGGCAAACTTCAGCAAGGGATAAAAAGCATACAAGAGCTAGAAAATATCACAAAAGAAGCTAGAAATGCAGGGCTTATCGGAATCGCTACCTACTCTAACCCACTCATCAAGCTCTACACCTATCTTAGTGGGTTGGGGCTAGAGAGTATGAGAGGGATTGATGAGGAGTGTTTGAGCGATTTCTTGATGATTGAGGGCAGTGGGTTAAGCCCAGCAAGTAAAAAAAACTATCGCATTGCTATTATTGGGTTTTTTGGCTATGTGGATAAGCAAAATGAAGATAGTGCAGGGCAGAGCTATGTGTTTAATATCGAGCTAAAAAATATCGGTGGGATTAGAGGAAAGAGTGGGCAAAAGCTCCCTGCATATATGAATGAGGTAGAAATTGCGAAGTTTCTTAAGTGTATTGATGATTTTGAGCAGTCAGAAAGAATCAGTGCTAGAAATCGCCTTGCAATCAAGCTCATCATTTATACAGGGGTGCGTGTGAGTGAGGCACTCAACCTCAGACTCAAAGACATTTTCCCTGAAGGTGAGGCGTATTTACTCCAAATCCGAGGTAAGGGCGATAAAATGCGAGTGGCAATGATAAAACGCAAACATATTCAATCCCTGCTTGATGAATGGCTTATCAAACGCCGTGAATTAGGTATCAAAAGTGAGCTTTTGATTTGCAATCAAAAAGGCTCTGCCCTCACCCAAGCCTATATCTATAAGGTAGTTGATCAAATCCTAAGCTATGGAGGGATTTTCAAAGAAAAAATGGGGGCTCATATGCTTCGCCACAGCTTTGCTACCCTACTCTATCAAAAAAGCCAAGATTTGGTTCTTGTGCAAGAGGCTTTAGGACACGCTGATCTCAATACAAGTCGGATTTATACTCACTTTGACAAAAATCGCCTAATGGAGGCTGCAAGTCTTATGGATAATATGTAGGGCTTCTCTCCCCTACTTCTCCCACATCTTTTTATACACACACGCCACGCCATAAGCCACAAAGCAAAGAAGCAAGATATAGCCATAGAGGGCATAAGGATATTTTCCACTCAAAGAGAGTGTATGCAAAGTGAGTGCTAGTTGAGGGGTGAATCCCCCCACAATCGCATAGCCGATATTGTAAGCAAAGCTAATCCCTGAAAACCTAAATCTCGCCTCAAACACCTCACACATCACAACAGGGGTAAAAATCATAATTGCCACACCAAAACAGCTCAAAATATAAGTGATGATTGCCCCCACCTCACTCCTTGCTCCATAAAGATTGTAGAAAAATACCAAAGAGAGAGAGCCTAAAACCACAGCAAAAACCTTATAGCTTCTTGAGATACCAAACCTATCAGCACACGCCCCTGCCAACACACAACCAAAGACAAGGGAGAGGATTCCACCCATTTGCACTAGGCTTTTTTGAATGTCTGAAAAGCTCAAAACCTTTTGCATAAAGTTTGGCATAAATAGCACCAATACTACAATACACCCTGCCAAAACCCAAGTGCTAAACATCGAGAGGATAACGCCTTGCTTTGAAGTCTTTAGCACCTCTTTGAGTGGGAACTTCTCCAAAGCCCTATCTTGCTTCATCTGCTGAAACACAGGCGTTTCGCTCAAAAACTTTCTTAGATAGATTGAGATGATTCCAAACACTCCACCGATAAAAAATGGAATCCTCCACCCCCACTCTTTCATCTCCTCTGCACTCAAACTAAGATTTAAAATCAAAGCCACTAGATTACCAAGCAAGATTCCCCCCACCACAGAAGCTGTCAAAACCCCTAGATAAAGGGCTTTATGCTTTTGTGGGGAATGCTCTCGCACAAACACCCATGCCCCTGGCAACTCTCCCCCAATAGCAATCCCTTGAAACACCCTCACAAGGAGTAAGAAAAGAGGTGCAAGATAGCCAATAGTCTCAAAAGTAGGAATCAAAGAGAGAGAAAAAGTAGGCACAACCATTAGCAAAATACTGAGCATAAACATATTTTTACGTCCTAGTTTATCGCCAAAATGCCCCATTACAATCCCCCCAATCGGCCTAGCCAAATACCCTGCTGCAAATGTGCCATAGGTGTTGAGATCTCTCCAAAAAGTGCTTAGCTCTTGAGGGAAAAAGTGCATAGAAATGTATTGGGTGAAGAAAACAAAAATAATAAAATCATAAAACTCCAATGCCCCACCAAGAGAAGAAAGTCCCAAAGTTTTAAACTCTTGTCTGTCTAGTGTTTTGCGTGAAGTGTGCATAACATTCTCTCCAAGTATGTATATATACTTTTTCTTAAAAAAAGATGCATATCTTTTATAATTAATCTTTTTTCAAAACCATTTATTTAGAGAAAACAAGTACACTCTCCAAAAAAATGAATAAAAGTAAAAAATAAATGGAACAAAAAAGAGAACTGATTGTTAATCCTTTTTATTCTGATTTGCATCTTGGTTTAGATTATTATATCCTAAGCTTACACAAAAAAGCAAAAAGACTATGGAAAAGGGGAATTTATACCAATGCTTATCACCCTCAAAGCCCTCTTAATCCTTGGGCATTTATTCGAGTCTGCAATGAGGCAGAAACCCTGAGGCAAAGCCTTGAGTCTATCATAGGAGCAATTTCAAGAGGAATCATTGTTTATAATGAATGCACAGATGGGAGTGAGGAGATTATCAAAGAGTTTTGCTCCAAGTATCAAGGATTTAAGTGTGTGGAATTCCCCCACTCTGTGGCACAATGTCGGTGTACTCAAGAAGAGTTTGAGAGCAAAAAAACTTTGGCTGATTATTATAATTTTGCTTTGAGCTTTATCCCTCAAGGAGAATGGCTAGTCAAGATTGATTGTGATCAAATCTATGACGCTCAAAAACTCAAAGAGAGTTTTGCACTTGCCACAAAACCGACAGATATTGTATTTTATTTCAGAATGAATCTCCATTGCTTTGATTATGAGATTTACCTAGATAAAAACTCTCCAATCCTAGATCCAAAGGATCATTGGTTGATTTGCAATAATGGATTGTCTTTTGACAACGCTATTCAAGAGAGTGATGAAAAAGGGGTGTATTATTGGGAATTACTTCAAATCCCCTGTGAGTATTGTGAGATTAACGCACCTCTAAACACTTGGCATTTTCCACTTCTCAAAGCAAGTCGCAAATCTCTTGCCTCAAAATACAATCATATCCCCCTATCTGATTACAAAGAAGTAATCCCTACAAGATTTCTTAAAAGAATCGCTCCTGATATGCTAGATGAAAAAAGGATTTTACGCCTTCTCAAAGGGGAGTAGCTCCCTACTCTACCCTTTAAGAGAGAAATATTAAGAGATTTTGAACAGCTCTAAGTCTTCTTTGACACTGGAGATTGTGCCGAGGTTAAATTTCTCCACTAAGTATTGTGTGATATTTGGAGTGAGGAATGCAGGGAGAGTTGGTCCGATATGAATGTTTTTCACTCCCAAGTGCAAGAGTGCTAGAAGCACGATGATTGCCTTTTGCTCATACCACGCAATGTTATAGACGATAGGCAACTCATTGACATCAGCTAGTCCAAAGGCTTCTTTGAGTTTGAGAGCGATGACAACTAGAGAGTAAGAATCATTGCACTGCCCTGCATCAAGCACTCGTGGGATTCCATCGATATCTCCAAGATTGAGCTTGATATAGCGATATTTTGCACAACCTGCTGTGAGGATTACGCTATCTTTTGGCAAGGCTTTGGCAAACTCAGTGTAGTATTCTCGGCTTGTATGTCTTCCATCACACCCACCAAGCACGATAAATTTCTTGATTTTCCCTGCCTTGACTGCATCAATGACTTTATCTTGCAATGCACTCACTTGGGCGTGTGCAAATCCTCCGATAATACTTCCATTATCAATGGCTTTGGGAGGTTGGCATTTTTTGGCTTGCTCGATGAGTGGGGTAAAGTCTTTTTTGCCATTGACTTCTTCAATGTGCTTTAGTCCATCATAGCCCACAACTCCTGTGGTATAAATCCTATCTTTATAACTCTCACGCACAGGCATTAGGCAGTTTGTCGTCATCAAAATCACACCATTGAAGCTCTCAAACTCGCTTTGTTGTTGCCACCAAGCTCCTCCATAGTTACCTCTAAAATGCTTGTATTTCTTAAAGGCTGGATAGTAGTGTGCAGGAAGCATTTCTGAGTGAGTGTAAATCTCCACACCACTATCTTTGCTCTGCTCTAGGAGCATTTCCATATCGTGCAAATCGTGTCCTGAGATGAGAATCCCTGGCTTATCCCCTACTCCGATATTTACCTCTGTGATTTCAGGATTTCCATATTTGCTTGTATTTGCTCGATCTAGCAATTCCATTGCTTTCACGCCCATTGCCCCTGTCTTATCCACCAAAGCAATATACTCTTCTAAGCTATGCTCTTGAGTGAGATATCCCAAAGTATCGCTCACAAAATCAAACAATTCTTCATTTTCAAATCCAAGTTGCAATGCGTGATAAAGATATGCACTCATTCCTTTTAGTCCATAGATGACTAGCTCTTGGAGTGAATGCTTATCAGCGTCAAAATTCTCAATCATCTCTAGGCTCAAAAGCTCATCAATGCTTTTGTCTTGATAGGTTTTTGTGATTGCATTGCTTATATCTGTGGCTGAAAAATTTGCATTAGTGATAGTCATAAAGAGATTGTGAATGATTTGAAGCTTCATCTCTTTATCAGCCTTAAATGAAGCTAACTGACTAGCCTTAATGAGTGCGTCTTGCAAGTTTGCGACTTGGTAAGTCTTCCCACATACGCCATTATTGGTACAAGCCTCATTTTTTAGTGTTTCTTGGCATTGATAACAAAACATTTTTTCCATATTTTCCTCCGATTTTGAAATTGCAAGGGAATACTAGAGAAAAAGCAAAAAAATGTCGGTAATTTAGATTACGATTTTGAGAGTTTTTGTTTTATTTTCCTCTATAATCACCCCCTCTTTTATCATTGCCAAGATTTCTTTGGAGAGTGCAGGGCGTGAGACTCCCAAAAAGTCGGCAAGTTCATAGCGTTTGAGTGGGGTTTGGGGGTGGGAGCTGAGGTAGTGAAGGATTTTTTCTCTCAAAGAAGCTTTGCTAAGGAGTTGAATCTTATTGGAGAGATTGAAAGCCTTTTTGGCTAGGACTTTATTCATCGCTTTTGACATATGAGAGAGGACAAAGTCTTTGGGGATAGCTAGAAGCTCCCCTTCTTGTGCCATAAGCGTATAGTAGGGATAGGGAGCGTCCAAAAACAGCACCACCTCTCCAAAACACTCTCCCCTCTCCTCAAATACAGCGATGATATTGCGTTTGCCCTCCAGCGTATTCTCACACACATACACCACCCCACTTAGCAAAATATAGAGGTATTTTGGAATATCTTCAATCTCAAAAATACTCTCACCCTTTTTGAAGTGCAAAATCTTGCTAGAAGAGAGGATAAGGTTTTTGTCCTCAATATCAGAGAATAAAAAGTGATTGAGTATTTCTCTCAACTTTTTACCCCTCCATTTTTAGGCTGATATCTATCCAAGTGGCTTGGTGGATTAGACTTCCACTAGAGATTGCATCTACTCCACTTTGGGCGTATTGTGTGAGGTTATCTAGTGTGATATTTCCACTTGCTTCAAGCAAGATATGAGGATATTTGGCATTACGAATCTTTACAACCTCAGAGATAAGTAAGGGGGACATATTATCACACATTACAATATCTGCCCCACTCTCAAACGCCCTTTCACACGCCTCTACACTCTCACACTCCACTTCTATTCTACAAGTGAAAGGCAATTTGCTTCTAGCTTGAGAGATGAAGGCTTTGAGATCGTAGATATGGGCCAAATGCGTATCTTTAAGCATCAAAGCGTCATCTAAGCCAAAGCGATGATTCTGCCCTCCACCATTTTGCACAGAGTATTTTTCAAACGCTCTTAACAATGGGCGAGTTTTGCGAGTGTCTAGGAGTTTGAGAGAGGTGTTTTGAAGTTTTTTTGCGTATTTGCTAGTGTGAGTGGCAATCCCACTGCTATGCTGAAGCATATTTAGGGCTGTTCGCTCAATTTTTAGCACTTGCAGATAACTACCGCTAATTTTTCCTAGAATCTCCCCTCTCTCAAAGCCCTCAGAGTCTTTTTTGTATAGCTCCAAACTTAGATGAGTGATTTCGCACAATGCTCTAAGATAGCTCTCTCCTGAGAAGATTCCACTCTCTTTGGCTAAAAACTTTGCACTCACCTCTCTATCTTCTGCCACTCTCTCAAAGAGATCTCCCCTCCCTATATCTTCACTCAAAACCTCTTTGACAAAAGAGTGTATCACTTGGAAAGCTCCATCATCTTATCTAATGCCCTCTTAGCAAGTGCAGAGATATTGCTATCAAGATTGATTTCATTATATGGCTCTCCTCTCTCATAAGCCTCTAAAACATTGATAATATCATCAAGTGTGGTTTCATTCATTGTGGGGCATTCAGGCTTGGTTGAAGAGAGGACAAAGGTGTAATTCACCCCATTCACAGGCTTTCTTAGGCGATTGACTAGATTAAACTCCGTTCCCACTGCCACTCTTTGGGTAGGCTCTAGGGAATTGACAAAATTGATGATTTGACTTGTTGAGCCTACAAAGTCTGACTTTGCCACCACTTCAGGGGGGCATTCAGGGTGCGTGGCGATGAGAATATCAGGGAATTTAGCTCTATAAAACTCAATATCCTCTACGCTAAAGAGCTGATGAACCGAGCAAAATCCATCATAGCAAATAATCTCAGCTCTCAAAACCTCTTCTTTGCTACTCACTCCTAGCACAGCTGAGGGGATAGAGTGCCTTTGGGCAAGGTTTAGCCCTAGACAGCGATCAGGGAGGAAGAAGATTTTTTTGTTGTGGCTTTTGGCATATTCAAAGATTTTACTTGCATTAGCACTCGTGCAAACCACTCCACCCATCTCCCCTACTTTGGCTTTGACTTCGGCATTGGAATTGATATAAGTGATTGGGAAAATATCTTCTTTTTTTATCCCATAGCTCTCCATAAGCTTGATACTCTCATCATAATAAGAGCTATCAATCATTCTAGCCATAGAACAACACGCAAGGCGTGGCATAATCACACGCTTTTGAGGGGAGAGGATTTTGACACTCTGCCCCATAAATCCCACTCCACAAAACACCACCAAGCTTCTAGGATTGCCACTTGCATTTCTTGCAAGCTCCAAACTATCCCCCACCAAATCTGCCACTTCTACGATTTCATCTCTTTGATAATAATGTGCCACAAGCAAGGCGTCATTTCTATCTAGCAACTCTCTAATGCGTTTTGCTTTCTCTACGCTCATTTTCTCCTCCTAGCTGATAAATTCCCCCACACTCTCTCCAAACCTTACCTTATCCCCCTCTTTGGTAAATGGAGAGTAATCTTTTTGAAAAGTCAAGATTGTAGAACCCATTTTAAACAATCCCACTTCTTCTCCTTTGGCGATGAAAATGGGTGTGGGGTAAGTGTAGGCAGTGTTGATATTGGCTTTGGCATTGGTGTGGATTCTGCTCTCACAATGCACCACCATTTGCCCCACATTCAACGCCCCAATCGCTACATAAAACATTTTATGCCCTAGACTATCTCTAGCCACTAGCACGACTCGCTCATTGCGGATAAAGAGGTTTTGATTTTTTTGCAAAGAGGGGCGATTGACAGGCAAAAGCTCTCCTGCAAAGTAGCGAATCTCTTCAATATGCATATCACTTGGAGCGTGAAAGCGATGGTAGTCTTTGGGGGAGAGATAGAAATTTGTATAAAAATACTCCCCTTCCACCCCCTCTCCAAGCAATTCTCTCACACAATAATCCATTCCCTTAATCTGCAATGCCGTATTATCTTGCACTCTACCCTGCTCCATTATCAAAGAATCACAAGGGGAGATGATGATTTGAGGGTTAGAGTCAAAACTTCTAGGAGTTTTAAGCTCTCGTGTAAAAAGAGCATTGAGTGTTGGATAACTCTCAATAGAATCAAACTCGCTCAAATCAATATCAAAAATCCTCACATAGCTTTGATTGACAATCTTTTGAAACCATTTGGGGAATTGATGAGAAGCAAATTTGCCAAAATATCTTGAGAGAGTATTACTATCTAGCATTTATTTTCCTTTGTAGGCGATATTTGAGAGTTGCAAAAAGAGTTCGATTTCTCCTCTTGTGATTCCAAGCTCTTTGGCGATTACTTCAGGACTCTTGCCCTCTTCTAAGAGTGCTGAGATTTTTTTCTCATCGATACTTGTCGCTGAGCTTGAGAAAAATTCTAGCTCTTTAATCTTGCCATCAAGACTACTGAGGTTGTCAGTGGCTAGGCGTATCTCATCATTGACTTTTTGCTCAATACTCTCTAAATGCTCAAAAGTCTTGCTCAATGAGTGTGTAAGAATATCTTTGGTTTGGCTCTCTACTTGGTTTTGAATCTCTATCGCCCTCTCCTCTTGCTCTCCCTCAACCTTTTTGATATATTGCTGAATCTTATACATTTCTTCATAAAGATTATCAATCGCGTTTTCAAACTTATCTAGTCTTCTTGTCGCTTCCAAATCTTTAAGATAAGTAAAAAGCAAAATCAAAAATGAAGCAAGACCGATAAATCCACTCAAAACTAGATTTAAATTTTGCTCAATCCAAGGCATCATCTAAAACTCTCCTTCTCTTCTGCTTCTGATCTCCATTCTCTCGCACTCTACCACATAGCTATCATAGCTTTGATTGTGCATTGTGCCAATTTTAACAATTTTAGCAATATGAGGGGTTAGCATAGTGAAAAACAAAGGAATGATTTTACTTGGAAATACGGGCAAATCAAATCTTGCATAATAGGTTTTCCCCACCTCTAGCTCTTCTTCAAAGCACAATACCCCATGCCCAATGCTATGGGTTTGGATTTGTTTGTGAAGTGGAAGGAGTGGGGATTGCTGAATGGAAAGTTTTTGCTCCAATCTCTCTAGCTTCTTATACACCTCTACAAGAAGCTCTAGCATTACTTCATCTCCCTCATAATCCCTTCCTTTGGAGAGTTTAAGCCATTTCTCAATCCCACTCTCCTCAATTTGATTGAGCCTAATGTATTCTTGGAGATATTTTCCCTCAATCTCTTGCACCTCTTGAGCTTCCACATCAAGCACACATCGTGCAATCCTTGTTTCTAGTCCTATCTCTTTGCATAAATTCAAAAAATCCATACTCTACTCCATTACCAAATCTAAAATCATCATTACCAAAAACACAAATCCCAAATACCCATTACTCACAAAAAACGCCTTAGGAATGTGGGCAAAATCTTTGCTGACAAGGTATTGCTCATATCCCAAAATCATTGCACAAAGCCCAAGCCCCACATAAGCAATCTCTCCACACCCAAACAAAGCAAGGAAAATCCCCCAAAAGATAAGCGTGAGGAGATGAAAGATTCTTGAGATAAGAAGCGTTTTTTTCGCTCCAAAAATACTAGGGATAGAGTGCAATCCCTCTTTTTTGTCAAACTCCATATCTTGCAAGGAATACAGCAAATCAAACCCTGCCACCCAAAATAGTACCCCCAAGGAGAGTGCCACACACCACAGAGGAATCTCCCCTAGCACTGCGATACTCCCTGCAATAGGTGCAAGTCCTAGACTTAAGCCCAAAACGATATGAGCTAGATAAGAAAATCGCTTCATATAAGAGTAAAACCCCAAAATCAGCAAAAATGGGATTGAGAGAGAGAAAGCTAAAGTGTTGATAAAATAACTCACCACTACAAACCCCAAAGCATTACCCAAGATAAGAATCCTCATCATCTTAGGAGAAACTCTCCCATCGACACTTGGACGATTTTTTGTGCGAATATTTTTGCTATCAATATCTCTATCTACATAGCGATTGACACTCATTGCAAAATTTCTAGCAAAAATCAATGCCAAAGCACACAAAAGAAGCAAAGAAGTTCCAAACCATAGAGAATGATTCTTTTGCATTGAGGCACACAAAAGTGCAATCAGCATAAAAGGAGCAGAAAAAATCGTATGCTCAAAAGCGACTAGCTCACTAAAATCTTTGAGTCTTTTTATCAATCACCTCTCCAAGTTTTTAAAATTTTTAAATCTGTGATTTTACTCTCTATATCAGTATTTTTGTCATCAAAAATAACCAAAATGCAAACCCCACCCCCAAACTCAAGTCATACGCACTCCTAAAACGCATAGCCAAAAGCGAAATACACAAATGAAAGAGGAGCAAAATTGTAGGCGTGTAAATCTCTGCCACCTCTAGCTCCAATCCCAAAGCCCACTCCAACACCCTATCCCCCACTCCTCCCAATCCCAAACAATGCAAGACAATCATCACAACAAACCACAAAGGAAAAATCACGCTTAGCGGGATTGAGAGGATTGAGAAAAGGGAAAAAGCCCCAAAGACATAATGCACCAAAGGAAGCATTTGCAAAAAAAGTGCAATATTGAGCAAAATTGCGATTTTGAGCCATTGGAGTTTGCAAGAATCAAAGTGAAAATAGTGAAAAAATAAAAAGATATAAAACACTCCAGAGATTGAGAACCAAAACCCAATACTCAAAAGGAGTGAGGGGAAGAGTGCCACAATAGCAAGGGAGCAGACAAGCAAAAAAGAAAAGCTAAGAAGCCTTAGATGACAATAGACAAACCCCAAGGCCACTACACTCATCACATATGCCCTCAAAAATGCAGGAGGTGTGCCAATAAAAAGCATATAAGCAAACAACACAATCCCACTGACGACCCCCATATCAAAAAGTCGATTGCGATAGGTAAAGTAGCGTTTTTGCAAAAACTCATAAGGTTTGCCCAAAAGCATATATAACGCCCACGCCAAAATCCCCAAATGCAACCCACTAATTGCAATGAGATGAGAGATGTGCAATGCACTTGCAATCTCCCTCCACTCCTTTGGCAAAAAAGAGGCAAAAAACAGACTTTCAAAGAGCTTGGAAATCAGAGGGTTTGAGTGCTGAGATTGAACAAAATAAAAAGGAGAGTGAAAGGGACTTGAGGGAAGAAGAGAGAGGGAGTAAGTGATGAAATAACAGCTTTTGAGTGATTGGAGAAAATCACAATCATATACTTTGCCATAGAGTGATACTTCTTTATTGGAAAGATCTTTTAAATCCTCTTTGCTTGAAGTGTAGAAAATCTGCCCATTTTGAGCTTTGAGTTTGAAAATAGTTTTGGAGTTTTTTTCATATTGTGCCAAGACTTTGGCTTTAAACTCAAAGGGAGTGTGAGGAATTTGAGAAAATTGATAATACTTCCACCCCACCCCTAAGACAAAGACTAGGAGAGCAAGAGCAAAAAATATCCCCCATTCTTTTTTGCCCTCTAAAAACTCTCCCTTCCTCACCTAAAAGCACACCCACAAAACTAAGGCATTAAGCACACAAGATTGTATGGCAACTAGAGGGAAGTAGAAATGTTTGCTTTTGTGTCTGAGTTTGTATATCCCCCACAATGCCCCCAAACTCCCCACCACACTCCAAAGCAAAAGAGTTTTTTCACTCACTCTTGGCTTATCTTTGATACTTCTTGCCTTATCAAGCCAAAAGAGAAAGAGTGTAATCAAACTGCAAAACCCCCACACCCCCAAAAGGATAAAAAATGCAAGATGAGTTTGCAATATCTCTCTCATCTTACACTCCTTGCAATTCCCCTCCATACTTGCTTTTAAGATAAGCAAAGATAGCAATCAATGCCCCTCCACCCAAAAGCATAGAAAACAAGGCATTCCCACTCAAAGAAAGAGCAAGGAATGAGATAAAAGCACAAAATGCAGAAATAGAGGCATAAGGAAGTTGAGTGATAAAATGGCTCTGAAGCGAACACCCTGCTCCAATAGAGCTAAGAATCGTTGTATCAGACATTGGAGAGGTATGATCTCCATACACTGCTCCTGAAAGCACAGCTGAGATTGCAAAAATTACGCTCCCACCACTTTGCACAGCCAATTCTATGGCGATAGGGATCATAATCGCAAAGCACCCCCAGCTTGTCCCCGTGCTAAAAGAGATAAAGGCTGAGATGAGGAATAAAAGCAAGGGTAAAAGCACCAAAGCACTAGAGGGAAGAGAGGTTTTGACAAGATTGCCTAGATACACACCTGTTTGCAAATCTTCTTTGATAACAGGTCCTATCGCCCACGCCAAAATCAAAATCACCACAGCAGGAAGCATTGCGTTGATTCCTTTAAGAAAGATATTTGGAATCTCTGAGGTCTTAAGATAGGGCATAGAGAGCAAAAATGCCAAAAGCAGAGCAATCAACCCCCCACAAAAGAGAGCAAAAGGCGTATCACAATCTCCTAGCATACTCAATAATTCCATAGAGCCTGAGTTTTTATACCCTGTGTAGAAAATCATAAAAGTGATTGATACCACAAGAGAGAGGATAGGCAAAAGCAAAAGAGAGATTTTGCTAGGTGGGTATTCATCTCTATGATCTTCTTTTTGACTAGAGACATTGATATTTTTTCTCATTGCAGGGAGATTGACTTGCCACAAAATCGCCAAAAACACTCCCAAAAGTGCAAACCACGCATAGAAGTTGCTCCCCACACTACTAAGCAAAAAAAGCAATGGACTGCCACTTTGCTCAGGGGCACTTTTTTGCAAAACTCCGATGATATAAGCCCCCCAGCTAGAGATTGGCACTAGCACACAGATAGGGGCTGAAGTGCTATCGATGATATAAGCCAATCGCTCTTTGCTTGATTTGTGCATTGCATTAAGTGGTTTGGCAATCTGTCCGACTGTGAGGGCATTGAAATAATCATCGATAAAAATCACAATCCCTGCAAAAAACGCACTAAACTCTGAACTTCTTGTATCTTTGACTTTATCTCTTGCCCACTCTACAAACGCCCCCACACCTCCTGAAACCAACACCACTTGAGAGAGGATTCCCAAAAAGAGCGTAAATAAAAACACATAGATACTATCCCACACCAAGCTCACCCCACTCTCAGAGCTGTATTCATAAAATACTGATGAGATTTTCTCATACACATAAGAGAGGATTCCTAGAGGTTCTTGATAGTGTAAAATCACGCCTCCTAGCACAATCCCTACAAACAAGGACAAAACAACACGCTTAGTCAATAACACAAGTGCAATCACGACAATTGGCACAAGCAAACTCAAAGATGAATTCATATTAAGAGTTCCTTTGTTTTAAGATAGCTAAAAAGCAAACCCTTAAATACTAGCAAACTTTTTATTCTTCAATCACATCAATTCCACTTGGAATCTCAAAAACAAACTCTTCTTTTGGGATTTTTTGGTTTAAAACCACATTTTTTAGAGTGATGACTACCCCCTCTCCCAAACTATCTTCATAGAAGATTCTTTCAGGGAGATTGTTTTGGAGCTGGATTGTATAGGTGATATTGTCAATTTTGGAGTGATACAAGTTTGGATCTTTTAAATCTTGTTTGGCTTTTTGCAAAATTGCAATGAAGTCAAGATGAGCTTCGATTCTTTTGATAATCACTTGAGAGAGCATAGGCTCATAGGCGATAACCTTATTGGCATTGATATATACCACTTTTTTGAGGGGTGTGGTGTATTCCCACTTGGCAAGATTGGGTGAAGTGGCTACAAATCTTCCCTCATAAGCGATGGGTTGAGATTGGATACTTTGAGTGAAATCGGCTCTAATAGAGTTAATCTCAAGCCCAAAAAGAGATGAAAAAATCAAGAAAAAAGAGCAAATCTTTTTCATTTATGCTACCCTTTGAAGTTTAATTGAAGTCGTATTTTATAGTGTATATGTTAAAATCTATGACAAAGAATAACAAAAGGTGGAAAATCGATATGTTTCAATCAATTTTTGGCTCTATTTTTGGGACAAGAAATTCAAGAATGCTCCATAAATATGAAAGCAAAGTGAAAAAAATCAATGCTTTGGAATCTCATTATCAAGCTTTGAGTGATGAGGAGCTAAAAGAGGCTTTCAATGCCCTCAAAAACAAGGTGCTTACCCAAGAGTTAGGACTAGATGATGTGCTTTTTGATAGTTTTGCTATCACACGAGAGGCAAGTAGAAGAATCTATGGCAAACGCCACCACGATGTTCAGCTTATCGGTGGAATGGTTTTGCACGATGGCAAGATTGCAGAGATGAAAACAGGGGAAGGGAAAACTCTTGTAGCCACCCTTGCAGTCGCACTCAACGCAATGGTAGGCAAAAGCGTTCATGTCGTAACCGTCAATGACTACCTAGCCAAGCGTGATAGTGAAGAGCTTAGAGAGCTTTATGAGTTTTTGGGCTATTCTGTGGGAGCAATCCTCTCTAGTACCCCTGAAGAAGAGCGATTGAGAGTGTATGGTTGTAATATTGTGTATGGGACAAACAATGAATTTGGTTTTGACTACCTAAGAGATAATATGAAATACTCCCTAGAGCAAAAAGTGCAAAAAGATCACTATTTTGCAATCGTAGATGAAGTGGATTCTATCCTTATCGATGAGGCTAGAACTCCTCTTATCATCTCAGGTCCTGCTAATAGAAAGCTAGAGAATTACCAACTTGCCAACTCTGTGGCAAATGCTTTGGAAAACGAAAAGCACTTCAATGTCGATGAAAAAAATCGCACGATTTTACTCACTGAGGAGGGAATCCTCAAAGCCGAAGAGCTTTTTGGTGTGGATAACCTCTACAATATCGAACACGCAGGACTAGCTCACCACCTAGATCAAGCCCTCAAAGCCAATTACCTCTTCCTCAAAGACAAAGATTATGTCCTCCAAGATGGCGAAGTAATCATCGTCGATGAATTCACAGGAAGACTAAGTGAGGGGAGAAGATTTAGTGAGGGACTTCATCAAGCCATTGAAGCCAAAGAGGGAGTAGAAATCAAAGAAGAGAGCCAAACCCTAGCAGATATCACTTTCCAAAACTACTTCCGACTCTATGAAAAACTAGCAGGGATGACAGGGACAGCTCAAACTGAAGCAGGAGAGTTTTTGCAGATTTACAACCTTGATGTTGTCTCAATCCCCACAAATATCCCTATAAAGAGAAAAGATTTTGATGATTTGATTTACAAAAGCGAGAGAGAGAAGTTTGAGGCAGTGATTGAGAAAATCAAAGAACTTCACGCCAAAGGACAGCCTGTGCTTGTAGGGACAGCAAGTATTGAAAAAAGTGAATTGCTCCACGAACTCCTCAAAAAAGAGCGAATCCCCCACACCGTTCTCAATGCCAAACAACACGCAAAAGAAGCTGAAATCATCAAAGACGCAGGAAAGAAAGGAGCAGTAACCATTGCTACAAATATGGCAGGGCGAGGGGTGGATATCAAGCTTGATGATGAGATTAAAGAGCTTGGAGGGCTTTATATCATCGGAACAGAGCGACATGAAAGCCGAAGGATTGACAATCAGCTTAGAGGTAGAAGTGGGCGACAAGGTGATCCAGGGGCATCGCAGTTTTATCTAAGCCTAGAAGACAATCTCTTGCGTATCTTTGGAAGCGATAGAATCAAAGGCATTATGGAGAAACTAGGGCTAAAAGATGGAGAGCATATCCAATCAGGGCTTGTAACTCGCTCAGTAGAAAACGCTCAAAAGAAAGTAGAAGGATTGCATTTTGAGTCAAGAAAACACCTCCTAGAATACGATGATGTGGCAAATGAGCAAAGAAAGGCAGTCTATAAGCTAAGAAATCAGCTCTTAGATGAAAACTTTGATATCACTTCCAAAATCCTAGAAGATAGAGAAATGCTTATTGATCAGATGATTCAAAACCTAGGAATCTTTCATCAAGTCAGCAAAGAAGACGCACAAAAACTCACAGCCCAATTCCAAGAGGGCTTTGGGATAGAGCTAAAGGATTTAGAGGGCTTAGATGTGGAGAGCTTGAGGGAGAAGCTTTTAAAAGATCTTGAGAGTGATTATGAGGAGAAAATGGCAATTGTAGGGGAGAAACAACGCCACGAGATTGAGAGAATCATCTACTTGCAAATCCTAGATAACACTTGGAGAGAGCACCTCTATATGATGGATAATCTCAAAACAGGAATTGGGCTTAGAGGATACAACCAAAAAGATCCACTTGTAGAATACAAAAAAGAGAGCTATAACCTTTTCTTAGAGTTGCGTGATACTCTCAAAGCTGAAGCTATCAAAATGCTTCATCTCCTCAAAATCCAACCCCAACAAGAAGAAGCCAACCAAAGAGCCTTGCAAAACCTTGAAGAGCAAAACGCCCCACTCCCCTCCTCTACCCCATTTGGTAACAAAACAGCTAGAAATGAGCTTTGCCCTTGTGGAAGTGGGAAGAAATTCAAACAATGCCACGGAAAAAGTGGTCCCAAAAAAGGACTTCTTGCAAAAGAGGGGAAATGAAACTCACTTCCTTTCTCCTCCCCAAATATCTAAAATTTGACAAAACCCAACCCTTCATCTTCATCACCACTCTTTTGGCATTTCTAGGGATTAGTATCGGAGTAATGGTGCTATGTGTGGCAATGGCGATAATGAATGGAATCAACAAAGAATTCAAAGAAAAAATCTTTGTGATGAACTCCCCTCTCAATGTCAAAGCCTATGGCAAAAATGCTATCCCCAAAGACTTGCTCTATGAACTCCAAATCAATTTCCCCACCCTCTCTTTCAGCCCATACTTACAATCCCACGCTATTATCAAGACTCGCTTTGGGATTTATCCTGTGGCGATTTTTGGTGTGGATTTTGAGCTTGAGGCTCACAATAACCCTATCCTTGCCAAAGCTTTGGAGGGGAAAAAGGGCGTTCAAGAGTTTGGAGTAATTATGGGAGAGGACTTTGCCAAGTCCTATGGGGTGCTTGAGGGAGAGAAGTTGACATTCTTTTTCACAGAATTCTCTCCCAATGCCATTAGCTTCACTCCCACGATGAAACGCTTTGATGTGGCAGGGTTTTTCCACTCAGGCATTCGTGGATATGATAGAGGGTATAGCTATACCACCCTCTCCTCTATCGCCAAACTTCGCAATATCGATGAAAAACACTATGATGGAATCCACATCAACACTCCCAATCCTATGGAGGACTACAAAGCTATTTCTAGCTTTCTTGAAAAGAGATTCAAAGATAGGTTTTTTGTGGAGGGGTGGTGGCATCAAAATGGCAACCTCTTCTCAGCAATGGAGCTAGAAAAAAGAGCATTGTTTATCGTGCTTTTGCTTATCATCTTGATGGCTTCACTCAATATCATCAGCTCCCTTCTTATGGTGATAATGAATCGTAGGAAAGAGATTGCCCTGCTTTTGAGTATGGGAGCAAGCAAGAGGGAGATTCAAAGAGCATTTTTCTCTATTGGGTGCTTTATCGGACTAGGAGGGGTAGGAATTGGACTATTACTTAGCTTTGGAGTGATGAGTTTCCTAGATCACTTCCCTATCATCTCTCTCCCTGCTGATGTATATGGGACAACCAAACTCCCTCTAGATCTCTCATTGCTTGATCTAAGCCTCATTATCTTAGGCTCAATCCTCATCGTGCTTCTCTCAGCCTACTACCCTGCTAGAAAAGCTAGTCAAATCAATCTCCTAGAAGTGCTTAGAAACGAATAATCAAACTTTTTCTCATTTTCTCTCCATTTACTCTTGACAAGTAGGGGGGGGGGGTAGGTATAATTCTTTCAATAGTTGTTTTTCAAAATGACACAACCTGTCGCAAGAAAATTGAAAAATCACATAAAAATTTTGAATAAGGAAAAATAATGAGAAAGAAAAAGATTTTCACTCCTATTGTAGCTGTAGGATTGGCGATGAGTTTGAGTGTGGGGAGTGAGGTGGATATTGAGATATGGACAACTCAGATAGAAAATTTCCATTTTAGTCAATTTTCTGATGCCAGTACTTACATAGATCGATATTTTTATGCTCCACAGAATGGATCGGAAGAACTTCTTGATTCATTCACACTTTCATTTGCCAATCGTCCAACAGCCAATCAACTCACTCTACAAAAAACAGGGAATGGAAGTGGGACTCTAGCATTGGGAGGAGCTAATTCCGTAAATTTTACAAGTGGAGCAGGAGTATGGATTAGTGAGTTTTCAATAGATTTTGCAAGAAGCGATATAACTTCATCCAAACAAATCTCTCTTATCTTTGGATATGGCTATATCAGCTCTCTTTCTCCATACGATTCATACAATGGAAACAAGACCACTTTTAATATACTTAATGGATATAATCGCAATGATACATTGGAAGTGCTTTTTACAGGAAGCACCAATAGCGATTTCACAATCAACTCTTCTAGCACAAACACGATAACTTTTTCAAAAGCTTATGATGGGACAACCATAGAAAACATAGGTGATATCACTATTAGTGGCAGTGATAGCAAAAATATTTTTAATTTTGAAGATATCACCTACCGAGGAACATTTACTAATGCTATAAGCACAGACACTCAAATCAATCTTAATAGCTCAACCACACAGTTTATCGGGGATATCAACACCACAGGTGGAGGGATTACCACCATCAATATTCTTGCTTCAGGAACAACCTTGCAGGGAAATATACTAGCAGATAATGGAAAAAATCTTCTTGAACTCTCCTCAAACACAACCTCACTCACTCTTAGCTCTACTTTTACAGCCAACTCCTCAGGGATCAACCAAATCAACTTCTCAAACACATCTCCTCTCACAATCACAAGTGAAAATGGATTGGTATTGAATGGAAATGCAACTTATGAGAGTGGGGGTGGAAATATTCTTGTGGGAGATAATAACCAATCGTTTTCATTACAAAATTCACAAGGAGAAGAACAGGCAATCACCACACAAAGTGGAATAACAAAAATTGATAGCATTTCTTTTGAGGGGAATATCCAAACTTCTGGGGGAATCACTCTATTTGGTGATTTTGATAGTAATGGCAATGACACTCGCATTGAGGGAAATATCATTGCCAATGGTGGCAATAATATTATTTCCAACACATCCATTTATGGCAATCAATGGTTGGCATACGGTAATTCCAAAAACATTTTCTACTCTTCAGATAATACTTGGATTGCAAGAAAAACGCTAGGTTCAAATGGCGAAGACGAAATTCAGCTTGGTGGCGATAATAATGGAGAAAATATTTTTTATATCAATGATGATGAAGCAATTCGTATTTATACATATGAGTATACTCCACTTTATATTGATGGGACAATTCAAACTATCGGTGGGACAAGTAAAATTATTTTTACAGGAAGTCAGGGAAGGTTTGAAGGAAAAGTGGTTGCTGATGGTGGAAACAATGAAATCATCTTTGAGCAAAGTGGAGATTTTTATCTTGGAGAGCTTCTTTGGGCAAAAGACACTTCGACAAATACAATGCAAGTTCAAAAGAATGTTTCAATTATTAGAAAAGAATTGAGAACAAATAATAGCAGTGGTGGAAATATTATCAATATTGAAAATGGAGCCAAATTAACTATTATCAATGATGATACAACATCCTATCAGACCAATTTACCATCTGGACAATACATTGTCTCAACAGGTGGAGGAAAAAACATATTGCGTTTTGAGGGAACAAGTGGAGGTTTCTCTGGAAGTATTATTGCGCGTGGTGCAGATAATGATATTGTCTTCTCTCAAAATGGAACTTTTGATATAAGTGGTGGAGATATACTTGATGGCAACTACAATACTATTTTCTTGGCTTCTTATAGCAACAACAATTTTCTTATTGGAAATAACTCAGTTATAATCTCCACAGTATTTTCAGCTCTTTCAGAATGCAATGCAAGCAATAGCTTTATCATCGGCAGTGGAGGAAGTCTTACTTTTTCCCAATCAGCTTCTTTGCATGCTGAGGAGAATAACAATGGTTCTGCTAATTTTACCATTGGAGATGGAGGGAGTCTCAACTTCACCAATGGGGGAGAAAAAACCTCTCTTATCTTAAAAGGTGGTGGAAAAACCAACATTGAATTTGACAACTATGGGAGCTTGAGTGGGAATATCCAAACTCAGAGTGGAACAAACACACTCTACTTCAAAAATAGTAACAAAGGGGTATCTCCCCATGCAATCCTAGATGCAAGTTTTGAAGCTACAAATTATGGGACAAATGTCATTAGTATCAATACAAATGGAACAATCCTCAAAAGCAATAATGGTTTGCAATTCTCAAGCTCTCAAGGTGGGAAAAATAGGGTTGAGCTTTTAGGAGATGGGGTTAGTCTAACTTTGCAAAATGTCTCTGATAGTCAAACCCAAACCCTCAATAGTAATGGAGTAAGTGAAGTGCATTTTGTAGGAGCAAACCAAACCTTTAATGGAAATATCCTCTCTCGAAGTGGGACTTCTACAATCACTCTTGGAGGAGTTGATAATAGCTCAAATGCTATTGTGGGCAAAGCTACTATCAATGGAAATATCACAGCAGATGGTGGAAATAACACCTTTAGCTTCCTCTATGATAGCTCAACCCTCTCTATGGGAGCTGGTAGTCAAATCATTGCAAACTCCACTTCTACCAATACCTTTACTATCGACAAAAATATCACTTTCCTCACAGATCTCACACTCTCAGGAAATGCCACAGACAATGGTGGAAATATCATCAATATTGGCTCAGGAAAAACCCTTGCACTTTTAACCTCCACAGAAGTTTTAGCTTCAGTTATCACTTCTGGGGGTACTACCTCAATCAATTTTAATGGGGATCAATCAAAATTGAAAGCCATTGTATCTACAACAACAAATGGAGCAAATACAAATATCAACTTCCACAATGATGGAAGCATCTCAGGTGGAGTAAGTACATCAGATGGGAAAACAAATATTGAGATTTGGAATGCAAGTGCAACACTCTATAATATCCCCTCAGAAAACTACGCACTCAAGACAACTGGAGGGAGTGCAAGTATTGACTTTAAAGAAACTTTAGGGAGTTTTAGTGGAAATCTCCTTGCAAATGGTGGGAGCAATACCATTACCTTTGCCAAAGATGGAACTTTTGATTTTAACTCCACCTTAAGCACAGATTCCACTTCTACCAACACCTTTACTATCGATAAAAATATCACACTGAGCAATAATCTCTCTATCGATGGGATAGGAAGTAATAATGCAGGCACAATCCCACAACAAGCTTATGGGACATTTTTCAATATCGCAGGTGGATCTAGCCTAACACTCTCTAATAATGGAGAAAAAACCTCTATCACAACCAATGGTAATGGAGCTACAACCTTAGCCTTTCAGGGAAATAGTGGGAGCTTTAGTGGAAAACTTATTGCTAATTTTTCATCAAAATCAGGGAAAAATCTAATTTCTTTTACCCAAAGTGGAAGTTTTGGATTTGATGCAATCCTTGATGCCCAACAAGGCTACAATAGAATGGAGATAAGCCAAGACATCACAATCACTACCGATATTTATGCCACTGGGGCAAGTGATGAGAGCGTAGATAAAGGGAATAGCTTTATTATTGATAATACTAAATCTCTCATTCTTAATTCAAATAATTCCAAAAAAACGATTTACACCCAAGGTGGAGAAACCACACTAAGTTTCCAAAAAACAGGAAGCTTCAGTGGAAATCTCAATACTACCAATGGATTGCTAGAGCTTGATTTCAAAACAATGGAAACAGGAGATTATACGATTGATTTAGACACTGATTTTTATGCAGGTGCAAATGGAGAAAATCGCATTAGATTCTATGATAGCACCAGAAATCTTATCTTGCGATCAGAAGGGGGATTTAGCTTCAGAGGAGAAGGAAATGGAAATAACTCTATTTTCATAGGATCAAGTGGGACAAAATTCACATTTACTGATAAATCAAGTGCTATACAAACTCTCACATACAATGGTGGAGAGAATACAATCACATTTGCCAATACAGGGCAAATACTTGAAGCAAATATCCTAAACACTCAAGGCAATCTGACTTTTGTTTTTGGTTCAAACGAAAAGGGAATAACGATAGGACAAGCTACTATCAATGGAAATATCACAGCAGATGGTGGAAATAACACCTTTAGCTTCCTCTATGATAGCTCAACCCTCTCTATGGGAGCTAGTAGTCAAATCATTGCAAACACCACTTCTGCCAATACCTTTACTATCGACAAAAATATCACTTTCCTCACAGATCTCACACTCTCAGGAAATGCCACAGATAATGGTGGAAATATTTTTAATATCTCTGGTGGCAAAGATTTGATTTTACAAGATTCTAGCAGTGCTATCAAAACCCTCTACACCACGGGAGGACAGAGTAAAATCACATTTGAGGGCAGTGGAAATCTAGTGGCAAATCTCTCTACAAGTGGAGGGGTTGCTACTGCAACTTTTGGTGGAGAAAGCACATCGGTAAATCTGCAAAATATAGTTGCAAATGGTGGAAACAATATCATCAATCTTGGAGCAAATGTTAGCACTCTGACAATTAGTCCAAGTAAGAGCATGAGTGCCACACAAGGAAGCAATACAATCAATGTAGAAAGCAAAAATCTCACTCTCTCTGGCTCTATCACATCAAGCTCAGGGCAAAACCATATCAATCTCAACACTTCAGATGGCATTCTTAATCTTAGCAGTGCCACATTCTCCACTTCTTCAGACAAAAACAATCATATCCACCTCAAAAATTCAGGCATTTTTATCATCACTACAAGCTCAGCAAACACCAATCATCTTACTTTTGATCTTGATAGCGATGGAGCTAAGCTCAATTTTGGTGGAGATCTTAGCACCATTGGGACAGCAATCAATTTCAATGCCAACAACACCACTCTCATTAGCAATATAACCACAACAGCAGGTACAACCACACTTACGCTCAACTCTCCCAAAAGTCGCGATGCTTGGAGAGAAATGAGTGCTTACATTGAGGGGAAAATCACCACTTCCAAAGGAGCAGAAACAAACCTTGTCTTCTCTTCCTCCAACCAAAGACTTATCCTCAAAGATGATGCCCAAATCACAAATATCACTCATCAAGCAAACAATGGCATCTCCTTCTACCACACTTCACGCTCTAGCACAGAGTTTAAAACCCTCACTATCGGCTCAAAAGATTCTGCTAGTGGTATTAGTGGAAGTGGATTGAGCTTTGTCGTCTATGCAAAGAGTAATGAGAGCAAAGAAAAAGCAGGAAGTCAAGTCTATGCTGATAAGGTTATCATCCACTCCTCTAGCAATAATGAAGTTAGCACTCATACTCTAGGGGTTGTCTTTGAAAATCAAGACACTCTCAATCTTGATGCAATCAGCTATACCAAAGGAGCAGATAATAATATCCTTATTGCCTCAGTGTCTGATAGCTCCAAAGTCAATTTCAATACTCAATCCACTCAAGTGCTAGGATTTGATGTCGCAAAGATTGATTATGTTACAGAAAGCACAGATGAGAATGGCAATACCTCAGGGAGTGGATATACAAGCTACTTTGTAGGCAAAGCCAAAGCTACAGAGGTTATAGAAGCCGAGCAAGAAATCACAGCCACAGCCTTTACTCTCAATTATGATTTGTATATGGCAAATCTTAACTCTTTGAATAAAAGAATGGGAGAATTGCGTGAGAATAATCATAGCCAAGGAGTATGGGCTAGAGTATTTAATGGGGCTTTAAGTAATGAGTTTGGACTAGGAAGTAAGAGCAATTACACTACTATTCAAGCAGGATATGACTATGCCTTTGGGTTTGAGGGAGCAAATAACTATCTAGGAGTAGCTCTCTCTTATGCACTCTCTACTTCTACTTCAGATAATAAAGCCTTTGATAGTAATGGAGAGCAAAGAGGGATTGATAATATTTATAGCAATGCAGTAGAAGTGGCTTTGTATAACTCTTATGTGAGTGATAGGGGTTGGTATAATGATAGTATTGCTAAATTTAGTTATTTGATGAGTAGCTTTGAGATTAGCAACTTTAATAGTGGCTCAATTACAAGCAATGATACTTCTAACTTTGCCCTCACTCTTAGTGATGAAGTGGGTTATGTCTTTAAGTTAGGAGAGAGTAAAGAGTGGAGTATCACTCCTCAAGTAGAAGCCACATTTGGATACTTTAATCAAAGTGATTTCAAACAAACTTTGGCTAATTCTACTGCCTATCTTGATTCTATGGCTGAGAGTGTATTGACTTTGAGAACTAGGATAGGAAGTGCATTTGGCTATGACTTTAAGAAATTCACTCAAAAAGATACTTTCAATGCCTCACTTTATGTAGGAGCATTCTATGAGTATGATTATGTGAGTGGGGGAGAGATTAAGATGAGCACTCAGAGAGAAACTCAAACCAACAAATACTCCAACCTCAGCTCTGATGGAAGAGTAGTAGTCAATGTAGGGACTAATATGTCTATCAAAGACAATACTAGAATCTACTTTGACTTTGAGAAAAGCTTTGCAGGGAAAATCAATACCGATTATCAAGTCAATGTGGGAGTGAGATATAGCTTTGGAGAGAGTGATGGATATAGCCCAATCCTTGAAAAAGCTGATTACAAAGCACCACTAAAGATTGAAGGAGAAGAAGATAAAGAGGGGGAAGAGAGCAAAGAGGGGGACAATAAAGAAAAAGAAGAGCAAGAGAGTAATGAGATAAAAGAAAAAAAGCAAGAGCAAAAAGAAGCAGAAGCTAGAGAGGATTCTACCTCTCAAGAGTAGGCAAGGAGGATTACACCTCCTCCAAAACTCTCTCTACTCTCCCCTCAAGCATATTTTTCCTCTGTGGATAGCAGTCAAATTTGGCAATGATATAAAATCTTTGAGAATCCATACAATCATAAGCGATTTGTAACACCTCCAAAGCCTTTGGCATATCCTCACATTCCACACTTGTCCCCATAGGGTTAAGATGAGCTTCAATCTCCCTATCTTCAAATGCTCTCAAAATCCTTGCCACCTCTCCCCTCTTGCTCACCTCTCCACAGATACTAAAAACACTCAATTCAAGCAATACTGCCATATTCTCTCCCTAAGCAAACGCCACTCTTGAAGCTTCTTGCAAAATCTCCTTTGCTCCTCTATCAATAAATCTCTTAGCAAATTCTTGTGCTAGAGCCAAATGATTGTTTCTATCTCCCAAAATACTATCTTCTAGCACTTTGCTTCCATCAGGCATTCCTAGTCTTGCTTGGAGTTTGAGCTTATCATCTTGCAAACTTGCGTGGATTCCGATAGGCACTTGACACCCCCCCTCAAGACATCGGATAAACTCTCTCTCACTCTCACAAAACAGCCCTGTATTCTCATCATTGAGCCTAGCAAAGAGTGGAGCAAACTCACTATCCTCTCTACACTCTAGTCCCAAAGCCCCCTGCCCCATCGCTGGAATCATCTCTTCCACACTCAAAGCTCTCATATATTTAACCCCCTCAATCCCAAGTCGATTAACCCCTGCTTGAGCTAGGATAATCGCATCAAAATCGCCATTTTTTAGTCGCTCTAGGCGTGTTTGCACATTTCCTCTCAAACTTTGAGTATCCAAATCTGCCCTTTTAAGCTTAATTTGCATTGTTCTTCTTAGAGAAGTTGTCCCCACTTTCGCCCCCACAGGCAGGGATTGCAAGCTTTCATAGTGATGAGAGAGGAAACAATCCCTTACATCTTCTCTTTGGGTGATTGCGATGAGCTTTAGTCCTTGAGGGAATTCCACAGGCACATCTTTGAGAGAATGCACTGCCAAATCAATCTCTCCACCTAGAAGCATTTCTTCAAGCTCTTTGGTAAATAACCCTTTTCCTCCGATTTTTGCCAAAGGCACATCTAGGATTTTATCTCCTTTGGTTTTGATGATTTTAATCTCGCTTGAGAGATTGCATTCTTCTTGCAACCTCTTAGCAATATAGTTTGCCTGCCACAATGCAAGCATACTTCCTCTACTTCCGATAATCACTTTTCTCATTTTCTATCCTCTCATTCTCTTCTATAACTTCTACATCAATCACTTCACCATATCGCTCTTCTCTCCCCTCACTTCTAGGAAAAAACCTATCCATAATCCCCACAAACACGCCATCAAGCAATCCCAAAGTAAGCAATACCCCCACACTATCACTCAATAACCCTGGCACGATCAAAAGCAAAGCTCCAAAAACTCTGCTTAGATTTGAAGCGATGATTTCTTTGGGATTCCTAGCATTTCTCAAAAACTCCACTATCCCCTCATTGCTCCCTGCCAACGCACTTGTTAGCAAGAAAAACCCCACTATCCCACTTAGCAGGATCTCCCCCACCAAGCTCCAAAATCCAAACTTTTGAGCAAATAGCACAAATGCTCCAAGCTCTGCAAAAAAATACACCAATACAAAGCCAAATACTCTCATTCCCTACTCTCCAAAAAGCTTAGAGATTTCCAAACTCTGCTTACTCAAATCCTCTCGTTTGACAAGCTCGACTTTTCCATTCTCAAGCTCTTTGCCGATAATATAGCCATAGGGGATTCCAAGCAACTCAAAGTCAGCGATTTTTGCCCCAAAACGCTCATCTCTATCATCTAGCAAAACTCTTTTGCCTTGAGAGAGCAAGTGGGCATAAAGCTTCTCTCCTATCGCTTTTTGCTCCTCATTTTTGATATTTGAGATAAGAATCATACACTCATAAGGAGCGATATTCTCTCCCCATATGATTCCCCTCTCATCGCATTTTTGCTCCACAATCGCTGAAATCAGTCTTGAAACTCCTATCCCATAGCACCCCATAATGAAGTTTTGTGCCTTTCCATTGCGATCTAGGAATGTCGCACCCATAGGGGCAGAATACCTATCTCCAAGTTTGAAAATATGTCCGATTTCTATTCCTTTTTGATAGCTTAGCTTCTCTCCACAGCACGCACACTTATCACCCTCTTGCACTGCCACCAAATCTGCAAAATCACTCACCCCCTCAAGCCTTACATAAGCGTGAGTATCAGCCTTGTTTGCTCCACTTAGATAAATCTCTCCTTGCTCTACCTCACAATCAAAGACTACAAAATCAGCCTTGCACCCTACCCCCATAAAGCCCACAGCATATCCCCTCTTCTCTAGCTCCTCACTCTCTATATCAAAAAGCTCCATTGCCCCACTCTCTTGCTTGACAATAGCATTATAAGCCTTAGTTTCTTCTAGCTCATCACTTCCTCTAAGGAAAAAGAGTGCAACCTTGCTTTCTCCCTCTTGCATTCTCACTCCCTTTGCAACGCATTTGAGGATATGATAGGGGGCGATTCCTAGAGTGCAAAGCTCTTGTATGCTTTTGAGATTTGGTGTTGAGATTTCTCCTAGCTCACGCTCTAGAGAAGGATAGGTTTTTCTCTTCCTTTTTCCTGCCTCAATATTACTTGCATATCCGCAATTTGGACAGATGATAAGTGTATCTTCTCCACAAGAGGCTAGAAGCATAAATTCCTTGCTCCCACTTCCCCCAATAGCTCCACTATCAGCCTCAACTACTGCATATTTGATTCCAAGCTCATCAAAAATCGCTCTATAAGTTTGCTCCATTACATCAAACTCACGATTGAGATCCTCAATGCTCTCATGGAAGCTATAAGCATCTTTCATCACAAACTCTCTCCCACGGATAAGCCCAAAGCGTGGTCTTAGCTCATCACGAAATTTTAAATGCATTTGATAGAGATTGAGGGGGAGTTGCTTATAGCTCTTCACTCTCCCACTCACACACTCCACTATCGCCTCTTCATGTGTGGGACCAAGCACAAAGTCTTGATCTTTTCTATCTTTAAATCTCAAAAGCTCTTTACCATATTTCTCAAATCTTCCTGACTTTTGCCATAGACTTGCAGGAGTTACAAAACCCAAAGAAAGCTCTTGAGCCCCTGAAGCGTCCATATGTTTTTTGATGATTTTTTTGATATTTTCTAGCACAGAATACCCCAAAGGCAAGAGATTATAAATCCCTGCACCCACTTGCTGGATATATCCTGCCCTCACTAAGTATTGTTGAGATTTTAAATCTGCATCTTTTGGAGCTTCTTTAGTGGTGATGATAAAGCTTTTACTCATTCTCATTTTTTAATCCTTTTTGTTTTTATAATACCCTTCGCAATTATAAGGGTTTTGATAGAGTTCATAATCTGCCAAATCAAAAAGCTTCTTGACATTTCCCAAGATAAAATCACTCTCAGGGCTTTCTTTTATGGTTTTGATATAGGTAGTGGGGTGATGAAGAAACTTATTGAAAGCATTATGCAAGACTCTCTCCACACTCTCATAACTCTCTTTAGGCAAAAATCCCTTTTTTATCGCTCTTTCAAGCTCAAGATGACAGCATTCTTTGGCTTTCTCTCTAAAGGCTTTAATGATAGGCTCTACATCAAGACTTTTAATCCAGCGATAAAACTCCTCGATTTGATTTTGCACGATTTTATAAGCGTTTTGCAATTCCTCTTCACGCTTTGAGATATTCTCACTTACAATCTCTTGCAAGTCATCAATGACAAACAATCTCACTCCACTAACCCTCTCAATATCTCTTGGCAATGCCAAATCAAACCAAAGTCTTCTACTATCCTCACTCTCTATCATCTCTTGAGTGATGATAGGGTGAGGTGCTCCTGTGGCTGAGAAAAGATAGGGGTGGGTGTGAAGCAACTCTTTGAGATTGCTCATACTTTCCACCTCTACCCCACTTCCTAGCTCATCTGCAAGTTTTTGGGCATTTTGGATTTGTCCTGAGAGAAGAATGATTTTAAACTCATTGCTAAGCAAATGTTTAGCACACAAGCTTCCAATCTCCCCTGTTCCCACGACAATAACTTTCTGACTTTTATCAGGTTGGCATTGCAAGAATTTTGCCACAGCCACAGAGGCTACTGAAACAGGGTTTTTGGAGATTTGAGTTTGATTCCTCACTAATGCTGCGGTTTTGAAAGCAAAATGCACCACACGAGTAAGAGCCTTTTTGCAAAACCCTTGATCAAAAGAGTAGCGATAGGCATTTTTGAGTTGCCCTGTGATTTGGGTTTCCCCTACCACCAAACTATCTAGGCTACTTGCCACTTTGAATATATGCCACACTGCCCTCTCTTGCAAATACAGCTCAACTCCTTCTTTGAGTTTGGAGAGTTCTATCCCACGACTTTGAGCCACAAAAGCCACCATTTCTTGCAAATCTCTCTCATCTAGCTCTCCATAGAGCAAAATCTCAAAGCGATTGCAAGTCGCTAGGATGATACATTCTTGCACTTTGGGAAAGGTAGAGAGAAAATGCTGATAGAAACTCTCTAGCTCATTTTGTGGGAGTGCGATTCTCTCTCGCACAGAAATATCTAGGTTTTTGTGTGAAAAACTCATAAGGGCATACATCAAAAACTCCTTTGAATCATTGCTTCAATCATCTCATCAAGCTTAGGATTATACCCCTTTTGAAGCTTAGAGGTTGCACTTTGGGCGTATTGTTTGGCAATTTCTATACTCTCTTTGATACTCCCATACTTCTCAAAACTCTCAAAAAGCCACTTTTTCTGCTCTTCATTTAGCTCTTTGTTGTGAAGCAAAACAAGTTTTTCTCTCTCATTTTCAGGCAAAGAGTGATAAAGCTTGATATAAGGCAATGTCGTTTTACCCTCCCTAAAATCATTCATCGAGGGTTTTCCTAGCACTTGCTCACTTTGAGTGATATCTAGCACATCATCAATGATTTGAAAAGCAATCCCAAGACACAATCCATAATGATGATATGCCTCTTCATCTTCTCCTATAAGAGAGGCTGAAGCTTTGGCACTAGAGGCGATAAGTGAAGCAGTCTTCTCTTCAATCATCAAAATATACTCTTGCATTGAAGGATTGAAACTCTTTGCCATAAATACATCTCTAATCTCTCCACTAGAGAGCAAACATACAGAGTTTGCGACACATTTTGCGACTTTGGTAGGAAGAGAGAGGAGATGATAGTAGGCTTTAGAATACAAAACATCTCCTAGCATTATGGCATTTTTGTTGCCATAGAGAGCATTTAAAGAATCCACCCCTCTCCTTTTCATAGCCTCATCTATCACATCATCATGAAGCAAAGAAGCAAGTTGAATAAGCTCGATAATAGAACAAAGCTTGATACTCTCCTCACTCTCCCCAGCAATCGCCAAAATCAAGCGACTTCTTAGCATTTTTCCACAAGAAATCTTAGAAAAAAGCTCTTGGATATAAGGATTGTCAAACTCTCCTACCATAGAGGCTACACCCTCACAAATCCTCTGTAAAATCTCATTGTGCATACACATCTCCATAAGTAACGACCTTAAAGGTGGCTTGATTACTTTTTTCATCATAACTCTTGAAAAAAACGACAAGATAGGGGGAAAGCCCTCTGATTTTGCCCTCTTCTGCAAGTTTGATTTTGAAAGAATTTTTTCTAAAGCTATTATACAAAATGCTCTGATGATTAAATCCATCATACTTTGCTAAAAACACCAAACCCTTATCCACATAAAGTGTCCAATGAAAGCTAAACTCCCTCACATCGCTATTGCTTATCAAAAGATTGAGTTTATAGACTTGATTGCGTAAGAGGGTGATTTCTTGCTCACTTGTCCAATTGGGGGCTTGAGAGAAAAGTGTGGAGAGAGAGAGGAGAGAGAGTAAAAAAAATCGCCTATTCATTTTGGCTTAGAATCTCACTCATTGAAGTGATTGCTAGATTTTGCATTTGCCAAGCGATATTTTCTCTTGTAAGCTCTTTGCCCTCACTCACTAGTTCGGCTTTGGCTAACTCTTCTAAAAGTCGCTCTAGCTCCCTTCCCACTACTGAAGGGTTAGCGTGAAATACAATCTCTTTCCACTTCTCAATCGCACTGCCCTCAAAAATCTCATCTAGCATTGCTTTTCCTTAAAATTTATACTTCAATCCTGCTGAAATACTTAGATTGTGATCTTCAATATCCAAAGCCCCTTTGTATCCTGCACTCACATTGATTGCTAGATTATTGCTGACATATCCCTCTCCTCCTGCATAGAGTGAGAAAATATAATGCCCTTGTTTGGGAAGCTCATAATTCATCTTATTGTAAGCATTGAGGAAAGAAACATTTGAAGTGCTATCTTGCTTATACATATTGTAATCAAAGCTTGGCAAGACATAGATATAAGACACAGGGGAGATATATTGTCTGATTTCTACTCCTAGCCCAAAGAGGATTCCATCCATTGATTGCTTGGCTAACTCGATTGGATTTTCTCCCTCACCGATTAAATCTGGTGTGCCAATGCCATAGAGAGTAAATGTGGCTTGAGGTTTGAGAAACATTCCCTTGATAGGAGTGCCAATGACATAACCATACTTTGCTGAGAAATCAAAGCTATGAGATTGGAAAGAAAAGTCTTGATTGAGTGCTGAATTATCAAACTGCGTATTTGCTTGGTTGAATCCGTGAATATAACTCAAAGTCAAATCAACCTCAGAACCTCCATAATAAAGTCTTGTATAGATTGAGAGATCAAGGATATGAGCATTGTTTTTGAGTGTGTCGCTTTTGTAGTTTGAATACCCATATCCTGCATAAAATCCAAACAATACATTTGGGATAGGCATATGCTCATACCCTGCACTCATTCCATAGAGAGCTGAAGTGTCTAGTGAGGTTTTTGTGCTTGAAGTGATTGCTGAGAGCCATACATTGTTTTTAAAAGCGATTCTATCATCGAAAAGAAATGGTGCTAAGACTTCAGCATTTGAGCCTTCAGAGAGAATATCGCTTTTTTTAGAAGCCACTTCATTACTTGCATATCTCTGCCCTACCATTGATTGGACAAGTTGCTCTAGCTCAGCTTCTGCTGTGAAAGGGTTTGAGGCCCTTACCATTCGGTTTTGCACTGCAATCTCACGCACCACCTGCATTTTTTTGAAGTCCTCTATCACAGGTTTGCTCAAGTTTGTAACCGTTTGCATCGCTTCTTGGATAGATTGGGCTGTGCTAATGAGGCTTTGAGTATTGTAAGAGCCCATATCTTTGAGGATTCCAAGCTCTAGTCCATTTTGCACTTGCAAAGCATTATTTAAGGCTTGCATTGCTTTAGGATCGCTTGCATAGAGGGCATTTATCATATCATTGGTTTTATTCTCTGATATTGAACCATCAGAGCTTGAAAGCACTTGAAGATATTGATCGATTAGTCCTGTATCGCTTTTATCAATCGTGAGTGAGGAAATTGCCTCGCTTCTTGTTACTCCAAATCCGATGTAGTTTGTCCCAATCAATGCCACACCATTGAGGAAAACTCCAAGCTTGTTGGTATTGCCCTCATAAGCATTTTGACCATTGAGATAATCTTCTATTTCAGTTTTGAGAGCACTCTGAAGTGTGCTATAACTTGGAGCATTGCTCTCATCAGCTCTTGGACTAACCTCTCCACTAGAGCTTGAATCAGAGCTTATCAATGCACTTCCCACTTGATATTGCACCTCTCCCTCTGTCTGGACAAGAAGATAGGCTTGATAGAGAGTGAGGGAGTGAAAGTTGGTATGATTGATTGCAATAAGTGGATTTATGGTTACTCCACTCTCTTGGTGGTTTGTCATATCAAGAATAAGATTCCCACTCAAACTCAAAGTCCCTAGCCCAAATTGATCTCCACTAAAAACGATACTTCCATTATTATACAAATCCCCCTCAATACTCAAAGTCGCGTTGGATTTGAGATCTAGCACCCCATAATTATCAAACCCAAATGTCCCCTCTCCAATCTCTGAAGCAACAAATCGATTGCTCCCCTGCACTTGCATACTTGCCCAATCACTCCTAAAGCTTGGTTCTTGCTCAGAAGCATTAGAAGATACAACCCCATTGACAAAAGAGCTTTTTTCTTTTTTGACTAGCACCTCTACATTGCCCCCAAGCTCTAAGTTTCTAAGATTGTAAAACGCTCCATTGATTGCACTGCCATCTAGCTCGGATTGCACAGGGGTTTGAGTGTTGATAGAATTGTTGAGATTTGCAAGATTGCTTAAATCAAGTGTAGTATTTGTCAAACGCAAATTATAGTTTGCCACTCCTGCGACTTGGCTTGTGATCTTGAGTGTGCCACCACTGATACTGACTTTATCTTTGCCTGAGTTTGGAGTAGAAGAGCCAATAGAGATATAATCACTTGAGAGTGAGGAGAGAGAAGTGAGGGTTAGCACTCCCTCTTGCGTGCTATCATCATCAAGGGTTTTACTTGCAATTGTGATATTTTGAGAAGAGAGGCTAAGACTTCCACTAGAGATGATAGAGTTATTTGCACCATTAGCTTTAATTGTCCCCTTGCTTCCACTTGAGTTTGTGATAGAAAGGGATCTTGAAATATCATCACTTCTTGAAGTAGCTGAAGTGAGATTGCCCCCTCCATCAAAGGTGAGCGTGCCTTGATTATCAAAGATATTATCTTTGGCTAGGAGGAAGACACCAGAGGGATCAAGCTCTCTAGTCGTTGCTTCCTCTTCTGTTGCAGAAGATGTGGCATTAGTGCTTGGGCGTGAGGGGAGTGGCTCTGTGGTGGTGCGAAATGAGTTTGAAATCGTCGTGCTTCCTGAGTTTGTCAGTGTGGTTTTGGTGGTTTCAGTATTTTGAGCGTTATACACATTTCCTAGCACAAATGCCCCACCTTTGGCTGTAATCCCCCCCTTGTTTGTCAAGCTCTCCCCACTCATTTTACCCTTCAGCCACAATACAGAATCAGTTGAGAGTGAAAAACTTGCACTTGTACTTGAATCAATGCCATCATAGGATTGGATCAAGACATTAGCATTAGCTCCTAGACTGATAGAGCCTGTGAGGTTGATTTTTCCTGAATTTGCTCCTAGTTTTGAAAGGGTAACATTAACTGAGGGAAGTGTTTGTTTTGTGGTATCTACGATATGGGTTTGTGCATCAAAGTTTAATACTTTATTGCCTTTGACTTGATCTTCAATTGTGATACTTGAGAGCGTGATTGCATAAGGATCGCTTTCATCAAAAGTTGAGCTATCTCCATTATTGATAGTTCTCAAAATCACTTCTGAGTTTTTCCCTACTCTGAAAGAGCCTGTGCCGACAAATTGAGCCTTTGTGGCTTCACTCCACCCTGTGGGAGCTGTGCTATTGACATTTAATTTTGACTTTTTGGTGATGTCTGCTGTGATTTGTGCGATTGCTCCGATATCTGTGGGAGAAGTAGTGATAGTCGTAATCCCTGTGTCAGAATCGGTTTGAGTTACCATCTCTGAAGCATTACTTCCTACACTAATACTCCCACTTAAAGCAATCTTGACAGAATTAAGAGCAAGATTTGTCTTTTTGACTTCTGTTAAATCCTCTTGAGTGATACTCTCATTGCCTAGAGAATCTTGAGTGATTTTCTTCGCTCCTTGAGCATAGACATTGATACTTGAGCTAATTGTAAGAGTATTACCTGAACTGATTGAAGCCTCTGCTTTATCATAGAGATACATACTCCCCGAAATTGTCGTATCTCCCTCAACTTTGGAAATGAAACTTGCCACACCTTTTTTTTGAGTTTTATCATTAGAGGTTGTATCAAGATAAAGTGTCCCACCCATTGTGAAGGAGGAATAAGCTTTTTCACTTGTAACACTTAGTGATGTAGCTTGATTGCTATAAAGAGTTGTACTTGTTGTGCTTGTTCCACTTGTTGTCTCACCTAGCAAACTTCCGCTTTTGAGATAAATTGTCCCCTTCATCACAGTATCAGTAAAACCATCAATGATGACATTTGTCCCTGCATAGAGATTGACACCTGTCCCTGTGTTTCCTCCATACGCTCCAAGAGTGAAGCCCTTGAAAGCTGTGGTGTCATCATTTTTTATCGTCAGAGTTGAACCAAAAGTAACCTCTGAAGTTGAAGTAGGGAGAGTGATTGTAGAATCGCTAGTATTCTTATATCCATTGCTGAAAGAAAAATTTTTAAGTGTCAAAATCCCCGAATCATTCGCACTAGACTGGAATGTCGCCGTTACATCAACGGGGGGATTCGTTGGAGGAGTCCCACCATTGGTTGAGTTGCTATCAAAAATCAGCTTTCCACTCTCTTGATCCCAAGTAAAATCAGTCCCACTTGCAAAAGGAGGAGTCCAAGTCGGCTGATTGTAATCGTTTCCACTCCCTGAAAAATTTACTTGATACTCCGTATCTGCTCCATAGCTAAGTGTTGAGCAAGCAAGGATAGAGAGCAAAACTTTTGAATAACGCATTTTTTTTCTCATACTTTTGGCATTTCCACCACTTCTGGACTTCGAGCGAAGCTCACTTCCTCGACTCGACTATTCTCTAGCCGAGTTTTAAGTGCCTCTTCCTCTTGCTCACTTGATTCTTCAAATCGAATACACGCTTTGTTGAATTGAATCTTCACGGTTTTTGTCTCACCATTACGATTTTTTGCCACGATGATTTCTGCTTTTTCAATATTTTTTTCTTCATATTGTGAGGTGTATTTGTTTCCTTCTTTTTTGGCTTTCTCTTCTTTGGCTTTCTCTTCTTTTTTGCGATAGACATCATCACGATAGAGGAAAAGGATCACATCAGCATCTTGCTCTATCGCTCCTGATTCTCTGAGGTCTGAGAGTTGAGGGCGTTTATCCTCTCGATTTTCTAACCCACGATTGAGCTGAGAGAGGGCAATGACAGGGATTTGCATCTCTCTTGCTAGGATTTTCAATCCTCTTGAAATCTCGCTGATTTCTTCCTGTCGCTTCCCTTCTCCTCCCCCACCTTTGCTTCCACTCATTAGCTGTAAATAATCCACCACCAAAGCTGATACTTCGGGATATTTGAGCTTGAGTTTTCTCATCTTGCTTTTTAGTTGAGTGATTGTCAGATGAGAATTATCATCGATAAAAAGCTGTTGCTTTGCCATAAAATTAGCACTTGCACTCAAATCTTCCCACTTCTCATCACTCAAATTCCCAATCCTCAAATCCTGCAAAGGGATTGAGGTGGCTGAGCTTAGCATTCTTAGCATCAAATGCTCTGCTTGCATTTCCAAAGAGAAAAACGCCACACCCTTGCCCGTGCTTAGAAACTTTTGCACCATATTGAGGACAAAAGTGGTTTTTCCCATTGAAGGTCTAGCACCGATGATAATAAGCTCTCCTGCATTAAATCCTGTGGTGATACGATTGAGTTCAGCAAAACCTGTATTTAGTCCTGTGAGGATATTATTCCCCTTTGCTTTGAGTTCATTGATCATCTCTAAAGTGCTTTGAATCACACTTGGCGAGTCTCTAAAGTCTTTTGACTCTCCACTAAGTGAAATATCAAAAATCTCTCTCTCAATCTCAGCTAGGACATCTTCAGCTTCTTTTTGATCATCTGAAATGCTTTTGGTGATTTTGGTGGCGAGGGAGAGAAGTTGGCGTTTGATTGCATAGTTTTTGACTTGATTAGCATAGTGGGTTACATCTGCAACAGGAGAGAGAGCGATGATTGAGAGAAGCTCACTCTCATCATATCGCCGATCTGAGGCGATAAGAGGTTTGATAAAGTCAGGGGTAGCAGGTTTGCTCTGCTCAATTTGTGTGCGAATGGTTTTGAAAAGAAGTTGATGAAATGGATCGCTAAAGTCCCCTTCACTTAGCACACTTGCCACATCATCAAACAGATTGGGTTCAAAAAACAAAGTCGCAAGTATAGTGCGTTCGATATTCTGAAGTCCTAAGCCTTCCACCTATTTACCTTTATAAAAAAATACTATCCAGAGAGCAAGAGAGAAAGCACCAATGAATAAAATAACGCATTTTAAACCAAAAAAGCTAACAAGCCCCTCAATCCAAAACGCAGAAACAAATTGTCCCAAAAACAAAAAGCTAGAAAGAAATCCCACAGCTTTGGCTTTCTCCCCCTCACTAGAGAGAGAAAATATCCAAGAGAAATGATTGACTAAACTCATTCCCCACGCAAACCCAAAGCACAAAAATGCCAAAAGTAGCAAATAGAGATTTTCCAAATACAGCAAGAAAAACCCACAAGAAAGCACAAAAAAGCTCAAAGCATAAACTTGATTGATGCTTAGCTTAGTCCTAAAGCGTGGATAGAGAAATGAAAAGAGGGCTGAGAAAATACTCACGCTTGCAATACTTGCCCCCACCACGCTCCCCCCTACTCCAAAATGGGTATGCAGGTAGTAGGGAAGCTGTGTTGGCACAAAATAAAAAATCGTCATAGAAGTGAAAGTGATGAGATATACCCCCAAGAATTTGGCAAATCTAAAGCTTTTGTCTTTTTGGAGTGCTTTTTGGCTAATGCGTGGCTCAAAGAGTTTGACTCTTGCCCCCAAAAGCACAACAAAGCCTAGTGCATACACCAAAAAGGGAGCTCTCCAATCAATATCAGATAATACTCCCCCAAGGATAAGAAAAATCGCCCCACCAAAGGCACTAAAGAAGTTTTGCTTTGCCAAAGCCCTCTCTCGCTCCCTCTCCCCACTATAATAATCACTGATTAAAACTGATACACAAGTCATCACAAATCCACTTGCCACCCCAAACAAAGCTCTAAAAAGCAAAATCCACTCAATTTGATCCAAAAAATATCCACTGATTCCAAAAAAACTCCACGCCAAAATTGAGGGAAATAAAATCTTTAGCCTACCAAAACGCTCGATCATCACCCCTGCGATTGGGGCTGAAAACATTATAAAAAGTGCAGGGAGTGTGAGGATAAGGCGAGAGAGAAACTCAATATGAGGGGTGGAAGAGAAATGCTCTTGGATATTGGGAAGTGAGGGGGCAACAAGTGTTGCTCCAAGCACGGTCAAAGAAGAAATAGAAAAAAGGGCATTCTCAAAGCTTTTGCTATAAGCCACTACAAACTCCAAAATGATAGGGATAAAAGGCAAAATTATAACATTTATCGCTTGATTTACAAGATTTTGTTTCAAAAAGTATCAAAGACTACTTTTTCTACACTTTTTTATAAAACTTCTCCCAAACCACCTCACACTCTCCCCCAACTCCCATAAAATCTTGCTTTGTAGCATTTTATAAAACATACTTCAAAATCATAAATAAATTATTTTCAATTAAGTTTAGTATTTTCTAATATCGCTCAAAGCTCAATAGATACGCTATCCCCCCCCCCCTAAGTGGAAAGACTAATTTTTCTATATATTTACTCTTTGTTTATGGTAGAATAGACTTTAACCTAATTTGTAACATAAGCAAATTAAATATATAAATATACATAAGGAGATATTATGAAAACTTCAAAACCCCTCTATAAACCCCTCATCGCCTCTTCTTTGGCTTTGGCACTTGGTGTAAGTGTGGCAGTAGCGACAGATCCGACAATAAGTATTAATGGCACTTCAGACCAATCCCCTAGCAATCTTACTTGGAAACAAGAAAGCGATAACTATGTCAGCTTCTCTTTGACTGATAATTCAAGCAGAGTTGTAAATGATGTTCAAATAGAAATTAGTAGCAGTGGTAATACTACATTGCTTAGAGATAGACAACAAAATGGGGGATTTGATAGAGTAGATTTAGATTTTGCATCTACAACCCAAGCTACACTTAATGGCAATAGTAAGGGATTAAAAATTGGAGCAAATGGGACAGGAACCCTCATTGCAAGTTTGTGGAATAGTGATGCATCTCAATCCAAGACAATCACTTTGGATTTGAGTAATCCCTCAAGCACTTATGCACTCTTAGGAAATCTCTATATCAAAAAAACAGGAGGGGTGGGAACTGCAGAGTTTAATGGAACTTTTGGAGGACAAGGAATCAAAGGAAATGTAACTTTTGAAACCGTTAATGGAACAGGTGGGGTGGGATTAGGGACAGCCAATGTAACTTTGAAAGAAAATGCAGGGATTGATGGAAGTGTGCTTGTTAAAAGCAATGGAACTTATTCTCTCACATTCCAAAAAGCAAGTGGAGGCAGTGTTACAGGCTCAATGTCTTTTAGTGATGGAAGTGCCAATACCACAATCAAAAATCTCACTTCAGTTACAAATGGAATCAATCTTCAAAGTGGAAGCCATACAATCAACTTCCAAGATTCTAATGGAACTACAGCTTCAGTCCCCACCCTCACAGCCAATATCAATCTCTCAGGTGGGACAACGACAATCAATGGACTTGCAAATCTGACAGGCAATATCACAGCATCAGGCAGTGCTACACTCAATCTCTCTAATACGGCAATAAATGGGGACATCACATTTAATAGATACAATCAAAATGTATTTCATTTTAGTGAAAATGTTTCAATCTCTGGCGTCGGTTCTGTAAATGCTATTACGACTAAGGGGGATTGGGGATATCAGATTACAAAGAAAATGCAGATTGTTTTTGGTAGCAATGCAAGTGGTGGCAGTGTGGGGATAAATGGAAAAATCTTATCACAAACTCACGCATTTACCGAACTTGTGTTTTCTCAAAATACCTCAATCACACTAGGCAATGGCAATGCAATCGATATTGAGGCATCACAAACTGGGGGAAATCTTGGGGGAGTGTATTCCAAAAATATCTTAGTCCTTACAGGAAGCACAACAGCAAAAATAGGAACCATATCAAGTTCGGGAGATTATGGAGGTGGTGTTTCATCAGGAGATACTCTAAATACTTTGAGTTTCAACAACACTTCAAATGGTAATATATCAATCAACAAAATGACAGCAACACGCTCCTATAATATTATCGGAAAAGATCTTGTAACATACTCTAGCTCATCAACCACATACGACACTAGTTTGTTTGTAGATGGGGGATATAGAGGAAAGAAATTTAATGGCTCTGTCGCTGAATTTGTGAAATCTGCTCACTCAGCTAGTGGGACTTTTACCTTTGGAGATAATAGCAGTGGAACAATTGGCAATGCAATAGTTACAGATATTGTAGGTGCAAACTATATCAATATCAGTGGAACCACAGCAATAAAAGGCAATGTCCTTTCCTCTGTCTCCTCCTCACCTGATGCTACTAGTGGGCACAACAACCTCATTGTCCTCACAGGAACTTCAACCACACTTGGAGAGGACAGCAAGGCGATTTCTATCAAAGTAGCCAACAACGAAGGATCAGCCTACAACAAAACCTCCAACAACACTCTTTTGCTAGGAGCAACCACAAATACACTCATTCTCTCAGCTCTTTCAGCAAAAGGGACTTATAACTCTGAAATGGCAAAAAACTTCAATGCCCTAAGTATCAATAGTGGCACCACCACAGCGACAATCACTTCAGTCAATGCAGGATTTGGGACCAATATCATTGGAAAAGATCTTATCACTCAAGGAGATAGCAGTGGTTATAACACCACTCTTTTTGGCAATGCCAATACTCCTGTTATCCAAAGTGGATTTATCGCTGAATTTGTGAAATCCACTCACTCAGCTAGTGGGACTTTTACCTTTGGAGATAATAGCACTAGCCCAATCACTGATGCTATTAGCACAAGTCAAGGGGGATTAAACTATATCAATGTGAGTGGAACTACCACAATCAAGGGCAATATCCTCTCCTCCACTCAAGGCTCAACAGGTGGAAACAACAATCTCATTGTCCTTACAGGAACTTCAGCCACACTTGGAGAGGATGGTAAGGCAATTTCTATCAAGGTAAATAATGTGGGTGGAGAGGCTCATATAAGAAACTCCAACAACACTCTTTTGCTAGGAGCAACCACAAATACACTCACTCTCTCAGATCTTTCAGCACTTGGAACTTACAACTCTGATGCAAGAGCAAATTTTAATGCCCTAAGTTTCAATAGTACCACAGATAATGGGAATCAAACCCTAGGTGAGATAAGTGCAAGTAATGGAAGCAATATCATCGGAAAAGATTTAATCACTCAAGGGGATAGCAGTGGTAGTGGTAGTGGTTATAACACCACCCTTTTTGGTAATGCCAATACTCCTACTATCCAAAGAAATAATATCTCCTCCACTTTTATGTCTGATACTCATACAGCCAAAGGGACTTACAACATCACTTCACTTACTATAGAAAACACCGTAATGGGAGGAAACTATATCAATGTAGAAAATCTTACTATCACAGATGGTGTCAAAGCAAGCTCAACAAATACAACAACAAGTAATGAGCGTTTTGTGGAGAATTATATCTATACCAATGGAAGTGGCACAAGCTCAATTTCAGGAGGAGTTTCAGTAAGCACAGGTGGAAGTGTAGATACAAAAAATGTCATTACTTTTGCAGGAAGTGGAACAAACTCCATTAGCGGAGAGATTAGTGCAAGTGGTGGAAGCAATAACATCAAAGCCACAAAACTTGATCTAAGCAGTGCAAATATTATTGCAAATTCAGGGAACAATACTATCACGATTGATGAACTTACCTCAAGTATTCAATCAATCCAAACAACGGATGGGACTAACACCATAACGATAAGAAATTCTACCTCAGACATTACAATTGCTAATGGGATTACTTCAAGTGGAAGTTCTTGGAATTCTGAAGGAAACAATATCATCAACATTGAAAAAGCAAATGCGAATCTTATCATCTCAACCATAGGGATTACAACCCAAAAGAGTTCATCAGATTGGTATAGGACAGCCCAGAAGAATAATATCACCTTTAGCAATGGTGGAATCTTGACACTTACAACAGGCAATATCTCGGCTCAAAATGGCAATCAAAACAATATCACTTTCAATGGCACGGGTAATGCTACCATTACACTATTAGAGGCAAATGCAAAAATTTCAGCAAGTGATGATGGAAAAAATAATTTCAACTTTGCAGGTTCTCAAAACACGATTGCAAGCTTAATGACAAAAGACAATACGGGACAAAACAATCTTACTCTCCTGACAGACAACTCCACCCTCACCCTCAAAGGACAGACTAACGCTATCTCCACCCTCACAGCAGTAAGTGGAGAAGCTACAAACAAAGATACTCTTATCATTGACACCTCCACCAATGCCAATGCCACAAGTATCGATAAGCTTGTCAATGGGGGTAATCTGATTGTATCAATGAAAGGTGCTACAAACTCAGCTACCCTCACCCTCAACAACACTTCTGCCAATAGCACTCTAAAAGCCCTCAATCTCACAGAAGCAACTTCAGATATGGATAAAAATATCCTCAATCTCCAAGCAAGAACGACAACTATTCTTGATGAAGTCAATATTGAGGCAAATAAGGGACTGACAATCAACCTCAATGGCACTTCAACACTAGAGCTAGATAATGGACTCTCCAACTCTGGGAATGCAAAAATTAGCTTTGGGGGAAGCAATGGAGTATTTGATAGCATAATTGATACAAATGGAAGTGATGCAACTACCACAATCAATATTGCTAGTGATAGGGTTGGAGTAATTACAGGGGAGATTACTCAAAGCAATGGTGGAGCTAATAATGTAGTCTTTAATGGTGGCACAGCCAAACTCACACTTCAAGGCTCTAGCAATGCTCTTAACTCAGTAGATTCTACAAGTGCAGGTATCCTCTCTCTTGATGGAGCAGGAAGTCAGAGTGGAGTCCAAGCCACAATCACCACTCTCACAGGTAATAATCTCACAGCCAACTTCAATGGAAACCAAACCAAAGAAGCTAAACTTATTTTGAGTAATGGTGGCAAAACTCTAGCAGGAGTTACGCTAGGAGCAAACTCTACAAACAACACTCTCTCCCTACAAAATGGAAAAACCACTATCTCAGGAGCGATAAGTGTAGGAGCAAATCAAGGTATTGCCTTTGATTTATCCAATGGTGTGGAACTAGCTTTAAATGGTGGAATGAGTGGAGCAGGAGATTCTGCAGTCAATATTGCTTCAAATACAACTGCAAATTCAGCCACTCTAAGTGGAACTGAAGCTATCACTCTTAACACTGCCAATCTCTCAGGAGATAATAGCTCTACTCTCACTCTAAAAGCTCAAACCATTGATATTGCTACTCTCAATGCCAATGCTACAACAAGCAATAAGCTCACACTTGATTCTTCTAGCAATAATGTCAGTGCAACACTTCATAATATTGTAGGCAATCTTGATGTAGAACTCAATAGTACTTCAAATGCTTCTACCCTCACTCTCAATGGTGGAAGAATCCAAAGCATTAGTGCTACAAATGGTGGAGCTGATAAAAATCTCGCAGTTTTCTCTAGTGGAAGTAATGTGATTGCTAGTGCAATCGATAACACTTCAGTAGAAAATAGCAAAGGACTAACCCTCCAAGTCAATTCAGGTGCAACACTTCACGCTCAAGGTGGGATAGATAATAGCAGTGCAGGGACTATCAATGTAGCTCTTAATGGTGGGACACTTACTTTCGGAACTCACTCCAATCACATTTCACAACTCTCAGGAAATGGAGGAAGAGTAGATTTAGCTACCACAACTAGCTCTTATTCTAGTGCAAATGCTTCACAAACTAGAAATACTCTTACAATTGACAACTACACTTCAGAGAGCACAACTTTCAATCTCTTTGTAAGCTCCTCTAAAAACGATCAAATCACTCTAAGCAATGGAGGCTCTAATGCAAAGGCGATTTTGACACTCAAGGGAGAGATGGATGTTTATGACATCACTTATAGCAATCACACAAATGCAAACAATACTCTTGTTGCAAAAGCAAGTAATAACATTGCAGTAGAGTCGGGAATCAGTCTCATTGGAGTTAATGATGTAGTTATGGATTTAGTGTCTGTTGTAAATGGCACTACCACAGACTACTATATCGGAAAGGTTGTGGATTTGGGTGTAGATCCTGTATTCCAAGAAATCGCCTCTACGGCTCTCACGGTTAATTATGATCTTTTCCTTGCCAACTTCAACTCTCTAAATAAAAGAATGGGAGAATTGCGAGAGAGTGAGCATAGTAATGGAGTATGGGCTAGAGTCTTTGGAGGAAGTATGAGCAATGACTTTGGCTCTGGCAGTAAGACAGATTATGTTACAGCTCAAGCAGGATATGACTACTCACTTAGCATAGGAGAGAATGCTAGAAACTTTATGGGAATTGCCCTAGCTTATGGAACTTCAAATACAAAAGGTAATACTCTTGCCCTCAACACAAATGGAGCTTCAAGCAATAGCGTTGCACTTGATAAAGTCAATTCCAATATGATTGAAGTGGGGCTTTATAACTCCTATGTTGCTGATAGTGGCTGGTATAATGACACAATTCTCAAGTTTGATTACATTATGAGTGAATTCTCTTTTAGCACAGATCCTACTAGAATGAGTGAAACCAATAACTTTGCAATGGTGCTGAGTGATGAGTTTGGTTATAGATATAGTTTTGGTGAGAGTGAAAAAGGAAGCTGGTATATTGATCCTCAAGTAGAAGTTGCCTTTGGATACTTCAATCAA
>NZ_NXLV01000006.1 GCF_003364205.1 Helicobacter brantae
GAAGCATTACCCTAAGTAATAGTGGAGCAAATAATGCAACTATTGGGGAAAATGGAACTCTCACATTGCAAGGTGAAAACAATCAGCTCACAAGTGTAAGCTCTACTACGAGTGGAACACTAAGTCTTGATGGAGCTTCAAATGAAAATGGAGTGAGTGCTAGTGTTTCAAATGCGATTACAGGCAATAGCACTACTCTAAACTTCAATGGAAGAACAGATAAAAAAGCAGAGATGACTCTAAATGCTAGTGGTAATTTTCTCAAAGCAATCACTTTAGGAAGCAATGCAGTGGAGAATAAGCTTATCCTCACTCAAGGAGATACAAGTATTGAGAGTGCTGTAAATGTAGGGGCAAGTCAAGCTCTTGCTTTTGATTTGGCAAATGGCACGACTTTGGCACTCTCACAAGGGCTTTCATCAAGCAATGGTGGAACTTCACTTTTCAATGTCAAAGATAGTGCCTCTTCGACAATCAATGGAAATATCACTTTGAGTAATAATGGAGTAAATAATGTAACTATTGGCAATAATGGAACTCTTACTTTGCAAGGTGAAAACAATCAGCTCACAAGTGTAAGCTCTACTACGAGTGGAACACTAAGTCTTGATGGAGCTTCAAATGAAAATGGGGTTACTGCTAGTGTTTCAAATGCGATTACAGGCAATAGCACTACTCTTGATTTCAATGGTGCAAATGGCAAAAAAGCAGAGATGACTCTAAGTGATGGTGGCAATTTTCTCAAAGCAATCACTTTGGGAAGCAATGCAGTGGAGAATAAGCTTATCCTCACTCAAGGAGATACAAGTATTGAGAGTGCTGTAAGTGTAGAGGCAAATCAAGCTCTTGCTTTTGATTTGGGAGATGGTGTAGAGCTTTTATTATCCAAAGGAATGCAATCTGTTGGTAAGTCCTATATCACTATCCCAAGCAATTCTTCAGCCTCAATCAGTGGGGAAAATGGAAATATTGAAATTGATACAATCAATCTTGGAAATATACAAGGACGATTAAGAAGCTTAAATGTTTATAGCACACTCACTCTCAACAATCCTCAAACTACAACGATAAAAAACTTCAATCCCATTTCAGATACAAGCTCTATAATACTAAAGAATGGTGAGGTGGTAATCGCCAACCCCCTATCCATCAATCAAGACAAGATACTCAATTTCACTTTCAATCAGCCCTCAACACTTACTTTTGAGAAAAATATTAGCAACAATGGAGTATTGAGATTTAACTTTAATGAGAGTGGGATTCTTGTCCTCAAAGAAGTATCACAAGAGAATAGTAAAGCAATTTTTGAAATCAATCTTGGAAATGAAAATAACTCTGGCGTTAATGCAAGTATAGAAGACAACACGCCTATCTCCAATCTCAGTATCAATATACACTCCAAAAATACAGCACTGCAATATGGCGACACTCAAGGATTGATATTCTCTCAAGGCACAAATGAAATCACCTTTATGGGAGATCAAACAAGTCTTGAATGGAAAAATCTAAATGGAGCAAAACTCTCATCTATTCAAACTACAGGAGGAATAACAAATGTTTATTTCAATGGAGTAAGCACAGAAATTGACAAAAACAACTATGCTCTTCTTGATTGTGGGCTTGAAAACAATGGTGGAGAACTCAACATTGTCTTAGGTTCAACGACACAAAACTCCATCCAATCATCTCATGCCAAAATCAATAATGACATTATTACCACCAACAATGCCAAGACAAAAATTTCTTTTGGAAGTGAGGGAAACATCTTGTTCTTAGGTGGGAATACCAACACAATTTCTGCAATAGAAAACTACTCTAACTCCACAAATAATACAATTTCACTTGCCAATATTGATGAATTTGGCAATGATTCTGTTGGCAATAGCACTAGAGGAGAATACAAAACACTTCTAATCAATGGAGATAATGAGGCAATCAAGGGGGAAAATCTCCATTTTGTTGTGTATGTCAATCCAGATTCTGCTCAAAGCTCCAACCAAACACTCATCTATGGAGATAGAATTATTATTGACACAGAAGCAATTGGAAAAGAGTCAAAAAATCATAATCTAAGCGTAGTATTTTCAAAGGGCACACAACTTAGTGAGCTAGAAAATCTCAAAAGAGGAATATCTATTGCGACTGTCAAAAAACTCTCCACTAGAGCCACATCTGACACTTCAGAAGATGCACTCATTTTCAATTCTGAAGAAAAAGCAATTTTTGGTTTTAATCTTGCGACACTTAAATTCAATCCTGTTGAAACAGATATTAATGGACAAAGTGGAAGTGGATATACAACATATTTTCTTACAAAAGCAATCAATAATGGTGTTATTGTAGCCGAGCAAGAAATCACAGCCACAGCTTTCACTCTCAATTATGATTTATATATGGCAAATCTTAACTCTTTGAATAAAAGAATGGGAGAATTGCGTGAGAATAATCATAGCCAAGGAGTATGGGCAAGAGTCTTTAATGGGGCTTTGAGTAATGACTTTGGACTAGGAAGTAAGAGCAATTACACCACTATTCAAGCAGGATATGATTATGCTTTTGGGTTTGAGGGAGCAAATAACTATCTAGGAGTAGCTCTCTCTTATGCACTCTCTACTTCTACTTCAAACAACTACGCCTTTGACGAAAATAGACAGAAAAGAGGGATTGATGGGATTTATAGCAATGCAGTAGAAGTGGCTTTGTATAACTCTTATGTGAGTGATAGGGGTTGGTATAATGATAGTATTGCTAAGTTTAGCTATATTATGAGCAAATTCAATATCAATAATCTCAACAACAATACTTCTACAAGCAATGATACTTCTAACTTCGCTCTCACTCTTAGTGATGAAGTGGGATATGTCTTTAAGCTTGGAGAGAGTAAAGAGTGGAGTATCACTCCTCAAGTAGAAGCCACATTTGGATACTTTAATCAAAGTAATTTCAAACAAACCTTGGTTAATTCTAGTGATTTCCTCAATTCTAGTGCTGATGCAGTATTGACTTTGAGAACTAGAGTGGGAAGTGCATTTGGCTATGACTTTAAAGCTTTCACTCAAAAAGATACTTTCAATGCCTCACTTTATGTAGGAGCATTCTATGAGTATGATTATGTGAGTGGGGGAGAGATTACAATGAGCACAAATTATATAGACAAACAAAGCAATAAGCTAAGTGATATTAGCTCTGATGGAAGAGTGGTGATGAATGTAGGAACTAATATGTCTATCAAAGACAATACTAGAATCTACTTTGATTTTGAAAAAAGCTTTATGGGGAAAATCAATACTGATTATCAAGTCAATGTGGGAGTGAGATATAGCTTTGGAGAGAGTGATGGATATAGCCCAATCCTTGAAAAAGCTGATTACAAAGCACCACTAAAGATTGAAGGGGAAGAGAAAGAGGGGGAAGAGAGCAAAGAAAATAAAGAGAATGGAGAGAAGATAGAGGGCAAAGAGAGTGAGGGGGAAGCAAAAAGCGATAAGACAAAAGAGAGTAAAAGCGATAAAGCAGAAAATACAAAGACAGAAAAAGATTTAAAAGAAAATATGCAAGAGCAAGAAGAAGCAAAACAAACTTTAGAGAAAGAAAGCAAGACTATCAAAAACAATGCTTCAAAAGATAAAACAACACAAAGAGGCGAGAAAAAATAAGAGGTGATTGCACCTCTTCCCCCCCCCCCTATTTCCCCAAACAAAACTCACTAAACATTTTATCTAGCAAATCTGCTCCATCATAGGGTTTGGTAATCTTGCCAATACTCTCAATCGCATCTCTGATATTATAAGAAAACAACTCCAAACACCCATTATCTAGCATTGTCTTAGCTTCCGTGAGATAGCTCAAAGTCTTTTGCACACTCTGAATCTGATTGGCACTTGAGAGGATAATCTCACTGCTCTCACTCCCCTCTAATATCCCTTGCAAATAGTTTATTAACTCTTTGATTTCTTTGTTTTGTGCTGAGAGGGAGAAAGAGGGATAAGGCAGGGTATTGCAAGATTTTTGAGGCAAATCGGATTTATTGAAAATGCTGATGATCTGCTTATCACCCTGCTCTCTTAAAAGCTCTATGATCTTCTCATCTTCACTATCAAACTCTCTGGAGCTATCAAAGACAGCCAAAACAATGTCGCTTTTCTCAATCGCTTCTTTGCTTTTGGCAATCCCAATATTTTCAATCTCATCACTACTCTCTCTAATCCCTGCTGTATCAATAAGTCTTACTTGTGTGCTTCCGATATTTAGCACTTCCTCAATCGTATCTCTTGTCGTCCCTGCAATATTGCTGATGATAGCTCTATCATAGAGAAGCAAGGCATTAAGCAAAGAACTTTTTCCTACATTGGGTTTGCCCACAATACAAAGTGAAAACCCCTCAAAGATTCCAATCCTAGCTTTGGAGTGCATCAAAATCTCTTCTAATCTCTCATAGAGCACATCAATCTTTTGATGAAGGTTTTGAAGTGTATCTTCTGGGATATCTTCCTCACTATAATCAATCATTACTTCACTATAAGCCAAAACTTCATACAAACTCTCTCTTGAGTTTTCTACAAACACACTTAGCTCGCCTTTGAGCTGTCTAAGTAGAGTTTTTTGAGCTTCAATACTTTTAGCCTCAATGAGCTTTGCCACAGCTTGGGCTTGAGAGAGATCAAGCCGACCATTGAGAAATGCTCTTTTGGTAAATTCTCCATTTTCAGCCAATCTCGCCCCCAAATGCACCACCTCTTCAAGTATTCGCCTCACCATCATATTCCCCCCGTGGCATTGGATCTCACACACATCTTCTCTAGTGTAGCTATGAGGGGCTTTGAAATAGATGACTATCACTTCATCAAGTGCTTCTCCCTCTCTATCATAGAGGGTGCAAAGTGTGGCATAACGAGGGGTGAAAGAAGTTTTTTTGCTTAGGGTTTGGATAATTGAAAGGCTTTGCTCTCCACTAATCCTCACAATCCCCACAGCTCCACCCCCCAAAGGTGTGCAAATGGCTGTAATTGTAGAGCTATTTAGTTCTAAACTCATTGATAGATATCACGCTCTCAATCTCTGAAACTTGCTTGATGATGATATATTTATCAGGAATTGCCTCACGAAATCTCCTTAGAGCGATACTTGCTGTGAGGGGATCAAAGGCACGAGATTGAAAAAATGTGCGAGAGATGATTTGATTGTAGTTTTCTTCCAAATATTCCTCAATCTTTTTTTCTTTGTTTTTGAGAAAATCTGCAATCTCAAGTCTCAATCCCATTCCATACTCTTTTTTGATCCAAATCGCTAGGAGATGATAGATTGAACTATATCGATAACCTCTCTCACCAATTAGCAATCCACAATCTGCTCCAAAAAACTCAATATGGACGACTTCTCCCTCTACTCTTACTTTGATATTTTCAATCTCATAGGGTAGAAGTGCAAAAAGCTCATTGACTTCTTTAGTAAGCTTTTTGGCAATTTCTGAAGGGGTAAGCTTCTCTTGGAAAAAATTTTCCTCAATTTGAGAATAAGGACTTTTGGGGCTTTGGCTATATTCCTCTTCAAAAGAGCTTATATCCTCAAATTCTTTGCTCTCCTCAACTTTGGGAGAAGCAACTACCCCTTGCCCTCCTCTCTTTCTAGCGACGATGATTCCATCTCGTCTGCCAAATCCCAAAAAACCATTTGAGGGCTCTAGGGCGATTTCATATTCTAGCTCTTCTTGAGGGCAACCAAAATACACTGAAGCATTTTTGAGGGCTTCTTGGATTGTAGGAGCATTAAATCGTTTCATTTTCTTGCCTCCTTTTGCTTAGCTACAATGCGATTGATAAGCATTTGTTGTGCGATTGAGAGGAGGTTATTCACGCTCCAGTAAAGCACCAATCCTGCAGGGAATGGGAAGATGATGAAAAAGATTGTGAAAAATAGTGGCAAAAGCTTGAAAACTTTTTCTTGCATTGGATCAGTATAGGTTGTGGGCGTCATCATTTGAGAGATATACATCGTAATTCCCATCACCAAAGGCAAGATATAGTAAGGATCAATCACAGAGAGATCGTGAATCCACAAAATCCACGGCTCAGCCTTAAGCTCCACAGCACAATATAACACTTTATAGATTGCAAAAAACACAGGGATTTGAAGAAGCAAGGGCAAACACCCTCCCAAAGGATTAGCACCATTTTTCTTATAAAGCTCCATAATGTGCTTTTGCATTTTTTGTGGATCATCTTTGTATTGAGCTTGAATCTGCTTCATTTCTGGAGCTAATTCTTTGAGCTTTTGCATTCCTAACATTCCCTTGTAGCTAAGTGGGAAGAGTGCCACACGCACCAAAATTGTCAGCAATACAATCGCCCATCCCCAATTTCCGATGAGATTATGCAACACTTCCAAAAGCAAGAAAAGAGGTTTGGCGAAAAATGTAATCAGTCCATACTCTACCACATCTGTAAGTGGGGGATAGAGAGCTTTGAGTTCTTGATAGTTTTTTGCTCCAATATAGCCATCTACACTTCCATTGCCTTGAAGTGAAACAAAGGCAATAGGGCTTTGAGCTTTGATATTTCCATCTACAAGCACATCAAGTTTTTTTCCACCTTTATCAAACAAAATACTTGCAAAATAGCGATCCACACTTGCTACAAATGTAGAGTCTTTGAAGTTTTCTACACCTTCAACATCATCTTTCTCAAACTTCTCTAATGTCCCTCCATCTTTTTGCACGATTGTTCCCAAAAAGACATAAGTATCATTCTCTACCATTGGTCTTGCACCATTGGTGATGAAGTATTGCATTGAAGGGTTGCTTGCAATCAGCTCAATTTTGTAGCTCAAATCAGGATTGATTGTAAGAATTTTTTTGAAACTTTCTTTTCCTAGAGTTTGCACTAGCTCTATTTTGATAGGCTCTTTATCCAAAATTACTTCTTTGCTTGAGGTTTGATAAGCGTTTTTAAATGCCAATTCATTGAGGGCAGTATCTGAAAATCTTACTTCAAGTGGGCGAATAGATTGTGAATCAAAAAGAGGCAATCTATCAGGCAAAGTTACATCTTTTTTCTTACCAAAGAGTTTGGAGAGAAGATTTTCTTGAGGGGGTGTGATGAATTTCTTGTCTTTAAGATAGACTTGAGCGATTCTTCCAAGCGTATCAATCTCGATATCAAAATCTTTGGATTTTACGATTGTCAAAACTTCAGTTTTTGAAACACTTTGCATAGAGGTATTTTGCACAGGAGCTTGTGCGACTTGATTGTCTTGTGGGAGTGCTTGAGCGGTTTTGCTCTCTTTCTTTTCTTGTGGGAAAAAATAGGAGTAAATGCTTAGACACAAAATTGTCAAAGCGATAGCCAAAAGCATTTTGCTAATGGAAGTTGTATTTTCTTGATTGGGTGGTTGCATTACAAATCCTTAATAATATAGGCTCGAATCTTAATCGGCTTGCAAACAAAAAATGATAATTTCAAAGGCTGATAGGGGATAATCCAATACTTAACCCCTCTAGGTGAGGAATAAATCCTTTGGATTTCAATCCAAATACAAGGATAATCATATCCACCCTTGAAAAATTGATTGCATTTAAAAATCCTTATTATAGAGAAAAACAAAGCATAAAAACTAGGAGTTAGCTCAAAAAGTGTCAAAGAATAAGAAGAGCAAGTGGGATGAAACCGACAGCTTGGAGCAAAAAGAGGAGAAATCCATCGCTGATAAAACCTCACCACCCCTCTAAAAATCGCCCTTATAAGCTCATCTGCTCTTCTAAGCACTCTTTTTCCCTGCCACTTTTGGCAAAAAGCCTAAAATCTCTTTCTCCATTTGTGCATACTGCATTGCACTTACTCCATCTTTTGCCATAAAGATGATAATCGTTTCAGGGAAAAGATGATGATATTGACGACAAAAAGCTCTAAATCTTCGTTTGATTTTGTTACGCTCTGGGGAATTGCCAATTTTTTTGGAGACACTCAATCCCAAAAAAAACTTTTCTCTAGCATTACAAAAAGAAGAGAGGATTTTTTTCTCTTTGTAAGAAAATTCTCTTTTTTGCAATGAAGGATGAGAGAAGTTCAAGACATAGAGGTTGAAAAACTCTCCATAATGTCTTCTCCCATTTTTATAAACAAAGTCAAATTCAGCTTTGTTTTTGAGTGTATTCATACTTATACAGAAAGTCTTTTTCTACCTTTTGCTCTTCTAGCATTGATAACTTTTCGACCATTCTTTGTCTTCATTCTCACACGGAATCCGTGAGTTCTCTTGCGAGGTGTATTGTGGGGCTGATAAGTTCTTTTCATTCTTAATCCTTTGCTTAATTTTACAAAAGTGTAATTATGCCTTGTTTTGCTTGAGTTTTGGTGTAAAAATTATTTTTTTTGCTCTTTAACCAAAATATAGACTTCATCAAGCTTGTTTTTTTGCAAAAGTTGCATAACTTGCACAAAAGAATCAAACTCGCTTTTTCTATCCCCTTTTAGCACGATATGAGTCTTTTTATCCAAACTTGCCACCCTTGAGCTTAGTGTAGAAAACGCCACCCTCTCATCTCCCCAAAAAAACTTCCCACCCTTATCAATAGAGATGATGATTTCTTTTTTGTCAATCTTTTGACTCCCTCCCCCTTCTTCTTGGGATTTGGAAATGTCAATTGGGACTTTGCTTGTATTGACAAAAGTCGCACTTGTAAGCACAATCACAAGCAAAACAAGCATAATGTCAATAAATGGGACAAGATTCATTGAATCCATTTTTTTCATTTTATGCCTTTGCTTCTGGGTAGTGATAAATCTCCCATTTTTTGAGGATTATCTCTGATTTTCTTAGCAATAGATTGTAAGACACGATAGAGGGAATCGCCACGATTAGCCCCATTGCTGTGGCTTTGAGAGCCAAAGAAAGCCCTATCATAATGCTTTGAGTATCTGTATTTGCTCCAAGCTGTGAGAAAGTTACCATAATCCCTGCCACAGTTCCTAGCAATCCCACATAAGGAGCATTTGAGCCAATAGTGGCAATGAGTGTCAAACGCTTATGCAAATCCATCTCTAGCACTCTTTTATCATCATAATCACTCACTCTCATTGTCGCATAAAACCATATTCGCTCTAGTGCAATTCCTACTACAATCACACTCAAAAAGAGCAAAAACCCTAGCACCCCATAATCAATCATCTCTTTCATTTTCTATCCTATTTGTAGTTTTTCAATGCCATTTGTGCTTCACGATCCAAGATTTTTCTCTTGAGAGTTTCCCTTTTGTCGTGGAGATTCTTTCCTTTGGCTAATGCAATTTCGATTTTTACTTTATTGCGTTTATTAAAATAAAGCACCAATGGGACAAGAGTTAGCCCCTCCATAGAGATTTTTCCTAGCAATCTATCTATCTCTTTTCTATGGAGCAGTAATTTTCGCTCTCTCCTCTCATTGGGCTTGAAAAATGCGTGAGTGGTTTGCAAGTGAGAGATATGAGCGTGGAATAAAAATGCTTCAGCTTTGATGATTTTGATAAAGCTATCTTTGAGATTGACTCTCCCTGCCCTAATCGACTTGACTTCAGAGCCACTTAGCACCACCCCTGCCTCATATTTCTCCAAAATCTCATAGTCAAAAAATGCTTTTTTATTCTTAGCAACGATTTTCATCACAACCCTCTCACTCTAAAAAAGCTACTCCCACTCCCACTAAAAAACCACCCCTCTCCTAGCTCTTCTCTCACTGCTTTAAGCATAGGATATATTTCAAGTGCTGGGGTAAATAAGTCATTAAGCTCAAAAGGAGAGTAACGACTTAAAAGCTCAATGCTAGAGAGATTGAGAAGCTCTACTTTTGGCTCTGCTTTGATTCTCCCACTCTCCAAAAGCCTATCAAAAGCTTGATACACCTCTCTTGTATCACAAAAAATCTTTGGGGTAAAAATCTCATAAATATAGTGCGTGTTTTCTTCAAATTCTTTGACAACCTCGCCACAGCCCATTACATTGGCACTCTCAAACTCATTGACAAAAAAGCTCACATCAGATCCTACCTTTGGAGCAAGGTTTTCTAAATCCTCTTTAGAAATCTCTAGTCTTCTTGCTATCTCAGAGAGGAATGCTCCTGCATTGGCACTCCCTCCTCCAAGCCCTGCACCTTGAGGAATGCGTTTTTCCACCTCTACTCTAAGGCTTTCAAGATAAGTGCTATGTTGAGGAAAGGCACTCTTTAGCACTTCTTTGGCTTTGAAAATAAGATTTTCAGAAATACAGCAAGGAAACTCTCCAATAATCTCAAAGCTACTTCTCCCCTCTAAAATCTCCATTTCATCATATAGCTCTCCTTTGGCTAGGACAAAGCGAGAGAGTAAGGGGTGCATTTTGTTAGGAAGTGGGGGGAGAATATTTAGAAAAATATTGAGTTTGGGATAGATTTTCATTTTTTGATATGTTTAGAAATTGCCTCAAGTTGTTCATCATTGAGCAATGTTGTTGCTCTCTTGTTCTCACACACGACTGCTTCTTTGAGCTCAGAGCGTAAAATCAAAGTTTGAGGAGGAGCATCAAAACCAAGCTTGACATTTCCTTTATCGATTGAGATGACTTTGATGATAATATTATCTCCTATCACCACACTCTCTTCTTCTTTTCTTGATAAAATTAGCATTTTGGAATCCTATTTAAACGATATTTTAATTCTCCACTTTCATTAACCTCAATTATAGAGAAAAAATCATCAAAAACAACCAAATAAGGTGTATTACTCTCTAGCTTTTGAGATTTTAGTGTGATTTTTTTGCCATTTGCTATCTCTTGATGATATTTGTCTAGATTGATTTGAGGCAGTGGAAGATGAGAGAAAATATCAAGTTTGACTAGCTCTTCTCTTCCTAGCTTCACACTCCCCTCCTCTATCCTCTTCAATGCACTCAATGCCCCATTGCACCCTAGCTCTCTAGCTATCAGCTCCCCCAAGCTTCGGATATAAGCTCCCTCACTGACTTTGGCTCTGAAGCTTAAAAAGGGGTGGTTATAAGAGAGAAGTGTAAGCTCAAATACACTCATCACGCTTTTTTCAAGCTCAAACTCCACCCCCTCTCTAGCTAGTTCATACGCCCTCTTCCCTCCAATATGTTTGGCACTAAACTTTGGGGGAATGTAGGTAACTTCTCCTAAAAATTTTGCAAAAACTTCTCTAATCCTCTCTTCTCTCACTTCCTCTACACACTCTACCTCACTCACTCTCTCAATATCCAAGCTTTCACTTTTTGCCCCTAGCCAAAGCGTGGCTTCATAGACTTTGGAAGTTTTATCTAGATAATCAAAAAGCCTTGTATATGCTCCCACACCCACAAGCAAAAGCCCTGAAGCAAAAGGATCAAGTGTGCCTGAGTATCCGCATTTGCCTAGTTTGTATTTCCTTTTTAGCCTTGTAAGAAATTGATTGGAGCTTATTCCTGCAGGTTTGTTTGCTCCAAAGAGTGCATTCATAAAATCCCTTTGAGAGAATCTTTGAGTTTTTGGAGTGCGTGATAGCGATGAGAGAGGGTGTTTTTCTCCTCAATCTTATCAAGTGTAATCTCATAGCCATTGGGGACAAAGAGTGGATCATAGCCAAAGGCTTGAGGATTGAGAGAAGAGAAAATGACTTTCCCCTCTAGCTCTCCACTGCACTCTCTCTCTATCCTCTCCCCTCTCACTCTCCCACATACAGCAATAGCACAAACAAACTTCGCTCCACTCTCACTCACCCCACTCTCCCTCAAATACTCCAAAAGCTTAAGATTATTTGCCTCATCACTTCCCCCCTCACTTGGCACTTCAAATCTCCCCTCTCTTAGCTCCTCAAGTGAGGCAGAGATAGAGCTAAATCGTGCTGAATAGATTGAGGGCATACCTCCTAGAGCTTCTACACACAATCCACTATCATCAGCCACTACTAGATAATCCCCCACTCTCTCCCCCACTCTCTCCTCAATCGCCCTAGCCTTAATCCACGCATTTTGCAAAAAACTTTTTCCATTTTCTACAATCTCAAACTTCCCCAAAATCTCCTCATAACTCACAATCTTCTCATACCCCAAAATTGCTTTGAGTTCTTTTATCTTTTTGGCATTTGCACTAGCTAGAATGATTTGCACTTTTTACCTCTTAAAGTTTTTGAATTAAGGCGTGATTCTATCCAAAAACTAAAGCCCAAACTATTATTACTACTTTTGAGATACAATCGCAATTTTTTAAACCCACACTTATAAGGAAAACAATGAATCTACTCAAACAAACTTTGCCCCTCACGCTCATTTCTTCATTGCGTTTTTTGGGGCTTTTTATCGTAATGCCTACAATTTCAGTATATGCAATCTCACTAGGAGCTTCTCCTTTAATGGTGGGACTTGCAGTGGGTGGATATGCCCTTACTCAAATTCTATTTCAAACCCCTTTTGGAATACTGGGTGATAAGTTTGATAAACGCTATGTGATTGGCATAGGGCTAGTTATCTTTATACTTGGCTCTTTGATTTGTGCTTGGAGCGAGAGTGTTTATTGGCTTGTAGCAGGGAGGTTTATCCAAGGTGTGGGAGCGATAGCAAGTGTGATTACAGCCTTTATCTCCGATCTCACACCTGAGGAGAGTAGAACCAAAGCAATGGCAGTGATGGGAGGGGGAATCTCTGTAAGCTTTTTGGTAGCAATGCTTGTAGGACCTTTGATTGGGGGATATTTTGGGCTTAAGATACTTTTTTATATTGCAGGGCTATGCTCTCTACTTGCCCTATTTTTGCTCATCTTCAAAGTCCCCACTCCCCCAAAAATCAGCCATTCTTTCACAGCCAAAGAGCAATACACCCACTACCTCAAAGACAAAAACCTATGGATGATGTATCTGAGTTCATTTTTGCAAAAAGCTCTTATCAATCTTGGGTTTGTCATCATTCCTTTGGTGTTGCATACAGATTTTGATTTCTCTACAAGTGATTTATGGAAATTCTATGCCCCTGCAGGAGTGCTAGGAATCTTTGCGATGGCTCCTGCAAGTATTTTTGCTGAAAAATATGGATATTACAAGAGAGTGATGATTGCAGGGATTGTAGCTTTTGCTCTATGCTTTGCTCTCTTTTGCTATGCAGATTATTTGAGAGTATTGTGGATTTTTGTAGTAGGAGTATTGGTGTTTTTCATTGCACTTGATATCCACGAGCCCATAATGCAATCTTTGGCAAGTAAATATCCTAGCTCATCTCAAAGAAGCTCGGCACTAGGGCTTTTTACTTCTTTTGGATTCTTAGGTTCATTTATGGGGGCATTGCTAGGAGGAGTGCTATATAGTCATATTGGGCTTTTTTGGCTCTCTTTGCTTACAGGACTTGTGTGTGTGGCTTGGATACTTTCTTTAGCTTTGATTCTCAAAAATCCCAAAAAGCTCAAAACTCTCTATCTCTACAACACCCCACTCTCTGCCAATCTTGAAAATCTTGAAGGAATTATTGATTATCACTATACCTCTGAAGTGCTTTGTGTCAAATACGATCCTGCACTCATAGATGAAGAAGAGATAAAAAAGGCTCTTTAAGCCTTTTTACTCCACCCCTTTTAGAGCAAAGTCTTACTTTGCCTTCTTTTCAACCTTGGTTTCAAAGTCGTATTTTTCAACTAAAACATCAAGAATGCCATTGCCCCCCATTTCAATTATCTCTTGAGGAACAATAATACTCTCTTCTCCTTTGGCTCTGATGTAAATTCGCATTTCATCTGCTTCACCTAGCACCAATGCTCCTGCTCCTGCGATTATCTCTTGAATCTCTTTATTGCCCTCAAATTGCATCATACTTGCCCCTATCATTATGTTTGCCAACCCTAGATATTCCTTTTTACCCAATCCACCATATTTGCTTTTGACAATCTCATAGACTGCTTGGCTTAAGTCTTTGGAAGTAAAGGTGAAAATAATATTCTTCACTTCCATTTTTTCACTCAAAAAATCAAGATTGGAAATTGAAGCAAAGAAACCTTTGGTTTTGAGTTCATCAGAGACGATAAAGGACTCAAACTCTTCTTGATAATTGACATTCTCTGCCTCAAGCAAAAGTCTTGTATCGACTTTATATCGCTCCTTGTCCTCTGCTGAGAGTTTGAGGCGCAAATTGATATGATGAGGGAATAAGGCTTGGATATACTCCTCAATCTCCTCAATCTTTGGAGGCAACACATCAGAATCTAGCACAAAAGCCAAACTCTTGAAATCAAATTCATCTGCTTTTAACACAATGTTTTGAAAACTCAAATTCTTTTGAGAGAGAAGAGAGGAAGTGAAAGCCACTTCTTTGCTTTTGCATTCTACAAACACTAGCCCACTGCATTCAAAAGGCTGAAAGCTCACTTGCACCCCTTCACTCTTAGATTTCAAAGCAAGAGCGGTAAGCCTAGAGTTGAGAAGCTCTTGAGCTTGGAGTTTGAGAGTGTGGATTTTATACAATCCCACTCCTCCTAGAGCCAAAATAATACTTAGTCCTACGCACAAAAGTGCGACAATCACGCGTCGATTCATTAAAAACTCCTAGAAAAAATAAAGGGGATTATATAGAAAGTTTGTGAAGATACTCCCCCAAAGGGGAAGCTAAAGATTTTTAGTGCTTTGCTTGATAGAAAGGCTCTTGGGCAGTTTTGCCTTTTGAAGCTGCACTGATTGCTTTGTAGTTGTAAGGAACAAGATTTTTATCAAGCTCTAGCAATTCTTTTGGAGCGTTATCTTGAAGTGGCTCTTCATAGTATCGCTTACCATCGATTTTTACAGGGCTTGGAGCAATCTTTCTCATATCTTCAAATCCAAGATTGCTTGGAGTGATTTTGATACCATATTTTGCACCAATAGCCACGACTTGCTCTTGTCCTTGTTTTGCAAACTTCACACCTTGAAGAGAGATTCTAGCTGCTTCTCTTGGATTGTGGAATCCTGAAGAGTTTTCAGCATTCATAAAGTCTGCTCTGATTTGGCTCTTTCTGTGAAGCTCAAGTGCAGGTTTGACAACTTTTGTGATCGCTTTTTCTTGCTCTGCTTTGTCTTTGATTTTTGCAAACTCAGGCAATTTGGCAAGTTCAGCTCTCAAAGTCGTAATATCTTTGATTAGACTTGCCACTGCATACTCAGCACTTCTAATGTCATAAGCTGTGGTTGTTTGAATATCAAAGACTTGCTTTTTGAGGTATTCCTCACTTTGAGTATGGCAAGACTTACAAGAGCTATTGACATCTAGCAAAGGAGAAGCGATGAAGTGATTTGTAACCTTCTTAGCACCCTCTCTCTTATAAGGCATATGACAATCAGCACAAGCTACACCATTGGCTGCGTGAACTCCACCTGAATAAAGCTCTGCTTCAGGGTGTTGCATCTTGATTACTTGTGTTTTTGTGGTAGCGTGGATAAAGTCTTGTGGGAAGCTATCTCTTACACTATCATAATATTCATCAAACATCTCAATTCTAAATGGCTCACCTTTTTTCCAAAACTTCCAAGGATAGAGAAGCTCGATACCATTGACTTCTTTATCAACGATAGTGTTTCCATCTTTAAGCTCTGTAACCTCTGTATAGTTGCTCTCAGCTTTGATTGTGATTTTTTTGCCTGTGGGTTGATTGTAGTATTCAACGTGGCATTGCATACATACAAGACTTCTCATCTCTTGGCGACTTGCTTTAACTCCGTGCTTTGAGTCTTTCTCATATCCACGAGATACAAGAGAGTTGATAGCCGCAGGACGAGTCACACGCAAACTCATATCATCAGGATTGTGGCAATCTGCACAAGTGCTTCCCATTTTTTTACCATGCACGGTATCTGGTCCATCCATAAGCTTGATGATTGTCCAATACTTCATAGTGTTGAATTCTACCCAACCAAACTTCTTGACTAGATTTTGGAGATTTCCTGTATGGCAGTTCATACAAGCACCGGGTTGTCCTCCAAACTTCTCCAATCCGTGAGAATTTAAGAATTTTTTGTTGTTTCTCAAAGTCTCCATTTGATCGATTTGTGTGTAGTAGTGGCTTCTGTTTTGATTGTAGTCAAACTTGAACGCATATCCATCCCAAAACATTGTGAGCTGTGGATAGCGATTGAGTTTGCTATAAGGATAGCTTCCTGCAAAGTTTGTCGCAGTATATGTAGAATCTTTCATCTTCATATACATATCAAGATACTCAGGGAAGTTTTTCCCCCACTCTGCAAAGTCAGGATTTTCATCGCTAAGCTTTACCAAATTTGCACTTCCTGCACTGAAAGTTTGGGCTTTCTTGGCACTAATATCAGAATTGAGCCAAAAAAGTCCGATTGCTAGTAGTCCAGCAATCATAGTAATGACTAATACTTTTCCTTTTCCCATTCTTTACTCCTTCTTGGGTTAAAAATCTCGTTTGTGTCCCACATCTTTATGACAAGACACACAACTCAAAGCATCTTTGCCACTATGTTCTGGGATAGTTGTGGCATTGACTGCATCTTCTGCTACTCTAGAGTGGCAATCTATACAGGTTTGCTGAATAGTCTCCTTGCTTTTCTTTGTCGCACTTAGATTGGTAGGCAAACTATCAAGCTTGAAGGTAAAAGCATACGCATGCCCTAAACCACTTTGAGCTTTGGCAATCCATTTAGGAATAAAGCTATGTGGCAAATGGCATTCTGCACAAGTTGCTCTAGGTTTTCCATTGACCTCTTTACTATGGGGACCACTCATATAGTCCGCATAAACCTCATTCATTATATGGCAGTTATTACAAGCCTTTGAATCATTGCTAAAGTAGGAGAAGCCATTGGCATTGTAAAAGGTATAAACCCCTCCAACCACAATGAAAACAACGAAAAATAATAAAAGTCCATATAGTGTTGAGAGAGACTTCTTATTCGCCATTAAGCCTCCTTAAAACTATATCCATCGCTTCGTTTCAAAAACGATTTTGAAATTATATGCCTATTGATTTCAAAAAATTCCACAAATTTATAGAAAATTAACAAAAAGTTAATGGGTGGGAAAATATGGATTGACTTTTTGAATCATTGCATTCCCCCTCTTGCATTTCCATAGATCATAGGAGTATCCACAGAAGGGAGATTTCTCTGATGTTTTGCCCCGATGGGGATTCTAGCTCCTGCACTGATTCCAAGAACTGGAGCGATTCTTCCACTAAATTTAGAAGAGATATCAAAATAAAACCTTGTCCCATTCATAAGAATCACATTTCCCCCTACTCCTAGCTTGAGATTGAAAATACCTTGAGGGGAGAAAGTGCCACTATTGTAAGGGGTGTTAAGCTCTAGGGTGTTTCCTGCATTGAAGGCATATTCCATTCCCACACTTGCAAACACATCTCCTAGCAAACTCTCACTATCAAATCTCTTGCCAAAATCCACAGAAAAACTTGGCGTGATAGGAAAACTCATCAAATACTTTGCCTCCACATCATAGCCACTGCTATGCCCTATCCTCATCAATCCACTTCCAAAAATCGCTCCAAAGTCAAGCCCAAATTGAGGTTTGAGATAGAAAAACCCATATCCTGAAGATTTGATGGGCAATCTCATTCTATAACCTAGCTCAAATGAGCCTAGCAGAGAGCGAGTAGAGAAGTCAAGATTATTTCCTCCAAAGTCTTGAGAGTAGAGAGCATATTGATGAGAGGCAAAGAAGTATTTCAAAAGCGTATCTGTATAAAACCCACTGCTTAAAAGTGAGGTGTGATAAAGAGAAAATCCATAAGCAAGGCTATTGCCACTATAAGCCCCCTCTTCTCCTAGATCTTGGATGGGCGTGAGGTTGAATGCCACTCCAAAAAAGTGCTTCCCTCCATACCCAAAGATTCCAAAATCACCCCCCAAAGTAATATCCTCAATATGAGTAAAGGCACTAATCTCTTCAGAAGTTTGAGAAGAGTAAAGGAGAGAATAATTTGTCTTGATATATGCCCCTGCTACGCTATCAAAATGCCTCAAATCCCCCATTCTCTGATGGAGCGTTTGGGTTTGGGAGATATAGGTTTTGTAGGGAATATTGTAGAGGGCATTGAGGGTTTTTGAGAGAAATGAGGGGCGAGAAACAGAAGCTTGTGCTTCATCAAGTTTGCCTATCACCCATTCATAGCCAATTTGTGTTCCTGTATTATCGGTAAGTTCTTCTTTGAGAAGATTTGTTTTGTAACTATAAAGCCCCACAGATGTGATACCACCGATGAAATTCCCTTCATTTGCCGTGCTAAGTTGTCTTGCCACCACAATCCTATCCCCCACCAAATCTTGAGAAAACAAATCTTGGTCAAAACTATCAGGATTCCAATAAATCTCTATGAAATGATTACCTTGAATTTTTTCTGTAATGATTTGATCTGTGGCGATTGTATTACCACTAGTATCCTTGCTCCAAAAATCACGATTGAATATTCCATAAAGCCTAAAAACTCCACTACTATTCCCAGAGATAAGTTTAGAGTTAAGAGTGATACGATTATTGACATCAAAGCGTTCAAAACTCCTCAAAGTGCCATTGAAATCACTATATCGCAAATCTATCACTCCATTATTTCCAAAAGTTACTTCATCAGCATACGCATTTTTATTGGTAATCCAAGTGCTTTGGTTAAGCTCAACGCTTGTTTTATCTTGTCCTCCACGATTGGGGGAGGTATAGTTGAAATTAGCATAAAGAGTTGAGTTTATGAGCGTAAGGTTTGTTTGGGCATTTTGAGTTTGTCCCAAAGTAGCCTCAAGCTTTGCACTAGAGTCCTGAAGAGAAAGAGAAAAGCTTTGAATATTGGCATTTGTGGGGGTAAGATATTGGAGTTCTATATTTGCAGTCGCACCATTTTGAAGAGTGAGGGCTGTAAAAGAGTTGTATGAAGCATTTCCAATATCTATATGTCCCTCAAAAATAGAATCTGGCGTTACGAGATTAATCCTTGTCCCCAACCCTTCAGTGTAGATATCCCCATACAACTTGACACTAAAAGGACGCCTATCAGGATTGACATTGATTGCTGCTCCAAAGTTCTCAAAAATCAAACTTCTTTTTTCTCCGATAGTTAGATCTTCAAACTCTCCTTGAGTATTTCTCAAATCCACATTCAATCCTGCCATAAACTCAATCGTCCCCTCAGCAAGAGCAGCACCATGCACCCCTGCAACAAAAAGAGAATGCACCCTGCTATCTTGAGCGAGAGTCACATTGACATTAGAAGAGAGAATGAGGGTGCTAGCCTCCATATTGACAATGTGTTTGGCGATAGTTTTTGTGGAATCAATATTAAGATTTACCACACAGCTTCCATCACTATCTGTGTATTTTCCACAAGTGAAAGAATTGATGATTTTACCCTCTGCCTTCTTTCTCCAATAAATTGGTGTTAGTCCCCCTGCGTTTGCTTGTGAAACATCAATATTGAGAGTAAGACTTGAAGCACCATCAAATTTCAAATCCCCTCCATAATACTGCCCTTCAAGGATTGGATCTGTGATAGTAGTGAGATTAAGTATCGCATCTTCTGTAAGCGTGATTTCTCTTCCCTTGATTGCAACTCCTGTGCCATCAACTCTTTTATCCACCTCTATGGGTTTGAGATCGCTCCAAGCTGTTCCAATCAATACAGCGTGTGAGGTGGAGAGCAAAAGAAGATTGGAGAGAAAAATCTTACTGATTTGCACGCTCATTTTTTCCTTATAAATTTTTAAATCCTATCACTAATCATAAGCAAAAATAAGTCTCTTTTACCCCCTATCTCTCATTATCCTTGCAAAAAGTTGCCTCTTTATTTTTATTTTCTTGTAAAATTTTACTTTTTTCAAAAAGGAGTTAAAATGATTACGCTTTACTATCTTGCACAATTTTACCCCCTTGCACTCTTAGTGCATTTGTTTTGTGCGATTTTCTTTGTGGGATATTTCCTTGTTGAGATTGTGTTGCTTAAGGCTGTTTATCCCAAGCTCACCCCTGAAGCCAAAAGTGTTTTTGGTGCTAGAAAAGTGAGAATGATTTTCATCTCTCTCTTGGTGCTTTTTATCAGTGGTGGAGTTATGGCAAGTGCGTATATTGGAGGAGAGAATGGCTATATGACAAACTCTTTGCAAACTCTCCTTTGTGTCAAAATCGCCCTCAGTGTGCTTCTAGTAGCTTTGGTGCTTTATTGGTATATCATTGTCAAGGTTTTGCAAAAACCACTTCCATTTAAAAAGCTAATGCACCCTCTCACCTTTATCTTACTTGTAGCAATCGTGGTGATTTCTAAGCTAATGGTTTTGGTGTAAAGAAAATCCCTTCTTGTGTCTTGGAGAGATACTCCTAGTATCTCCTCCCTCCCCTTGAATTCCCTCTAAACCCTCTTGAGTGTGAATCTCTTTGAGAGCCAAATCGTGAGTTTCCACCCTCTCTTCTGCGAGAATTGTAGTCTTGCTTTGGCTTCTTCTCTTGCTCTTGAAGTCGATTGATTTCTTGCTGATTTGGGCCAATCTTGCTCTTTGTCCCCTCTTTGAGGATATAAGAGATGAGTTTAAGGGCTGAGTTTGTCTCATCGTGTTTGTCCATTAGCTCATTATAAATATCCATTGCCTCATCTGCGATTTTGGTTTTGAGAATCTTTTGGACTAGCTCATTGTGGCTGACTTCATACACAGGCAACTCTTCAAGCTCTAATGAATGCTTGACTTCATCTTGGATACGCTTTAGCTCTTTGAACTCTAGTGGAGTGATGAGCGTGATTGCCATTCCCTTCTTCCCTGCTCTTCCTGTCCGTCCGATTCTATGCACATAGCTCTCAGGGTTGAGTGGGATATGATAGTTAAACACATGGCTTACATCACTGATATCTAGTCCCCTTGCTGCCACATCGGTGGCCACTAGGATATTGACTTTATTAGCCTTAAAGGCTCGGATAGAATCCATTCTAGCTCTCTGATCCATATCTCCATGCAATGCCCCTGCTTTGTATTTGGCTTCCACTAGTCGCTCTGCTAGGGCGTCTGCCTCTTTTTTGGTGCTAGTGAAGATGATACTTTTTTGAGGTGTGAAGACATCCATTAGTCGCACGATTGCCTCATCTCTATGCCCTTCATTGATGACATAACACTTCTGAGTAATATCGGTGTTTGTGATATTTGCAGGAGTGATTTTCACATATTTGGGCTTATCCAAAATCTTGTGGGCAAGTTTTTGGATTTGCTCAGGCATTGTGGCTGAGAAGAGCAAAGTTTGGCGATTGCTAGGGAGATAGGAGAAAATCTCTTCCACATCATCTAAAAATCCCATATCAAGCATTTCATCACTCTCATCTAAGACGACAACTTTTGGAGAGAAATTGGGGATTCTGTCATTCTTTAGATGATCAAGCAATCTCCCTGGAGTTGCTACCAATACTTGAGGATTATTCTCCAATAGCTCACATTGTCTTCTGATAGATTGTCCTCCATACACACACACCGTCTTAATTCGCAAAAACTTTCCTAGCTTAAACACTTCATCACTAATCTGCATTGCAAGTTCCCTAGTGGGCGTGATGACAAGAGCTTCAATTTCTCTATTTTTCTCAATCTGATTGAGGATTGGGATAGCAAACGCAGCAGTTTTCCCTGTCCCTGTTTGGGCTTGAGCGATGAGATCATCGCCTTGCAATGCGATAGGAATCGCTTGGGATTGCACAGGGCTTGGAGAGACAAACCCCATTTCTTTAATCCCCTTTAGCACCTCATTTCTCAACCCCATTTCTTCAAATTTCATATTTTCTTGTGACATAGCATTTCCTTAAACTTAGACTAAAACCAACCAAAAACAACTCATTTTTTTACTCTTTACTCAAAGTTATTTTTTGATAGATATTGTCTAAATTATATAACAGAATGTAACAAATGAGAGGGGGCTTTTAAAGTATAATTTCCAAATTTTTTAAAAACAAGCTTAATTTGATGAGATTCTAAAGTAATATTCTCATCAATCCTCTAAGATTAAGGAAAAACTTTGAATATCGATGAAAACCTACTTGTCAATCTTTATACCAATGCCCCATTTATCGCTAGTTTCCTAGCAGGTATCCTCACTTTTCTAAGCCCTTGTATCCTTCCCCTGCTCCCTGCGTATTTCTCCTATATCTCAGGGCTTTCTATCCAAGAGCTAAAAGAGAAGCAAAACACCCTCTCCTCCAAAGTGCTTCTAGGCTGTATCCTCTTTATCTTGGGCTTTTGCTCAGTTTTTATTTTGCTTGGAATCTTTGTCAATACTGCACTAGGCAAAATTTTCTCTCTCCCTCTTGCCTCTTATATTGCAGGAGCTGTGATTATCCTCTTTGGGCTTCACTTTCTTGGAGTTTTCAAAATCAAATTTCTCTACTCTACCAAACGCTTTGAGTTCAAAGGAAGCTCTTTTCTCTCTCCATTTTTGCTAGGGGTGAGCTTCTCTCTTGGCTGGAGTCCTTGTGTGGGGCCAATTCTTTCAAGTATCCTTGCACTCTCTACATTTCAGCAAAGCTACTCTCTAGCCCTAATTTTGGTGTATTGCTTAGGACTTGCTATCCCTTTCTTGCTTCTCTCTTTGTTTGTCAGCTCAGGGTTGAAGTTCCTCAAAAGCTTCTCCAAATACCTAAGAATCATCGAAATCATCTCAGGAATCTTGCTTATCCTCATCGGACTTGCTATCGCCTTTGGGAAAGTGGGAGAAATCAGCAATCTTTTAAGCAACTAAGGAGGAAAATATGAATATCCTAATCAAAAACGCCACACTATGCGATCATAGAGGAGAAAAAAAGGGGGATATAGAATTAGAAAATGGCAAAATCAAAACCATTTCCACTACCCCACTCTCTCCAAGCCATAGCCATACCCAAGTCATTGACGCAACTCATCTACACTTGCTCCCCTCACTCATCGATCTCAATGTCAAGCCCAAAAACTACAACCAAAACGAGCTAAAAAAACTAGAGAGAAAAGCCCTAAGTGGTGGAGTAGGCACACTTGCACTCACTCTAAGCAATGATCCCTCTCACTACCAATCCCTCTCACTCTTCAACCTCCAAAGCCCTACACACTTCTTGCACAACATCAGCCCCTATTTTGAGGGCAAAATCCAAAACATCTCCAAACTCCACAAAAGTGGGGGAAAAGCACTCAACTTCCCCTCAAACCTCTCAAGTAGCACACTAGAGTGTATCTACAACTATGCTAAACTCCTCAATATCCCCTGTATGTGCTATGCCTATGACAAAGATATGTCTTCTAAATCAAGCATTGAGAGTGAGCTAAGCTACAAAATGGGACTAAGCTCAATGCCCCCACATCTCCAAAGCATTGAGTTTGCTAGAATCTCTCAAATCGCTTCTTTTAAGCAAATCCCCACCTTGCTCCACTCTCTCAACGACCCTCACGCTCTCTCTATGAGCTATGCCAACCCCTTTCTCATCTCAGAAGTAGGAATCCACCACCTTCTCCTCAATGAAAACGCTATTTTGCACTATAACACTTGGGGCAAACTCAATCCGCCTCTTTGCACCCAAGACACCCAAGAAAAACTTCTCTCTCATCTTCCTCTCATTGACACCCTTAGCTCCACTCATCAAGAGTTTAGCTCCTCACACAAAGAGCAAACCTTTGAAGACGCTATCGGTGGGGTGGATTGCTTAGGGTTTTATTTCCCACTTCTCTACACCACTTTGTGTCAAAGCAATCTTCTCTCTCTCCCTGAACTTTGCAAAAAAACCTCACACACCCAAGCCTCTCTCCTCTCTCTCAACAAAGGAGAAATCACAGAGGGCTATGATGCAGATTTGATCTTGGTGGATTTAAATGAGAGCTTCACGCTAGATCACCCACTCTATACTGACAAGCTCCTCTATGGCAAAATCCACTCTCTCTTCTCTAGCAAAAAAGACTTTTACAAGGCAATCTAAATGGAATACATCACTCAGTTTTGGGAAGAATATCAAAATCACTTTTGGGTATTACTCAAAAGCCTTGCCTTGCTTCTAGGGGGTATCTATCTTGCCTATTTTTCAAGAATCAAGATAAAAAAACTCATCGGCAAAAAAGATGAGATTTTGGGAAATTTCATCTCTCAAGTCGCTTTTGTCTGCGTGATTATCCTCTCAAGCATCACAGCTCTTGGCACTCTTGGGGTGCAAACTACTTCAATCATCGCCGTGCTTGGCACAGCAGGATTGACAATCGCCCTAGCCCTCAAAGATTCTCTCTCTAGCCTTGCTAGTGGTATCGTGCTTATCATCTTACGCCCTTTCAAAAAGGGAGATTTACTAGAACTTGGCTCAATTTCAGGAAGAGTAGAAGCAATCAATCTCTTTCATACCACTTTGAGACTCCCTGATAATAAACTTGCAATCTTTCCTAATGAAGCTGTAACCAAAGGCGTGATTACCAACTGCACCGATGCAGAGAAAAGAAGGATTGAGTGGGTTGTGGGTGTGGGATACAAAAGCGATATTGAAGAAGTGAAAGCTATCCTTAATAATGTGATTTTAAATATTGATGAGATTTCTAAAGATCCCACCCCATTTGTAGGAGTAACCGAGCTTAGCTCTAGCAGTATCAACTTCTCTATCCGTATTTGGATTGAGAACAATATCAATATCTTTGCAGTGCGAAGCCAACTGATTGAAGAGTGCAAAAAAGCTTTGGATAATGCAGGGATTGAAATCCCTTATAATCAACTTGATGTGAGGGTGAGTAACAAATGAAAATCCTAGGTGCAAGTAAGCTTTTTTGCTGTGATGAGAAGTTTAGTATCATTGATAATGGTGGGGTGGTGTTTGAAGGTGGAAAAATCCTAGATTTTGCAACCTTTGAAACCCTCAAAGCCAAATACCCTCAAGCCAAAGCTTCATTTTATCCTGAGAGTGTTTTGCTTCCTGCTCTAAGCAATCCCCATATCCATTTTGAGTTTAGCAACAACAAAACCACTCTAGTCTATGGGGATTTTGGAGAGTGGCTAGATAGCGTGATAGAGAAGCGTGAGGGATTGTTTGAGGATTTACAAAACAGTATTCAAAGAGAGATAGACAACACCCTTAAGAGTGGGATAGCAAGTGTAGGAGCTATCAGTAGCTATGGTTTTGATATCGCCCCACTCTCCTCCTCTCCTCTAAGAGTGCAACTCTTCAATGAAGCCATAGGTTCAAACCCTGCCCTCATCGACGCCCTCTACTCCAATCTCTTAGCAAGATTGCAAGAGAGTGATAATCACTCAAGTGAGCGTTTTTATCCTGCCCTCTCTATCCACTCCCCCTACTCCACCCACAAGCTCCTAGCCCAAAAAGTAGCAGAGTTGGCTAAAGAGAGGGATTTGCTCCTCTCTGTGCATTTTTTGGAATCAAAGCACGAACTAGAGTGGCTCAATCACTCAAGTGGCTTTTTCAAAAGCTTCTTTACCAAGCACTTTGGCAACCCCAATGCCACTTCTACCCTTACCCCTAGTGAGTTTCTCTCCCTCCTTGAGGGCAATAAAGCACTTTTTGTGCATTGTTTATTTGCTGACACTCCCCTCCTAGAGCAAATCCACTCTTTGGGCGGAAAAATCATCAGCTCCCCACGCTCCAATCGATTGCTAAACAATGCTTATCTTGATTTGGATAGACTAAAATCCATCGGCTTACCCACTATCCTCTCCACTGATGGGCTTAGCTCAAACTTCTCTCTCTCCCTCCTAGATGAGCTACGCTACACCCTCTTTGCTTATCCTCAATACTCTCCCAATGAATTTGCCAAAGAGCTAGTTCTAGGAGTAACCAAACACAGCAATCAAGCCCTAGGATTTAATGGTGGAGAGATTGCCATAGGCAAAGACGCTGATTTAGCTCTCTTTGATATAGAGGGAATCTCTCAAAGCTCTCAAGAAGCCCTGAGCTTTATCCTCCACTCTCAAAAAGCTCAAGAGCTTTATATCAATGGGATTAGAGAATACGCAAACGATTTTTAGATAAAATCCCAAGCTTAAATGGGGTCTAAGCCCCAATTTCACAAACAAGGAGAAAAAATGGAAATCTTTTCTAAGATTCTTAGATTTATCACTGCACCTCTTGATTTTTTGATGAAGTATTTCAAACTTTTGGTTTTGCTTGTTTTTATCTTACTCATTGTAGGACTAAACCAAGAAGAAACCCCCCAAAAAGCCAATCTTGCCAAACTCTACTTGCGTGGAGCGATTTTTGAGAGTGAGAGCTTTGAGAAGCAGATTGAAGAAATCAAGAAAAACCCCAATATCAAAGGCGTTTTGCTTATCATCGACTCCCCTGGAGGAAGCGTGGGAGCAAGTATTGAAATTGCCAATATGATAAAAGACTTGAGAGATAAGATGACCGTGATTGCTCATGTGGAAGGCTCAATGGCAAGTGGGAGCTATTATGCAGGAATGTATAGCGATAAAATCATTGCCAATCGTGGCTCACTCATTGGCTCTATTGGAATCATCATCAATGGCTACAATATCAAGCCCTTGCTAGATAAAATCGGTATCAAAGAGCAAACCCTACAAGAGGGAGAATACAAAACTATCGGCACAATGATGCGTGAATGGACACCCAAAGAGAGAGAATATCTCCAAAACTTCCTCAAAAAACAATACAACCTCTTTGTCAATGATGTGCTAGACACACGAAGCCTAAGTGATACCAACCCCAAAGCCTTTGCAGAGGGCAAAATCTTTACCGCCAAAGAAGCCCTAGAGCTAAAGCTGATTGACAAAATCGGCTCACGCTCTGAAGCTATCGCTGAACTTGCAGAAATCGCTCAAGTCAAAGAGCCAATCTTTTTGGAAAAAAGCAAAACTGAGCAACTCATCGACAAACTTAGCAATGCCTCTCTTTCAGTATTTTCAAACCTACTTAGAGGGCAAATCCAATGAAAAAAACTCTCCTCATCAGCTCCCCTGACACTCAAGGACTAGTCGCCAAAGTGGCCTCTATCCTCTACTCTCATCATCTCAATATCGAAAAAAACGACGAACACGTGGATTTAGAGCATAATCACTTCTTTATGAGGACGAAATTTAGTGGAGAGATTGAAGACTCTCTTTTGCTAAATGAACTCAAAGCCTCATTGCACCCCCAAGCTCAAATCTCTCTCAAAAATGAGGAGAAAAAATCTATCATCATTCTTTGCACCAAAGAAAACCACTGCCTAGGGGATCTGCTCTTACGACACCAAAGTGGGGAGCTAAACGCCGAGATTAAAGCCGTGATTTCAAACTATGAGGATTTGAGAGATTTGAGCGAGAAGTTTGAAATCCCCTACTTTTGTGTAGATACCCTCACCAACTCAAGAGAAGAACACGAGCAAAAAATGCTAGAGATTATTCAAAGATTTGAGGTGGATTATTTGGTATTGGCAAAATATATGCGTATCCTCCCCCCCTCTTTTGTAAGCCATTTTCAAAACCAAATCATCAATATCCACCACTCTTTCCTCCCTGCCTTCATCGGTGCAAATCCTTACAAACAAGCCTATGATAGAGGGGTGAAGATGATTGGTGCGACCTCACACTTTGTCAATAACGACCTTGATGAAGGACCTATCATTACCCAAGACATTATCCATATCAACCACACCTACTCTTGGCAAGAGATGCAAAAAGCAGGGAGAGATGTGGAGAAAATTGTCCTTGCAAGAGGATTGAAACTTGCCCTAGAGGATAGAATCTTTGTCTTTGCCAACAAGACGATTATTTTCTAACCCTCTTCTTTGCAGGGCTTGAGGATTTTTCTCAATTTTTTTATATTCTTTCTCTCATTTTATATAAATTTTACATTCGCTCTCTAAAATCTCCCTATCAAAACTCAAAAAGAGTTTGAAATCAAACAAAAGGACAAAGGAATGAAAAAGTTACTTATAGGAGCAATGCTAGTAGGAGCAAGTCTATATGCTTCTGATATCAAAGGAGTGATTCAATCTATCAACAACGCCAAGAAGACAATCACGGTGAATGGAAGCACAATTGCTGTAATGCCTTATACAAAGATTGAGCAAGAGTCTTGTGGAATGGGCTGGGATAGTGATAAGAAATTTGCCGATCTCAAAAAAGGAGATTTGGTAGAAGTGGATTTGATGAATGGAGGGCAAGGTTTGGTTGCTGAGAGCATTGATATTCAATGTATGAAAAATAGAGCTTACTAAGGAGAAGATATGAGAAAGATTGCTTTAGCACTTTTGGCAGGGTTGAGTTTGGGATTTGCAGACAATTATGGAATCATTGAGGCAGTCAATAACAATGATAAAACAATCGTTGTCAATCAAACTACTATCAAGATTTTGCCTTATACCAAAATCGAAGAAGAAGCGTGTGGAAGTGGTTGGGATACTCCCAAAAAGTTTGCCGATCTCAAAGTGGGACAAGTGGTAGAAGTGGATTTTATGGGGGCTGAAAACAATGTGCTTGTAGCCAAAGAGATTGAAATCCAATGTGCTAATCGTGCGTATTAAGGAGAGAAGATGAAAAAGATATTATTAAGCATTCTTGCGATAGGAAGTCTAGCGTTTGCAGATAGTGATTTTGAAGGGGTTATCGAATCTATTAGCGATGCAGACAAGACAATCAAAGTCAATGGACAGATAGTCAAAGTCTTGCCAAACACCGTGATTGAAGAAGATTCTTGCTATCTTGCTTGGGATGTGAGTCGTAAATTTTCTGAGCTAAAGGTAGGAGATATTGTAGAAATGGACGTCTTCCCAAGCAACAATATGCTTACAGCAAGCAAGATTGAAATCCAATGTGTGAAAAATCGTGCATATTAAGGGTATAATCTAGCTTTTTTAGGAGTTGAGATGAAAAGATTAGGCGTATTTATAGGGGTGGCTTTGGGGCTTAGTGTCGCTTGTGCTTCTGATGTTCGCGGGATTATTGAAGAGATTGATGATGCCAACAAAACAATCAAAGTCAATAACCAAATCATCAAAGTAATGCCCTACACTGAAATCGAGCAGGAGGGCTGTGGAAGTGGCTGGGATACTCCCAAAACTTTTTCTCAACTCAGAGTCAATGATGTTGTAGAAGTCGATGTCTTCTATGACAATGGAAAAATGATAGCCAAAGAGATTGAAATAGGGTGTGGGAGGGCGTATTAACCCTCTTCCTGCCCCTCTACTCTAATCTCTTTGATAATCCTTGCAGGATTTCCCCCTACGATTGAATTTTTTGGTACATCTTTGGTTACCACTGCCCCTGCCCCTATGATTGAATTCTCCCCTACTCTCACACCTGATAAAATCGTTGCTCCACAACCTATCCATACCCTATCCTCGATATACACAGGTTTGCAATAAGTGATTGTGCGTTTGTAGGGGTTAATGTCGTGATTGATTGTGATGATATTAACCTTTGGGGCGATATACACATCATCTCCGATAAATATCCCACCCCTATCCATAAAAGTGCAACCTTGATTGATGAAGACATTTTTCCCTAGCGTGATATTTCTTCCATAGTCTGTATAAAATGGAGGTAAAACCCACAATGAGGGATCAAGCTCTTTGTGCATCAACTCCTCCAAAATCTTTCTTGTCTCCTCTTCATCGTGATAGCCATTATTGAGTTTGGCAATGATTTTCTGAGCCTCTTTGATGCGTGGAAGCATATCTTTGGCAAACTCCTCCTCTCTTGCATCAACTCCAACTCCTGCTAAATCTCTTTGAAAAATATCCATTTTCACTCCTTAAGATGATAAGGGCAAATTATACAAGCCAAGAGCTATTCTAGTCAAGAAAGAAGATATAAACAATAAAAGAAGTCAAAACACCCCAATCAAACCACAATCCCCCTTCAAATCTTATCCACCCACCCTCTCGCCTTGAGCGTTGATAAAATTTTGGAGAAAAAACAAGGCAGAAGTGCCTTGTTCTCCAAAATGAATAGCTCAAGATTAAGCGAGGCTCTCCCCTATTGGCAAAAAGAAAGGAGCAAGACTTTCTTTTTGGGCTGAGGGGAGTGAGGAGGGGTAAGCCTTTTTCTTTGGGGAAATAAAGAAATAGACACAAACCTACTTTGTAACTTTTAAAACTTTATTTTCAATCATTGCAGGTATCCAAAGCACACCATCTTGATAGAAAATATCAGCACACCCCTTTATCTTGCGGATAGGAAGTTCAGAATAGCTCTCATCAGGAGAGATTTGATAGACTACTCCCCTAAGATTATTTCCCCACGCACTCACAAAGAGATTGCCCCTCTCATCTACTGCAACCCCATCCATAAAGCCCCTAGCTTTAGAAAATTCAGTAATCTTCTTGTCTTGAAGAGAGATTTTTAGCACTTCCCCTTGAATCTTTTGACTTGGATCATAAGTAACCACCCACAAATCCCCATCCTTCACTAGCAATCCATTTGGCCCACCACCATATTTTGCACTCTCCAAAGTGATAAACTCCTCATAGCTCTTTTTGGATAGATTGATTGTATAAATCTTCCCTGTGCCTGTATCACTCACAAAAAATCCATTTTTCCCTTGAGTTGCAATATCGTTGAGAAATACTGCACCATTGATTTTAAGGCTAAAAACTTGTTTTTTGCTTACCAAATCAAAGCCCTTAATCGTATCAATATCGCTCACATACAGCACTCCCTCTACCACACCCATTCCCTTGGGGGCATTGAGATTTGTGATCTTATCTAGCACCTTGCCCTCTTTGCTCATCTTGATGATGAAACCATCGTTATCCTTTTCTAGTGGCTTAACCTCTTTTCCTAAGTTGCTTACAAAGACATAATCTTTCATCGCATATACACTCTCAGGACTTGCAAAGCCCTCAAACTCTTGCACATTCCAAGCAAGTGCCAATGAAGCACACGCAGAAATAATAGAAATTTTCTTAAACATTTTTACTCCTTATGATTAAAGTTGCGAAATTATAGGGATTTTAGGGTTTCAAAAGTGAAAGAAACTTGATAAAAAATACTAGTTTTTTGATAATTTTTGATATTGCTTAGGAGTCATTCCATAATAATCTTTAAATCTTTTGATAAACCACGAAGGAGAGCCAAAATCTAACTCATAAGCAATTTCAGCGATATTTTTATCTTCAAGCTCTAGCATCATCTTTGCTTTCCCTAACCTTTTTTTATCTAGCCATTCCTTTGGAGTGATTCCTGTTTCTTCTTTGAATTTTTTGCTAAAGATTGAGCTTTCAAGCCTCACTTCTTTTGCCATATCTTTGACTTGCAAAAAAGGTTGAGAATCAAGCCTTTGTATCAGTGGAGCTTTTCTGGCTAGGAGTGAGGAGAGTGTGTGAGAAAATTCCTGATTGCTTTGCAAAAGTAGATACAAAAGCTCTCTAGCCTTGATATCCAAAAAAGAGCTATCTTTGAAAAGCTCTTGATTTAGCACAAGGCTTTGCATCAACTGCTCCAATCTTGGGCTAGATTCAAAATGACAAAACCCCACAGCACCCCTCCCCTCTTTTTGGCAATACTCTTTGGCAAAGGAGTGTAAGAAAGCTTTTTCAAAGAAAAAAAGCAAAGAAGCATACTCTCCATTAGAGGCAATATTGCTAAACCCATAGCTCCCCATAGGCACAAAAAACGCCTCATTTTTGCTGATTGTATAGCTCTGAAGTGAGGTGTTAATCACTTTTTGCCCCTCTTGAACAAAAATCAAGCAATCTTTTTGAAAATAGCTTGAGAGCCTTTTGCTACTCCCCCTTTGAGAGAAGTAAATCAAGGTGAGATTTGAAGAGGTATAGGTGGGCTGATGAGTGATTTCCTCAGGGATTAAAACCACCATTATTTATCTAAAAATCTCAAATCCGAGAAGCTATTGGCGTGGATATTGCTAAAAGCATTTTTCAAAGAAGTGAAAAATTCAGGATTGCTTCTCTCTAATTCAGCTAGGAAATTCTTTGTCGCCTCTCTAGCAATAGGTGGCTTATCTGATCCGGGGCGTCGTGCAGGGCAATTACACGCAGGGGAAGTGGGGATATTTTGAGAAAGCACAAAGTCCCTTGTCTGTCGCTCACGCACGTGAATGAGTGGGCGTATCACATAAAGTCCATTTTCAGCCTTATAAATAGGTGCCATACTTCTTAATGCCCCATTATAAGTGAGATTCATAAAAAAGCTCTCAGCCGCATCATCAAGATGATGAGCGATAGCTACTTTGTTGTAGCCAAGCTCTAGGGCTTTGGTATATAAAGCCCCACGACGCATACGAGAGCAAAAACTACAATATGAGCTCCCCTCTCTTCTTTTCTCTACAATCGTATCCATAATGGTGGTGTAATACACTTGATGATTGATTCCTTGCTTATGGCAAAGCTCTTCAAGCCAAGAGTAATCCTCCCCCATTCCATAATGCACAGTTACTGCAAGATAATCAAACTCAAATGGAGCGTGGCGTTTCATTCTCTCAAGCAAACAGGCTAGAAGAATAGAATCTTTCCCACCACTAAGTCCCAAAAGCACTCTATCGCCCTCTCCTATGAGGTTATAAGTTGCGTTTGTGCGTCCAACAACACTCAAAATCTTTTTGCTAATTGTATAATCCATTATTATCCTTTTCTAGTTTCAAAAGTGCAACTATAATCAAAAAACTTGTATTTTTACTCCAAAATTACCACTTCACACTCAAGAGTGATTCCAAAACTCTCTTTAACCCTGCTTTGAGCTAGGGCAATCAGCTCTTTGGCTTCCTCAAACTTCCCCCCTCCAAGATTGACTAAAAAATTTGCGTGTTTCTCACTCAACCCCACTCCCCCCACTCTAAAGCCCTTCAGCCCCACACTCTCTAGCAATCTTCCTGCATAATCCCCACTTGGATTTTTAAAGCAACTCCCACAGCTTGGCAAATGCGGATGAGTGCTTCTCATTTCTTCAAACACACTCACTAGCTCATCTCTAAATCCACCCCTTTTCTCAAACCTTGCACCATACACCACCCCATCAATCTCGCTATGGCGATAAGAGAGATTGAGATTTTGAGCCTCTATCCACTCTCCATCGACACATACACTTCTCAAAGTCTGCTTCATCTCATAGCTTTTCATTCCTGCATTCATCTTCACTAACCCCCCCAAACTCCCCGGCAACCCCCTCAAAAACTCCAATCCAAAAAGATTATTTCTCTTAAAATAGCTATAAATTCTCCCACTACTCACAGCTCCCCCAATCTCAACTAACTCTCCCAAATCCAAAATATAATCAAACTCTTTGCCTAAGATACAAATATTTTTTGCATTTGGGGAAACTAGTAGATTATTCCCTGCCCCTATGATTCTCTCCCCCTCCTCTAATCCCCTAGCCTCACTCAAAACTTCCACCTCACAGCTCCCCCCAATCCTTAAGCTTGTATGTTTTGAGAAATCGATGATTTTTTTCAAAATGGGAAACTCGGTATAAGATCAAAAACTTTTTTTGTGAAATCCAAAATTTGATTCATCATCCAAGGTGAGAGAAAAATCAAAACTGCAATCACTGCCAAAATCTTAGGCACAAAAGTCAATGTCATCTCATTGATTTGTGTTGTGGCTTGAAAAATACTGACAAACAACCCCACAGCCAATCCCACCAAAAGCATTGGCAAAGAGACATATAGGGTGATTTTGTAAGTTTCTATGGCCAAAGCCATCAATTTCCCTTCCATTCTCTATCCTTTCAAAAATACACCATGCACAACAATTGGCAATACACTCAAAATCCCTAGCAAAATCACACCAAGATTGATACGATGATATTGTTTGAGTGCAAGACAAGTGAGGATATAGACCAAAAACCCTCCTGCCAAACCATTAGCGATAGAGTAAGTCAAAGGCATTAGCACGATAGTAAAAAAGGCTGAAAGTCCAATAGGCAAGTCATTAAACTCAATATGCTTGACTTCTAAAAACATCATTGCTCCCACTACAACCAAAGTAGGATAGATTGCAAAAGTGGGGATAGAGAGAAAAAGTGGAAGCAAAAAGAGAGTAAAAGCAAAAAAGAGGGCACAAAATACTGAAGTTAGCCCTGTTCTCCCCCCTTCACTCACTCCACTTGCACTCTCCAAAAAGCTAGTAGTGGTAGATACCCCTAGACTTGCTCCAATCACAGTGGCTGCTGCATCAACCTCTAGGGTTTTCTCCAAAGTTTTATCTCCCTTACCCTCTTTGTTTTGAAATAATCCAATCTTTGCCCCCACTCCTGCCAAAGTCCCCAAAGAATCAAACAAATCTAACACAAGTAAAGAGATAATCGTAGGCACAAGAGCAAGGCTTAGCACCCCTGCTATATCCATTTTTAAGGCAATAGGAGCGATTGAGGCAGGGGTTGAGAAAAATTCATTTGGCACTTTTGAAACTCCAAAAACCCAAGCCAAAATGGAGCAAAAGATGATTCCGATGATGAAAGAGGCGTGAATCTTCCTTGCACTCAAAGCCAAAATCACCACTACTCCAATAAGCCCAATCCATACTTCAGGCTTATTTAGTCCCCCAAGTTCAGGCAATCCAATAGGAGAGATTGTGATAACTCCAAGAGAACGCAAACCAATCGCACAAATAAACGCACCCAATCCCCCTGCTAGAGCAAATCTAAGCCCTAAGGGAATGCTATTGATGAGCCAAGAGCGAAGTTTGGTTAGAGAAACAAGCAAAAACACCACACCTGAGAGAAATACTACCCCCAAAGCTTGCTCCCAGCTTAGCCCCATTCCCTTAACCATTCCATAAGAGAAATAAGCATTCAATCCCATTCCCACACTCATTGCCACAGGCACTCTTGCCCACACTCCACTCAAAAGCGTAGCAATGATAGTAACAAGAGTTACAGCAGTAATCAATGCTTCCTTTGGCATCCCAGAATCTGAGAGAATTGAAGCACTTGTAGGGATAATATAAAGCATTGCCATAAAGGTGGTAAAACCTGCAAATGCTTCAGTTTTGAAGCTACTCCCACTTTGACTCACGCCAAAAAAACGATCCAAAAAGCCCATTTCTTGCACTCCTAATGAAAAATAAAAGTCTAATTTTAAGCTAAAAACCTCAAAATCCCTACCCAAAATCTAATAAAGTTGCATACTCACACAATGCAAACTGCCGTGCTGTCTTATCAAAGTCTGACAATCCACTCCCACCACTTCAAGATGTGGGAGAGCGTTTTGTAAGATTTGCAAAGCCAAAGAATCATTGCTATCTCCATAAGTTGGCACAAGCAAAGCATTATTGACAAACAAGAAGTTTGCATAAGTTGCAGGTAACCGCTCCCCTTCATCATAAATCGCCCTCACAAAGGGGAGTTTGACTAACTCATAGGGATTGCCCTCCAAATCCCTTAATTCTCTAAGCTCTTCTTCCATTGCCTTTAGCTCCAAGTAATGCTCATCACTCTCATCTTCACAAGAAACATAAGCAATCTGAGTGGGAGAGATAAATCTAGCAAGAGTGTCTATATGGCTATCAGTGTCATCTCCTGCTAGATAGCCGTGATTGAGCCATAGAATCTTTTTTGCTCCCAAATGCCCTTTTAGCTTCTCTTCAATCTCTTTTTGGCTTAAGTATGGATTGCGATTTTTTTCTAGTAAGCATTGAGTGTTTGTCAAAATCACTCCCCTTCCATCACTCTCAATGCTTCCACCCTCCAAAATCATATCCATCGCCCTTAGCTCATCGCTAAACTCTCCATTTTTCTTTAGGGCAGAGTTGATTTGATTATCCCAATTACTTGCAAACTTCAGCCCCCACCCATTAAACCCAAAATCTAGCAACACATTTTTATCCCCCTCAAGCAAGTTGATTGCTCCAAAATCCCTAGCCCAAGTGTCATTGCAATGGATTGCATACACTCTCACTCTCCCCTCTTCTATGGCTTGAGAAAAAGTCTTCTCAATGATTGCCCTGCCCTCTAAATCATTTGGATGATACACCAATACCACTTCCTCAAATCTCAACACTTCTTTAATAATGGCAATAAAATTCTCTCTAGCCTCACTCAAATACTCCACCCAATCGCTATCTTTATGAGGAAAAGCAAACAAAACTGCTCTTTGCTTCTCCCACTCTGCCCTCATTCTTTTCATATTTTTCTCCCAAATTTTTTATATGATTTTACAAAACAAACAAGGATTTTACAATGATACTTAGTATTGAAAGCAGTTGTGATGATAGCTCTTTGGCTCTCACTCAAATCAAAGATTGCAAACTTCTCTTTCATCAAAAAATCTCTCAAGATGAATTTCATAGCAATTATGGGGGGATTGTGCCTGAGATTGCCTCAAGGCTTCACGCCCAAAGACTCCCAAAGATTTTAAGCAATCTCAAAGAATTTTTAGGTGGAGACTTCTCAACCCTCAAAGCCATCGCAGTAACTAGCGAACCAGGACTTAGCGTAACTCTCATTGAGGGGTTAATGATGGCAAAAACCCTCTCGCTCTCACTCTCTCTCCCCCTGCTTTCAATCAATCATCTCAAAGGGCATATCTACTCCCTTTTTATCAATCAAGAAAAAGAGATTTTTCCTCTAAGTGTTTTGCTAGTTTCAGGGGGACATACTTTGATTTTGGAAGCCACAGAGCAAGAGATCAAAATCATCGCCCAAAGCCTAGATGATAGCTTTGGAGAGAGTTTTGATAAGGTAGCAAAAATGCTAGGAGAGGGCTATCCAGGAGGACCAATTATCCAAGATTTAGCCTCAAAGTGCCACAAAGAACTCTACTCCCTCCCTATCCCTCTGCAAAACAAAACTCTAGCTTTCAGCTTCTCAGGACTTAAAAACGCTGTGCGACTTGAGATAGAAAAAAGAGGTGATTCACTAGATAAAAACGCTCTAGCCTATGCATTCCAAAAAAGTGCCTGCTCTCATATACTTCAAAAATGCAAACGCTATTTTTTGGAGAAAAAAGAGAGAGGAGAGAGTGTGTCTCACTTTGCAATCGTAGGGGGTGGGAGTGCAAATCTTTTCTTACGCAATGAGATAGACAAACTTACTGCAAGTTTTGGAAGCAAATTGCTCCTAGCTCCTTTGGAGTTTTGCTCTGACAACTCGGCAATGATTGGAAGAGTGGGCGTGAGAGAATATCTTAGGGGCAATTTTGCTGATATTGATAAAATTGACATATCACCTAGAAATACGCAGTTTTAAAGTTTTACACATAAGCAAAATTGACACAAAGGATTAGCAACTATGAAAATCATATTATTTGGTGCATCAGGTATGGTAGGACAAGGCATATTGCAGGAATGCCTCAAAGCAAAAGATATTACAGAGATTGTCGCTATATTACGCTCACCTCTTGCAACCCCTCATTCTAAGGTTTGTGAAATCATTGTCAAAGATTTTAGCCAAGCAGATTTTTCTAGCCTACAAGGTTTTGATGGATGTTTTTATGCAGTGGGTATGAGTAGCAGTAATGGCAGTGCTGAGCAATATCACTATACAATGTATGAATTACCTTTATTGATTGCCAAAAAATTACAACCCAATAATCCCAATATGACTTTTGTATTTACTTCAGGACAAGGAGCAAATGCTTTTGGCAAAGGATGGGCAAAAACACTAGGTGAAGCAGAAAACGCCTTAAATCAGATAGGTTTTAGGCAGTTTGTTGCTTTTCGCCCTGCTGTTATCCAACCTCTTGATGGCATTACTTCCAAAACTAAAAGCTATCGTTTATTTTATCGCTTTACTTCCCCAATCTTACAGCTATTGCGTTATGTGCTACCCAATCATATTTTAACCACACGCATTATCGGTCAAGCAATGCTAAATAGTGTGCGATTTGGCTATACAGACTTTATCGCTAAACCAAAAGATATCAAAACATTGGCAGATAAAAGTTTGGGGATTTTTGACTAGTTCCTAATCTAGTCTTTGGCAATTTTAAAGGAAGCAAAAAGTGAGGGGAAGCCCCTCAAAGCAAGGATTATCTATCCTTGATGCCAAGAGTAGCGATAAGTTTAGAATATCGCTCATATTGAGTTTTCTTAAGATACTTAAGCAATCCTCTTCTTTGTCCTACAAGCTTTAAAAGTCCCAATCGACTTGAATGATCTTTTGGGTTAGCTTTGAGATGCTCTGTAAGAGTAGCAATCCTATCACTCAAAAGTGCGACTTGCACTTCAGATGAACCTGTATCCTTTGAATCTCTGGCAAACTTAGAAATAATTTCTTGTTTTTTCGCCATATCTTGAGCCATAATGACCTCCTAGATTGGTATAGTATTATCAAACAAAAAGTTTGAAGCGTGGATTTTACAATAAAACTTCAAAAACCTTACAAAAGAATGTAAAATTCCACACTTAAAACCAAAAAATAAGCAAACAAAGGAATGTTTTGTTTTCCAAAAATCAATTACTTCAAAAAGCTCAACTTATTTTGGGACAAATTTTTGGCTCAAAAGACTTAAGCGTTGTCTTTTTTATCATTGCAATCTTAGCCATCATCATTATCCCACTTCCTAGCTTTATTTTGGATTTTATGCTAAGCATTTCTATGGCTCTCTCAATTTTGATTATCCTTATTGGACTTTATATCAAAAAGCCTACTGATTTCTCAGCTTTCCCTACTTTGCTTTTGCTTGTAACCCTCTATCGCCTAGCACTCAATGTCGCAACTACTCGAATGATTCTCACAGAGGGCAATAAAGGCCCTATGGCAGTGAGTGATATTATCACAGCCTTTGGGGAGTTTGTGGTAGGGGGGAATTATGTGATTGGAATCATTGTGTTTTGTATCCTTGTCATTGTCAATCTAATGGTAGTTACCAATGGTTCAACGCGTGTAACAGAAGTCAAAGCAAGATTTCAACTTGACTCACTCCCTGGTAAGCAAATGGCAATTGATGCAGATATGAATGCAGGATTGATTGATGAGCACGAAGCCAAAAGGCGTAGAGATGCGCTCGCTCAAGAAGCTGATTTTTATGGAGCGATGGATGGAGCAAGTAAATTTGTCAAAGGCGATGCGATTGCAGGAATCATCATCACCATTGTCAATATTGTAGGAGGATTTCTTATCGGAATCTTTCAGTATGATATGAGTATTTCTGATAGTGCCTCTACTTTTACAATCTTGACAATTGGAGATGGGCTTGTAGGACAAATCCCTGCCCTTATCATCTCCACAGCCACAGGGATTATCATCACACGAAGCACCAAAGGAGAGGAAGATAACTTTGCCAAAGATTTAGTAACTCAACTTGTCAATAGTCAAAAAATCGTTACGATTTTGGCAACAATTTTGTTTGTAGGCTCTCTTATCCCTGGATTCCCTCATGGCTCACTTATTTTCATCTCTTTGGTGTTTTACACTATTGCCTACCTTATGGGAGAGGGAGAGAAAAAAAGTATCTTCTCCTTTGTAGATAACTTTTTCAAAAAGAAAAAAGATCCCACCTCTGCTTCCACACCCACTCCTCAAAAACCCATTGATATCTCTTCTCACACTGCCCCTCCCAAACCTCAAAAGAGTGAAGAAGAGATTGAGCGAGAGGAAGAGGCGATTATCAATGATGTGCTAAAGCTAGAGGTGCTAGAGCTGTTTTTGGGCTATCAACTCATCAAACTTGCCGATGTCAAGCAAAATGGTGATTTGCTAGAGAGAATTAGAGGGATTAGAAAAAAAATTGCTTCAGATTTTGGATTTTTGGTGCCAAAGATTCGCATCAAAGACAATCTTCAGCTCTCCCCTACTCACTATGAGTTTTTCCTCAAAGGAGTAAAGATTGGCGAGGGAGATGTAATGCCTGATCACTTCCTAGCAATGGATACAGGCTATGTAGGCACGCCCATCAATGGAATCCCTACCAAAGAACCTGCCTTTGGAATGGACGCATTGTGGATAGAGGCAAAAGACAAAGAAGAAGCAATCATTCAAGGCTACACCGTGATTGATCCCTCCACGGTTGTTTCTACTCATATCTCAGAACTCATCAAACAATATGCTCCTGAATTTATCACCAAAGATGAAGTCAAAAAACTTCTTAATCGCCTCAGCGATATTTATCCTGCAATCATTGAAGAAGCCAACAAACTCCCCACAGGAGTTATCCGTCAAGTGCTTCAAGAGTTGCTTAAAGAAAAGATTCCAATCCGAGATATGCTCACTATCCTTGAGTGCGTTACAGATATTGCTCAAGCTGTGCAAAACAATATCCCAATCATTGTCGAGCAAGTGCGAACACGCCTTGCAAGGACAATCACCAATCTTTTCAAATCCGATGATGGCACTATCAAGCTTCTCATCTTCAACAATGAAACCGAACACGCCCTTATCACTAAGATTAAAGATCAAGGCTCAAACTCAACCTTGCTTCTCACAATCAGTGAAACCCAAAAACTCAAAGAAAGTATTGAAGAAAGTATGCTAAAAGTCGTGCAAATGGGGATCTCCCCTGTGATTTTGCTAGTGGATAACAAGCTTAGACGCCCACTCTATGAGAAACTAGAGCAATACAAAGTCGATGTCGTGGTGCTAAGCCACACCGAGCTTGATCCAAATGTCAATTTTGAGATTATTGATAAACCTATTGAGATAGATTTTAAAGGACAACAATGAGAGTATTACACCTTTCCCATATCGATTTAGATGGCTATGGGGCTCAATATATCGCTAAACATTTTTTTGAAAATATCCTTTTTTTCAATGCCAACTATGGCAAAGAGATTATGGTAAGAATTGAAGAGATGATGAGTGTGGCTAAAAAAAGCAAAGAAAAGACACTTTTTCTCATCACAGATTTAAATCTCACATTTGAAGAATCAACCCTTTTGCAAGAGAGAGTAAGTGAGCTAAAAATTGAGGGCTATGATATAGAGCTAAAGCTTTTAGATCATCATATCAGTGGGCTTGAAAGCTCTCAAAAATTTCATTGGTATTACCTAGATCACACTCGCAGTGCGTGTAAAATCACTTTTGAAACTCTCCTAGGGCTTTATCCTCTGCTCAACCCCTCAAAAGAGCAGTGGCTAAGAGATTTTAGCACGATGGTAAATTCTGTGGATATGTGGATAATGGATGGAGAGAATTTTGAGTTTGGCAAAGTGCTAATGGGAGCAATCGCAGGAGCAAAAGATCCCAATAGAGCAATGTTTGAAGAGCAAAATAGGGATTTTAAATTCTCCCTTTTGGAGCATTCTCAAAACTATCTCTATCTCCCCAATCCTGAAGTCAAGCTTGATAATGCCCTCTTCTCTCTCAAAAAACAAATCTTAGGGGGAGATCCCCAAAAAGAAACGATGGATAATATCTTTGCAAACTATCTTGTCAAACTCTTAGAATCCAAAAAAGAGCAATGCCAAATCTTCTATCAGGACAAAAGAGGGTTTTTGAGCTATACTCTAGGCTCTGTGAGTGTGGTGGGGAATCAGTTTTTGTGCAAAAATCCTGAATTTGACTTTTTTATTGATGTCAATACTAGAGGCAATGTGAGTTTGAGAGCAAACAATGCCTGTGATGTGAGTGTTTTGGCAAGTGAGTGTTTTGGTGGTGGAGGACACAAAAACGCTTCAGGGGGGAAAATAGAGGGATTTAAAGAAAGCTTTTTTTATGAGGATATAAAAGAGCAGGTTCAAATCATTTTGGAGGAGAAAATATGAAAGAAAAAGATTTAGAGATTCAAGAATTAGCCCTAGAGGTAATTGATATGCTAGGAGTGGCATTGCACTTTGCAGGAGGGAAAGATATCAAAAAGCTCATCGATCTCTACCTAGAAGAGCTTGAAGAAGTGCCTGAGGATACTCCCTATAACCAAGAGCAGATGATTGCCCTCATCAACACTCTCAAAACCAAATATCCAAAGTTATTTGTATGAGAACTATTAGGATTTTTATCCTCTTTAGTGGGAATGGAAGCAATCTTGAGAATCTTTATACAACCCTAGAGGGCAAAGAGGTTGTAGGCAAAAGTGGTGAGAGGGCAAAGATTGAGTTTGTAGGAGCATTGTGTAATAATCCTGAAGCCTATGGGATCAATCGATGCCACGAGCTAGGACTCCCCTGCATTACTCTTCCTCATCAAGAATATCCAACAAGAGAAGAATACGATATAGCACTTCTCAAAGCTCTATTTCTCTATGAGCCTGATTATATTGCTCTGTGTGGTTTTATGAGGATACTTACTCCAAGATTTATCAATGCTTATAAATGTATCAATATTCACCCCTCTTTTCTCCCCTACCACAAAGGAACAAATGGGATAAAAGATAGCTTTGAAGACAAAGAAGCAAACTTTGGGGGAGTGAGCGTGCATTATGTCAGTGAAGAGCTTGATGGTGGAGAGATTATTTTGCAAGAAAAACTTAGCAAAGCTCCATTTAGGGATTTACAAGCTTTTGAGAATGCAATTCATCAACTTGAATACAAGCTCTACCCTCAAGCCTTGCAAAAAGTGATAGAAGAGAATCTATGAGTCTCACCTCCTTTGCTCTCATTGCCATTCTTGTGGCAATCGCTCCACTCCTTGGCTCACTCACACGCATTCCAAGTGTAGTGATTGAAATGCTTTTGGGAGCGTTTGTGAGCTATATTGGGATTTATCACCCAAGCGAGGCGATTCACTATGTGGCAGAGGTGGGGTTTTTGATTTTGATGTTTTTGTGTGGGACTGAAGTAGATCTTAAATCCTTCAAAGACCTCAAAAAAAGTGGTTTGGGTAAAAATATCTTTTTGTATTTCTCTATCCTCTACTCCCTCTCACTTCTCTTAGTTTTGCTCCAAAAACTCCCTTATATCTATATTGTTACCTTCCCTATTATGGGGGTAGGAATGATTATGACACTCATTAAAGAATATGGTAAAGAGCATATTTGGCTAAACCTTGCTTTGAGAGTGGGGATTTTAGGAGAGCTACTTAGCATTTGTATTTTGGTGGGAATCAATGGATTTTACACTTATGGTTTGAGTCTTGAGCTTTCCAAAACCTTTGGGGTGCTTTTGCTCTTTTTCTTTTTTATCGCTCTTTGCTTCCGTTTCTTTAGGGTGATTTTTTGGTGGTTTCCTAGACTAAAGACTCTCATTGTCCCACATGAAGATACAAGCAATCAAGATTTACGCTTTAGTGCAATGCTTTTTTTTATCTTTATCTCCATTGTGCTTTCTTTGCAACTTGAAGTCGCTTTGGGGGCGTTTATTGCAGGAATGATTATCGCCACTTTCTTTGGAAATCGTCATTCTCTTCACAATAAACTCACTAGCATTGGATTTGGATTTTTTGTGCCATTTTTCTTCGTCAATGTCGGCACGACTTTGGATCTCAAAACCCTACTCTCACACCCCCAACTCTTCAAAGACTCGCTGATTATCGTGTGTGGAATGTTTGGGATTCGCCTTATTGGGTGCTTTGTGAGTTTTAGAAAATATCTTGGAAGCCCCAAAAATACGATTCTTTACGCTTTTAGTGATGCAATGCCTCTCACATTCCTTATCGCCACTGCCACCCTTGCTCTCCAGCTCAAAGTCATCACTCAAGAAAACTACTATGCCTTTGTAATGGGAGCAATGATTGAGGGAATCCTTTTTATGATTAGTATCAAAGTGATTTTAAATCATTGGAAAACCCCTCAAAAACCCTAACTCACAATCCCCCTCACCCACTTCTCTATCTTTCTCTCCAATCCCAAAAAATCACTATCATTTTCTATCACTTCACTTGCATAAGGGATTTTCTCTTCACTAGGAAGTTGAGAGGCAATGCGTTGCAAGACTTGCATTTGACTTGTACCATCTCGCTCTTGCACCCTTTGCAAAATCACTTCTTTGGGGGCAGTAATGAGGATTTTGTGTCTGAAATTGAGCCTCTCTCTTTGCTCAAAAAGAAGTGCAATCTCCACAAAATAGGGCTTTTTTTCTCTCTCTAATTGCTGACATTGAGAAAAAAGCTCTTGATAGATATAAGGATTTAGAATATTTTGAAGTTGCTCTAGCTTATCTCTGTCTTCAAAGACAATCTCCCCCAAAGCTTTGCGATTGATTCCCCCCTCCCCCACAATCCTTTCCCCAAACACCTCTATGACTTTTTGGCTTTGCTCTCTTAAGACTTGATGAGCGATTTTATCTGCATCAAGCACTTTGTAGCCCAAAGTAGCTAAAATATTGCATACACTACTCTTCCCACTCCCTATCCCCCCACTGATAGCATAAGCATAATCAAATTGAGAAAAATCCATTTCATCTCCTTAAGAACAAGTAAAAACTTAAATGTCTGCTACAATCTTACAGCCTTTTTTGGAGAAAAACGATGAATGATGATTTCCAATCAAAAATTTTGCATTTCTGCTCTAATCCCCAAAATCTCATTTCTCTTTCAAGATTTAACTCCTACAAAAACACACAAGAACATCAAAGCAATCTCCACCTTATCTCTCATATCACACCAAAACTTGCCATACTTGAACTCTCGCTTAGAAATGTTATTGATTTTGCCCTCAAGCTCACTCTTGGAAATGAGTGGCTACAAACTCTCAAACAGCAATATATGCAAAAAGATAAGAGCAAGACCCCTTTTGAAGAGAGATTACTGCTTGAAATTTCAAAAATTGAAAACAAATACACCAAACGCTCAAATCCATTGCCCAAACAAGATCAATACATCTCAAATCTCTCTTTAGGGTTTTGGGTAAAGATTGCTGATGAGTTTAAAATCTGCTCTCTTTTATTCAATCCCTCTTTGCTTGATTTTAGAAACTATGGTGGTTCATACAACAATAGAGATATTTCCAAAGCCCAAAAACATTGGAATATTATTTATGCTATGAATTGCTTCTGATTATTAGAAACAAAGCCTATCATTGGGAAAATCTTCTCAAACTCAATACAAACAATAATCCAAATATCACTTATCAAAACAACAAAAATTACAAGCTAATTGCTTCAATCACCCCTGATAAAATCGATAAATTCTTGGAAGATTTTTTGAAAACTATAAACCCAGAGCTTATGAAGTATTTGTAGATACCATATAGCCAAAGCTATATGGTTTTACGAGGGTTCGTCCCCTCACAATAGCCCTAGGATTATATCAAAAGTTTTTGGTTTTTTCAAATGACATTTTTTGAAGGATTTTTACAATTTTGAAGTCAAAGCCTCCCTGCAGATACCTAAGGCACATAAAAAGCCAAAGTGCTCTGCTGTATTCCTACCCTGAAGCGTTGCTCTAACTTTCTATTGCATAGGTCTGCAAAGAGAAATGCAATATTACACAAGATTGTCAAAAAAATCTACAAAATCAAAGGAATTTTAAGCACTTATTTTGTAAAATTTAAAAATTTGATTTCACTACAAAGAGTTGCTATGCCAAAACGAGAAGACATAAAGAATATTTTGCTGATTGGTTCAGGGCCAATTATCATCGGACAAGCCTGTGAATTTGATTACTCAGGCACACAAGCTGCCAAAACTCTCAAAGAGCTAGGCTATAAAGTCGTTTTAGTCAATTCTAATCCTGCCACGATTATGACTGATCCTGAATTTGCTGATAGAACCTATATTGAGCCAATCACAGAGGAAATCCTCTCAGACATCATCGCCAAAGAAAATATCGATGCAATTTTGCCTACAATGGGAGGGCAAACTGCCCTAAATATCGCGATGAGTATGGAAGAGAAGGGATTGCTAAAGGGAGTGAAATTCCTAGGAGCAAACCCCCAAGCGATAAAAAAAGGCGAAGATCGCCAAGCTTTCAAAGAAGCAATGCTAAAAATCGGTATGGACTTGCCTAAATCACGCTATGCCTACAATGAAGAAGAAGCCCTCAATGCTGCCAAAGAGATTGGATTCCCTCTCATTATCCGAGCAAGTTTCACCCTTGCAGGTGGGGGAAGTGGCGTGGCTTACAATATCGATGAGTTCAAGACTTTAGCCAAAAATGGACTTGATGCCTCACCTATTAGTGAAATTTTGATTGAAGAATCTTTACTGGGCTGGAAAGAGTATGAAATGGAAGTCATTCGTGATAGTGCAGATAATTGTATCATCGTTTGCTCTATTGAAAATCTTGATCCTATGGGTGTGCATACAGGAGATAGTATCACTATCGCTCCTGCTCTTACTCTCACAGACAAAGAGTATCAAAGAATGCGTGATGCCTCATTTGCAATCCTTAGAGAAATCGGTGTAGATACAGGGGGAAGCAATGTGCAATTTGCCATAAATCCTGAGAGTGGAAGAATGATTGTTATTGAGATGAATCCTCGTGTTTCTCGCTCCTCTGCCCTTGCAAGTAAAGCCACGGGTTATCCTATCGCCAAAGTTGCCACGCTTTTGGCAGTGGGATTCACACTTGATGAGATTACAAATGATATCACAGGCACGACGGCAAGTTTTGAGCCAAGTATTGATTATATTGTAAGCAAAATCCCAAGATTTACCTTTGAGAAATTCCCCACAGCTGATTCTACACTTACTACAAGTATGAAAAGTATCGGAGAAGTTATGGCAATCGGTGGGAGCTTTGCTGAGAGCATTCAGAAGGCTCTTTGTAGCCTAGAGAATGGGCTTTTTGGCTTCAATCCTATCAGCTCAGATATTGAAAAAATCAAGCATGAAATCCGACGCCCCAATGACTCTCGCCTCCTTTATGTGGCTGAAGGGTTTAGAAATGGATTAGGTATTGAAGAGATTTATACACTAAGCAAGATTGATCGCTGGTTTCTATCTCAAATCCAAAAAATTGTGCTTTTTGAGAGCAAAATCAGTGTAGAGATTTTGCATAACTTCTCACTTATGCAAGAAGCCAAATCTTTGGGCTTTAGTGATAGAATGATTGCTTATCTTATCAACAAAAACGATGGCTTAGAAATCAACCAAAATGAAGTCTATCAAGCACGAAAAGATTTAGGACTTTCTTTGAGCTATCACGAGGTAGATACTTGTGCTGCTGAATTCCCCTCTCTCACTCCTTATCTCTACTCTTCTATCGGACACTTTAGCCCCATAGGAGAAGCCCATACGATTAAACCTACCGAGAAGAAAAAAGTGATGATTATCGGTGGAGGTCCCAATCGTATCGGACAGGGAATTGAGTTTGATTATTGCTGTGTTCATGCTTCTTTTGCCCTCAAAGATTTGGGAATGGAGAGCATTATGTATAACTGCAACCCTGAAACCGTAAGCACAGACTATGATACAAGCGATACGCTCTACTTTGAGCCTATTGATTTTGAGCGTGTAAGAAGCGTGATTGAGAGAGAAAATCCTGATGGAATCATCGTGCATTTTGGAGGACAAACCCCTCTCAAACTTGCCAAAGAGCTGACAAGAATAGGAGCTAAAATTATCGGAACGACTGCCAAAGTCATTGATGTGGCTGAAGATAGAGAGAAATTTTCTGAGTTTGTCGAAGCCAACAACCTCAAACAACCCCAAAATGGAATCGCATTCAACAAAGAAGAAGCTCATAGTATCGCTAGTAAAATCGGCTTTCCCGTGCTTGTGCGACCTAGCTATGTGCTAGGGGGAAGAGCAATGAGAATTGTGCATAATGATGAAGAGCTCAAAGCCTATATGGAAGAGGCTGTAAGAGTAAGTGAAAGCTCTCCTGTGCTAGTGGATAAATTCCTAGATCGTGCCATAGAGCTAGATGTCGATGCAATCAGTGATGGAAAAGATGTGTATATTGGAGGGATTATGCAACACATTGAAGAAGCAGGGATTCACTCAGGAGATAGTGCTTCTTCTCTCCCCCCATTCTCCCTCTCCCCCACTCTCATCTCTCAAATCCAAAGAATGACAACAGACATTGCCCTAAAGCTTGGCGTAGTGGGACTTATGAATGTGCAATACGCAATCCACCACGATGAAATCTATCTTATCGAAGTCAATCCAAGAGCTAGTCGAACCGTGCCATTTGTCAGCAAAGCCACAGGTATGCCACTAGCCAAAATCGCTACAAGAGTAATGGTGCAAGGGAATTTAATCGAAGCACTCAAATTCTATGATTGCTTCAATATCTTAGAGTGCAAAGATGGGATTTATCAGCATAAAGCCCTCAAACACATTGCCCTCAAAGAATCAGTTTTCCCATTCAATAAGCTTAATGGTGCAGATGTCTTGCTAGGGCCAGAGATGAAAAGCACAGGAGAGGTAATGGGGATTAGCTCAAGCTTTGGTATCAGCTTTGCCAAGAGTCAAATCGCTTGTAAAAACACACTTCCTACAAGTGGAAAGATTTTTATCTCATTGCAAGATTTAGATAAGCCCTTTGCTTCAAGTCTAGCCAAAGAATTTATCTCTCTAGGTTTTAGCGTATGTGCCACAGGTGGGACATATCAAGCTATCAGAGAGGCAGGAGTGGAGTGTGAGCTTGTGCTAAAAGTGAGTGAGGGACGCCCCAATATCCAAGATGAAATCGCCAATCACCATATCGCAATGGTTATCAATAGCAGTGATGAGCGAAGCAATAAGAGTGATACACGCCTTTTGCGACAGCAAGTGCTAAAATCTCAAGTGCCATATTTTACAACCATTGAAGAAGCTAAAGTGGCTTGTAGTGCTATTAGAGAGCTATCCAAAAGCAGTCCTTACCAAGCCAAAGCATTACAAGACTTTCTAAGAAGCTAGAATGCTTTTTTTGGCTCAGAGTGATACCACAGCAGGATTCCTCTCCCAAACTCCCCAAGAGATTAATCACGCTAAGGGGAGAGAGGGAAAAGAGGTTTTAATCGAGGTAGATAGCCTAGATACACTCAAAAACTTTGTAAGAATCCCCCAAAGACACAAAACCCTAGTGCGAAGAGCCAAAAAAACGACTTTCATCTATCCCAATGCCAAAGCCCTAAGAGTGGTAAGAGATGAGAAGCATTTGGAGTTTTTACGCCACTTTAAAGCTCTGTATTCCTCAAGTGCCAATCCTTCAGGAGAGGGGTTTTCTCTTGAATTTGCATTGCAAAGGGCAGAGATTATCATCGAGGATAGCAGAGGATTTTTTGAGGACACGCCCTCAAAGATTTACAAACTCAATACAAAAACCCTAAAAAGGAGAAGATAATGAGGATTGATAAATTTCTCAATAGTACCAATATTCTCAAACGCAGGAGCGTAGCTCAAGATATGTGTGAGAGTGGTGTAGTCTTTGTCAATGATAAGGCAGTCAAAAGCAGTAAAGAAGTCAAGGTGGGAGATATCATCAAACTTGTTTATCTCACACACACCAAAAGCTATCAAATCCTAGAGCTTCCAAGCACCAAAACTATCCCCAAATCAAACTCTCATCTCTATATCAAAGATTTAGGAGAAGGACAATGATTGAGCTAGAAAAATATTCAGCAAGTGGCAATGATTTTCTCATCACTCACACCCTCCCCTCCTCTCTCAACCCCCAAGAACTTGCTCTAAAGCTCTGTGATAGACACAATGGAATCGGTTCAGATGGGTTAGTCCTACTCAAATCTCACTCACAATATGCGTATGAATGGGAGTTTTATAATAGTGATGGCTCAAAGGCTAGAATGTGTGGGAATGCAAGTCGTTGTGTGGGATTGTATGCCTTTCTTCACTCCATTGCTCCAAAATCTCATCGATTTCTTAGTGGTGCAGGAGTGATAGAGGTGGCAATCACTTCAGAGAGCTATCCTTATAGGGTTTCAAGCAATTTAGGGGCTTACAAAATCTTTGCACTCAACCAAAATGATGGCTGGGATTTTTTCGATACAGGAGTGCCTCATCTTGTCAAATTTATTGAGGAAGAAGAGGAGTTTGAGAATTTTTGTATCCACACAATGAGGGATTTAAGAGTGCAATATGATAGTAATGTTAATATTGTTTTCCCCACACAAGAGGGATACAAAGTCAAAACCTTTGAGCGAGGAGTAGAAGATATTACCCTAGCTTGTGGCACAGGGATGGCAAGTGTGGTGGCTTCACTCTATGAGAGAGGAGAGGTCAAAAATCATCAAGTCAAGCTTATCCCTCCTTCAGGAGAATGTCTTACCTTTGAGATACACAATCAAGAAATCAGCTTTGAGGGAGAAGTGAAAAAAATCGCAAAATGCAGTGTCAATGAAAGTGAGATTTAACAAGCAAAAATTTTAGTAAATCTCCTCCAAGAGAAAACTTCTCTCTTGTAGCCAAACCCTGCAATACCCCTCCACCACCTCTCAAAAATAAGTGCTTTCTTCTCTTACTCCTTGAAAAAGTCTAGTTTTGATAACCTAATCTTTTAAAAATTAAAATCATCTTTTTTGATAAAATCTAAACCATAGGAGCAAAAAATGCAAGAGAAGAATTTTGATGAGTGGAATGAGGTCAAAAAAGATGTAGATCAACGCAAGAGTGATAAAAAGATTATCATTGGCAAAATCTATTGGTGCAATGTAGGAGTCAATGTGGGAAGAGAGGTTTATGGCAAGGGGAGTAAATTTGTTCGTCCTGTGCTGGTGCTAAATGTTTTACCCAATGGGACATTTCTAGGTGTGCCACTTTCTTCTCAAACCAAAAACAAGGCGGGATTTATGTTTTATAAGTTTGAGGACTCTAAGCAAAAAACCCAAGTGGCATTATTGGCACAAACTAGAATGTTTGATATAAGAAGGAGATCGGATTATTTCTCATCAGTAGATACTCAAACACTTAAAAATATCAAGGAAAAATATAAGGAATATATTGTGAGATAAATACCCCCGCACATAAGACGGGGAAACCTTTGTGATAAATCACTCCAGCCAGATTCCAATCTCTTGGGAGAATGGATTATGAGAATATTATACACCCACTTGGCAAATATGGAAGAAATCTCCTCACTTCCAAATACCAAAAAGAGTCTTGCTCTCCTTAGAGAGATAAGGAAACTCTATATAATTGACACAAGATAGAAGTTTCCTTGGAAATAGAGCTTTTATGAGAAGATGATAATGACTAAAAGGAGATTTCTCATAAAAAGCATAAAACTCTGTGATACCTCTACTTTGAGAACCCTCTTTAATCTCTCATAGAGGTATCATCAAATCTTATCCAAGAGAAACTCTCTCTTGTGGCTAAACCCTGTAATACTCCTCCACCATTTCAAAGAGGGCTTTTATACCCTCTTGCAATAGGCTAGGGGAAAAACTTTGTGATACTTCCTTGCTTAAGCTAAAGAAGTATCAGCAAATCTTTCTTTGGAGCAAGGAATCCTTGCTCCATATGTCAAAACCACAAAAAACAGAGCCTTTTTAAGACAAAATCTCAATAAAGGAGTAGGCTCTGTGATACCTCTATCTCCAAGAAACCCTCTCTAAAACTCTTGAAGAGTAGAGGTATCAGCAAACCTACTGCTATCTATGATAAGCTCTTTTGATAAGGGTTTATTTTCCACCCCTTTTTTTCTCCCACCCCCTTTTCTATCCTCATATCCTAGAAACTATATCTTGCTCCAAGATTAAACTGCATAAAGGTTCTTTGCTTATCTCCAAAGCTCTTTTCCACATCGATATACATTCTAGCCCCCTTAGTTAGCTCAATATTACTTCCTACATTTAGCACTGCTCTTCCATTGCTCTCTACTTTATCAAGTTGAGTGATTGTCCCTCCTACTCTTCCACTAGCCTCAGAGTTTCCTCCCTCAATATAGTCATACTCATAAGAAGCTCCTACATAAATACTTGCAAATCCTTTATCAGTAGTGAATTTCTTCCCTAGACTTGCTCCGATTCTGCTTCTTAGAGTGAGGATACTATCTTGTCTAGCTTGAAGATCTGCAAAAGTATTGCTTCCATTAAAGACTGCACGATTGAAATCGCTTTGATTGAAGTATCCAAAAGCGACTTCTACTTGAGGATCAATATACCAACTTCCTTTTTCACTCTCACCAAATTTATAGCGATACCCAAACTCATCACTTAGCACCATTGCAAAGTTATTGGTTTCACTCATTCTAGTAGGATCTGTGCTAAAAGAGAATTCACTCATAATGTAATCAAACTTAAAAATAGTGTCATTATACCAACCACTATCAGCAACATAGGAGTTATAAAGCCCTACTTCAATCATATTGGAATTGACTTTATCAAGTGAAATACTATTGGTTGTAGCATTGATAGCATTCACTCCAATGGTATTGCCTTTTGTATTTGAAGTTCCATAAGCTAGGGCAATTCCCATAAAGTTTCTTGCATTCTCTCCTATGCTAAGTGAGTAGTCATATCCTGCTTGAGCTGTAACATAATCTGTCTTACTGCCAGAGCCAAAGTCATTACTCATATTTCCCCCAAAGACTCTAGCCCATACTCCATTACTATGCTCACTCTCTCGCAATTCTCCCATTCTTTTATTGAGAGAGTTGAAGTTGGCAAGGTAGAGATCATAATTGACAGCTAGAGCTGAACTTGCCACTTCTTGGTAAGATTGGTTGAGTCCCAAATCTCTGACTTGCCCTACAAAGTATTGTCCTGCTGTTTCACCCTCTGTGATTGTGGCTTGAATCATATTAACCCCAATCATACTCTCTCCAGCCACGACTTTTACTTGTCCATTTGCATTGCTCACATCAGCAACCATTACATTGCCCTTATCAGTTCTACTCGCATCATAGGTAATATCATAAACATCATTACCTCCCACAAGAGCAATAGTAGCCACTCCCTCTCCTGCTCCTGAAGCGTTATTGAACACAACCCTATCTGCTTCTTGTGAGCTGACATAGAGCTTAAATGTAGCTTCTCCTGTGAAAGTAGTTGCACTCAGAGTCGTTCTAGCATTTACATTGTTATCACTAACACTTCTAGCAAGTTTAGGCATTGGAGTTCCTGAGTTATTCACTCTTGCCAAATCTACCAAAGTATTTCCACTTGCATTAAGTGAAGTGATTGTGCTTGTTTGCCCCAAAGAGAGGGTAGCGTTATTGAGAGTGAGATTGATTGTATTAGAAGCTGAGGCATTGTCTAGTCCCCCTTTGGCATAAAGAGAACCATTATTGAGAGTGAGAGCAAGTGTGCTATTTGACATTGCATTGCTATCTCCAATCGTGTTTTCAATGGTTGTATTTCCTCCATTGATAGACAAAGAAGTATCTCCTTCTAGGCTAAGTGTCGAGATTGTGAGGTTGCCACTATTATTGAGGAAATTGTTTGTGGAATCATTTGTAAGATCAAGCACTCCAAAGGAATTGTTTCCACTACCGATATTGAGTGTGGCTGAGTTTGTCGCACTGCCTCCAAGAGCAATCTCAAGATTTGAAGCATTGAGATTATTGATAGTGGCACTGACTGCATTGGCTGTTGTGTCTAGGGTAAGGGCATTTATGCCTGTTGCATTAGCATTTGAAGTCAATGTGTCAATGGTTGTGGAGATGTTTTGCAAAGCCATTGATGTGCTTGTAGTGGCATTGAGGTTTAATCCTGACAATACTACTACTCCACCTTTGAGGGTTGAGTTTGCTGTGGTATCTCCATTTACATTAATAACCGAAGCTCCACTACTTGCTGTAGTCCAGCCATTTGTAGCAAGTGTAGTATTTTTAAGATTGATATTCAGTCCTTGTCCTGCTCCTACATTGATAGTTTCAGAAATCGTAGCGTTGCTAAGAGCTGTAAGATCTAGGGTATTGTTTGTAGAGCCATCTCCTAGAGTAATTGATTTGAGGGCAATTGTTGTATTGTTGCTAGTGCTATTTAAGATTTTTAGAGTAGAGACATAGTTTCCTACAAAACCCACTATAAGATTCTCGCCATTAGCAAGTTGATCAATCGTTGTGCTATTAGCTTGAGTTATTCCATTGATAATTAGAGTTGAAACCCCCAAAGTTCTTGCTTTGCTAGGAGTATAAGCTGTGAGAGTGGAAATTTGGTTTGTAGTGCCTTGAAGGGTGAGGGTAGAGTTAAGTCCTGAGAGGGTAAAATTATTTGCTCCATTGTTTGATTTGATAATATCTTTTTTGGTAAAAGTTTTAGAGTTGTCTCCCAAGATGACAACACTATTGCTTCCACCACTTGCATTGATGAAGCTATCAATTGTATTGATCCCATTTCCTTGAAAAGTTATTAGATTGCTCCCACAACTTTCACTCCTAATCTCTGTTTCAGCCTGAATTGAAGCATTTTGAGTGCCTTCAAATGTGATTCTATTTGTTTCTCTATCACGAGCAAACATCCCATCAAAACTAAAACTTCCATCACTAGCATTTGTACTGCTTCCTTTTAAAATAAGACTTCCACCCTGTTTAAATATAATTTCATTGAGTTGTGGATAATCTTGATTACTTAGATTCCTTGTTTGCCTTGCAATAAGTCCTCCAGAGTCAATAACTAATCGTGCATTTGCTTTTTTAAGATTGATTTGATTTCCAGCATAGTTAGAGTTTTCACTACCTTCTACGGCAATTCCTCTCTTGATTGTTAGAGTATCTCCTGAAAAATTAACAATATTTTTCCCATAATCATAATAATCTTCATTTTCCCCAGAATTGCTAACTAGTCTCCCTATCCTTGCATCATTATCTCGATTGAAATTGATGATATTTACTCCCCCTGGTTGTGCAACTACATCTCCATCAATAAAACTTACAACTTCAGTTTCGGGAGAAGTTTCACCAGCGTTAAAGTTGATGACATTTTCAGTTTTCATTCCTTCAGGATACCAAGTTCCTGAATTGAGTCCTCCATAGATTCCACCAGTTTGGAAGTTAAAAGTATTATTTCCCGCACCAGCAAACTCTCTATTTTTAGCTATATTTGAATCTGAATAAATATTTCCCTGCAATGATGCGTTGTTTTTGAAATTGAGAGTTGTATTGACAGCAGTATTATAGCCTAAAGAAAAATTGGCAAAAATATAAACATCTCCAATCATATCTCCAGAAAAATTGCCCTCAACTATATTTTTGTTTTCTCCAACTCCTGCTTCAATAGACAAATCTCCAACAAAGGATATATTTCTTACTCCATTATCTCCATTTGCATATTTTGTAACGCTGTTGAAATTTATTAATACTTTTCTTTTTTTAGAAGCATCATCATTCCAATTAGTGGGGACACTGCCAGTAAGGAACTGTATCTTCAATCGTCCTCTATCTTGCACAGAACTCCCAATCATTGTTGCAGAATCGCTTGTAAAAACAAATGTGGAATCAAGTGCAGAACCATTTGCCAAAACTCCATTATTGGTGGCATAATAACCCCCAGAACCATCCATCGCCTGATTTGTTGTGTCTCCAAAAGAAAAAATCCAATAAGGGCTATCTATGCCATTTACCACTAGCTGTTTAAAACCATCTGTTGTTTTCCAGCTTAACCCACCTCCTCCTCCCATTGCAACTATGGATTGCTCAATACCAAGTGGATTATATATGCTTAAAGAAGGGTTTGCACTTGCTACACTGAAGCCAAGAGCAAGAGCCAAAGAAGTGGCGATGAGGGGTTTGAAGTTAGCTTTGGAGAGAGAGGATTTTAGTTCCCCCCCCCCCTAGATAGGATTATCGCTTTTGTTTGTTTCATTTTTTCTCCTTGTTTGCGAAAGATTTTTCAAGATTTTATCACAAAATAAATGGAAAACAAATCAAAAACAAACAAAAAGTAACTATGGGGGGGGGGGTAGAGATACGCATTTTAGGGGGTTGAGAGGGATTGAAAAAATATAAAAAAAGCAAAAATCACACAATGATTAAGTAAAAATATCAAAAAACATAGCTAAAGAAAAGTGATAAGAAAAAAATGATAAGAAAAGGGATAGATAAAATGAATGGCTCCGGATGCAGGATTCGAACCTGCGACCAAGCGGTTAACAGCCGCCTACTCTACCGCTGAGCTAATCCGGAATAAGTAGCTCTGAATAATAAAAGCGTGATTATAAGAGAAAAAATAGATAATGTCAAGACTTTGGAGCAAAAAATTGCATATTTGCCACTTTTTTTATCATAATCTCCCCATTTTCTAGCATTTCCTCACATAGCTCAACCCCCTCAAAGAGTGTAGAAAACTCCTCTGTGCTGATAGGACGCTTTTTGAGAAGCTCCAAAATATCTTCTCTATCTAGCTTTACTCTCTTTTGTATATGAGCTTCTTTCCTTATAGGGATACTCACACACTGCCCTTCAAATGCCAAAGAAAGCTCTTGAAGTCTTTGAGGGCTTACCCCTTCTATGGCATAAGCTGGTGGGCGATCTAGTGTGCCTAAATCCACTCTATCCACTCCTACTTCTCTCAAAAATCCTGCGATATTTTGCATTTCTTCTAAACTATCATTGAGATTTTTTATCACTAGCACCTCTGCGACTAATTCTCCTTGATAGCTTGAAGCAAACTCAAGAATCCCACGCCTGATTGCTTCTATATCTAGAGATTTATTGGGGCGATCAAGTTTCTTGAAGCATTGAGGAGAGAAGCAATCAAATGAAAACTTGACGATATCAAACTCTCTTAGAGCTTTTTGCACTTCACTTCTGCCAAAGAGAGAGCCATTACTTAAAATAAGGGTTTTATATCTGCCCTCTGTGTGGTGCTTGATTTGAGTGATAAGCTCATAGAGATGGGGATAGAGTGTAGGCTCTCCATTGGCACTGAGCGTGATGACATCAAGGCTAGGCTGAGTAGATAGGATTTCAAGAAGAGGAGAGAGAATCTGCTCCACACTCAAAACCTCTTGCATACGCTCTACACTCTTTGCACCCCCTAGCTCACAATATAGACAATCAAAGTTGCATTGTTTTTGAAGTGGAGAGAGATCAATCCCCAAAGAGATTCCAAACCTCCTAGAGTGGATTGGACCAAAGATGATGTTTTGCATTAGCGTTTGGTTTTTTCTCGCACCAATTGGACTAGCTCTATGGCATTCTCTCTAGGAAGATCAGGAATCATTCCGTGCCCTAGATTAAAAATATGCCCTCTATCCTCATTCATCACTGATAGGATTTGCTCCACTCCCTCAAGCATTGCTTGGCGATTGTATAGCCTTGCAGGTTCAAGATTGCCTTGCAAGACATATTTACCTCCAAGCTTTTCTTTGGCTAGGCTCATTGGAGTCCCCCAATCCACACCAAAGACATCAAACTCTCCATCTAAATGCTCCAAATACGCTCCTACACCTTTGGGGAAAAGCATTACAGGGATATGAGGATATTGAGATTTTATAGCTTTAGCAATCTTTTTCATATACTCCCAACTGAAGTTTAGATACGCACTTAGCTCTAGTGCTGAAGCCCAAGAGTCAAACACCATTACTGCATTTGCCCCTGCCCTGATTTGCTCTCCTAGGTAGCTTACAAGCTCTTGAGTGATAGACTCTAGCAAGGCGTGGAGAAGTTTGGGGTTGGAGTAAAGCATTTTTTTGCTATGAGTGTAAGTCTTGCTTCCCTCTCCCTCTATCATATAGGTTGCCAAAGTCCAAGGAGAACCACAAAATCCGATGAGTGCCTTGTCTTTGGATAGCTTGGCTCGGATAGAACTCACTGCATCATAAACATAAGTGAGGTTTTTGTAAGCGTCTTTTTTGAGGGCTTTAAAATCGCTCTCGCTTCTTATGGTTTGGTTAAACTTTGGCCCCTCACCTGCTAGAAACTCTAGGGGCAACCCCATCTCTAAAGGCACTACCAAAATATCACTAAACAAAATTGCTGCATCAACATCTAAAATATCAATAGGCTGAAGCGTAACCTCTGTGGCAAGTTCAACATTTTTGCAAAGATCCAAGAAGCTCCCTGCTTTCGCCCTACTCTCTCTGTATTCGCTTAGATACCTCCCTGCCTGACGCATCATCCAAATGGGAGTATAAGGGGTTTTTTTGCCTAAGGCACTATCGATAAAAATCATTTATCCTCCTAATGTTTGCTGTCTTTATGTAGAAAATAAAGTCCCAAAGACAAGCCAAGTATTGAAATGGCAAAATAAAGCATATCAAGAGAATTTTTCATCCCCATATTTAGCACTTTTGAGAAAAACGCCACAATCAAAGCCATTACAATGACTTTGGCTAGTTTGTCTTTGAGCTGATCTAGGGTGTGGATTTCTAGCACTTTGGAGCTATGCTCGTCTTTGATTTCAATTTTGGCGATGAAAAGCTCATAGAGTCCAAAAGCAAAAATCAAAAGCACCACAGCAATAAGATAGAGATCAATTGCCATAATGATTGAGTTTAAAAGCACATTGTGAATATCTGCACCCTCCCCTAATAATCCCATATAATACTTATAAGTCGCTCCCACAGCTTTAAGTATATCCATACTTGCTACCAAAAAGAGCAAGATAGAGCCTACCATAGAGAGCAAAACTGCAAAGATGATAAAAAGTCTTGAATTCCATAGAAGTTTTTCAAAAAAATTATGTAGCATTAGCCCTCCGATTCTATCCATTTTTGTGCGATTCTTACTGCGTTTGTAGCTGCACCTACTCGCAATTGATCAGCTACGCACCAAAGGTGCAAAATCTTCTCATCAAAGTTATCCACCCTAATTCTGCCTACATAAGTTTGGTTGGTATCTGTGGCGATTGAGGGCATTGGATAAAGATTTTGCTCTAAGTCATCAAGCACGATGATATTTTGAGCATTTTCCAATACCTCTTTTGCCTTGTTTAAATCTACTTTGTTTTTGAATTTGATTGTGATACTCTCACTATGGCTTCTTAGCACAGGCACACGCACACAAGTGGCACTTACAGGGAAAGAGGCGTGCATTATCTTTTGAGTTTCATTGATCATCTTCATCTCTTCTTTGCTGTATCTATTTGGCATAAAGACATCAATATGAGGGATAAGATTGAGTGCGATTCTATGAGGAAATGCCTCACTCTCACAGCTCTCAAGCTCAAAAGCAAAGAATTTTTGCATCTGCATTACTAGCTCTTCCATTCCTCTTTTTCCTGCACCACTCACAGCTTGATAGGTGCTGACATCAACTCGCTCAATCTCAAAGGCTTGATGAAGTGGAGAAAGCACTTGCACCATTTGGATTGTAGAGCAATTAGGGTTGGCAATGATTCCACTCTCTCTCCACTTAGCTATGTCGCTTGGATTGACTTCAGGCACGACAAGTGGGACATTTTCTTGCATTCTAAAATGGCTTGTATTATCAATCACCACTGCCCCTGCTTTGACTGCACTTTTTGCAAACTCTGCACTCACGCTCCCACCTGCTGAGAAAAAGGCGATTTCCACACCCTCTTTCTCAAAAATATCACAAGTTAGCTCTTGGATTACCCACTCCTTGCCAAAAGCTTCAACCTCTTGCCCTGCACTCCTAGCACTTGCTAGAGGGATTATCCTCTCTATGGGGAAATTCTCTTCTTCCAAGACTTTAAGGAGCTCCTCTCCTACTGCACCACTCGCCCCTACGATAGCGATTGTGTATTTTTTCATATCTTCCCTTTAAAGAGTTTTTTCAAGTTTTAAGATTCTCTCCCAAGTGCTGAGAACTGAATCAGGATTGAGAGAGATTGATGTGATCCCCTCTTTTACCAAAAATTCTGCAACTTCAGGATAATCACTTGGAGCTTGTCCGCAGATTCCACAATATTTTCCGTGCTTTTTACAAGCTTGTATCGCTCGTTTAAACATCTCAAGCATTGCAGGATTTCTCTCATCAAAAATATGGCTGACAAGCTCACCATCACGATCTACTCCTAGAGTGAGCTGAGTAAGGTCATTTGAGCCGATAGAGAAGCCATCAAAAAGACTTAAGAATTCATCGGCTAAAATCACATTGACAGGCAATTCACACATTACATACACCTCAAGCCCATCTTTGCCTTGCTCCAAACCATTGCGTCGCATAATCTCTAATACCTTTTTACCCTCTTCAGGAGTTCTAAGGAATGGAATCATTACTTTAAGATTAGTTAATCCCATTTCATCTCGCACCATAGCTAGGGCTTGACACTCCCACTCAAAGGCACTGCGATACTGCTCTGAATAGTAGCGACTTGCTCCTCGATAGCCTATCATTGGGTTTTCTTCGTGTGGCTCATACTCTGTCCCACTTAGCATTCCACGATATTCATTGGACTTGAAATCACTTGTTCGCACAATCACAGGGTTGGGATAAAACGCTGAAGCAATCATTCCCATACCTTCTGCAATCTTTTTGATAAAAAAGTCTTTTGGCCCATCATAGCCACTGATGAGCTTCTCAATCTCAGCTTGATTTTTGACTTTTTTACCATTTTGCATATCCACAAGGGCTAGAGGGTGGGCTTTGATTTGATTGAGGATAATCATCTCCATTCTAGCAAGTCCGACACCATTATTGGGGAATCGTGCAAAATCAAAGGCTTTTTCAGGGTTTCCGATATTGAGATAAATCTTTGTTTTGGGTTGCTCAAAGTTGGATAGCTCAATAGTTTCTACCTCATAGGGGTGGATTCCATTATAGATATATCCCTCTTCTCCCTCAGCACAAGATATGGTTACATCCATTCCATTATAAAGTCGCTCTGTGGCTCCCAAAGCCCCTACAATCGTTGGCACACCGATTTCTCTAGCTACAATTGCTGCATGACAAGTTCTTCCTCCACGATTAGTAATCACAGCCGCTGCTTTTTTCATCGCTGGTTCCCAATCAGGATCAGTGTTGTCTGTTACTAGGATTTCCCCCTCATTAAAAGAGCTCATATGCTCAATATCATTAATCACCCTAACCTTTCCACTTCCAATTTTTCCACCGATTGCGATTCCTTTGAGAATCATCTCTGACTTATCCACAGGCTTTTTGAAGCGATATTTCTCAACCCTTTGTCCTCCACCTTTTTTGAGGGCTTGGCTTTGCACGGTTTCAGGTCGTGCTTGGACGATGAAAATCTCTCCACTCTCTCCATCTTTTGCCCACTCCATATCCATAGGGCGATACTCTCCTGCCTCTTTGCTGTAATGCTCTTCGATTAGCACAGCATAACGCGCAAGTTTGAGGATATCTTCATCACTGATTGAAAAACTATCATATTCTTTTTGAGTGGTGGGAATGTTTTTGGTGGGGTGTGAGCTTCCTTTGGGAGCATAAACCATTTTTTGGTGTTTATGTCCTAATTGGCGTTTGATGATAGGGCGTTTGCCCTCCAAAAGTGTGGGTTTGAAAACGATAAACTCATCAGGATTGACAGTTCCTCCCACGACATTTTCACCTAGCCCCCAGCTAGAAGTTATCAAAATCGCGTCTTTAAATCCTGTTTCAGTATCGATTGAGAACATTACCCCTGCACTTCCCTTATCTGCTCTTACCATTTTTTGCACCCCTACACTCAGAGCGACTTTGAAGTGATCAAAATCTCTTGAAGCACGATAGCTAATGGCTCTATCAGTGAAAAGTGAAGCAAAGCAAGATTTGACATAGTGGATAAGCTCACTTTGTCCCTTTACACTTAGATAAGTATCTTGTTGTCCTGCAAAAGAGGCATCAGGTAAATCTTCAGCAGTGGCTGAACTTCGCACTGCCACATCTGCCTCATCCATTCCATACTCATCGCTTAAGATTTTGTAGGCTTCCAAAATCTCATCACGCAAATCATTGGGAAGTGGTGTTGTAAAAATCAAATCTCTAATCTGTTTGGCTCTAACTTTCAATACATCAATCTCTGTGGTATCCACCCCCTCAAGAAGAGCGATGATTTTCTCTCTAATCCCTGCACTATCAAGCAAATACCAATACGCCTCACTTGTGATAGCAAAGCCATTGGGAACTTTGATGCCCACAGGAAGCAATTCTTGAAACATTTCTCCAATACTTGCGTTTTTCCCACCGACAATGGGGACATCTTTGTTGTTTAGCTCTTTGAAGAATTTGATGTATTTCATTTTCATCTCCGATGATAAATTTTGCAAAATCTCAAAATGATACTATGTTAATCTTCAGATTCTCACTCAAAAATAGAACTTTTATCAAAAGTTTGTTGATTTAAGAGGTGTTAATGTGTCTTTGAATGTAGGATAAAGTAGATTCCCACCCCCTAAAGACTTAGACTAGAAGCCAATCCAAATCAAAATATAATACAACCCTGCACCAAGCAGTGCCGAGCAAGGAACGGTGATGAGCCAAGAGGCGATGATTTTGTTGAGTGCACTTCTTTTGACTAGCTCATATTTATAAGCTTTTTTGAGTGTTTTTCTCTCTTTTTTGTCCAAGATATTGATTTCTTTTCTCTTGAGTGCCTCTAGGATTTTTCCTTTTCTCTTCATACTTGCTGAATTGTATTTTCTAAGAAATTCTTCGACTTCTTTTTCATCTTTTCCTGCGTGGGCTTGGATAATCATTTGTTGGGCTTGGAATTGCTTCTTTTGGAGATATTCTCTCAAAAATCCTACACCAAAAATCGCACCAATAGCAATATGAGTAGAACTCACAGGAAGCCCCAACTGAGAGGCGATAAGCACGGTAACTGCCGCACTCATTGCCACACAAAATGCTCTTTTTTTATCCAAGTCTGTGATTTCATTCCCCACGGTTTTGATAAGCTTTGGCCCATATAGAGCTAGTCCTAGAGAAATCCCTAACGCACCCACAACCATAATCCACAATGGCACAGGAGCCTTACCAGCAAACTCTACGCTTCCACTTAGCACTTGATTGATTGCAGCAAGTGGTCCGATTGCATTAGCCACATCGTTTGCTCCGTGAGCAAAGCTCAAAAGTGCTGCTGCAAAGACTAGGGGGATTGTAAAAAGCTCGTTTATGTCTTCTTTGGTATTTTGGATTTTTTTGGATTTGATATCTACTAAAGGCTTAATGATAAAAAACCCAATGATTGCCAAAATCGCACTGATACTCACAGCTACTCCCATACTCATAGGGAATATCTTTTTGAGTCCCTTAAGTATCAAATAAAGGGAAAAAGTAAAAACCATTAGAGTGATAAGGACTGGAACTACACGCTTAGCGGCTTGTTTTTTGTCATCTTTGTAAAGAATGGTTCTTTTGATGAAAAGCAAGAATATGACTGCAATCACTCCTCCAAAAAGTGGAGAAATCACCCAGCTCAGAGCAATATTCTTCAGCACTCCCCACTGAACGATTTCAAAGCCACCAGCTACAATCCCAGCTCCTAAAATCCCTCCTACAAGTGAATGAGTAGTAGAAACAGGAGCTCCTACAAAAGTGGCAAGATTGAGCCACAATGCACCTGAGAGCAACGCAGAAAACATCAAAACAAGGAAGATATGACTATCTGTAATCGCATCTTTGTTGATAATCCCTGATTTGATTGTAGAAACTACATCTCCTCCTGCAATAATCGCACCCAACGCCTCACAAACTGCTGCAATCACAATCGCCCAAAAAAGCGTAATTGCTTTTGATCCTACAGATGGACCTACATTGTTTGCCACGTCATTTGCACCAATATTCATCGCCATATATCCACCGATGATTGTCGCAAATACGAGCATAGAAGGGCTTGTAACATCTTTGACACTGAAGGCAAAAACTGAAATGGCAATGATGAACAAAACCACAAGCCCAACTCTTAAACTTTCTCTCTGTGTTGACTTTGTCGCTTTTTCAAGCTCTTTAAAGTCTTTGATATCCATAGGATGTCCTTGTTGTGTTAAGTTAGGGTTTTTCAACCCGATATAATCATAACAAAAGGCTTATATATTTTTTGATAAAAACTCTTAGTGTTTTTGTTTTGGGATAAATTTTCTTAAGGATTTAAAGCCTTGTTGTAAAATACACTCTTTGTCAAAAAGTGCTAGGCTTTTTGGGTGTATTTACTTTTGTTGATATATAATCACGCCGATTCGAGCGGTATAAAGTCGGTTACATTGCTCACATCTTGGTTTCCAAGATACCCCATTCCGTGAGGGGGGGCTCCGCATTCAATCCTCAAAACTCTCTAAAATACAAACTAGATACCTTATCACATTGCTTTGAGTATCTTTAAGATAGGCTTTTACTTTTGAGCTTTTTGTCGTGATATTTTTCTTCTCTTTGAAAAGAAATTCACAATGGCTTAGTCTATTTCTTATGCTTGTCAAAAATGAGGCAAGGATAAGTGTCCTATGTGAGGGAAATAGTCTATCTTTTATGATTTTAAGTGTGGCTTTGCTTTCGTGATGTAAAAACGAGAAAAATAAAGAAGGATCTTTGGTTGGCCTCTCTTCAAGCTTGGGAAACACATTTTTTGCAAAATTTATATCAGCTTGATAGAGATTATTGAAGATTTTTTCATTGTGTAACACCATTATCCAAAACCCAAATGTTAGCTTAGAGAGGATTGAGTAATGGATCGCCTCCTTCTCTTTGCATTTCTCCCAAAACCCCTCTATATCATTGCTTTTAGCTCCTAGAGTGAGAAGCACCTTTAAAATAGAGTCTTTCATCTTCAAAGTGATTTCTTTCCCAAAATTCCCCTTAACCTCTCCCTCATAGAAATAAAAATCCATAATCCAATACGCACTATGCTTTGTGAGAGTATTGTTGATTTTATTGCGTAAGATTATCTCAATAGTTGCGATAGCAGGATAGAGGGATTTTGTAATCTCAAAATACTTTTGGTATTTTTCTTGCCCTCCAATACTCTGATATCTTTGGATTGAGAAATTGTGTATAAATGTAGTTTTATCTGTCAAATAAAGCCTATCAACTGCATTATTAAGATTTTGGAGAGTGGGCATATCTCATCCTTTTTTATTTGGCATTATACATACAAACAAAAGAGTTGAGAGAATACAAGAGAGAGCCAAATATGTGAAATGAGTTTGAATTTTTTATAAAAATTTGATGTATTATGATAAATAGATTCAAAAATAATGTATTCTAGCCTAAAGGAACGCAAATGATTTTTAGTGATGAAGAATTACTCAACCCTGTTAAACAAAGCATAGAAAAAGTTCGCCCTTATCTCCTTAGAGATGGTGGGGATATTCAGATTATCAAAATTCAAGATGGCAAAGTTTATGTCCAGCTTCAAGGAGCTTGCAAAAGCTGTCCTAGTAGCACAATCACACTCAAAAACAAAATCCAACACCAACTTCAAATGGATATCCACCCTGAAATTGAAGTGATTAAAGTGGAGGAGGAATGAAACCAAAAGTCAATCAAGCCTACACCCTACTCTCAAAAGGCAAACTCTCTGAAGCTATCCAAAGCTTCAATCATCTCTATTTCCAATCCCCAGAGGATTTAGATATCCAAATGGGGAGAATCTTTTGTGATATTGCAAACACAGATTTATCCAAGGGCGTGGCACTCTCTGAGTTTTACTATCTTCTTAGACAAGAAAAGCCCTCTCTCCAAGCCCAAGCTGAAATCCTCCCACGCCTTCAAAGACTCGAAGAACTAGAAAATCTTGAGACTGAAAAAGCGTGGGAGATTGCACTAGGAAGTGCTGAAGCACTCTCTTGTATCACTTTTGAGGACTTCAAGGCTTTTGTATTTTCCAAGCCAAACTTCAAAGAAGCGTTTGAAGATTTTACACTTAGCACAAAGATTGTATTTTCTAGCAAAAATGAGCTTTATGAGTTTTTAAATCTTCTTATTGACAAAGGGTATGCCAATCTCTCTTTGCAATATGCAGAAAATATCGGAGAAAATATGGGGTTTGACACCCAAATTCATCAAATCTTACAAAAGGCGGTAAAACATCTCAATGAAAATTGAAAAACACATCACTTACAACAATCAAAGTTTTAGCTCACTCACTGATGATAGTATCACAGCAAGTGAAGATCTAAGCTCTCTCTTTGTCAAAACCACGATGAATCAAAAATATCACGATAGTATCGCTCATCTCCCCTCTATCAATGAAAATGAGCTAGTCAATTATTTTCAAATCACCCCAAAACTCATCGGTATCACAGGCACTAATGGCAAAACCACCACTTCAGCCCTCATTGCTCATTCTTTGCAAAAACTAGGCTATCAAGTCGCACTTTTGGGGACTAGAGGGTTTTTTATCAATGGAGAGAGAAAAAGAGAAAAAGGGCTGACTACTCCCACGATTTTGGAGCTTTACTCACTGATTGAAGAGGCTAGAGAGTGTGATTATTTTGTGATGGAGGTTTCCTCCCACGCAATCACACAAAACCGAATCTTGGGACTAGATTTTGCCCTAAAAGCTCTAAGCAATATCACACGAGATCATCTTGACTTTCACAAAGATCTTCAAGAATACATTGAGGTAAAAAACAGCTTTTTTGCAGGTAAGGGATTGCATATCATCAACGCTGATGATCTCAATGCCAAAGTAGAGCATAAAATCACCTACTCCCTCACACAAAAAGCCGATTTTTATGCCTGTGATTATCAACTCTCCCCTACAATCACCTCAACGATTTGCACTCAAGATGAAGTGGGGACTTTGCACCTCTTGATGTGTGGCAGACACAATCTCTACAATGCCCTCTGCTCTATTGCCTCTCTCCTTTCCCTCACACACCATAGCCTTCAAGAAGTGCTAGAGAGCTTGGAGGACTTTGCAGGGGTTGAGGGAAGGATGGAAATTGTCTCCCACTCTCCTCTAATCATCGTGGATTTTGCTCATACTGATGATGGAATGGAGAAGATTTTGGAGAGTTTTGAGGGGAAAAAGATTGCTGTGCTTTTTGGTGCAGGAGGAGATAGAGATAGAACCAAACGCCCCAAAATGGGAGAAGTCGCTCAAAAATACGCCCAAAAAATCTATATCACAAGCGACAATCCACGCAGTGAAAACCCCCAAAATATCATTGCTGAGATTTTGCAAGGAATCACCCAAGAAGAAAAAATCAAATCTATCAACCCCATAAGGGAACAAGCCATTGAGAGGGCAATCAAAGAGCTAGAGAGCGATGAGATTTTGTTTGTTTTGGGTAAAGGAGATGAAACTTATCAAATCATCGGACACCAAAAAATCCATTTTGATGATAGGGAAGTGATTGCAGATGTGCTAAAATCCCTAGAAAAAAGGAAGTAAAATGACTTTAGAAATGCTTTTTAGCAAAATTCATCGAGCCACAGTCACTGATGCCAATCTCAACTATGAGGGATCAATCACCATAGATGAGGAGTTGGCAAAAAGTGCCAATCTCTATGAGGGGATTAAAGTGGATATCGTCAATATCAATAATGGTGAGCGATTTAGCACTTATGTGATTTATGGAGAGAAACACTCAGGCACAATCTGCCTCAATGGTGCAGCAGCTAGAAAAGTGCATACAGGAGATAAAATCATCATCATTGCGTATGCAAATTATAGTGATGAAGAGCTTAGAAACTATCGCCCCACGGTGATTTTGCTTGATGATGACAATAAAATCCAATCCATAAAATACGAGGTTTAATATGTTTGATCCCAAAGAACTTCAATCTATGCTTGGCAATCTCCAAGAAAAAGCCAAAGAACTAGAAGAAAAAAGCAAATCTGAAGTCTATGAAGTCAAAAGTGGTGGAGGAATGATCACCCTTAAAGGCAATGGAGCAGGAGAAGTGATTGATTTGAGTATTGATGATTCTTTGCTAGAAGACAAAGAATCTTTGCAAATCCTCCTCATTGGGGCATTCAATGAACTATTTGAAAAAATCGAAAATGGCAAAAAAAGCACAGCATTAAATATGCTAGGTGGTTTAAATCCTTTTGGGCAAAACTAATGCGAGTCTTATGTGTTTTGCTTTGTTTTGTTTGGGGGTGGGGATATGACTATACAAGCTGTCAGAGATACTACAAAGTCGCCTCAAGCCCAAGCAATCAAACACGCCTTATCAATGTTGAACACAACAAACAAAAATTTGCCATAGGGTTTTTCAAAGAACGCCCAAAAGAGGGAAATCTTATCAAAGAAGATCCCTTCATCGGACTTTATGCCTTTTCTACTGCCAATCAAAAAGATGAGCAAACCTATATCATCAGAGCCATTGATGAGAGAGCAATGAAGCTTAATATGGCTTCCATCGCACTCAATTACTCAGAGGCAGGAATCATCCTTGAAGCACAAAAGGGCTATCTCACTTATGGACGATTCACTGCCCCCACTCGCCAAAATGGCGTAGTCTCAAACATTTGCTATCAAATCTATGGACTAGGAATGGGGGAAAATCTTTTTATGGATAGTCGCTATCTTGTTAGATTTTTGGAGCAAAAAGAGCCATATTATGGAGATATAGGCATTAGACTCTATCCCCCCAATCCTGAAGATAAAACGCTCAAAGTCGAATTTGTCGATCCCTTTTTCCCCAATGTGCCATTCCTCAAAGATGATGAAATTCTCTCAATCAATAATCACATTTTCAAAGATTATTATGACTTTGAATGGTTTGTTACAAACCTACCTGAAAACTCTGTGGCAAATGTCAAAATCCGCAGAGGAGAGAGTATCACAGAATACCAAGTCAATGTCTCAAGACGCTATGGAGGGTTTTTGCTTCCTGATAGATTCTTTGAGCGACTTGGAATCACGCTTGATAATAACCTCACTATCACTAGCACCAACCCCAATCTTCAAGGTTTGCAACAAGGCTTACTTGAAGGGGACACAATCCTTTGGATAAACAATCAAAAAATCCTAAGCTCTCAAACCCAAAGCACCCAAGAAGTCGCTAGACGCTTACGCTATCTACTCACTCAAGCTGTAAGTTTGGGGAAACTTGATGTGCTTATCTCGCGTGGTGGATTTCAATTCACCCTCAATCTTATCAATGGACTAAACAATGAATACATCCAAGCTCGATACAATCCTTTTGGATTTTGAATCCTTTTTGCACTCCCACATTCCACAAGCTCAAAGCTTCCACCCCTATTTTCAAAAAGCTGTATGGGAAATGGTGCTAAATGGTGGCAAAAGATTTCGCCCTGCACTTCTTTTCTCTATCGTTAGCTCCTTTACCCCCTCTCTTATCAAAAACGCCTATCTCCCTGCCCTTGCAATGGAAATCTTGCATACTTTCTCACTCATTCACGATGATTTACCTAGCATTGATAATGCCCCTCTGCGTCGCAATCACCCCACACTTCACACCAAATATGAAGAGGTTACAGCGATTTTGAGTGGGGATTTTCTCAACTCTTATGCTTTCTATCTTATCTCTCTAGCCCCCCTGCCCTCTTCTACTCTCATCTCTCTCACTCAAGAGCTATCTTTTAACGCTACTCAAATGATACTTGGAGAAGCCCTAGATTGCCACTTTGAAAACCAAAGCCTTGATTTGGATAAGCTTGAGATGATTCACACTCTCAAGACTGCAAAACTCATCGCCACAAGCCTAAAAATGGGAGCAATCATCTCAAATCTCCCCACTCACACTCAAGAGATTTTGTGGGATTTTGGTATCAAGCTTGGTGTGTTTTTCCAAATCCGTGATGATCTTATTGACGCCACCCAAACCCAAGAGGAAGCAGGGAAACCCACCCAAAATGATAGTTGCAAAAATAATTATGTCAATCTCTTGGGACTACAAGGTGCAAAGAGGGAGCTAGAAGCCTACAAGCAAGAACTACTCTCTATCCTAGAGGGATTTGAAAATCCAAGACTGACAAGCACACTTCAAGGGCTTTTGGGGAAGTATTTTTAGCCCCTCCCCTTATGGCTTTTTGCATACTCTAAAGGCTGAAAAGGCTTGAGTAGTAGGCATTAGCTCCATTGAGTTGATATTGATATGAGCAGGAAGAGAAGCTACCCAATACACGCTCTCAGCAATATCTTGAGGCAGTAGTGGATAAGCATTTTCATAAAGCTCATCTGCTCTCTTTTGATCCCCCTTAAATCTCACCACAGAAAACTCACTTCCCCCACAAAGCCCTGGCTCAATATTGCTCACTCGGATATTTTTATCCACCAAATCTGCCCTTAGGTTGAGAGAGAATTGTTTGAGGAATGCCTTTGTCCCACCATAGACATTTCCCCCTGGGTAGGGATAATTCCCTGCAATTGAGCCAAGATTGATGATATGCCCACTTCCACGCTCCACCATAAAGGGAAGAAGATAATGCGTTAATCGCACCACGCCCAAAATATTTGTCTCTATCATCTCCTCAAAATCCTCTCTCAAACACACATCAAAAGACTCAACTCCTAGAGCAAGTCCTGCGTTATTGACAAGCACATCAATTCTTTGGGCATATTCCCCTAGCTCACTCTTTATCTTCTCTATATCTGCCACATTACAAGAAATCACCTTTACACAACCCTCTCCAAGCTCTTCACTTAGCCCTCTTAATCGCTCCTCTCTCCTGGCCAATAAAATAACTTGATGTCCCTCACTGACAAATCTCCTAGCAATCGCTTCCCCAAATCCTGCTGAAGCTCCTGTAACCAAAACTAGCATTCTCTCTCCTTATTTTGATTTGTTTTATTCATTTTATTGTAACTTTGAGGATTTTTTGCGTATAATTGCAGTTTTAGTTTTTGGGGAATTAGCTCAGTTGGGAGAGCACAACGCTGGCAGCGTTGGGGTCAGCGGTTCGAACCCGCTATTCTCCACCATTTTTTACTCCCTTTTTGGTCGCGTAGCTCAGTTGGTAGAGCACTACCTTGACATGGTAGTGGTCGTTGGTTCGAGTCCAATCGTGGCCACCATTACTATTAAAATCCCCTAAAAACAGCCATTTTCAGCTTTTTTCGCCTCAAAACCCTCTCAAAATTACCGAAAATTATGAAAAAATGCGAAAAAACCTGCATAGAATTTACACAGAAACTTACCAAATTACAAACGGATTAAATCTTGGTAATCAATGTAATTATAACACCGAACACAAGGGGATTACATACATTTTTATTTTTTGTTAAAACTAGAAGAAAAATGGCAAAATTTGGAGTTTTTTACTCCAAATTTTACCAAAGTTCTAGGCAGTATATTTGGTTGAGGATTGACATCTTTTTGTGAGACAATTGGGCAAAAACCTTACCCAACTCCAAACCCCTATTTATTGGGACTTTCAAGGAATTGGGTAAAATTACTCTATGCTCCCCAATATTACTTCTACCTTTCTACTTCTCTACTTTTTGACACAGACATTCCTTTTCTCTTTTTTATCAGAAGTAGAAAAATAGAAAGGATTTTGGACTCCTACTACCCAATTTACCCAATTAGCTTCTATAAGCATAGCAGAGGGAGATGTAGGTTGGGCAATGGGTCTGCCCAGTTTTACCCAATCTTGAGCTTCCCATTCTCACCTTTGCTAGTGAAGCAGTCTTGGTAGTGGCTGGCTGTGATTTGCAAAACCTTACAGACTGCATTATGCTCACCTCTCCTAAAATCTAGTTCTGAACTTACCCCATCCAAATACTCTTGCACCTTCTTGTTGAGCAACTCATAGATTTTTGGCTGCTTCTCCTCCAGTAATCCTAAGATCTCATCATTGAGTACCCTACACAAGGAATCGATATCTCTGTTTTGCAAGGCTTTAACATACTCACCTTTGGAGGCAGAAGCTTTACTTCCCTTGGTGAGCGTGAGATAGTCTTGTGGACGATAGAAAGATTTTGCCACAAAGCGTGAGCAATCCATGATTCCATCTTTGTCCTCGTCGCTCAAGGTGTTGAATACTCGCAAAAGGTACTTTCTAAGATTTGAAACCGCTTCAGTACTGCTCATAAGCCATTCTCTTTCTTTGGAGCTCAACAATTCAATCAAGGTTTTTGCTTCCAAGTTGTAGGAGAGGAAAATGGAGTTATTCAGTGAGGTATCATTAGAGTAGTAAATCTTTCCAATGGTTCCCTCATCATAATTTGCACTCACATAACAATAAATGTGTGGAGGATTTATCACTTTTGTACTCTGCATCTTCTTTGGAACACTTGTGCCCATCGGAGATTGCACTTCTTTGAGGAATTCAAAATCAGTTCTACTCATTCCGAGCTCATCATAGCAGAGACTCACACTTCTTTCTGTGATGCTACCTGCGTACATGATTTGCCCATTGTATGAGTTCACTTCAGGATACTTGCCCACAAAATCAGTGATTGCTCTTGTGGGATTATACATGTAGATTTTAGTAATAAGCTCTACAAAGCTTGATTTTCCCGTGCCTCGTTGAGTTGAAAGCAGAATATCAAATGACTTAAGCTTGCTTCTGCCATCCATACCCTCACCAAGGCAATATCTTCCAAATCTAAAAGCCTCTTTCATGATCGCCAATTCAACATTCAGACCGTAGATGTTTTCAAACAAAATCCTTGTCCTACAATCAAGCTCTACGCCATCAAAGCAACTTCTATCATTGATCCACTCTCTTCTCTCTGGAATCCTAGCAATCTCATTGAGTGTGGGATTAAAAGTGATTTCAGAGCCATTGCTTGAGAGGATCTTTGGATGAGTGTTATCAAGCTCAATCCTATGAAAACCAAGTTCTGAGGGCTTAACTCCCAAAGCATTTCCAATAAAAGCCGTGCTTTGATGCTCCCATGTGTCAAATACTCCACTATTCTCTTGGGTTTCCTCTATGATAAAATACTGTCTTGTGTTGGTGTTACAGCAAACATAGACCTGTTTTGGAGCAAGTGAATCTTCTTTTGGCTTGTCTTCTTTAAGTGGAACAATCACCTTGCTCTCAAATTCCTTTGCAAGACTTCCAGCTGGAAAGCAAACTCCATTGTGAAGCTGGGCATAACAGCTCAAAAACTCTTCAAAATCCTCACGACTAAAGGCATAGGAGTTTTGCAAGAGCTTGTAGGCTATCCTCACTCCATCATTACAACCATCATTACTATGAGTGTCAATCTTGATCTCAAGTCTATCCATCAGCCAAGGGAGAAAATCTCTCATGCACTTGCCTAGCTCATTGAACTTCTTGGCATTCTTTCTATGAATCTCATCTTCTACATTTTCCGCATCTTTGATGCCATATTGTCTTGAAGCGATTGTTTTTGTATTGCCCTCCTTTTGGTGGATAGCTGTTACACTCAAGGCTTCAAAAAATTCTTCTATTTCTTGGCTGATATTCCAAGTTTTAAAGAGGTTTCCCATATTGGTGAGGGTGTAGTATGTGTTCTCCTCATCATTGGTGAGAGCGTAATCACAGTGCTTATTCTTTAGATGCAGAATCTCACAAATGCAATCTTTTTGCTTGTTTCCCAAGCTCCACTGTTGTTCCAAAACCGTGTAGTCCTTTGCAAAATCTGGGATGTGTGCCTTGTCCAGTCGCAGATACAGCTTCATACCATACAAACTTTGGCTATAGGCTACACCCATTTCTTTCAGCTTCTGCACGACCTTTTGAAAATTGCTCTCAAATCTCTCTTCCCAAATAGGGAAGTCAATATCAAAAATCACCAGCCCAAAATTCTCATAGGCTTTGCTTGGATTGAGGATGGTGTATTTTGCACTCTCGTCATAATCCTTGCTGGCTTGGTACTGTCTTTTTCCAGCTTTGTCTTCTGCATTTTTGTAGCTGTTAGCACTTGAGCAGATGCTTTCTGGCAAAATCCCAGCATCATTGAGTAAAGTAATCAAATTTTTTTCTTTTCTTATCGTTTCCATTATTTTATTTCCTTTAGTATTTTAAAAGTTTAACTCACAGATTTTTTGAAGAAAAAATTTATGAGCTCAATTTTTTGTTGTAATTTGGCTAAAAACTCAATATGTATTACAAAGATAATATATTTTTTACTTAATCTGCATACATATATAGGAGTTGAATTTCCGAGTCAAACACCCCCCATCAAAATTCCTTGGATTTACCTGCAACCCCCCTAAAAAATTACAACCTATTATTAATACCTCCCCTAAATAGGAGATAGATAATGATTAGACTTTACAATCAGGATTGCATTAGAGTAATGCAATCAATGGCTAAAAGAGGCGAGAAGGTGGATTTAATTCTAACTGATCCACCCTACGAACTAAATGTTGGTGGTGGAGGAATTGCTGACAGAATTGCTCTGCATAGAGATAGAAAAATTGATTTTATTGCCAATGGATTTAATTATCAGCAATGCTTTGAGCTATTCTTGCAAATCCAAGATACTCCAAATATAGTGATATTCTGCAGTAACAAGCAAATCTTTAAATTCTTACTGTTCTTCCACAGCAAAGGGCTTTCAACAACACTGCTGACTTGGAAGAAGCTAAATCCTCCACCACTTGTGAATAACAAGCACATAGAGGATTTGGAATACCTCATTTATGTAAGAGGAGCAAAAGCAAGTTTCAACAATAGTGTTCCCATAGAATACAAGCAAAAATGCTTCTGTAGCAATCTTGTCAACACTAAAGACAAAATCCACCCTACCCAAAAGAACTTGAATCACATCAAAAGACTAGTTTCACTCCACTCTTTTGAAGGAGAGATAGTATTTGATCCTTTTATGGGAAGTGGAGTGGTTGGAATAGCATCAGTCATGCTAAATCGAAACTTTATTGGTTGCGAACTTAGCCCCCTATACTACACCCTATCAAAAAACAGAATTAAAAACCTAGGAGCATAAAAAATGGAAAAAATTAAACGAACACAAACCCTACAAAACCCAGAATATGGAAATTTCTCTTGTTATGGACTAATCTGCAAGGATACACAACACTATCTGGGAAACATGAAAAAAGTAGTGCAAATGAGGCATATAAATCCATCATTTTGTATCCTCAGCTTCTTTGGAGAATATCCAAGTGATGAAACAGAACTCAACACTAGAAAAGATTGGGAGTTTTTCCTTTGTGTTGAAGTTGAACTATTTGACAATATCCTTCAAGCCTACAATAGTGCCGACTTTAAAGCAATGGCTGAACTCTCCAAAGAACACAAGGAGGTTGCTTTCATCTTTCCCCTAATCCTAAAAAACTATGAACTTATTCGATCAGGAAAGAAGAATGTTTTTGCCATTAAAATTTCTCAAGATGAAAATCAGTGGTATGGCTTTAGGATTGAAAGAGGGGTTTTAGCAGTAGTTTCTGATGGGTTTAGGAGTTAGTAATTATAGAATCAGATAGAATAAGAAAATCGAAAAACTAAGGAAGAATATGACAAAAGCCTTTATAGAACCACTCAATCCAAAGATATTTACAGATGAAGTGTTACAAAACAAAGCTAAAAGTAGTGAAAAAACAATCAGGACAAGATACAAGAAAGCCAAGGAAAACAGGGTTCCTCTCAATGCAAAATAGTCATCTATTCCTAGACTTTCAAACTTTTAGACAAAAATTTGCAGACAATTACAAAATCATCATAGGAAACTTTAAAAACCAAGAGAAAGATGTTCAGGATTTTCTCCACAATAAGGCAGAGAATTTTGATGATAGAAACATTGCAAAAACTTTCCTCTACATTCATAAACCTAGCTTTAGTATTATTGGATTTTTCTCACTTGCCACAAAAGGACTGCTAGTGGAGCAAACCAAACTTTCAAGCAATGCCATTGAAAAAATTACAGGACTATCAAAAAAAGAACAAGCCTTACGCAAGGGATTGATAGCTATTTTTTATCTTATAGGACAGCTTGGTGTTGCCACAGATTTTCAAAACGAAGGATATGGAAGTATGCTTTTTATTGATGCGATTGATTTGCTTTGCTCCTCTCAAGACAAAATTGGCATTCGCTACATTCTTATTGATGCAATCAATCAAGCTAGATTAATTTCCTTTTATGAGAGCTTTAATTTCAAAAAAATATCCAAAGATACGGAAGAAACAGTGATGATGATAGGAGAGATCAAAAAATTAAGAGCATATCTAGCGTAGCCCTAAACAAATCCCTTGGCTTTAAACCAAGAGATTTATCCTAATGCCTTCATCTGATTATCCAATGCTACTCTTGAATAAAATCTTGCAGTGATTGAGATATCAGAATGTCCTAGTGTTTGGCTGATGACTTGCATATTGACATTCTTTCTAATGAGGTTACTAGCAAAGTTATGTCTAAAGGCGTGATTACCACTTAAATTCTTTACTCCAGCATTCTTCAAAAACCTCTGAGTGCTCCTATGAAACGCTCGGTATCCAAATTCAAATAGCTCTCCATCAACTTCCAAAAACACATCCTCAAAACTTTCAATCTTGCTCTTTAGGATTGGAACTTCTCTTCTTTTTCCACCTTTACCTACAATGGAAAGCACATAAAAGAGCTTCCCTTCAGTGTTGCTCTGCAAAGTAATATCACTTCCTTTGAGATTTAGCACCTCCATAGATCTTAATCCTCCATAGAAGAGCAGTGCAATAGCAAAAAGGATTTTTCTTCTTCTAACTTGTTTGATTGAGGCTCCAAGAGCTTGAAGAGAGAGTGCAATTTTATTGTTCTCCTCTATGCTAAACCTTGGCAGTTCAGCATAAGTGTGGATTTTTCTAATCTTCTTCATTGAGGAGCTTAAATCCAAAAACTCATCGTGATTATCACTGATAAAGCCAAAAAAGACTTTGAGTCTTGAAATTGCGATATTTAGACTTTGAGCTGAAATATCTCTCTTGTGGATTTTATAGTACTGCTCTCTTCTGTGATTAAAGTAAGCACTCATCAAAAGCTTGCTGATGTCTTCTAGTCTCTCTACTTCTTCCTCACCTCTGCAAAACTCAATAAACGCATCAATCTCTCTTTCATCAAGTGCTAAAGTATTTCTGCTCTTTTGTTCATTGCTTTGATGTTGCAAAAATAGAGACTTCCACTCTTCTAGCTCTTGGATAAAAGAGAGTTTTGAAGGTTGCTCTTTGCTCTTAGTCATTTTCCTCCTCCTTAATTTGGTGTAAAAGCAGTAATGTTCCTATATCTATAAGATATATGAACATTGGGGGTGCTATGTTGGGTTGGGTTAGATAATTTTTCTAGCCTTAAAATGGAAGGGAGATATATGAACATTGCCAAAAACCAATTCTCTCATACTCCTCAACAAAAACCTTGGGGTATCTGTCATAGTAATAGCCACTCAAAGCATCAAATACTCCATTGAGTTGCTCTAGGCGTTTGTTATCTTCCATTACTCTAGCAAAGCTGATATGTCCCTCTTCACTCCAAAAATCTTCATACCACGCAAACTTCTGTGTGATAAATTCAAAGCTAAACTCAGCCATATTCCACAAAAACTCATCTTCACTCCCCTCCTCTAAAAACACAAACTCACTATAATTCCCTCGAATATCTCCACCTAGATGAAATTGTAAAGCAATCAATCTTCTGCTCCTATCCTTATCCCAATAATCAAAGCTGATAGTTTGAAATGCCATAGGCAGAGTATTGTTGTAGCTATTAAAGCCAACAAGATTGCTAAAGCGTAAGTCCTGATTGCCTAAATCATCAATCAAGTCTGCAACTGAAGCACAATAAGAGTAGTTTGGAAGTTCTCTCTCATTAAAATAGAGCTCCAATAACTCTAAAAGCTCCTCATTACCTTCTTTCTCTATCTTCATATCCTCTATTTTTCTAAAAACCTCTTCAAGATTAGTGCAGTATTCATACTTGCTCCAACCAGCCATAGTTTCAAATCCTTGAATGATGATTTCATCTTTGAGATATTGAACTTGAGGAATTTTTGGTGTAGGTGGGATATAAGAGGGGATTTGATTACTTGCTCCTAGCATTATCTATCCTTCTAAGGCTAGGATTAAATCCACAGGAGACTTCAATGGCTTTACAAATTCTCTAAATGCCTTCTTCTGCTCTTTGCTGTAATGCTTCATCTCTTCTAGCATTCTCCCATAACTTCCTTGGGATTTTGCTAAAGAGGTGATGACTTCTTTTGCTTGTGATAGTGTCATATTAACTCCTTGAAAAATACTGCAATGCCCTAAATAGCAATGCTCAAGGTTATAATATGTATATATGCCTATGGTTTTTTGCTACAATTCTATAAAGCACTATCCAAAAAAGAAGGCGAATATGGAAGAAAATACACAAAACAACCTTGAAGAGGAGATTGATGAAGAGGAAGAGGAGCTTGATCACAATGCTCTTTTTAATATATCATCATGGGGAATTGATTTAAGCTGGAGAGAGCTCATTTTGATGTACAAAGATGATGAATTAGTCAAGCCTGAACTCCAACGTCACTATGTATGGAAAAAGAAAGAGGCATCTCGTTTTATTGAGTCTATTCTTTTGGGACTTCCAATTCCAAGTATTTTTCTTGCAAATACCGAAGATAACCGAAAGTTGATTATCGATGGATATCAACGCATAATGAGTGTCTATGACTATGTTGAAAAAGAAAAATTTGGAAATGAGGAGACTATTTTCAAACTTACAAACTCTCCAGCTATACACGAACGATGGCGTGGCAAAAGTTTTAAGGAGCTCGATATCGCCGATCAAAGAAAAATTAAGAGTACAAGTGTGCATGGAATTATCTTTGAACAAAAGCACCCAAAAAATGATGATAGCTTATATCAAATCTTTGAAAGAATTAATACTGGTGGACAGAAACTTCTCTCACAGGAAATTAGACATTGTGTCTATCATGGTAAGTTTAATGATTTTCTCATAGAACTTAACAATAGCAAAATTTGGCGAGAAATGTATGGAACACAAGAAGTTGATCAACGTATGCAAGATATAGAACTAATTTTAAGATATTTTACAATACGGCAACAAACAATACTATACAGTGACAAACAAAAAATTACCATGAAACAAGAATTAAATCGATACATGGAAATGGGCAACAATTTTGATTTAAAAGAGTTGCAAAAAATGAAGGAAGATTTTCTTAGATGCCTTGAATGGATAAAAAAAGTTTTTGGTCAGCACGCTTTTGTCAATACAAGCAAAACCACTTCCATGACAAAAAAAATAAATCGAACAATTTTTGAATCCCTAATGATAGCTACATCACTTTATCTAAAGGATAGAGATTTAGAGCCAACTAATGCAAAAAATAAGCTACATACCCTATTATCCAATAATGATTTCCAAAACTTAATATCCGTACGAACAACACATTGCGAAAGCATAAGAAAGAGAATTGAATATATTTTGGAATACGTATATGAAGTACAAAATTGCAAGATATCTGAAACAAAATAGTGAAACCCTCATTATTTTTGAAAGATCAAAACAAATAAAAGAACTCAAACAAGAGTTAAATCACAATGGACACCATGTCATTTGCTATGCTTTGATGCTTGCTACAACCAGTCTTGAAGAAGCTTTAAAGGGGATATTTAAAACTTATTTAAACTATCACAATACACATGGATATATACTAAATTTTGTATATTGCTCCATCAAACGACAGTTTAGTTTTGATTATCACAATATTGCAGATATTCTTGGAAAATTTGATTTATCTTTAAAAGATAAATTTAAGAACAGAGTACAAAATAATGAAAATAAGGAAAAAATTTTAGATCATGTCAAAAGTCTTTTAACAACCAGAAATGTTTTTGCTCATACTGGAAAAATCTCGAGTGGAACTAGCATTAACACCATTATTAAACAATACAAATCTGCTGTGATACTAATGGGCATTCTTATCTCTGTTCTCAATCTGGTAGAAGAATAAGGAATGCCCAAGTATAACCTTACATCTCCCCCTCAAACACACATTCCCCACTCTCTAATAACTTAGAGAATATCCTACCTCCCATCACCACTTCAGTGATTGGCTGAATGTCCTTGATGTCATTTTTGAAGGCAAGAAAGTTCGCTAGGTAAAAAAGCATTTTCTCATATCGATCTGCTGTGGCTTCTCTCAGTCTTCGAGCACCAATGAGTTTGCTTAGGATTTCTAGCTTTTGGACATACTCTTTTGGTTGAAGCACTTCGCTCACTGCACTATAACAACTATGATTGGCTTCCTCCTTCCTTCTTATCTCCTCTAGCTTTGTCTCCATAAAATCAGCATACTTGCTAACAAGTTTTTGGGTTTCTTTAATTCTGTTTTGCAGAACCTCTATCTCAAAGTTTGTATCCTCCACTCCTTTATTGATGTGATAGTAGTAGCTATAGTAGATATAAGTTGGATCTCCACAAAGAGACTCCTTCTCCTCTTCACTTAACTCTTCAATCTTGCTTGCTCTGACTTCACATTCTCGCTCTTCACAATAAAACATATCCTCCCCATAATCCCCAAATACACTTGCTACATTGCTATTCATCATTGCAAACCAAAACTTACCTTCAATATCACCATGATAGTATCTACCCATGACTTCTTCCTCCATTTGCTCCCTGAATCACTCCTAGGATAAAACCTTTGATGACTTTAAAAATGATGACAACCAGTGAGCTTAGAAAGAAGCCCACTCCTCTTGAAATCTCTTCTGCCATTGTTTACCTCCTTTATGCACTTTGATTATTTTGTAGTGTTTTCTCAACTGCTTTTGCTAGGCTTTTAAACCTACTCCAACCCAATGCCCATTCTCCATTGTCTTTTGGAATGGACCAAATCTCTCTGTATTTCCACTCTCCCTTCAGTGTAAAGACATAGATATATTCAGCCCAACATCCATCAGCTCTAGTATTAAGAAAGTTCAGTGGACATCTTTTAATCGCTTCTCCTTCCTCCTCATAAAAATTTGTCTTCTCTACACTCCTAGCCAAAGAGCTTATTCCTCTATTCTTAGCAAATAGTGCATCTACCTTTTCTTTGGTGTTGTAATGCTCTTGTAAGATCACTCCATTGTATTCAAGATAATTGTCCCAATGTGAGTAGAGATATTCCACCTCTCTGTTGTTGATTTGTCTAGCAATCACTCCTCTTGTTGACATCATTCCTCCTTTGTTGTGTTTTATGATTGTTGTTGTGTTGTTTGTGGTGTTTTAAAAGTGTTTTTAATATGCCTAAAACTAGCTCATAATGGATTTAGGACATATTTTAAAAGTGTTATGAATTAGTACTGGATGATTGCCATCCAAGGGAAAGAAAGAGTGATAAGATCCACTCCTTTTTTAAACTCTACCTCTCCATACTCACTTTTAATTTCATCGAGTAGATACTCTGCACTTAAAGAATCAAATCCTTGTGGGGATTTAAGTTTGAGAGCTAGATTTCCATCTCTGTGGATAAATTGTGTCTCTATCTTCTCTCCCCTCCCTATTACACGCATCTCTTCAATGATTGTCTCTATGGTTTTAATATAGGCTTTTAGATACTTTTGAATATCCACCTCATACTCTAGTTCATAGCCTAGATTAAGAGATAAGGCTTGAGATTGTGCGATTTCTGAGTTCATCTCCTTAGCTTCTAGACTTGGATACTTCCCTTCTTTCTTAGCCTCAAACTTCACCTTGCTTTCTATAGAGCAAATCTCTACTTTTGCAAGATTAATTTTTTGCATTGATTCAAACACTCTTGCAAAAGTCTCTGCTCTTCTCATAATCTCCCCTACACTTCCCTCAATTTCGGCATCAATCCTCCATCTTAAAGTCATTTTTTCAATGTTTTTAAGAGGGTGCATACTCTTTAAGATAAGCTCCTCATTCTCTTCTTTTGTGTAGTCAATATCAAATATTCTCTCCTCTTGTGGCATTGACAAAGTGATTTGCAATCCTTTTGGGATAAATAATGCTCCCTTAAAGCTAGGACGCATCTGTGCAAATCGATCGATATCAACAACCACATTTCCTAGATACATAGCTACACTATAACCATCAACTCCCATTTAATTCTCCTTTCTTCTAAAATAGTAATAGCCATGTCAGAATGGCAACAAAAACTGAATCACTATGCAGTGCAACCAAAGAAATGCTTAGGCATATAATTGCTCCCTTAAGCACAGATTTCATCACTCTCTCCAAAGCATAACCTCCTCATTCTTAAAAACAAAAGATTATGAGCAATACACACTCTTATGTCTTCACTCATCTCCTCTTCTTTGCAATGGGCTTGATAGGTTTGCTCAATGAGCTCTTGATTGCTCTGCATAAAATCTACAAACCTTCTCATCTCACCCTTTTTCATTCGCTCCCTCAAGTCTTTAACTCCAAAGTAGCAAAAATCCCCAAGCAAGTCTTCTTCTCTAAAAAAGCTTAGTCTTTGAAAAGTGTCAAACTCCTCTCTATCACTCAAATATTCAGGACATCTGCCTAGTGCATAGGCAAACTCATTGACAATCTCAAAAATGTTATCTCTAAAGAAGGCTACTAGCTTAATGGGATGAGCAATGGGATAGGAGTGAGGCAAGAGATCATTGATACTCTCATTCACCCAATCTTCAAGTTCAAAAAACCTCTCTGCAAAACTTTGCACTTCATACTCCCTCACAAACCTCTCAATGATTTCAAATACATCAGTGCTGATAAATCCTGCTTGAAGCATCTCTTTTGCATAGAGGTTAATGGGCATAATGATGTATTCTCTTGTATAGCTTGAGAGAGGAGTTTTACTTACATGAGTGAAACAAAAGGGTTTTAAAGCTTCTTTGTGGTTTTGCAAGAGTCCGATGAAGTGATTTGAAGAAGAAAGAACAGAAGAGAAGCACACTAACTTTCCTTCTATTTCAAATCTAGCCAAATACACATCAGCACTTCCTTGTATATCCACCCTCTCTTCTAACTCGCTGTAGCCAATCATTTTTCTAAAGGCTTCTTCTCTTTGCTTAGTGCTTAAACTCTTCCAAAACCTCCCTCCATCAAAGAATTTTATGGCTTGTAAAATACTTCCACATCCATATCCATTCTGATGATAAATACTATAGGCTCTATCTTTATCTAGCACATTGCTTATTGTTCTGCTTCCCATCACTTCTTCTCCTTTAAATGTAAGCAATAGCGATATACCCTCTGCTATTGATGTAGTTTGGATTTTTCTCTAAAAGCTCATAGATTTTATGGGAGACCTCAATTTCCTCCTCACTTAGCTCTTCTTCTTCCTCTCTATCTTCTTGATACTGCATAGATTGGATATAGCTCTTATAAAAAGCACCAAAATCATCTGCATCAATCTCAAATGCAATCATAAGCCCTGCATAGATTTCGCTAGCTTCCCAACTATTCACTCCAAAAGCTCTAAGTTTTTCAAGATATTTTTGGATTCCCTCAATGTCATAGCTACCAAAGATTTGATCGCCATACTCCACATCTAGCTCTTCAACCAATAAAAGTCGATCACTCATACTGCCTCCTCAACCTTTCCAAAACATAGCTCCAACTCAGCTCTTCCATAAGAGCTAAGACTCTCTTTTGGAGTTTTTCCAAAGATGTCTCTTAGCTCTCTTTTGATTGAATTGATTAAAAAGCGATTTTCACTGGCTTTTGTATTGCCAATTGTTGTTCTAAACAAAAGTCTTCTACCTATCACTCTCTCCTCCTTTTTGATATCATGGATCATCACTTCATCAAGAAAGCCTATTTTTTGGGCTTTATTGAGTTTTTCACTTAACTGCTCCTCACTTAGTCTGTGCATTCTTCTTCCTCCTTTGGTAAAAAGTCTAATTCATCTCCACACCACTCACATCTCTCACCCTCTCTTAAAACCGCTTCTTCTAAATCCTCATACTCTATGCTTTCATATCCACAAAAGCACACTGCAACAAATGCCATTGCTAATACTTTGTAGGGTTGTAGAAAAATGGAGATTATTGGGCTAGAAGGTTTTGTAGGGTTTCGCTCTTTAGAGTGCTAAAGCTTTCTTTGGCTTCTTCTATGTTTGTAATCCAGCCAAGATAGATAAACACTCTTAGATTGATTAAGGCGATTGTGGTTTTATCAAAGTGAATGTGGAACTTCATGTTTTTATAGGCTGTAAATTTTACAACCTGCTTCTCTCCTGCAAATAAAAAGCTAATTCCCAATGGGAGATTGACTCTATCTTGGGGTGTGATTACACTCTTGTCGCTATAACGATAACTCAAATCTTGATATCCCATAGATTGAAGCAAGATTTCAATCAAATAGGCAATCCCTACATCTCTAAGATGATTGGGATAGTAATCATCATATCTTCCAGCATAAGTGCAAATCACTTTCTCTTTTAGTCTTCCTTTGTAGAAGAGTTTTTCATTAGGATAGTGAGTGTAGGGCTTGGGATGACTGATAAGATTGCTAAAGTCAGCTAGATTGTCTTCATTTGCCAACTTCTCCCAAAAATTACAGAAATTCTCCCTCTCCCTCTCTTTGCAATACTTTAGAGAGAAAGCTAGAACACTAGGAATATTCTCCCTACTAAAATCCACTCCTCTGTGTGCAAACTCACCTAAAAGCTCACCTTGTTGCTTCTGTGTCAAAAGCAGTTTAAAGGTGGGCATTCTAGATAAACACTCACTCCAATAAAATCTCTTATGCTTTCGCTCAAATCTCTTGGTAACTTCAACAATGTCTTCACTCTCCACCTTGATAGCTGATAGAAAATGTGAGGAGAGATGGCTTAGGGATTTGAAGTTTTTAAAGAAGTCTTGATACTCTTTTTCATATCGCTTGAGCAAATACTCAAAGAAAGATTCCTGATCCATTCCCTGTGTTTCACTTGCAATCTCTTCTTTCTTTTCATCCTCAAGTTCGTGAATTAAAGAGGAGCGATAGCACTCAAGCTCTTGGAACAAGACTTCAAGATCATAGTCTTTGCCTAGTTTTTTCTTTAATACTGCCTCATTGGAAAAATGAGAGCGATAAAAGAGAACAAGTTCAGCCTTTGCTCTTTGGTTGTCTTTGATATAACCCACAGCACCAATGACTTCTATTTCAAATCTGTTGGCTTTTGCATAGGCTTTAATCTCTGCATTACTCTTCCACTCTATGGGCAAGACTAGAAGTGCATACCCTGCAAGACTTTCCTCAAAAATCCTCTTACAATCCTCTTCATACTTGTCCATTGGAGGATTGCAAAAGATAAGATCCACCTCTTTATCCACTAAGCTTGTAGTCTTAGGATCAGTAGCAAGAGTGAGGATATTGTGGTTTGAACCAATAGAGAAAAACCTTTTGTTGGGATACTCTTTAGAGAAGTCATCAAACACTCCACTCCCTCCAAAGTCTAGAAATGAATTGAGCTTATGGATAAGCTCATCAAATCTTGCACTCTTTTTTAGAGCTTTTAAAACACTCTCTTGAGTTAAAGTTTGCATCATCTCTCCTCCTTTAATTGCATAGGCTGAATGTAGAGTTCTCCGATTTGATTGCCTATAGCCAATGAGCCAAGAGTTAGGGGAGAGGATTTAATATAGCCTTCTTTGTGTTTTTCATTGACTTTTCTCTCTAAAGCCTTGAGGGAATCAGAATAGACATAGATATAAAAATCCATTACTCCACCTCCTCTAGGATTTGCTTAATGCTCTCCACACTTACTTCTTCAATCCTTTGCACATCCAAAGTCACAATAAAACCATCAGCATAATCTACAATCAGGCTATTGCCTTCTTCACTGATTTCTACCGAATAGATTGAATATTCCTCATTGGTTTGAGAGAAAAGGATTGTGGGGTTTTTCTTCTCATCATCTAAGAAGATAAAACACTTCTCCTCATTCTTATCCACCAAAAAGAGGTGATTAGACTCTGTAATGATTGACTTGATGACTTCAATTTGTTCTATAAGATCCATAGAATTGAAGACTTGTATTTTTTCAGTCATATTTACTCCTTGAATTAGATTGCAAAGCTTTAAATAGCGATGCTTCAAGGTTATAATATGTATATGAGGGGAATTACCTATGTTGGGATAACTATACAGTTATCTTCTATCTCATATATAAAAATAACTCCCACAATGAACTAAAATTTTTATCAGGAAATTTGAGCCAATTTTAATCAAACAAAAATGGATACACATCCATTTTCTTTAATTTTTGAAAATTTTAGAAAAATATTGAATTGTTTTTTTGCTTAATTTACAAGAAAAAAGTATGCAAAAACATAGTTTTTAAATTTTGAAGAAATGGCTAGAATAATTCTTTTGTGTAGTAAAGTTTTGTAAATTTGCGGGATAAAACCAGAAAGATCAAGAGCATCCCTATAAAATCAAGAAAGAAAATCTTCCAAAACACCTCAAGAAAAAGCTAAAAATAAAACCTATTTTTATTGTACAAATTCACTAAAACCTATGAGAAGGTATAGGAAATCCGTCCCATTATCCATTCTAAGTGTTCACATAATCTCTTATTTATATAAAATTGTTGCGACCTATTGTGATCAAGTTTTGCTTCAGTATATTCAAAATAATAGTAATGAAGCATAGAATCAAATTCTTCCATCAAGGAGCTTAATTCTTGTATTTTATTTAAATCCAACACCACTCTCTTTGAACATTCTTCAAGCAATTTTCTTCTATCTACTCTTATGCTATTCCCCTCCCATCGATTAACTATTTCAAGAAAATCATCAATATTGCTAATCTTATTTTTTATTAAATTGATAAATTCCACACTCTCCACAAAATACAGCGACATTTTGTTGGGCTCTTTTATTGCTATAATCAGGTCGTCAGAGAAAACATACTCAAACATTACAACAAAGCGTCTTGCAAATTGGTCATATTCTCCTTTCTCTTGAATACAGTGTAAGAGCTTCCTTATTTGTGCCTTAGAACCTAATCCTATACCATCTCCATTTGTCGCTTTTCTTTCCTTAAGATATTCATCCACCCCAAATCCTTCAAAGAGAATTTTTCTCTCAAAAGACCCTAGATTAATCTCACTATTATCCAACATTAATGTTTTGATGGAAATGCTAAAATTATCAAAGGACACATCTGCTTTTTCTCTTTTGTTTCCTGATAGCTTTTGACTATGTTTTTCCAAAAGAATTGGAACAGTATCTGGCTCGTTTTTTCTCTGCAATTCATCAGTTATTACTCCACCAAAGAGAATAGCAATCAAGTCTTCAAAAACTCTAGCGGATGTTTTTCTCTTTGCCACCTCATCCTTGACAATATATTGATATATATAATTTAAAACATAAAATGAAAGAAAATCGAATGAAGTTCGCTTTGGACATTCTTGGAAAAATTCATATATATCATTAACGCCTGAAATCTTTTGGAGCAATCTTCCTTGTCGACGTAATGTAGCCACAATTTTGGCAATAGTTTTTAATTCTCTATGCATCTTTGTTCCTTTTTCTAGATATACGGTAAAAGCCAATCTTCTTTTTTGATGGGTTTTCTTTTTTTATTTTCAAGTACCAAGAATTCATTGGCGATGGCAAAAGCAAAAAGTGGTGGAACAGCATTGCCGATTTGAGAATAACAAGCTCCATTGCTACCACAAAAAATAAAATCATCTGGGAAAGATTGTATTCGGGCACATTCCCTAACACTTAATCTTCTCTCCTTGTTAGGGTGAGGATGAATGACCGCACCACCACTTCTGCTTCCTCTTCCAGTTATTGTTGGCGCAGGCACATCCCACGACAATTCTCGATTACCAACATATCCATTAATCTTTACCCTATGACGGTTTCCCGTATGATTAGGTATACTCTCGTCATAATCTTTGGGAAGATCAAAAATTGCATCTCTCAAGGTTTTTTTTTCTGAAGAAATCATGGCAGGGAATTCGGGCTCAATCTCAATATCGTTTCTTGTTCCAAAAATAATAATTCTTCTTCTATTTTGTGGAACACCATAATCTGAAGCCAAAAGAGTTGAATAACGAATTTTATAATCACCATTTTTTCCAGATTTTTTAAAAGTTTCAAGGATGACATTATGAAAAAAATCTTCAAATTCTTTGCCACTCTTAATTCCAACTACATTTTCAACAACAAAATATTTTGGCTGTTTTTCATGCAGTACTCGTGCATATTCCTTAAATAATTGATTGTATTCACAATCTAAATTTCTATCTTTTCCTTTTGCAACAGTAAAACCCAAGCAAGGAAAGCCACCAATAACCATATCGGCATCAGGAATATGCCTCACATCAATATCGTATATACTTCCAAGAGTAATATGTTCCCCTATATTTTTACGATATGTTTCAACAGCTTCTTTATCAAAATCATTTGCCCAAATAATTTTGTGTCCAGCCTTTTGAAAGCCCAAATCCAATCCTCCACACCCAGAAAAAAGAGAAATTATCTTCATCAAGGAACCTTGTTATATACATTTCTATTTTGTTTATATAGTTTTATTTTACAATATCCATGCAAAATATGTAAGCCATACTGCACATATTGTATACTAAGGTTAAAAATGGTGCCGATTGATTTTTCTCATCTAGACTTTAAAGAATTCGAATCTCTTGCTCTTGACCTTATTGAAATAGACAGAGGCACAAGAATTGAAAGATTTAAAGAAGGAAAAGATAGTGGAATTGATGGACGATATTTGGTTGGAGAAAAGGTTCATATCATACAGTGTAAGCACTATGCAAAATCAGGAATCAGCAAACTCTTTAAAAAACTAGAAAACGAAGAATTAGCAAAAATCCAAAAACATAAACCCTATGCCTATCTTATTGCCACATCTGTTGATTTATCTCCAGCCAATAAGGAAAAAATCCGAAAAGTTTTTGGCGACCACATTAGAAGTCCAATGGATATTTATGGATTAAGCGATCTACTTTCTATTTTGAGGAAAAATCCAAACATCCAAGAAGCCTATCCAAAATTATGGTCTGGAAGTGTGCAAATCATTCAAAATGCACAAAATCAACCAATCATCCAAAAAGGGACAGAATTATTAGAACAAATCAAAAGAGAGGAAAAAATATACATAAAGACACAATACTTCTATAATGGTGTCAAGTTTCTCCAAGAAAATAAAATAATAGTCATCGCAGGAGAGCCTGGGATTGGCAAAACCACTTTAGCACGACAGCTCATTCTGTATTTTAGTCAGTACAACTATGAGCCAGTGCATATCACCAAGAGTATAGAAGATGCTGAAAAGGTCTATTCTAGGAATAAAAAACAAGTATTCTTTTTTGATGATTTTTTAGGTTCAAATTACCTTAGCTTTATTGAAGATAGATTGGACTCTCAAATTGTTGCATTCTCACAAAGAATTCATTACGACACAAATAAACTACTCATCCTTACAAGCCGAACAAATATTCTTAATCGAGGCTCTATTGCAAGTGATCAGTTGCGCTATTCAAATTTAAACAGTAGGCGCTATATCCTTAAGATTTCCAATATATTACCTATAGAAAAGGCTCACATTCTGTATTCACTTTTGAAGCATAATGGGCTTGACAATTCTTTTTTTGTAGAAATCTGCAAAGACAAAAGATATAGAGCAATTATTTCTCATAAAAACTTTAATCCTCGCCTTATTTCTTTTATTTCCGATCATCAAAAAGTGGAGGGAAATGTCATTAGGGTTGATAATTATTGGGACTGGATACAAAAAGTGTTGGACAATCCCCATGAAATATGGCGAAATACATTTGAAATGCAAAGCGACAAATATATCCAAATTCTTGTATTTTTTGTCGTTCTTAACCGAAACTCTATTGCAGAGAAACACCTAAAGAATGCCTATTGCGCTTTTTTAAAATCCGAAAATTATGGCAGTTCACTGGATAACCGTGTTTCGATTGATAGCAAAATAGAAGAAGCAGTATATTACTTCCTCAATCGAAATCTAGAAACCTCTACAAATGAAGTTTATTGCACCCTGTTTAACCCATCAATTGCTGATTTTATTCTAAAAAATCATATGCAGTATGCTTCTTATTTTGCACCATGTTTAGCTTCGCTTCAGAGTTTTGATGCCACAAGCTATTTTATAGACTCTCACAAGAATAAACTTATAGAAACTGCTCTAATAATTGATGTGATTAAAAGCTTATACAGCAATCTTGAGCCAAATATTTTCCATGATATAGACTATGCTGTTGCAATATGTTTTTTCGCACATGAGCTTGATCTTGAAGATATGACAAAAACAAAATTCATACTTCAATCTATTTTTGATAGAAAGAAACCAGTTATCAAATCTTTGGAATACTTTGTAAGACTTGTTGGTCTGTATTACTCAACAGATTTTATTTTTAAAGACTATTCTTTTTTTGATAAGCTTATAGAACATGCAAAATCTGATTTTTGTACCATCACTCTGCTTGATCTCTTGGTAAATATCTTTGGAATTTTTGAGCTTTCAAGCATTAAAAACAAGCTTAAAAAGCTTGTTTGCAGATATCTTAGCGACGAGATTTATGATGAGATGTATTCGCTCACATACTCTTCTTTTCAGATTGGTTTTGACTATGATGGAGAACCATACTTTTATAACGAATACGAAATAAACAAAAAGCTAGATGATTTCTTTGATTCTATAATTCAAAAACTTCCTCAGAAAATGATGGATTTAGTTAGCTTCGAAGAAGCCGTAATAGGGTTTGATATTGAAGACTATAAAGAACACATTCTTTCAAATATTAGTGATGGCGATTGGGATGATGAAGGGTACTATCCATCAGAAAAAGAGAATTGGGATGACATAGACTCTCTATTTCAAAATCAATAAGAATACAAAACAAAAAGAATTGGGTAAAACTGGGCAGACCCATTACCCAACCTACATCTCCCTCTACTGCTCTTATAGAAGCTAATTGGGTAAAATAGGTAGTAGGAGTCCAAAATCTTTTCTATTTTTCTACTTCTGATAAAGAGAGAGAAGCAGAAGATGTAGGTTAGAGATAGAGAAGTAGAAGAGTAGAAAGAAATTTCACTTCCATAGGCTTATTTTTACCCAATGACTTCACCCTTCTCATTTTTGGGAACCTGAAGCTGGGTAAAGTCTTTACCCAACTCTACCCTACTCTATCTTTCCTTCTCTCACCTCATCAAGATAATCAGCCCACCATTGCATCAGTTCTCTTCTCTCTTGAAGTCTGATTGAATGATTGTAAGAAGCTTTGACTTTGTTTCTCTCCTTGTGATCCAAACATAGCTCAATGACTTCACTAGCAATCTTGTGGTTTGGAGTATTCTCATGCAATAGGGTTGAAGCTGTAGCTCTAAAACCATGAAAAACCATTTCTTCTCCAAATCCCATTCTCTTGATTGCATAATTGAGTGTATTCTCACTCATTTGTTTGGTTTTGGAAATATCACTTGGAAAGACATAGATTGAAGTGCAAGATAGAGGTTTTACACTCTCTAATACTTCTAGCATTTGATGACTGATTGGCACTACAAAATCACTCTTCATTTTCATATCTTTTGCAGGAAAAGTAATCAACCTCTTATTGGTATCCACATACTCCCATTTCATTCCTCTAATATTTCCACTTCTTAAAAAAAGCAATGCACTAGCTTTGAGTGCATATCGAGTAATGAGTGCTGGATACTCTTCTATGGCTAAGAGCAGATATCTTAGTCTAGTGGGTTCAGTGATTGTTCGATGATGTTGCACTTCTGTTGTTCTAAAGGTTTTAGAAAACTCAATTTCTCTCAAAACATTGCGTTGTATATAATCACGATTGAGAGCAAACTGCATAATCTCTCTTGCTAGAGAGAAGACTCTTCTTGAAGTTTCTATCTTGCCTTTGGCTTGAATAAGCTCAATACACTCAATAAAATCTCTTTTGCCTAGAGTTTTTACAAGTCTATTGCCTATCATTGGAAATAAATGGCGTTTAATTCTTCCCATTTTAGTCTTATCAGTCAAAAAGCTTTTGTCTTGAATAGAAAGCCATTCATAGGTAATTTCCTCAAATGTTCTTGGCTTGTTGAGTTCTGCCAATCTTTTTCTCTCTTCTTTTTCTCTTTGCAGATAGACCTTTGGATGGATACCCATCATTCTATTCTCCTCATTATTGAGAATAGCATTGTATTCACCACTCTTCCCTCTTGCTTGATCTAGTGTAACTTCAGGATAAGCTCCTATGGAGATTTGATAGATTTTATTTTTAAAGCTATAGCGATATACGAAAGTTTTTGCCACATCATTGTATTCCCTCTTACGATCTCTTATGGCAACATAGAGATTGTTGATTGCAAGATCTTTTGCATAGTATTGATGTTTGTTAGGCTTTAGAGCAATGAGTTGCTTTTCATCTCTAAAGATTGGAGATTTGTTGATAGACTTTTTCATGGTATTATTCCTTGCAATTAAAATGGTGAATACCAAGAAACAATCCAAGTGTATTTGGTGAAAACTGTATAAACCCTACATCGTCTTTACCAAATAGAGGCAAAGCTAGCATTTGGTGAGATTTAAAAAATATAGATAATCTCAAAACTACCGAAAAGAACGAAACTCTTCCATTGTTTTTGGTCTAGTATTCGAGATATTTCCGAGTCCAATCGTGGCCACCATTACTTCAAATTTTCCCACAAATTAGCACTTCAGAGTAGTTTGATTGGCGATGACATATTTTACTCACCAAAAGATTGAGCCAAAGTAAGATGTGCTAGAATACCACTATAATTGCACTATAGGATAAGCTATGAGTAAAATCCCCAAAGAAGAATTACTAGACTTTAGAGCTGATATTACCTCCATTCTCTCCCAAGAGAGACTAGAGAGCTATGAAGGTAATATCCAAAACTACTACATCAATCGCCTTCTAGCACTCCAAGCAGGACACAAGATTGCAGAGATTGAAGTGTATTTGCGAAATATGCTGGACTTTTGTATGAAAAGAATAAAAGGCAATGAATGGATAAAAAGTGAAGAGAGCCTGAAGCTTATCAGTGCAAAAAGCCATATCCCTCAACAAGACCTAAGTCCCTCACAAATCCTAGCAAGTCTAATGCTAGGAGAAGTAGTAGAGCTTATCAACTTCTACAAGATAAAAAACTATATGTTTGACTTGGAGGATATGGACTTTAAAAAGTATCATTGGAATAACAGAAATGTTGGATATGTCAATGGGAGAAAAACACAATTCTCCAATGTTGCCAAAGTGGAAATCACTCTAAATCTAATCCGAGTTATCAGAAATCGGTGCTTTCATTGGGAGAATTTGCTAAAAAGCACAATAAAGGAAAATGGAGCAGTATATCCACGCATTACGACAATTTATCCCAAGAATGAAGAGAGAAAGAAACAAACAAGAATAGGAATTGCACCTGAAATGATCTTAGTATTCCTAGATGATTTGCTAAACCACATTGACAATCCAATGATGAAAAGATTTCAAGACATAAAAATGGAATTTGGGAGAAATTAAAAGGTGGGCGTCCGTTCGCCCTTGAATGTAGAAGAATTGTAACACAATCTTCTTAAATCTGACACTAAAAATAAGATTTTGTCCAAATTTTAGTCCAAAAAGGCTTTTTGATCAGCCAAAATCTATCCTAAGATGATAAAAAAGACATAAAATAAAGTTTGGGAGAAATCAAAAGGTGGGCGTCCGTCCGCCCCTCGAATGTGATGAAATTGTAGCACAATCTTCTTAAATCTGACACTAAAAATAAGATTTTAGTCCAAAAACGCTTAGAAATCCCCCTCTTTTCAAACCACAAATTCCTCTCCAATCCCCTTATTTAAACTCTCAGCACTCAAAACATACATCTATCTATCAAAAGCTCTCCTCTCAAAATCTTGATTAAAAGCAAAAAAAAGAAATATCTCTAAACACCCCCAAATCCCCTAGATACCGATATTC
>NZ_NXLV01000007.1 GCF_003364205.1 Helicobacter brantae
GGATTGGGGTGGATTGTGGGGAGAGGTGGGACTATCAATGTCAGCAATACTCTTTACAACTATAGTCTTGATTCCTCTCTTCCCTCCAAAATTGATTTGGAAAACTCTACAATTCAAGCAAAAACTCTACTTAATCGAGAAAATGGAGAAATCTATCTCAAAGACAAGGCTCACATAGAAGCTACAACCTTTACTTCAGATACTAACTCAAAAGTTGTTTTTATTGGAAATGGAGATGGATTTGGAAGTATCACAGCCCAAAATCTTACTCTCAATGGAGATAAAATATATCAAGTACAGCTACTCAAAAACGCTTTAAAACTCAAATATCTCATAGCCACATCAACAAACCTACAAGGATTAAGTGATGGGGATATCAACCTTATAGATAATAATGGGATAATTAGTGATAGATATCAAGCCCAAATTGTTACTGAAGGTAATGATACCTATATCCAACTCACGCCCAAAGATGGCTATGTCCCCCCTACACTACCCACTCCACCCACGCCACCTACAACCACACCTAGCACACCACCCACCACATCGCCCTCTCCACAAAGCCCCACTACTACTCCCAACTATATTTCCAACACCCACTCTATCCAAACCGAACTCACCAAACAATACCTCATCCTCACCACCTCAACACTAGAGCAAACCACCCAAACAATCCTCTCACAAATCGAGCAAATCCAAGCCCTCAAATCTATCAGCACCTATGCCCTAAGCAATCTCTATAATCGCTCTATCCAAGCCCAAATCAAACAACCCAAACCCCTCCTAGCCTATAATCAGCCCACACTCTACCCAATGCCTTACACACAAGGAGATTATCTCCCACCCCCACTCATTGAGAGGGAGAAAAAGCTTAGTGTTTTTGCCAACCTCATTGGGGGAGTGTTTGGATATGACAGCCATCTTGGAGGCAACTATGGGATCAATGCAGGAGCGGATTATCTTTTGGGAGATAGCCTCTTTTTGGGTGGATATGGTGTGCTTTTGGGAAAAACATTGCAACAAGAGGGATTGCAAATGCAAGGCTTTCAGTTTGAGCTAGGAGGGTATGGGCGATATTTACTCTCAGATTGGGAGTTTGATACCACTCTCTCTTATGCTCTCCTTGCTCTAAGCACACAAAGAGCTTTCACACTCTACTCTCAAACTTTCTCACAAAATGCCTCATTCAATACACATTTTTTCAATCTTGAAGAGAGGGTGGGCTATCGCTTTGCTTTGAGTGATTTTGACACGCTCAAGCCTTTTGGAGGGGTGGCATTGCATATCTACTCTCAACCAAGCTATGAGGAGAGTGGGGATTTCTCATATACCCAAAATGCAATGTTTTATGGAGCTTTAGGGCTTCTTGCTGGGCTAGAGTATCGCAAAGTTTTTCAATCAAGCTCTATTTATCTTGGAGCTTCATTTCTCTATCAGCTCCCTATTTTTGGAGATATGACTTACTCATTGCAATACCTTGATTCATTGCTGTATTTCAAAAACTCTCAAGATTTTATCGCTCAAGTTCAAGGAGGGGTGGATTTTACCCTCACACCTCGCTCTTTCCTCTCGCTTGATCTCAACTATCGCCATAGCCTTAGCAACTACTTTGATGTGGATTTTATGCTAGGGTATCGCCACCTTTTTTAGATAGCAATCTCTTTGATATCCCCCACTTCCAAAAACATTTGATAGACTTGATAGACTAGGGCTTTGCGATTTTCTCTCAAAGCTTCATTCTCTACATTTACCATTACATTATCAAAGAAGCTCTCTAGTGGAGACTTAAGTGTGAAAAGGGCTTGAATGTATTCTAAAATACTCTCAAACTTTTGCTCCCTAATGGCTTTGGCACACTCTAGCAATTCCCTCTCTTCTTTTTGCTCTAGGAGTGAGGGGGAAACCTCTTTTGCTTCTTTGATATCTTTTGTGATATTTGCCACACGCTTAAAGGTAGAAACCAATGCTTCTTTGTCACTCCCCTCAAAAACTTGATTGAGTGCTAGGGCTTTTTGCACGATTTTATCTAGCTCTCTCTCTCCTCCAGCAATCACACTTCTCAAAATTGAAGCATTGATTTTGATTACCCCCTCAATCCTCTCTAGCAAAAACTCCCATACTTTTTTTACATCAAACTCTGCATAAGAGCAAAGCTTTGCCATATCTTCTAAAGATTTTAAACTCAAAGAGATATTTTGCTCACTCACAATCCTCACAATCCCATTCCCTGCTCTTCTAAGTGCGAAAGGATCTTTAGAGCCACTAGGGATTTTCCCTACACTAAAGAGGGCAAGAAGTGAATCAAGCCGATATGAGAGAGCCACGATTGAGCCAAACTTATCGCTTGGCAATTCCCCTCCCTCGCCTTTGGGGAGGTATTGCTCTCTAATTGCTCTTGCAATCTGCTCATCTCTAAGTGCCACGCCCCTCCTCATCTCCTCAAGTGCATAATACTCTCCCATCACCCCTTGAAGCTCGGGAAACTCTCCTACCATTTCAGAGAGAAGATCGGACTTTGAGATTTTTACAGCCTCTAGCAATCGCTCTAGGCATTTAGGATTGCACCCATTATCTTGGAAAAGATATTCAGCAATCTTGCCCTCTCTTCTGACTTTATCCTCAATACTTCCTAGCCCCTCTACAAAGGCAATCTTGCTCAAATCATAGCTTGAGAGAGGTTTGTTTAAGTCGTTGTGATAGAAAAACATCGCATCACTTAGTCTTGCTCTTAGCACTTTTTCATTTCCCTTAATGATTTGCTCCACACTCTGACTCATTGAGTTAATAACGACTACAAAGCCATTGTAGAGTTTGCCCTCTTTATGGATTGCAAAATAGCGTTGATTTTCTTTCATTGAAGTGATAATCACCTCTTGAGGGAGAGCCAAAAACTCCTCATCAAAGCTCCCTAGCACTGCCCTTGGATACTCAGTGATTGCCACCACTTCAGCCAAAAGCTCTCTATCAATCTCGATACTTACCTTATGCTTCTCTTCTAGCTCTTTGAAGTCTTTGAGGATTCTCTCTTCCCTTTTCTTAGGGCTTAAAATCACGCCATTATTTTGCAAAATCTCCAAATACTCCTCAATACTTGCAAACGCTCTAGGCTCAAACCCACAATCTCGATGCACAAAAGTTTGCAAACACGACTTCACTCCAAAAACCTCAAACTCAACCCCCTTGCCACCCAAAAGAAGGGCTACATTCCTAATAGGACGGATAAAACTCTCCCCCAAGCTCCCCCATCGCATACTTTTGCCAAAGCTAAGAGACTCTAGCCACTCTTTTATCATCTTAGGCAAAAGCTTGGAGCTTTCCACTCCTACCTCTTGCTTACAAAAATACAACACTTCTTTTCCATCTTTGCTTGCTACCCCTATCTCTCCCCCACCACATTTTTTCACAAAACCCTCCCCTGCTTTGCTAAGCCCTTTGGACTTATCCCCATCAATATAGGCAATCTCCACAGGAGGGCCAAAAAGCTCAATCGTTTTATCGGCTTGTTTGAGTGGAAAATCTCTACTGATAAGCACCACTCTTCTAGGGGTATAATCAAACTCAAAATGACAATCCAAACAATTTTCTTCTAGCTTCTCCCTCCATTTCTGTAAAATCTTTGGCTCTTCTTTGAGGAAAGGAATCGCAGGAAGCTCCTCACTTAAAATCTCTATCAATACTTCTGTTTTCAAGAATTATCCTTTTTTGTCGATATTTGCTTTTCTAATTTTATCTAAACAAAAGGGCTTAGATTGAGAAAATTTCTACTCTTACTTTGTGGATTGCTAATCTTAAATGCCAATGAGAATGATCCTTGTCAAAATATTGAGAAGTTTAGCAAAGATCAGCTTCAAACCATTCGCTATGCCTATCACTATGGCAAGAAAGATAATCTAGGCTACACAATGGCAGCCATTGCTTGGAAAGAATCTTGTGCAGGGCTGTATCGTATCAATTTTGAAGATCCAAGTGCAGGGATTTATCACGCTTATCTCCCCAATGTCATCAGACGCCACTATAAACAACGCAATACCCCTTTTAGACGCAATGTCGTGGCTGAAAAACTCATCAGAGAGCCTGAGTTTGCAAGTCAGATTGCACTTGAGGAGTTGCTGTATTGGAAAAAGATTCGCAAAGGGAATTGGAAAGAGATGATTAAATCTTACAACAAAGGCTTTAGCTGGGAGAAAAACAAGCTTCGCAACAAAATGGCAGAGAGCTATTATGAGGATATTTCCAAAAAGATTCAAATCTTGCAACAATATTTTGAGAAAAATCCCAAAATGTTTCACCCAATCACAGATTTCAAAAAGCCCAATCTACCCCAAAGCATAGAGCAAATCAAACTCCTCAAAGAAAAATAGAGCTAAAACTTATATCTCAATCCTACATTCCAGTTTGTCAAAATATCTTTTTTCTCAAACCCATACTTCACCCCTACTCCCCCACTCACTGCGATATTTTCTCCCACATTCCCCACTCCACCTAGCAAGAGCGACATACTTGTATCTACATTATAAGCAGGGGTGAGTTGCAGATTTTCAGCTCCATAGAATCCCACTTTTGCCCCTGCTCCGTCATTAAGAAGCCCTTTTTGCAAAATCGGCAAGAGATAGAGGTAGTTTTCCTCTCCAAAATACTTCCTCATCTCCACCCCTACATTTACACTTAGCTGATAAGTGCTCATCGCTTGGATTCCTAGTTCTGCTTCTCCATCACCCCTAGCACTTGAGTTGATAATCAAAGCAAAGTTTATCCCACCAAAGGGTCGGAAGTAATAAGGACTATCTTCATTTCCCACCTTGAAAACATAGCCATATCTTGCCTCAATATCAGTGGTGTAGAAGTTATACCCTAGCGTTTGCTTGAGTGCTTGAGCGACATAAGAGCTAGTCCCTCCCAAATCAATTTCTGTATGATTTAATCCAATATTTTGAGAGAGGATAATATCTACTTCACTATTCTCAAAGCTCATTCTTGTATAAAGCCCCAAACCAAAGTTGTGAGAGTTGTTGCGTGCATAGTTGAAGCTATAAGCCCCATAGCCATAACTTGCAAAAAATCCTAGCAAATAATTTCTTTGCTCTCCCAAAAGTGTGTCATACCCTGCACTAAAGCCATATAAACTAGAGTTGCCATTTACTTCTTGAGAGAAACTCATCGCTCCATCAAAGTTCGCCCAAAGCTCCCCATAATTCACCCCACTCTCCTCTTCTTCTAGGAGCAAACTATCATCACTACTTGCATATCTTGTCCCTGTGAGTGATTGGATAAGAGAGGAGAGGCGAGTTTTTGCCATAAAGGGGTTTTTGCCTCTCACCATTCGATTTTCCACATTGGAAGTCCTAAGCATCGCAATTAGCTCATAAATCTTATTACTTGCAAACATACTATCCTCTAAGCTACTCATCGCTCCATCAATATACTCAAGAGCTGTTTGCACGACTGCTGTATTGCCTGAAGAGATATATTCTGCCATTCCTACTTTGAAAGCATTGTTATCGCTTTGGAGGATTGACTCTAGGATTGAGGCATTATTGCCTGAATTGATAATACTTGTCATGCTCTCTTTAGCACTGCTATCTTGAATGCTCTCTATAAGTTGAGTTACATTAGTTTGAGAGACAGAGAGATTGAGGAGAAGCTTTTGAGCCTCGATACTCTGCCCTTTGGAATCTGTGCCTGATTGAAGATAGGGAGTAAGTGTGATAGAGGTTAGCCCTGAGGTATTTGTAGTAATATCATCTAATGTAATGCTTGTATAGTTTGCTACTCCTGTCTTTTTGGTTATCCCATCTTTTGTATCAATCAGTGTGATTTCCCCCTCACGCAATGCAAAGAGAGAATCATCATAGCTAGAGCTAGAGGCTGAAGAGGTATTGAGAGAAATCTGCACCAAAGTTCCACTTTTGCTCTCAAACTTCACAGATTGTGCGACAACTTGCCCAAACTTCCCTCCCCCCAAAGGAGAGCTAGAAGTAACATAAGGCACATTTGCACTCAAAGAAAGTTTGCTTCCCTCACTGATACTTAGTGAGGCTAGAGTGGTATTAGAGTTTTGGAGTGTCAAAACCCCACCATTTCCTACTGATACATTCCCTGCTGTGGTGCTTGAGCTTACACCTTTGAGCGTGAGTGTCCCACCACTTGCACTCACACTTGCTCCACCTAGATTCAATCCACTAGCTTGAAGAGTGGAATTCCCTGTCGCACTTACAGAGCTAGAGGAAGAAAGAGTGAGAGAGGAGAGGGTATTGCTACTTCCATAGTATCCCAAGCTCCCACTCTCTAAGATAATATCTGCTGTGGCACTTAGGGCTGAAGAATCTTGAGCGATAAGCTTTAGCTCCCCACCACTAGAGCTAATCGTGTAGTTTTCTTTATCGCTTTTAGCTGAGATTGTGAAGCTTTGAGCTGAGATAGAAGAAGAGCCATAAGAGGTGATATCATCTTTGAGGGTAATGTCGTTGTATGTGCTACCTGTTCCATTTTGATAGATGAAATTCCCCCCATTTCCTCCTTGAGAACTCTCACTTCCTAGCGTGATTGCTCCGAGTTGATCGCCTTTTGTAGATTCTTTGAGAGTGAAAGTGCCACTTGAGACATTGAGGGAGTAAAGCCCTGCATTCCCACTAGAATCATTTCCGACTTTGATTGTCTTGAGTGTGAGGGAGGAAGTGCCACTAGAGGTGATTGCCGAGCCTGAGTTGAGGGTGATTGAGGCGTCAGAGCTACTATTATTTTGGAATTTTAATGCCCCACTATCTAGGGTGATTGAAGCGATTGTGCCTGAAAGGGGGTCAGTGCTTGAAGGGGTTGTAGAATCTTTAAGAGTCAAATCCCCTGTTGTGCTTGTAGGATTGCCATTTTCATCTCTCAATACTCCTACAAAAATATTACTATCTGAAAACTCTAGCTGATTTTCTGTAACACTTGCTTTCCCCTCTGCATTGATATCGTGGAGTGTTACCTTTACTGCTCCTCCATTGGTTGCTTTAAACTTTGCTTCATTGCTTGAATCTCCCGACAAATAGAGTGTTCCCACCAAATCAAGAGTGCTATTTGTTCCATTAAGATTCAATTCTGTATTTTGCACTTTGACAAAAGGGGTGCTAGTGATTGCACCACTAGAATCTGTAAGATTGCTAAATGTAAAATCTTTGGCTTTGAGAGTTACTTTGTTTGTGCTTGTCCCTATGGCTGTAACCCCTCCCCCTCTAAACTCTAGACTTAATGTATTGTCTTCAAGCTTCTTGCTATTATTGAGGCTAATCTTTAATAGACTATCTGAAGCTTGAGTGTTTATTGTGTTGTTGAGTGTGATATTTCCCCCTACCACAAAGCTATCTGAAGCCGTTGTACTTGTGATTGTGAGTTGTCCTGCTGTGCTACCACTCCCCACACTAATATCTACACCAATTCCCTGCTCATTCTTATCCTCATCTCCATAGATAAGCTTTGTAGCTGAGATTGTAGAGCCTCCCAAAATCGTGATACTCCCCTCGCTTGAGGAGAGGTCAAGGCTGTTATCTGCCGTTGTTGAACAATTAAAATTACCTATCAAACACGAAGTAAGGGAAACTTTATTAAGTGTGAGATTGGTAGGGGTAACACTTACTCCTCCACTCCCTCCATAGAGCTTGAGCGTCGAGCTTGAACCATTTGAAAAAGTGGTGTTTGTAAATGTAAAAACTCCTGAATTTTCATTTGTGCCATTGATAACCCCTGTCCCATAGGCATAAAGCTCCAAAGTCGCACCACTGCTACTATTTGAGAGAGAGATATTTTGATTTTGAAAAACAAAATTTGAAGCTTCAAACTTTGTAGTCGCTCCTGTGATTGAAACATAGGCTTGAGTTTCATCTTTTGGAGTCCCATCTTCTATAAAATCTGTCATAAAAGACAAAGTAGAATACTGACTCCCCCCTGTAATGCTTTGTTTTGTGCTAATTGTCGTGCCTTCTGTGAGAAATAATCCCTTAGAATTTGAACTATCATATGATTCTGTCCCCACAATCGTTAAGTCTTGATTTGTATTGATTGTAAGCTTTTCAAGTGTAACTTTACCTTTAAGAGTGAAAAGTGGGGTATTGAGGTTGAGGATATTGTTTTCTAAATCATTGCTTCCTTGAATCTTGGTTTCACCTCCATTTTGCTTCCCTAAAGTGAAACCCTCTTTTGCACTGATATTGAGCGTTGTATTAACCTGACTTGTATTTTTTAACTCTATTGTTTGCTCCTCAATGGTTACACTAGTCCCACTCAAAGTCGCACTTGTGCCATTGGCAATATCAATCGTTCCTGTTGTGCCTTTTGTAATTGTCAAACTAGCAAGATTTCCCTCATTATCAATCGCCTCTAGGGTGGAGTTTGAGAGTGTCATATTGGTGTTTGTGATACTAGAGCCAATCGCTTGGAGGGTTAAGCCTGTGAGAGAAAACTCGTTTGTATTGATTGTTCCACCACTCACACCGATAGTCGGAGAACCACTAGAGCCTGTGAGGGCAAAGCTTGAGCCTGTTCCATTTCCAAGATTGACAGAATTTCCCACAAAGTCTAGTGTCCCATCACCTTGGAAATTGTGAGTGCCTTGAATCGTCAAAGCCCCTGTGGTGGAAATGGTATTTTGCCCTGTGAGGGTGATAGTGGAAGCATTTGTGCCAGTGATAGAAAGTGATGAGCCTAAAGACATTGTCGTATTTTCTAGCCCTAGAGTTCCTGAATCAAGTGTCATTGAATTGGTTGTGGTGCTTGTGAGAGCAATATTTTTGAAGCTTACATTACTAGCGTTGATTGTGTTAAATCCACTTAAAACAACTTTGCCTATCTCACTGCCTTGAGGGGGTGTGATTGTGCTTGGGCTTGGATTTCCTACATCTCCTACAATGCTTACAGGAGCATTTGAATCTCCTAGCGTGAGTGTGCCAGTATTATTTGTGTTTTTGAATGTGAGAGTAGAAGTAGCGACATTGATATTACCCCCACTATCTTTGCTGACTAGATTGCGTAAAGTGATATTTTGGCTTTTGAGTGTGAGAGTGTTGTTTGCTGTCTGAATCGTCGCTCCTCCCCCTAGCACGATGACAGAGCCTTGTTTTCCACTTCCTGCAATAACTTTGAGATCATTACTTGCACTTGATTCTATGCTTGAACCCTCTTTCATCATAATCGTGCCATTGTTTGTAAGGGTTTCTTTGACCACAAGTTTGGAGTCTTTCCCCTCTAGGACAATCCCTCCGTCATTGGTAACATTCTCAATAGTGGAAACATCAAAGGTTGAGTTTGAGGCGACATAGAGATTTGAAGCAACATTAACACTAGAAAAATTCTCTATTTTTAGATTGATATTTGAGCCAAGACTAACTTTGTTTCCTGATGAAGGTGTTTGTCCTATAATCAAATTCTGAATTTTTGGGTCTTCTGTTGAAAAAACAACTTTTGCTTGAGTTTGTCCATTTCCACTTGAAGCAATATTATTTTTTATTGTCAGTCCATTACTTAGAATAAGATTTTCTGCTTGTCTATTGGAATCTGAAAAGTTAAAAGTCAAATCACTACCGTTAACATTGAGATAGTTTGTCCCACCTGTCCATTCTGTTCCGTATGTTACTTGTTGAGGTATAGTGTTTTCACTATTTGGTTTGGTAACTTTGAGATTTCCTGTGGTGGTAGAAGTATAAAAATTTGCTATCAAATTTTTATTGATTGTAACACTATCATCAGCACACAACGCTTGAGAGAGAATCAAACTCAATACAATATAACTTTTTCTCACGCTCTGCTTCCTTAAAACTTATACTTCAAGCCAACGCTCCAGCTTGTCAGCACTTCAGATTTCTCTATCCCCACCTTTACCCCTAGACTACCATTGAGAGCGAGGTTTTCTGTGAGGTTACCCTCTCCTCCTCCATAGATTGCCACGCTTGTTTGGGATTGATAATCTAGGGTATATCTTAGGCTTGGACTATCTACAAACCCCACATCTACCTCACAAGAACTTCCATAAAGATCACGCTCCACTAAAGGCATCAAGAAAAAGTAAGTCCCCTCACTGATATATTTCCTCATCTCCATTCCTACACTCAAATCCATTTTGAACAAGCTCAATGCATTGATTCCCACACTTGCCACTGCCCCACTCTCTGCCCCCTCTTGGTAGGTGTAAGATAGATTTAGTCCTACAAGGGGTTTGAGGTAATAGGGGCTTTCCTCTTCGCCGACTTTAAATGTATAGCCATAGCGTGAGGTAAGTGTGGTCCGATAGAGATTATACTGCATTGCTCCATTGAGTAGGCTTGGCATCGTGGTATTTCCGACATTGATTTCTGAAGTGATGAGGGCGACATTTTGGGAGAGGGAGAGATCAATCTCATTGCTTCCAAAATACGCTCTTGAGTAAAGCCCTAGACTGACATTGTGAGAGGTGTTGTGCAAAAATGTGCCATCAAAGATACCATAAGAGTAAGCGACAAATCCCCCTAGCAAGGCTTGAGGGCTGATTGCGTGATCGTATCCTGCACTCACTCCATTGATAGTGCTATTGCTTCCATTTCCTGTGGCAAGTCCTCCATCATAACTCGCCCACAAAGAGCCATTGCCTGAGAGAGTTTGCTCTTCTTCGCTAAGCAACCCTTCATCGCTTGAGGCATAGCGAGTATTGTGATAGGTTCGGATAAACTTAGCTAACTCAGAGCTTATCTGATGAGGGTTATTGTGTCGTGCCAATCTCCCCTCAATCACAGAGGCTTGAGAGAGGGCGATTTGGGATTGGATACGATCATTGAGGTGCAAAGACTGCGATAAGCTTGTGAAAGTGTCATCAATGTAGTTGAGGGCATTACCCACAACCACGACATTGCCTTGAGCGATATTCTCTGCAAATCCGACTTTGAGGGGGTTGGTGGGGCTTGAGAGGATAGAGTCGATGATAGTTTGGTTGTCCCCTTGAGTAAGTAGGGTTTGCATTTGGGCTTTGGACGAGTTATCGCTGATAGACTCTGCAATCTCTGAAGCACTGCTTTGAGCCACAGAGAGAAGCACTTTTATGGCATTGACTTGGTTTTCTTTGGTGCTGTCAGGGACTAGCTCTGCAGAGAGGGAGAGGGATTTGTATCCTCCATTATCTAGGGAAATATCTTCAAGGGTGATGGGATTTTTACTTCCATTGTTTTTGGTGATTCCCCCTGAAGTTTGCACCACGACTTGTCCCCCCTCTTTGAGTGTGAAAAGCTCTTCTCCCTCTAGGGGTTTATCTAGCACTTTGATGAAAATGAGTGGGGAGTCTGTCCCACCATTTTGGGTGAAATTCACGCTTTGGGCTTGAAGCACCCCAAACTTCCCTCCTCCAAGTGGAGAAGATGAGGAAGTGTAGGGAGCATTGGCTGTGAGGGTGAGGGTGCTATCTAGTTTGATATCTGTTGTGGTGCTTCCATCGCTTGTTGTCGCTGTCAATCCCCCTGCATTGTTGATTGTAACTGCTCCTAGAGTAGAAGTCGCACTCAATCCCTGCAAAGTCAAAACCCCACCACTTGAGGTAATGGTGTTGTCTTTAAAATCCAAAGAGCTTCCTTTGATAAACGAATCTCCATTAGATTGAATAGAGGTAGGAGTGGCTTGAGTGGATTCTAAAAGATTTGTTTTCTCATAAAAATAGACAACTCCTGAATTTTGTCCGAAGTTTGAATAAGTATAATCTAATCCCCCATCATTAAGAGCAATTTTTCCACTTTTGATTGTCAAACTTCTATCACTTGCACTCCTAGCATTGAGCGATAAAGTCCCTCCATTGCTAGAGATAGACACATTTCCATCACTAAAATCAAAGCTCTCTGCACTAATGCTTGAATCCCCATTAGAAGTAATCTTGGTGGTTTTGAGAGAATTGAAATCCACATTGTCTTTTATCAATTCAAGATTTCCTCCTTGTGTCCCTGAACCCAAAGTTACGCTTCCGATTCCATCCCCTGCCGAAGTCGTTTCTTTGAGCGTGAGTGTGCCACTTCCTACATTGATAGAGTAAGTGCCACTGCCATTACTTCCTTTAATGCTTGAGGCTGTGATTGTAGAATCGCCATTAGAAGTAATACTGCCATCAACATTGAGTTGAAGTTCTTGACTTGTTCCATTTTTTACTTCAAGCATTGCGTCTTTTATATCAATACTTTTGACTCCACTTACTGCACTTGATGAGCTGATTGTCAAAGTATTGGCACTATTATCGATTGAGCGTATGGCAATACTTGAATCACTAAAAGTCGCATTCTCTATCTTTGTCTTCCCTGTGGCTATGACATTTCCTAGAGAGAGATTGCCACTGCCTTTGCTGATCGTTGCCTCTGCATTGGCTACCCCCTGCAATATTGTGAGGGCTTGCTTCAAATCAATATCTCCATTTTCAGTAGCACTCAAACTCAAAGTCCCATTGATCGAGCTGACAACTGAACCCTCTCCAAAAGTAAAGCTTTTGGCTTTGAGCGTTGTGGTGGTGTTTTCTCCTGCATTTCCTTTTGCCGTCAATCCCCCATTGATAATCAAATCCACTTCTTGCTTTGTCCCATTGTTTTCTTTGCTATCAAGTTTAATCTCAATTTGCGAAGTGCTAGAATCAGGCTTACTTGCCCCTGCACTTGAGTTATCAATCGTGAGCGTTCCCCCAAAGGTAAAGCTCTCTCCACTTGTGCCACTTGTAAGCGTGAGTTTGCCATCTCCCTGCTCTCCCCCAATAATGGTAATATCCATTCCGATTCCTTGAGTTGTGCCACCACCATAGAAAAACTCACCTGTATCAATCGTTACGCTTCCTTGAGTGGTAATATCATTCCCCTTTGTGGATAAATCAATGGCGTTTTTATTATCAATCTTTGTATTATCAATCTTATAGGTTGTAAGCGTAACATTATTGAGTGTCAAGCCATTTGCCAAAACCTTTGCTCTCTCTGCACTATAAAGGTTTAGACTTGCACCACTTCCATCACTGATTGTCGTATTTTCAAAAGCAAAGTTCCCCACCCCACTGCCTTGAGTGTTACTCAAAGCGACATTACCATAAGAGTAGAGATTGAGTTCAGAGGAAGCATTCATAAGCAAAAAAGACTGATTTTCAAACAATAAAGACGAGCCTTTAATATTGGTTTTTGCTTTTACTGAAAATGTGGGATTTTTTGGAGTTTGGCTAGAAGTAAGGCTTAGAGATTGATAATTTGTATCAATACCTGAAACAAAATCTACATTTTCTACAATCAGAGAGGAATCGTCAATTACAAAAACCATTCCCTCACTCAAATCACTATTGCTACTTTGTGTAGCAACCTTCAGATTTTTTAGCGTAACACTTCCACCAAAAGTTGTAGTTAAAGAGCGGAGTTGAAGAGTTTGGGAATTGCTTGATTCCCCGACAATAGAAACATCTCCATCTTTTTTGTCAGGAAAAGAAGTTGAATCCATCAGTGGAGTGTTTGTTTTTCCCAAAACAATCTCTCCCTCATCATCAATCGTAGCAAGAGTAAGAGTGGTATTACCTGAATTACTAAGAGTGATGTCTTGCCCATAGATTTGCACTCCACTTCCTTTGAATGTGGTTGTGCCATTGTTGATTTTAATTACACCTGTTGTAGCTAAATCTTCTACGCCATTCTCAATCACCAAGACATTATCTTTGTCTGAAGTGTTGATGGCTTGGAGTGTGCCACCACTAAAGGTAGAGGAGATATTATAAGCTGTTGCCTTATCTGAACCATTGATGACTTGGAGTGTCAAGCCTGTATTTTCTACACTTTGAAGTAAAAGCTTTGTTGAGGCTTGAAACCTTAGCTTAGGGGTATTTTCACTTGAATCTGTATTGAGTGTGAGTTTGGTAGAGTCGCCATTTCCTAGAGTAATCGTATTTCCTATGAAGTCCAATGTCCCACTTCCACTGAAGCTATGAGTCCCTTGGATATTGAGGGCATTTGTCCCTGAAGAAATACTATTGGAATCCCCTGTGATTGTAAAAGTTGAGCTACTACCCTCAGCACTCAAAGTCAAGCCTGAAGTGGCACTTGAAGTGATAAACCCTCCATTTAGCTCTAGTTTGGTGTTTTTAAGATTTTCCAATGTTGAGCCACCATCGATTCTTGCATTTTTGAGGATTAGGTCTTTGGTATTGAGCGTGGTTGTGGTGGAGAGGACGACATTTTTTGTGCTTGTGGAAGTGAGGATAGAGCTATCTCCTGTAATGCTTGTGTGCTTATCTGTCGTTGTCGCCTCTGCTAAACCTATCGCTGAACTTGTTCCTGTGCTTGTGCTTGTCCCATTCCCCCCTAGAGTGATAGTGGTAGCTTTTAGAGTAAGCGTTTTGCCTTTATCAATCGTAATATCTTGGCTATCAATTGTGAGAGAACCACCTGTATTAGTATCTCCTGTAAGTGCCATACCCTCTGCTTGAGTTGCGGTTGTTGAAGAAGCGTCAATCGTAACGCTATTTTTCACAAGGATTGTTCCAAACCCATTGTTAGCAGAAGTTATAGAATAACTTCCCCCATTTTTGAAAGTAATTCCACCTTTGAGAATCAGAGTTCCATTATTTTCAATTTTGGTTTTGACTTCCTTTGTAGTCGTTATCTCACAAGTTGCTCCTGAACTGATTGTCAAATCATCAATCGTGCTACTAGCTGAAGCAGTAGAAGGGCATACTTCAGCACACACCACTTGCGACACCAATGCTGACAATGCCAAAGAAATGCCAATCCTCATTCTCACTCCATAAAGTTTTCTTACAAAAGTTTAGATTATACCCTACTCTTGGATAACCTCGATTCTGCCACGCACAGAATTGATACAAAAAATCCTACTTGCCCTCTGTATATCCTCCACCCCTAATTCTACTTCTTCTATCTCTCCACACTCTAGCAACCTCTCTCGCTCTATCCCTCTAAGCAGTTGCCCCTCATAGCGTGGGGTGTAGAGTTTGCCCCCTATTTCTAGCACGATATTGCTCCGTGATCCCTCACTTAGCACCCCCCTCTCATCATAGAAAATCACATCAAAGACTTTAGAGTAGTCTATCTCCCAAGGGCGAAATGAGGTTTTGAAAGGAAGCAAATCGCTCTTTCCTCTCCTCTCTCTCAAAATGAAGCGATTAGAGGTGTGAGGAGTGAAAGGAGTGAGAGAGAGGGTATAGTCCCCATTTCTCTCTAAAACCACTCTAAGGATCTGCTTCCCCTCACACTTCAAGCCCTCTAGCTCACGCTCTAGAGCGTTAGGATAGAGAAACCCCAAAGCTTTGGCACTTTCTCTAAGGCGTTTGAGGTGGGCGTGGAGATAGAGGATATGAGAATCCTCACAAAGCATTGTTTCAAAGAGATTAAAGGGTGGAGAGATAAACCTCATCTTCACTCTCAACTCTTCATACTCACTCTCTGCCTTGCTATCCCATACGATTCCACTCCCTACGCCATAGCTTAGCCTTTGAGTGGTCTTATCTCTAAAAAAGGTGCGTATAGGGATAGAGAAAGTCGCACTCTCTTTATGCACCACGCCCAATGCTCCACAATACACGCCCCTCTCTCTGCTCTCTAAGTCTTGCAAGATTGTTAGCGTGCTTCTCTTGGGTGCTCCACTGATAGAGCCACAGGGAAAAAGGGCTTTGAAGATTTCAAAGAGAGTGAGGCTAGGTTTGAGCGTGGCAGTGATAGTAGAAGTCATCTGAAAGAGTGTGGGGAAAGTGTGGATTTGGAAGAGTTTGGGGACTTTGACACTGCCTTTTTGAGCGATTTTGCTTAAATCATTTCTGAGTAAATCCACTATCATCACATTTTCACTGCGATTTTTTATATCGTTTTGCAAAAACTCTTTTTTGGCTCTGTCCTCTCCCTCATCTCTCCCCCTCTCTATCGTGCCTTTCATCGGCTGAGTAAGAATCTCATTGCCCTTGAGAGTGAAAAAAAGTTCAGGAGAGAGGGAAATCACCTCGCCAAAGGGGGTATGAAGCAGGGCTTGATAAGGGGTGGATTGAGAAGTGAGGAGAGAGTAGAAAATCTCGCTTGAGCTTAAAGTGGAGCTACAAGAAAAAAGCGTGGTGAGATTGCCCTGATAGGTATTGCCCTCTCTTATCTGCTCTCTTAATCTCTCCACTTGCTCTAAATATTCCTCTCTCTTTATCCATTGAGGAAAAAGTGGGGAGAAAATATCTTGGCTTGGGCTTGGAGTATAGGGGAGTGCGTGAGAGAAAATCCCAAAATAGGCTAGAGGGAAGTTTGAGGTATAAGAGGGATTTTCAAAGGCCTTATAAGCCTCATAAGAGAGGAAGCCAAAGCAGTGATAATGCTCTTTGAGGGTTTCAATCTGAGAAAATAGCTCTTGGAGTTGGCTAAGGTTGTAGGCAAAAAGCTCTTGGATTTTGCCTTCAAAAGCGTGAGTGCCAAAGAGGTTATTTGGCTTCATATTTTTCTAGCAAAAAATGGGGCTGATAAGAGAGCTTAGCTTTCCTTAACCCCTCAATCCCCAAATCCTCTTCACGATTTACCCAAAGATAGGAGCTAAAGGCATTTTCTAAAAATTGCTGATTGATAGCTTGATAAATCCCTTGAATAGAGGTGTTGGCTTTTTCGATATGCATTACTACACTTTCCTCATCGACTGCTTCCCCTAGTGCAAACGCCACGATTTCGCCCTCGATTCGGATAAGTCCTCCGATGAGTGAGAGGGAAGTGAGGTTTTGAAGTGAGGAGAAAATCCCCATTTTTTCACTCTCTAGGGCTTCATCTTTGTTTGGGTTGTCCTCATACCATCTCTCATACACGCTTTGCACCTCTTGGGCGTTGCTTGGGGTAATGGATTCAAAGACAAAGTTAGGGTAGGTTTGCAAAAATTTGTTGAGATGATTTTTTTTCTTATGATACTTTCGCCCACTTAGAGCAATGAGTTCAGGGATAGAATAAACATAGTCAAATCGATCACGATTGGGAGCGATAGAAAAACGCTTAGGGAAAAACTCTTCTAGCTCTTGAGCTTGGCTTTGGCTAAGAGATTTGAAAGTGGCATTGGGATAAGAGGTAAGCAAGGCTTCCAATACTGCTTTTCTCTCTTCCCCCTCTCTCTCCCCTAAGCTAAAGGGGTAGAAAAAGTAGGGAGTGGAGTTGGGATAGCAGGTTTTGAGGATTAAAAACTCATCAATCAAACAATAGCTAATCTCTCTAGCAAAACGCCAGATGAAGAGATTGCTGAAGTTAAAGTCTGAGAGTGGGTGGAGGTGAGTGGGCTTGAGATAGGAATCAAGCAAGTTTTTATCTTCTAAAGTGATAGGGGTAAAAGTCATAAGTTTTCCTCTTGTAAATCTTTGGTAAGGGTAAAAATGCTTTGATAAATATGAGCGATTTGATGAGGGGAGAGGGAGCTAATGCTTTGCAAACGCTTAAGGATCTCTTCCTCTCTTTGAGGGCTATATACTTCGATATTGAGCTTGTTTTTTAGCTCTCCGATTTGCTTAGCGATTTTTAGTCTTTCTTGCAAAAGGGTGATAATCTCATCATCGATTCTATCTATCTGCTCTCTTAGCTCTTGCAAACTCATAAAAGCTCCAATTCATTTGCCCATAAAGACTCTAAGCTCTCTCTAGCTTTGATAAGCTTAGGATTTCCCTCTATCAGTGCTACTTCAGCAGGACGAGTCCTTGTATTGTAATTGCTTGACATACTATAACCATACGCTCCTGCATTCTCAAACACGACTAAATCCCCACTCTCAGAGCTTGGCATCAAAACATTTTTGGCTAGAAAATCTCCACTCTCACAAATCGCCCCTACAATATCGCAAGGAGTTTTTGGCTCATTTTCTTTGCCTAAGATATAGGAGTGGTGTTTGGCTTGATAGAGGGTGGGACGCATTAAATCATTCATCGCTCCATCAACGATGATAAAGCGTTTGTGAGAATTGCTTTTCTCTCCAATCACTTTTGTGAGAAATACCCCACAATCCCCCACAATCCTTCTCCCTGCTTCACAAATGATTGTAGGCTCACAATCTTTGAGCGTTGAGAGAATCCCTTGAGCATAATCATAGAGAGGAATAATCTCTTCTCCCTCATAAGCTATCCCAAGCCCTCCCCCAATGTCAAAAAACTTCACTTCTAATCCTAGAGCTAGAAGAGATTTGTAAAAATCAGCCACTTTTTGAGAGGCTTCCAAAATCGGGGAAAGCTCACAAAGTTGAGAGCCGATATGGAAATGCACTCCCACTGCTTCAAGGAAGCTAGAGGTTTTGGCATAGATATACATCTCTTTTGCCACTTCAATCTCTACACCAAATTTGTTTTCATAAAGTCCTGTGGAGATATAGGGGTGAGTTTTGGCATCGATATTGGGATTGACACGCACAGAGATTCTTGCCCTCTTCCCTAGCTCTTTGGCGATTTTCTCTACTCTCTTCATCTCCTCAAAGCTCTCTAGGTTGAGAAACAAAATATCCTCTCTCAAAGCCTCGTATATCTCATCATCTCTTTTGCCTACTCCACTAAAGATGATTTTGTATTTGGGAATCCCTGCTAGAAGTGCTTTTTTGACTTCTCCGATAGATACACAATCTGCCCCTGCACCAAGTGAAGCTAGAAAAGATAGGAGTGAGAGGTTTGAGTTGGCTTTGAGGGCATAGCAAATGAGTGATTTTCTCCCTGCAAACGCATCTTTAAAGCCCAAAAAATTCTCTTTGAGCTTATCAAAATCATAGACATAAAGAGGGGTTTGATAGCGTTGAGCTAGAGAGTGAAAATCCATTGCTTTCCTTAGGTGGGTGAAATAAAAAAGTGATTTTACTCAAAATGTGAATGAGATTTTTAAATATTGAAATGCAATGGGTGTGTTTTGTATCTAATAATGTATAGGCAAAGTTTAGAATTTGGTTGCGGGAGGCGGATTTGAACCACCGACCTTTGGGTTATGAGCCCAACGAGCTACCGGACTGCTCTATCCCGCGATATAAAAATTGGGTGAAGTTTTTAAAGAAGTTTGGCTGGGGTAAAAGGATTCGAACCTCTGAATGGCTGGACCAAAACCAGCTGCCTTACCGCTTGGCGATACCCCAATGAATTAAAAAGCGTGATTATAGAGATTTTTTGTTTAATTGTCAAGAGAAAATCAAAAATTTGGCGAGAAGGTGAGAGAATCGAACTCCCCAGCAACTAGACACCTAGCCACTCAATGGGTTTGAAGCCCAAGGCGAACACCAGAATCGCTTACCCTCCAAAACAAAAAATGAGATAAAATTATATATCAAAATTTATTTTATTGGAGAATTCCGTGAAAGAATTATTACAAACCCTACCTAAAGTCGATGATTTACTCAAAGACTCTAAGTTTGCTTCACTCAAAAGCAAAATCTTAAAACCTCTCATTCAAGAGGTTTTACAATCCTTAAGAGATCAAATCCTCTCTCGCTCCCTCACTCACCTCTCACTTGAAGAGATAAAAAATCAAATCCTCTCTTTGTATGCCAAACGCACTCAAAGCACGATTTTGCCACTTGTAAATGCCACAGGCGTGGTGCTTCAAACCAATCTAGGCAGAAGCTTGTTTTCTAAAGAGATTTTAGATGAAGTCTTTCCACTTCTTTTGCATTACAACAACCTAGAATACAATATAAAAGAGGGCAAAAGAGGAGAGAGATATACTCACATCAAACATTTGCTTTGCACCCTTTTGGGCTGTGAAGATGCAATCGTTGTCAATAACAATGCAAGTGCTGTGCTTTTGGTGCTTAGCACATTTGGGAAAGATAAAGAAGTCATCATCTCAAGAGGAGAGTTAGTAGAAATCGGAGGGGCGTTTAGAATCCCTGAAGTGATGAAGCTCTCAGGAAGCAAACTTGTAGAAGTTGGCACGACAAACAAAACCCACTTGCAAGACTATGAGGAAGCTATCAGTGAGGAAACCTCAATGATAATGAAAGCTCATCAAAGCAATTTTAAGCAAATCGGATTTACTTCAAGTGTGGAGTTTTCTGCCCTAAGCACCCTTGCTAAGAAAAAGGGGGTGATTGATTACTATGATTTGGGAAGTGGATATATGCAAGGACTTTGCACCAAAGAAGAGCCAAGCATTTTAGATCTTTGCAAAGATAATCCCTCACTTCTAAGCTTTAGTGGGGATAAGCTCTTTGGTGGCCCACAAGCGGGGGTGATTGTAGGAAGAGCAGATTTGATAGCAAAGCTTAAAAAAAATCATTTGCTTAGAGCATTGAGAGTAGATAAATTCACTACCCTTGCCCTAGAGGCTACTCTAAGGGCTTATCTCAATGAAGAGCTAGAGAAAATCCCCACCCTCTCTATGCTAAACCTCTCGCTAGAGGTTTTAGAGAGCAAAGCCAAAGCTCTGCACTCTCTCCTCTCCCCTCTTCCCTCTCTAAGCTCTCAAATCATTGAGCTTAACTCTTTGGCAGGGGGAGGGAGTCTGCCTCAAACTCCTTTTGCTTCTTATGGAATCGCCCTCACTCACCCCACACTCAAGGCTTCAGAGCTAGAGAGAGGGCTTAGAGAGAGGGCAATCATCTGTCGAATCGCCCAAGAGAGAGTATGCCTAGATGTGCGATGTATCCAAGAGAGTGAATACCCTCAAATCTACAATGCACTCCAAGAAATCATAGGAGAGAGCAATGCAAAATAATGATATTTTGGTAGGACTTGCAGGACATATCGATCACGGAAAGACTTCATTTATCAAAGCTCTCAATGGATTTGATGGCGATGAGAGAGAAGAAGAGAAAGAGAGGGGAATCACCCTTGATATTAGCTTTTCAAACCTCAAACTCCCTAGAAGAAATGTCGCATTTATCGATGTGCCAGGACACGAGAAGCTTATCAAAAATATGATAGCAGGGGCTTTTGGGGTAGATGTGATGTGCTTGATTGTGGCAAGTGATGATGGGCTAATGCCCCAAAGTATCGAGCATATCCAAATCGCCAATTTTTTGGGAATCAAAAAATGCTTTTGTGTGATTAGCAAAACCGATAAAAGCACCAAAGAGAGGGTGGAGGAAGTAAAAAAAGAAGTGCAAGAATTTTTCTCCCCCCTCGCTCTTAAGCTTGAAGAGATTTTTCCCTTCAGCACCCTCACTCAAGAAGAGGATAAAAAGGCGATTTTGCACTACCTTGAAGCAATGCAAAAACCCCAAAAAGAAGATATAGGGTTTTTTAGATACTACATTGATAGAGCATTTTCTATCAGTGGGGCAGGATGTGTCGTCAGTGGTAGCTCTTTGAGTGGGGAAGTCAAAAAGGGGGATAAGCTTTTTGTATATGATTTAGGAAGAGAAGTGAGTGTAAGGGGGATAAAAATCCACTCTGATTTCTCTTCCTATGCCCTCCCCTCTCATCGTGTGGCACTCAATCTTGTAGGAGTGAGTAGTAATGAGCTTAAGCGTGGTTTTCTCATCTCCAAAAAGGGCTATTTAAGAGGGTTTGATAGTCTTGATGTCTTGCTCTTTGGCTACTCTTCACTCCCCAAATATGCCACTTTGCATATCGGAGCTAAAAAAGTCAATGTCAAAATCACTCCCTTGCATTCCCTCTCCTCGACTCAGTGCTTTGCAAATCTGCAATGTGAGGAGAAAATCTATTCTATCTTTGAAGAGCCTTTTATCCTAAGAAGCGATAATCTCACACTCTGTGGGGGTAGAATCCTAGCCCCAATCACTGATCCAATCAAAAAGATTCAAAAAATAGACTTGCTTTTTGCTCTCCTAAAAAAAGATTTCACTCAAGCCTTCTCACTCCTTACTCTAGCTCACCCCAGAGGGTTTGGAATCATCTCTAGCACTCAGCGATTTGCCCTCTCTCACGCCCAAGCCATTGAGATTGCTAGAGGATTAAAAGAAGTGTTTTTTGATGAGAAAAATCTAGTGCTTTACCCTCATAAAACCACACTCAAACTCCAAGAGAATATCCTAAGCACTTTTGAGAAAAACCCCAATGCCCTGCTCTCTGCCTCAAGTTTGAAGCTCAAAAACATATGGGCAAGTGAGCCATATCTTCAAAGTATCTTGGACTCTTTGCTCTCTAGTGGGAAGATTGAGCTAAAAAATGGACTTTATACAAGCAAAGAGAGTAAAGTCAAAAGTCATAGTGATTTTTTGGTGGATAAGATTTATAATATTTTACTCTCTAGCAACTACTCTCCTGACGCCCCTTACAATATCTATGAATCCCTAGATATTGATAGAAAGAGTGGAGATGACGCACTCAAAAAGCTCTGCTCTTCTTCTAAAGTAGTGCGATTAGAGCATAATCTTTTCATTACTTCAAAGGCTTTAAATGAGATTTTGGCTTTGATGAGGGGTGTGATGGATAAAAAAGGATATATCGATGTAGGGGCTTTAAAAGAGGTTTTACCCCTCTCAAGAAAATATCTCATTGCATATTTAGATTATTTAGATAGTTTTAAGGATATTGCCAAAGAGGGAAATAAACGATTCTATAAGCATACAAGGAGATAAAATGAAGCTTGATATTTTGCAAAACCCACCCATTAGCCTAGAGGATAACGCCTTTTTATTCTCTTCAAACACTCAAAATATCCCCCCAATTTCTCAAGCCATTTTCAAACGCAATCAAAAAGAGATTGAGAGGTTGAGTGGGTATTTTGGGGGAGAGAGTGGAGGGAATTTCTCGTTTTTGAGTGGAGCGTTTTTAGAACTCTTTTTCTCTCTTCACACCTGTGGGCATAAAATTGCCTTAGCACTTAGCAATCATCAGCAATGCTATGAGGCTTATAAACTTATCAAAAATTTTATCCCCATCACTCCAATTTTGCCTAGTGTAGAAAGTGGTGTGATTGAGAGTTTAGAGGGATTTAGAGATTGTGATGTGTTTATTATCCCCTTAGTCAATCAAGATTTACTCACTCTCAATGATATAAACAAACTTATCCAAGAGAGAGAAGATGCGATTTTTATCGTTGATGTTAGCTATGGAGTGAGGTTTGCCTACCCTCTCACACTTAGCCCTAGAATGATATTTTTGCTTGAGGGAGAGAGTTTGGGGTTTTTGAGAGGGAATGGCGTATTTCTCTGCCATAGAGAATATCTCCCCTACTTTCCACGCACTCGCTATATTGATGGGTTTTATAAAAAAATGCTTGAAAAGATTGAGAGCTATAAACCCCTAGAGGATAGAAAAGAAGAGTTTTTCTCACTTTTGCAAGATGAAAATATCTCTTTGTTTGCCCCACTCGCTCACTCACTTTGCAATACTTTGGCATTGCGATTTAGTGGAATCAAAGCTAGAAATTTATTGCAAAGTTTGCAGATTGAGGGGATTGAGGCAATCAATGGGCAAGAATGCCTTTTTGGATTTTCCTCTCCCTCTTTTCTTTTGCAAGAGATGGGATATACTGAACTCACCTCTCGTGAGCTACTCAGTATCAGCTTTGAGGAGTTTGATCCAAACACTCCTAGCATTCTCAAACGCCACTACTACCAACTCAAAAATTTGGAGATATAAAATGATTTCACTTAAAAACGCTTATGAGATTTTGCTCTCTCAAAAACACACTAATCCTATTGAAGAAATTGATATTTTTCACTCTTTGGGAAAGATTTTGGCTGAAGATATTATCGCTACTCGCAACCTCCCTGCTTTTAGCAACTCAGCAATGGATGGATATGTGGTGAGTGAGATTGCAGGGAGCTATAAAATCACACATACTATCCTAGCAGGAGATACTCCTCCTCACACTATCCCTCAAGGGGAGTGCTACAAGATTATGACAGGGGCGAAGACTCCTAGCAATGCTCTAAGTGTAATTCCTTTTGAAAATGCACGCCAAGAGGGAGAAGTGATGATTCCTAGCCAAGAGATTAAACCTCAAGCCAATATCAAGCTAGAGGGGGAAGAGTGCAAAAAGGGAGAGGTTTTGCTAAGAAAAGGAGAGAAGCTCACCTATCGCACCCTCTCTCTTGTCGCTTCTGAAGGGATTGGATCACTCAAGGTTTTCACTCCACTCAAGATTGCAATTTATTCAAGTGGAAATGAAGTGGTGGAGCTTGGAAGTAAGGCAAGTGAGGAGCAGATTTATAATATCAATGGGATTGCATATCACTCACTTCTAAGCTCTTATGGGTTTGAGGCAAATTATAAGGGGATTTTGAGCGATGAGCTAGAGGGGATTAGAGAAGAGGTGAGGAAGTTTAGAGATTATGATGTGATTTTCACAAGTGGGGGGGCAAGTGTGGGGGAAGCTGATTTTTTTGAGAGAGCTTTGAGGGAAGAGGGAGCAGAGATTTTGTTTCACGGAATCAATCTCAAACCTGGACGACCTATGCTTGTAGGAAAAATGGGGGAAACTTTTATCTTCTCCCTCCCTGGTAATCCCCTCAGTGGTATGCTCAATCTCATCACTCTTGCCCTCCCCTCTCTCTTTGCCCTCAGTGGTGCAACCTCCACCCTACCCTGCTCTATCAAAGCCAAAAACAAAAGGGCTTTTTCTCTCAAAAGTGGGAGAAGCAATATGATTTTGGGGAGCTTTGATGGAGAGTTTTTTGAGGCTTATAGGGGTGGTAAGTATGGTTCAGGCTCAATCTTGCCAATCAAAGAAAGCAATAGTATTGCACTTTTTGATGAGAGGGTGGAAGGTGTCAATGAGGGGGAGCAAATCAAGATTTTGCCCCTACCTTTTGAGCTAAAAAATGGGGAAAAACTGCTTGATTGGGTCAATTTTGTGGAGTAGTTTTTCTAAATAAAGAGTAAAATACGCCAAAAATTCTAAGGAGGAAACAATGAAAAAATTCAAAATTGCATTAGCTCTTGCAACAGCTCTTACTTCAGTTCAAGCCCTTGAGTTTGGGACAATGGGAAGCCAAGCCTTTGGTATGGGGGGCGTTGGAGTTGCAATCAAACATTCTCCTTGGGGACTTTACTACAACCCCTCACTTATCGCTGCTGATGATGGGTTTAAAGTAGGATTGCATTTAGGGATTCAATCAAAAAGCCACAATTTCTTTCAGCTCTTCAATCGTAATTTCAAAAACCTAAACTATGATGATATTGCTGAGATGACAAATCTTTTGCAAGATAGTCGCCTCAACCTCACAAGCCAAGATGGTGTCGTGCTTCAACTACCTGACTTTGGAATCGGTGCTTTGGCATTGGGAGGATTTATGAATATCTCTGCAAGTGGTGTGGCTAAGGCAAAATTACCAAATCTCACAAATGGTATAACCAATGTGGATAACATTGATTTGGAAACAAACTACTCTGTCCTTACGCTCCTTGAAGTGCCACTTGGATATGCGTTTGAGTTTGAAACAGTTGCAGGAGATATTAGTATCGGAACGGCTGTGAAGTATATGAACCTCTCAGGCACTTCAGGAAACTTCCAAATCGGCAACAATACAAGTCTTGGCAATACTTTCAAAGATATGCTAAAGATTGATTTGGGCAAGAGTGTTTCTAATGTGGGCGTTGATTTGGGTATCACTTATGAGCCACTTGATTGGCTTGCTATTGGTTTGGTAGGAAAATACCTCAATGCCCCAAGCTTTGAGCTAGGAAATACAACTTATACTATCAATCCTCAAGCAAGAGCAGGAGTAGCACTTAACTTCGATTTCTTCTCTTTGGGACTTGATGCAGATTTGACAGCCAATAAAGGACTAAGCTCTGATATCAAAACTCAAATGATTGGTGTGGGAACTGCTTTGGATTTCTCACTCTTTGCACTTAGAGCAGGTCTTGCAACAGATTTGCAACACACTGAAGATCTTATCTTCTCTCTAGGACTTGGAATCACATTCCTTGATGTGGGTATCCAATTTGGTAAGAAAACAAACCCACTCAATGGTATGCCAATGCCTGATTATCTTGCTCTCCAAGTGGGTGCAGGATTCTCATTCTAATCCCCTCCCTCCCCTTCGTGGGAGATTTCAAATACAATGTATGCAATCATTTTTGAACTTGACAACCAAAAGCTCCAAAAATACTATGGAGAAAACTATCATCAAGCCTACGATGAGCTTCAAATGGAGCTAAAAAGTTTAGGGTTTGAGTGGAAAATAGGGTTATATCTCACTCAAGATAATACCCTCACCACTCCATACAAAGCCATTTCTCTACTCTCAAAGATTGTTTGGTTTAGGCAATCTTTGAAGCAAATCAAAGTCTTTCGACTCAAAGATTGGAGTGATTTTACAGAATTCTTCCAAGAAGAAACAATCTAAGAATTTTGCAAATCTGCATAAAAATGCAAAATCTTACAACTATTTTCAATCACAGCAATTTTTTTAGCCAAAGAGTTCAAATCCCTATCAAAGGCATAGATTCCATAGCCTTTGATAATCAAAAAGCGTTTATTGTTTTGTGTGATGTGATCGGCTATCTCATACATTGCTCGATCATACCAAGTATCATAATTACCTATATCCCAGATCTCCACCTCTTCTCCCAAAATCTGACGCCCAAAAAAATCTAGGGGTCTTAGATGTGTGTGCTTAAGAGAGTAAGACACGCTATAAGGGGGCATTGCATAGGCAATGAATTTGGCATTTTTGTAGTTTTTGTAGATTTGAGCGTGAATAGGAGTGTCGATACTTGATTCATTCCAGCGATAATCCTTGATCGTATTGAGGGCAATCAAACTTTTCTCATTAAGATCATCAAATACAGCTTGTTTGGCATTGATAACAAAACTCTCATAAGTCAATCGTGCCGAGATTGAGCCGTGAAATATCCCAAAAAAGTTTTTTCTAAACATAGAGAGGGAAACTTGCTTTAAAGAGAGCAAAAGTTTTTCATCAATATCATTAAAATGAGCATTTATCATCATTTACTCCTTGCTCAAAAAATAAGGCAAATTATATCAGTGTATGATGAGGATATTTCTCCCTTTTGGGTGCATAATTTTTCGTTTATGATATATTCAAGCTCATATTATATTATTCTTTATCAGTCAATAAACTTTATATAGATAGACTAAAGTTTTTGATTTTTTAGCAAAGTAAATGGATTATTGCTAATTTTTGGTATAATCCATTCCGTAGTTTTTACAAACTATAAATTTTTTGAGATTAAGAGTTCAATGAGTAAAAGAAGACAAAGCCTTTTGGAATCTGTAATTGAAGAATACCTTAGAAGTGGAGAGCCTATTGGCTCACAGACTTTAAAGGCATTGGGAAATTTCAGCATCTCTTCTGCCACGATTAGAAATCATTTCAAAGTGATGATGGATATGGGATTGCTCTCACAACCCCATATCAGCAGTGGAAGGATTCCCACAGCGATTGCTCTCAAAGACTATTGGCGATCTCATTTAGAGCTTGGCTCTTGCAAAAAACTTGATGATTTAAATCAACTCCAAAAGATAAGCCAAGAGATTGGGTGCTTTGCCTCTTATCTCTATCTTGAAGAGCTTAGACTTCAAGAAGTGCAAAGCTATGAGGAAAAGTTTTTGATTTTGAAATTTAGTGAGGAAAGTGAAGTGATTTTGCGATACTCCACTCATCTAGCTAGATTTTTAAATGATCTTGTAGGAATGAGTTTAGAGGATATTCAATCCTTTTCTCATCAGGTTTGTGCCACAGAGCTTTTGAAAACTTTAAAGTCCATTAGTCAAAAAAATACCTTTTATGGTGCAAAATTCCTTGCATCTTTTATGGAGGAAAATCGAGGAGAAAAGCTGTTTTTTGAGATGATTGAGGGCAAAATCTTTAGTCGTCTTAGCAATGGAATCTATTTTGAAGATGTGCTTCCTAAAGGATATGTCTTATTTATACAAGATGTTTTGATTGAGGGAAAAAGAGCTAGAGTCCTCTTCTGTGGAGCACTTGAATGCAATTACCTAAAAACGACATCGATTTGGAAAGGAGAGTAAATGAGCCAAGAGCAAAATGAAGAGCTTCAAAAAGAGCAAGAAGAACTTCAAGACACTCAAGAGGCTGAAAACTTTGAAGAAAAGTTTAAAAATCTTGAGCAAGAATATTTACGCGTTCATGCGGATTTTGAAAATGTCAAAAAACGCTTGGAGCGAGAAAAGTATCAAGCTTTGGAATACTGCTATGAGGGGATTGCCAAAGATTTGCTTCCCATCGTAGATACCCTAGAGAAAGCTCTAGAGAGTGCAAGAGAAGCCAAAGAAGAGGCAATCAGTGATGGAATCAAACTCACCCTTGATAATCTTTTGAAAGTTTTAGGAAAACACGGCATTGAGGTTATCGCACAAGATGGAGAGTTTGATCCCCAACATCACGATGCGATTATGCAAGTGCCTTCAAGTGAGGTAGAGGAAGGACAAATCGTTCAAACCCTACAAAAAGGTTACAAATACAAAGAAAGAGTGATTAGACCTGCAATGGTTAGTGTCGCAAAAAATTAAACTATATCTAAACTAAAGAGGAGAAAAAACAATGGCAAAAGTAATTGGAATTGATTTAGGGACAACAAACTCAGCAATGGCTGTATATGAGGGAAATGAGGCAAAAATTATCGCAAACAAAGAAGGGAAAAACACAACCCCCTCAATCGTGGCTTTCACTGACAAAGGAGAGATCCTAGTAGGTGATCCTGCAAAGCGACAAGCTGTAACAAACCCACAAAAGACAATCTACTCTATCAAGAGAATTATGGGACTTATGTTTAATGAAGACAAAGCAAAAGAAGCTGAAAAGCGACTTCCTTATAAAATCGTAGATAGAAATGGTGCGTGTGCTGTGGAGATTGGGGATAAAATCTACACTCCTCAAGAGATTAGTGCAAAGATTTTGATGAAGCTCAAAGAAGATGCTGAGAGCTATCTAGGAGAGAGCGTAACTGAAGCTGTCATCACAGTTCCAGCCTACTTCAATGACTCTCAAAGAAAGGCTACAAAAGAAGCAGGGACAATTGCAGGACTAAATGTGCTAAGAATCATCAATGAGCCTACAAGTGCTGCCCTTGCTTATGGACTTGACAAAAAAGAAGCTGAAAAAATCGTGGTGTATGACCTTGGTGGAGGGACATTTGACGTTACCGTGCTAGAGACAGGAGATAATGTCGTAGAGGTTCTTGCCACAGGTGGAGATGCATTCCTTGGAGGTGATGATTTTGATAATCGAATCATTGATTGGGCGGTTGAAGAGTTCAAGAGTGAGAGCGGAATTGATCTCAAAGCTGACATTATGGCACTTCAAAGACTAAAAGAAGCAAGTGAAAATGCCAAAAAAGAGCTTAGTAGTGCAAATGAAACTGAAATCAACTTGCCATTTATCACAGCTGATGCCACAGGGCCTAAGCACTTTGTAAAAAAGCTCACAAGAGCAAAATTTGAAAGCTTAATTGATGATTTGATTGAAGAGACAATCAAGAAAATTGATTTTGTTATCAAAGATGCAGGACTAAGCAAAAGTGATATTAGCGAAGTTGTAATGGTGGGTGGCTCTACTCGTGTGCCAAAGGTTCAAGAGAGAGTCAAAGAATTTATCGGAAAAGAGCTTAACAAATCTGTAAATCCCGATGAAGTTGTAGCAATTGGTGCAGCAATTCAAGGAGGAGTTCTCAAAGGTGATGTCAAAGATGTGCTTTTGCTTGATGTTACTCCTCTAAGTCTAGGGATTGAGACAGCAGGTGGAATCTCTACAAAAATCGTAGAGCGTGGTGTAACAATCCCTACTAAGAAATCTCAAATCTTCTCAACTTATGAGGACAATCAACCTGCTGTGTCAATCAATGTCCTTCAAGGAGAGAGAGAGCTTGCAAAAGACAATAAATCTCTAGGAAGATTTGATCTTACAGGTATTCCTGCCGCTCCTCGTGGTGTGCCTCAAATTGAAGTTACATTTGATATCGATGCAAACGGAATCCTCACAGTAAGTGCAAAAGATAAAAACACAGGCAAATCTCAAGAGATTAAAATCAGTGGTTCAAGTGGTTTGAGTGATAGTGAGATTGAAAAAATGGTCAAAGATGCTGAGCTTCACAAAGAAGAAGATATGAAGCGAAAAGAGGTGATTGAGCTAAGAAATCAAGCTGACTCTATGGCTCACCAAACTCAAAAAATGCTTGATGAAAACAAAGCAAATGTAACTAATGCTGATGAGATTCAAAAAGCAATTGATGAGCTTAAAGAAGTGGCAAAAAATGAAAATGCGACAAAAGAGCAAATCGAATCTAAGCTTCAAGCTCTTAGCCAAGTAGCTCAAAGCCTAGCTCAAAATGCTCAAGCCAACGCACAAAATGGTGCAACACAAAACAAAAAAGATGATGATGTCATCGATGCAGAGGTAGAGTAATCTCCTCTTCCCCTTTGGGGGAATCTCCTATCCCATTTTGCACTACTCTAAATTTATATTCCATTTTATGATTTTTTAAGTTATTATAGAGTTCTTACACTTATAAAGGACATATAATGAATTTAGAATTAAAAATATTTACTTTAGTTGTATTTATTGTAGGAATCTTCTCAAGCATTATAGAAATTGCCTCTTTATTTTTGTCAATTGATATGAATTTTTCTTTTTTGTTTTACATTGCATTTTTTATCCAAATCATATTGCTCTATTTCATCACAAAAGAGCAAAAGATCTTTTATTGGAGTGGAGCTTATGTCTTTTTCTCATTGCTCTTTGGAATGGGAGTGAAACAAACAGAAGAGCTTGATTATATGTTTTATATCTATACAGCTCTTACATTGCTCTTTGGGGCTTTGAGTGCTTATACACTCTACAAACTCTACACTTTGCTCTACACACTTACCCAACAAAGTGTTTTTAAATATGCTCTAGTGTTTTCTATCATTGGAATTATTGTCACATTTTTTGCAACAACATTGCAGGGCTACACTCTCAAAGAAGAAATCTCAATGCTTTTGTATCTTTGGCTTATGGCCTATGTCTTTGATATTTTGGATACTACGCTTTACTCTATTGGGGTTTTTAGAGCAAATCCCAAAATATAAAAGAGAAATATCCCACCCCTTACTTCTGCAACTCCCACTCACACAAGCCCATTGATTTGCTTGAGCTCTCTCTTCTAATACCCCTTGCTTCATTCTCCTAGACTTTATGATTGTCTTCTTCACAACAGGTTGGGGATATAATTTAAAAGAGGAGTTTTAAAATCTTTTGAGATCAAAAGTTGAAACTTGCACTGCGTTATTGCTCAAAAAGAGAAATTTTGATTGATTGTTGTTTTTGAGGTTAGACTGCAGAAGGAAGAGGTGCTAAAAATGATTTTAGAATTTATTGAATAAATCTCCCCAAAGGGAGATGAAGTTTTAGAGAGCTTTCTTGGCACTCTCTACGATTTTTGAAAATGCACTCATATCATTCATTGCCATATCAGCAAGAATCTTTCTATCAAGTTCAATATTTGCCAATTTTAACCCGTGCATAAATTTAGAGTAGCTGATATCGTGCATTCTACAAGCTGCGTTGATTCGCACAATCCAAAGGCTTCTAAATTCTCTTTTCTTTTGCTTTCTATCGCGGAAAGCATAATACATACTTCTTTCAAGTTGCTCTTTTGCTTTTCTGAAGTGTTTTCTTCTACCGCTATAAAAACCTCTAGCAAGTTTTAAAATTTTCTTGTGGCGTCTTCTTCTTACCACTCCTGTTTTTACTCTCATTTTTTCTCCTTTACCTATTTCTTAGGTGTGATTTAAATCAAACTTTCCCTTCTTCTTACTATAAGGGGGACAACAACTCATTCTGTAATTACGCCATACACAATAGCTTTTTTACAGAATCCATATTTGCATCATGAACATACTTGGGTGCATTTAGGTTAGCTTTTCTTTGGTGATCTTTCTTAGTCAAGATGTGACTTTTGAAAGCACTACCACGCTTTACAAGGTTTTTCTTCACCTTGAAACGCTTAGCCGCACCGCGATTTGTTTTCATCTTTGGCATTTTCACTCTCCTTTCATAAGATTAAGACTATTTCTTTTTTGGAACAAATAGAATATTAACATATCGTCCTTCAAGTTTTGCCTCTTTTTCTGCAACTGCTATATCTTCTAGCATTTCTGCAACCTTAGCAAGTAAATCCATTCCAATATTTGGAATACCAATTTCTCTTTGCTTGAGGAATACTCGAAATCTCACATGCTTACCATTTTCTAAGAACTCTCTAGCGTGTTTGACTTTGTAATTGATATCATTTTGTGCAATTTGCACAGAGAGTTTGATCTCTTTGATTTCAATTTGCTTTTGCTTTTTCTTAGCTTCCTTTTGCTTCTTTTCTGCCTGATATTTGAATTTTCCATAATCCATAATCTTGCATACGGGTGGATTGGCATTGGGTGAGATTAGCACCAAATCCAAATCGTGCTGAACCGCAAGCTCTAAAGCCTCTCTTGAGCTCATTATCCCAAATTGTTCCCCACCCTCTCCAATACAACGCACTTCCTTTAGTCGGATATCTTCATTTAACAATGTTTCTTCTTTACTCAAAAACTAACCTCTTTCATTTTGGTTTCTACAAGTTTGAGGAAATCATCTTCACTCAACTCATATTGTGATTTTTCTCTCCTATCTCGGATTGGCAAGACTTTGCTTTGCATCTCTTTCTCACCTAGGACAATAATCATCGGCACTCTTTGCTTCTCAGCTGTTCGCACACGCTTACTCAAAGTCTCATTTTTGCTCAAAATCTCTGCATAAGCCCCTAAAGAGAGCATTTTATCTCTCAACTCATTGGCATACTCCACTTGCTCAGAAGAGATAGGAATAATGATGACTTGAGTAGGAGCGATAAAGAAAGGCAATTCCCCTCCAAAATGCTCAATCAAAATAGCAATAAATCGCTCAAATGAGCCTAGAATGGCTCTGTGAATCATTACAGGCTGTTTGGCTGTGTTGTCCTCATCAATGTATTCTAGGGCAAATCTTTGAGGCAAGTTCATATCGATTTGCACCGTGCCACACTGCCATTTTCTACCGATAGCATCTGTGATTTTGATATCAATCTTTGGTCCATAGAATGCTCCACCACCCTCATCAATCCCATAAGGTATCCCACAAGAGCTTAGAGCATCTTTAAGTGCTTGAGTGGAAATCTCCCACACTGCCTCATCTCCGATAGATTTCTCAGGTTTTGTAGAAATCTCCATTTCATATTTGAATCCAAAAGAATCCATAATGCGTTGAGCAAATTTCACAATAGAGACAATTTCATCTCGGATTTGATCAGGTTTGCAGAAGATATGAGCATCATCTTGAGTAAATTCTCTCACTCTCAAAAGTCCGTGCAATACCCCACTTTTCTCGTGTCGATGCACCACACCATACTCATAAAATCTCAAAGGCAATTCACGATAAGAGCGAATAGAGCTTTGATAAACCTTGATATGCCCCACACAATTCATCGGCTTGATTCCATACTCCACTTCATCAATCTCTGTGAAATACATATTTTCACCATAGTTTTGATAATGCCCACTGATTTTCCACAAATCACTTTTGAGGATTTCAGGCCCTCTTACAGGCTCATAGTGGCGAATGATATGAGCTTGGGTAAGGAGTGATTCTAGTGTGCGTCTAAGCCTTGCACCCTTTGGCAACCAGATAGGCAACCCTGCTCCCACATCTTCATCAAATGTGAATAACCCCATTTCATTGCCAAGCTTTCGATGATCTCGCTTCTTGGCTTCTTCAAGTTGGAAGAGATAATGCTTGAGAGACTCTTTATCGGCAAAGGCGATTCCATAAATCCTTGTAAGCATTTTTGCACTCTCATCTCCCCCTAGATATGCTCCTGCAATTTTGGTAAGCTTGAAAGAGTGCAAAAGCTTGGTATTGGGCAAGTGAGGCCCACGACAAAGATCCTCAAAATCCCCTTGAGAATAAATGCTAAGAGTAGGAGAGTCAATCTTAGAAATCACTGCCATTTTGAGATCATCATCTCTAAATCTTGCGATGACTTCCTCTCGTGGCAAAGTGGTTTTGCTGATAGTAAAACCACTTTTTGCTAATTCTTTCATTTTCTCTTCAATCTTTGGCAAGTCTTCTTCAGAGATTTTGCTCCCTACCTCAAAATCATAATAAAACCCCTCATCTACCACAGGACCGACAAAAAACTTGGCTTCAGGATAGAGAGATTTGATCGCTTGTGCCATTAGATGAGCACAAGAGTGGCGAATGATAGAGAGAGAATCGCTAGAATTGTCAAAAACCACTTCCTCACCACTTACTCCCATTTCTTGGGCTGTGGCAAGGTCCAAAACCTTATCTTGATACTTAATGCCTATAACCTCAGACATACAACCTCTATATAACTAAAATTTCCATGAAAGTGTGATTATACACTAATTTTCTTTTTTGAAAACACAATCATCAAAAGCAATAGCCCTACTCCAATATTTATAAACACATCAGCGAGGTTAAAAACTGCAAACTCAAACTTATAGTGCCAAAAGATATAATCCACCACACCCCCACGCTCAAAGCGATCATAGAGGTTTGAAGCTCCTGATCCCACTAGCAAACCAAAGGGGATAAAATACTGCCTTATCAAATCTTTGGAAACCAAAAACACATAAGCCAAGATAAAAATCAGTCCCACCTGAATCCACTTCAACCCCTCTCCAAGGAAAGCAAACATCGAAAATGCCACGCCTTTATTGAGAACAGAAATGATAGAAATCACACTTCCCTCATATCTATATCCCCCCAAAATCAAGCCCTTGATATATTGATCTAGCACAAAACACACAATACTCAACACCAAAAAAACGCTCACTCTCCCATAATAGAGTTTGAAATTTTTGTAAATATTGCAAGGACAAAAAAAGATTTTATTCTCTCCACTCTCTTCCATCTTATGCCTCTCCTAAAGCTTCTTTGAAATACTCTACTAGCTCTTCCATCATCTCCAAAAGCACTTTTTCACTTTTGCCCTCTAAGAGGATTCTAAGCTTGTTTTCTGTCCCTGAGTAGCGAATAAGATGTCGCATTTTAAGGCTTTCTATCTTTTGGATTTTCTCTTGAAATCCTTTGAGGGTTTGCAAATCCTCTTTGGAAGCGACATTAAGATTGACAAGTTTGCTAGGATAGAGAGAGAAAGGATTGAGAAGCTTACTTGCACTCTTTCCACTCCTCTTCATCATCGCCATCACTTGCAAGGCACTCACAAGCCCATCTCCAGTCTTGGCAAAATCCCCAAAGATGATATGCCCACTCTGCTCTCCCCCAAAGTTTAGCCCATAGCGTTGCATTTCTTCTAGCACATATTTATCCCCCACTCCACATCGCACCAAAGAAATTTCATTCTCTCTCAAAAACTCTTCTAGTGCAAGATTACTCATCAATGTAGCAACGATTTTGCCCCCCTTTAACATATCATTATCTTTGAGATAGAGTGCCAATGCCCCCAAAAGCTTATCCCCATCAATCACACTCCCCCTCTCATCAACCACTACTAGCCTATCTGCATCGCCATCAAGAGCAAACCCCACATCAGCCCTGTATTGCTTCACAGCTTTTGCCAAGCCTTGAGGGTGCAGAGCTCCACATTGCTCATTGATATTAAACCCATTGGGCTCATCATTTAGCACCACCACATCAGCCCCTAGCTCACTGAAAATCGCAGGAGCGACACGATAAGAAGCACCATTGCTGACATCTAGCACAATCCTTGTGCCTTGCAAGTTCAAATCTTTGGGGAAAGAGTTTTTAATCTGCACGATATATCGCCCCACCACATCATCAATCCTCTTAGAGCTTCCAATCTCTAAGCCACTTTTGAGGTATTGCTCCAATCCTGCACTATCATTAAAAATCCTCTCTATTTCCTCTTCTGCTTCCTCTCCAAGCTTGTATCCATAACGATTGAAGAATTTGATTCCATTATCTTCATAAGGGTTATGACTTGCTGAAATCATTATCCCCCCATCACATCGCAAATCCTCTGTCAAAAAGGCAATCGCAGGGGTTGGCATAGGTCCTACTTGAATCACATCATAGCCCACTGAAGTGAGGGCTGAAACTAGAGCGTTTTCTATCATATAGCCACTGCGTCGCGTGTCTTTACCTACAAGGATTTTATTGGTAATAGAGTTTTTTCTGAAATACACTCCTGCTGAGATCCCAAGCTTCATTACTTTAAAGGGTGTGATATCCACTCCAGCCTTACCTCTGACGCCATCTGTTCCAAAAATTTTCATTTTTTTCTCCAAATTGTGAGATTTATCTAGCTTTTTATCAAAAATCAAGGCATAATTTTACGCTAAATTTTTCAAAAAAAGGATTAAGCTCAAATGGCAAATCATAAATCAGCGGAAAAAAGAATCCGACAGACAATCAAAAGAACAGAGAGAAATCGCTATTACAGAACAAGAATGAAAAACATCATTCGTGCTGTAAGAGAGGCAGTAAGTGCAAAAGATTTGAGTAAAGCTCAAGAGAGTCTCAAAATCGCTAACAAAGAATTGCATAAGTTTGTAAGCAAAGGGATTTTGAAGAAAAACACAGCTTCACGCAAAGTTAGCCGACTTAATGCGTATGTGAAAAAATTCGCTTTACAATCTGCATAATCTACCATAAGCAGGGCTTCCTGCTTGACTTTATCTCACTCTCAAGGCTATATCTATGCTTGTAGAAAAACTAAAACCTATCATTGCACGCTATGAGGAAATCACGCAATTGCTCTCTTCTCAAGAGATTATCAATGATATCAAAGCTCTCACCACTCTAAGCAAAGAGCAAAGCGACATCGCTCCTATCGCTCAAAGTGCCAAGCAATACATCGCCACACTTGAGGGAATCGAAGAGAACAAAATCCTCCTAGAAGACAAAGAGCTAGGCGAACTTGCAAAAGAAGAGCTAAAAAGCTTGGAGGAGAGGAAGCTAGAGCTTGAAGAAGAAATCAAAATCTTGCTTATCCCTAAAGATCCCAATGATAGCAAAAACATTTATCTTGAGATTCGAGCAGGGACGGGGGGAGATGAGGCAGGGATTTTTGTGGGAGATTTATTCAAAGCTTATTGTCGCTATGCAGATTTGCAGAAGTGGAAAGTAGAAATCATCAGCTCAAGTGAAAACAATGTGGGAGGATATAAAGAGGTTATCGCCCTCATCAAAGGTAATGGAGCGTATTCCAAACTCAAATATGAGGGAGGGACTCACCGAGTGCAGAGAGTGCCTGAGACAGAATCTCAAGGTAGAGTGCATACTTCAGCAGTAACCGTGGCAATAATGCCAGAGGTTGATGATGTGGAAGTGTCTATCAACCCAAATGACTTAAAAGTAGAGGTATTTAGAGCAGGAGGACACGGAGGGCAATGTGTCAATACCACAGATTCTGCTGTGAGAATCACCCATATCCCCACAGGCATTAGCGTATCAATGCAAGATGAAAAATCTCAACACAAAAACAAAGACAAAGCCCTCAAAATCCTCAAAGCTAGGATTTATGAAGCTGAGCTTGAAGCACAAAGAAGCCAAAATGCTGAGGCTAGGAAATCTCAAGTGGGAAGTGGAGATAGAAGTGAGCGAATTAGAACCTACAACTATCCTCAAAACCGCTTAACCGATCATCGAATCAACCTCACACTTTATAGCCTAGAAGAAGTAATGCTTGGGGGGAAACTTGATGAAGTCATCGATCCCCTCATCGCCCATGCTCAAAGTGAAGCTATGGGAGGAATGGGGGAGTAAAACTCTGCTTTCACTCCCACAATTCAAATTTATTAAAAATTCATAAATCTGATTTTATCATAATTTTAATATGTTAAAAAATCGAGAGATTTTTAACATATCCGTGCTAATATGTTAAAAAAATGAGAAGTTTTTAACATATTAAGGAAAAAGATGCAAAACACTATCCAAGAATTCCTCCCCAAACCACTCCCCTATCCTCTAGAGCTTGGCAATGAGATTTATACAAAGCTTATCAAGACTTCAAGAAAACTCAGCGAACTCAAAGGAGTGGCTAGAAGCATCCCAAATCAAAATATTCTCATCAATACCTTGATTTTGCAAGAAGCAAAAGACTCTTCAGAAATTGAGAATATCATCACAACGCACGATGAGCTTTTTCTCTCTCATTTTGATAATCAACACATTTCACAAGCCACAAAAGAGGTGCGTGATTATGCTAGGGCTTTGCAAAAAGGTTTTGAACTTATCAAACAAGATTGCTTGCTTAAAAAATCTCATATTCTCCAAATCCAAGAAATTTTGGAGCAAAATCAAGCAGGATTTAGAAAACAAGCAGGAACAAAACTAAAAAACCAAAAAGGAGAAATAGCATATATTCCACCACAAAACCCTCAAGACATCATCAGACTAATGGATAATTTAGAGCAATATATCAATGATGATTCTCTCCAAGAGCTTGATCCACTCATCAAAATGACACTTATTCACTATCAATTTGAGAGTATTCACCCATTTTATGATGGGAATGGACGCACAGGAAGAATCCTTAATGTCCTTTATTTGGTTTATAAAGATTTGCTTGATTTGCCTATTCTTTATTTGAGTAGCTATATTATTAAACATAAAACAAAATACTATGAACTTCTAAAACACATTCAGCAAAATGGGGATTTTCAAGAGTGGATAGCATATCTCCTTGAGGGGGTTTTGCAAACATCACAAAAAACGATTGAAACTATCGAATCTATCAAGGCACTAATGGATCAAGCCACACTTATTTTGCAAGAAAAAGATCCAAATATTTACAGCAAAGATTTGATAGAAAATCTTTTCTTGCACCCCTATATCAAATCAGAGTCTCTAGTCAAAAATCTTGAAATCACACGCCAAACTGCCTCAAAATATCTCAAGATTTGTGAGAAACACAATATCTTGCATTGCAAAAAATTAGGACGAAATCATTTTTATATCAATACTCAGCTTTTTGAGATTTTGCAAAAAAGTTTTTAGAAGAAATCCCCCAATTCCCTACCACTAGAGGATTCCCCCCATTTTTAGAAGCTTAGAGTTTCCTTCTCTTCTTTGTGTTCGTGGATTATATCTCCTGCTTTGGGTTTATAGAATTTTCTCACCCAGTCATCTACGGGGGCTAGGATTCGATAAAACGCTGGGACGATAAGAAGACTTAGAATCATTGAGATTAAAAGTCCTCCGATGACTGAAACCCCCATAGGAGCTTTCATCGCCGAGCCACTTCCTGTGGCGATAGCTAGAGGAATCATTCCAAACACCATTGCAATAGTTGTCATTAGAATCGGACGCAATCGCAACTCTCCTGCAGTCTCTAGTGCCTTCTCAATCGCCATTCCCTCCTCACGCTTCTCATTTGCCACATCAATCAAAAGCGTTGCATTCTTTCCTACAAGTCCCATGAGTAGCATAAGCCCCATAAAGGAGAACATACTTAGAGGTTGTCCTGCGATGAAAAGTGCGATGAACGCCCCTGCAAAGCTCAAAGGCAATGTAATCATAATGATAATGGGTTGCACCAAAGATTCATAAAGGGCCGCAAGGATAAGATAGATAAGCACAAATGCTGTCATAATCGCCACACCAAAGGCTTCAGCAGTTTCTTGCATTCTCTCACTCTCTCCTTGAGACTTAAAGCCTGTCCCCTCTACCATCCACTCATTTGAATGCTCACTTGTAGCTTTCATCATCACATCAAGTGTCAGCCCACTACCAGGTCTTGGAGTGGCATAAACGGTGATATTTTTCTGTCTATCCATACGAGAAATGCTTGAAGGAGATGAAGTCTCAACCACTTCTACCAAACCATCTAAGAACATCAAATCTCCATTGGAGTTTTTGATTTGAATCTTTTTGAGATCATCTGCACTCACTCTTTGATTATCAGGCACTCTCACGGTAATATCATATTCTTTCCCACCCTCTTTATAATAAGCCACTGCGATCTCTCCTGAAAATGCTGAAGCAATCGCATTCCCCAAATCTTGGGCATTGATACCATATTTGTTGATATAGGCTCGATTGACTTTGATTTTATACTCAGGTTGATCTCCTGTCCAGCTTGAGTGGATTCCTTGCACATTTGGGTTTCTAGCCAAAAATGCCATCAGTTTATCTGCACTCTCTCTTACTTTGTCTTGCTCTACTCCCACGACATTGACTTGATAAGGAGAGTTATCCCCACCACCAAAATCACTCACCTCACTTGCACTGATAATCATTCCTTTTGCATAAGAACTTCCCTTCAATCTCTCCACTACTTCGTTCATAATCTTAAACTGCCCCCGATTACGCTCTTTGATAGGTTTGAGTGAAGCATAGATTTTGGCTTTATACACAGCACCATTAGAGTATCCGATTTCAAGAGTAGTAAATTCCACATCAGGATCTTGACCTACCATTTCTTGGAGTGCCAAAGTTTTGATTTTCATCTCTTCAAGGCTGATTCCTGGATCTACGCTCATATAGACATTAAACTTGCTTTTGTCTTCTTTGAGCATAAACTCAACTCCTGTTTTGCCTAGCAAAAATACAGAGCCTACAAAGATTCCAAAAGTGGCAACAATCAAAAGATATTTGAATCTCAAAACAAATTTTAAAATCTTGAGATAAAAGCTATCAAGCTTTCTGAAGAATGGTTCTGTGATATGGTAAAACTTCGAGTGTTTTGGATTAACCACAATCGCACTCACCATTGGGATTACCGTTACCACAACAATATAAGAAAGGGCGATTGCTAGAGCGATTGTGATACCAAAACTTTTGAAAAATCTCCCCACAACTCCACTCATACTTCCCACAGGGATAAATACTGAAAGAAGCATTGCTGAGATTGCTACAAGTGCAAATCCAATCTCACTCACTCCCTCATAAGCTGCCTCACGCTTACCCATTCCATGCTCTAGCTTTTTGTGGATATTTTCAATGACAACAATCGCATCATCGATGATGATACCAATTGCCAAAGTAACAGCTACAAGGGTAATCATATTGAGCGTAAATCCTGCAAAATGCACCAAGGCAAAAGTCCCTAGAACAGATACAGGGATAGAGATAGCTGAAACAAGCGTAATTGTCGCACTTCTTAGGAATAAGAAAACAATCATTACTGCCAAAAATGCACCCAAAACAAGGTCAAACTTCACATCTGCAATTGAATCCTTGATATATTCTGTGGAGTCATTAACGATATTGATCTCATAGCGATTATCCATCTCTTTGATTTTTGGCAAAAGCTTTTTGACACCATCAGCGATTTCAATATCATTTTTCCCTGCAATCTTTTGGATATCCAAAATCACACCCTGAGTTTTATTGAAAGTCGCAAAAGTGGTATCTTCAGACAATCCATCTTTGATTAGGGCAATATCTTTGAGTTTTACTCCATCAGCCACACGAATATCGCCAATATCCTCAACGCTTTGGCTATTGGAATCAGTGATGATTGACCACTCATTGGTTTTATCTACGATTTTTCCTCCATCAACCTCGACATTTCCATTTTTGAGGGCATTTGAGATTGTCCCATAAGTCAAGCCATATTTATTGACTAAAGTGGGATCAGGTAAGACTTTGATTTCTCTCTCTCTATAACCTTTAAGATCCACAAGCCCCACACCTGAAACTCGCTGAAACACAGGCTTTACTCTATCATTGACATATTTCATCAATTCTGTTTCAGGCACTTTATCACTGCTGACAAAGAGTGTAACAATAGGCGATCCACTTGTATCAGCCTTTTCTACCACAGGGGATTCCACTCCACTATCTAGCTGGATAGAGGACACTTTATCCCTCACATCATTAACGGCTTCATCAATGGGTTTTTCAAGCTTAAACTTCACAACTACAACACTTGCATTTCTCACACTTGTAGAAGTAACTTGATCTACCCCATCAATCCCCATAACAGCCTCTTCGATTTTATCAGTTACCTTTGTTTCAATCGTTTCAGGACTTGCACCCACATAAGTAGTGGAGATTCGCACGATAGGGAAATCCACATCAGGGAAGAGTGAAACAGGCATTTTTTTGAGTGATAAAAATCCAAAAAAGATGAGTGCCAAAGCAAACATCAATGTCGTAATCGGACGACTAATGGCAAACTTATACATTATTTTGTCCTTATATATCCATCACCAAAAGTTCCGGGGATTAGCCCCTCTACAATCGCCTCTGCCTTGACTTTTCTAGTCTTATCATCTGCTGTGGGATAAACCTTGCTAAGCTTTACAACTCTTTTCTTATCATCTCCCAAAGAAAACTCAAACTCATCTCCCTCTTTCACACTCCCTGCATATTTCACATCAAATTCCAAGATGATTTTTGTCTCTTTACTAATAAGTCGGAAAAGAATTGTATTGTTGGCTGACACACCATCTCCAAGCTCCACTTCTTTGCTTGCAATAATTCCATCAAAAGGAGCTTTAAGAATGGTTTTGTTGAGAAGCTCTTGTTGATATTCGACATTATGCTGAGATTGTAAATAACTGCTTTGAAGATTTTTATAATCAAAATAATACTTATCTAGCGTATTGCGATCAACGGCATTTTTGGTTTGCTTATATCTTTGATATTGCTTTTGGGCAAAGAGATATTGCTGTTGGATAGCTTGAGATTGAGCTTGTTGCATTTTGACATTGGCAACTTTATCTTTATTGGCAAGTTGCAAGAGTTGATTTCCTTTCTTAACCACACTTCCTACATTCACATTGATTTCTGCAATCGTTCCACTACTATCAAGAGTAAGATTGGCATCTTGAGTTGGAACCACATTGAAAATCGCATAAACATTTTGTGCTTGGAGCAACCCCAAACCTAAAGCAATATATAAAAGAATCTTTTTCATCTCTTCTCTCCTCTACTTAATATAGTTTTGCAATTCTTGTCCGCTATAAAATACAAAATTTGCCTTTTGCATTTCATAGTTGTTTAAGCTCTCCACATAAGTGGCTTCTGCTGTAAATTTCTGACTTAAAGCATTGAGATAATCCACATAAGTTACAAGCTGGGCATCATATTGTTTGCTGACATTCTCAAATGCAATCATTGCTGATTTCAATCCTGCTTCAGCAGATTTAATCTTAGCTTTGGCTATCTGAAGAGATTTGTAATAAAGTCTAATATCTCTTTTTTGCTCCTCTTTTTTGTAAGCCACATTTTTTGTCGCTTGTAGATAGCTTAGCCCCAATGCCTCTTTTTGCATATATCGCGACATTGAATCAAATTGCATACTGATTTGAATCCCCACAGTGTTTGAAAACTTATCATTTGTCAATGAAGAGATTCCATCAGGATTGTAGTTGAAATTATCATAAAGCGAGATTGTAGGAGCATAAGTAATCTGTCGCTTTTGATAATCAAGACTTTGAGCTTGTTCTGAGAGTGCCACAATGTCTGAACGCACACTTAGATTTTTGAGCTTAGGATCGGCTAATCCCACACGATGCATATTTGTAACCTCTTGGCTAGAGAGCAAAGAGAGATTGAGGCGATTTTGCTCCAAATCAAGCTCTGATTGTGCGATTTGATACTCTGTAAGTGAAGCCTCAGCTTTGAGTGCTTCTACATCGTTAATTGTGCTAAGTCCAGAGTTATAGAGCTTTTGTAATCGCTTAACATTAGAATCAAGCAATTTCTTTTTTTGCTTGAGTGAAGTGAGATTGGAGTAGTTTGTAAAATACGCATAATACTCTTGAACGATTTGCAGATACAAACTCTCAAGAGTGTATTTTTTCTCAGCAATACTTGCACGGATTTCAGCAGACTTTTGCTTGACTTTATTGACAGAGCTAAAGCCTGTGTAGAGATCATAGTTTAAGCCTATGCTCACACTTTGATCTCCGATATAGTCTGTCTTGCTTGAGCTAGGATTGGTTTGATAGCCATAGTTATAGCTTGCAGTGATATTTGGGCCAAACTCCAAATACGCTGACATTTTTTCAGCCTCACTTTTGGCTATCCCATCATTTTTGGCTAGGACTTGATAGTTGTTTTTTGCACTATCAATCAAATCTCTTAATCCAATAGAGCCATCTTTTTCTTTTGGCAAAAGATTATCAATACTAAACTTTGGAGCTCCAAAAGCCTCACCCAAAAAACCTAGACAAAGCAAACATACTGAAAATATATACCTCTTTTTCATTCCCTTTCCTTAAAATTTGGTGTTAATTTGAGTAATTTAACACGATTTTGTAAAGTATATATAAATTACTTATAGCTCTCAATCGCTTTTTGCAAAATTGCTTGAGCTTCTTCTTTGCCTTTGTAATCCTTCACCTTTACCCACTTATTTGGCTCTAGCATTTTGTAGGTTTCAAAGAAATTTTTGATCCTATCCAAAGTGATTTTAGGCAAATCTTGCAAAGATTTAATATCGTCATATCTTGGATCAATTTTACTTACAGGCACAGCCAAAAGCTTCTCATCAATCCCACTCTCATCTTCCATAAGCAATACTCCAATAAGACGACATTTAATCACACTTCCTGCTTGAAGAGGGTATTCATTGAGCACAAGCACATCAGCAGGATCGCCATCATCACTCAAAGTATTGGGGACAAAGCCATAGTTTGCAGGATAAAACATTGCACTATACATCACACGATCCACTACAACTGCTCCACTTTCTTTATCAAGCTCATACTTGATATTTGAGCCATAAGGGATTTCAACTACAACATTGATTTTTTCAGGATTCTCTCCTACGGGGATTTTTGCTAAATTCATTTTCTTTCCTTTTTTTGATTTTTGACTTTTAAGTCTATGATTATACCCCCCCCCCCCTTAAAGCATTTGTCAAGGGGTAAAAATCATTTTTATAGAATCTTATATCTTTGACTTGATATGTTTTTCTATATCAGCGACGATTTCTTCGATAGTTCGCTCACCATTGATTTTAATAAGCAAATTTCTTTCCACATAGAAATTTTGGATTTGTGGAAGTGGAGTGAGATACACTTTCATTCTGTTTTTGAAAACTTCCACATTATCATCATCTCCTCTAGCTCTTCCTAGCACTCTCTCACACGCAACTTCTTCACTTACAACCACTTCAATCACACTAGCGATTGCCACATCACTTCTAGTCTGAAGCACTTTATCCAAAGCCTCCATTTGCTCTACACTTCTAGGATACCCATCAATTAAGACATTTTCTCTTGGAGCTTTCTCAATCGCTCCTACAATCGTCTCAACCACGATATCAAGTGGGACAAGATTACCCTTGCTTACAAAACTATCAATGAGCTTCCCTCTCTCGCTTCCACTTGCCACTTCTGCACGCAATAAATCTCCTGTGGAGTAATGCACCATACTCTCAGGATTGTTTTGTGCGATGATTTGAGCATCTGTGGTTTTCCCACTTCCTGGTGCTCCGATGATCAAAAATAACTTCTTCATTTTATTCTCCTTTCTTTTCTCTAAGTCTAATATGCAATTCTCTCAATTGCTCCAAACTCACTTCACTTGGAGCGTCTGTGAGAGGACAGGTGGCTTTTTGGGTTTTGGGGAATGCAATCACATCACGGATACTATTTGCACCACTAAGCAACATTATGATTCTATCAAACCCAAAGGCGATTCCTCCATGAGGTGGAGCTCCAAAGCTCAATGCCTCAAGCAAGAAACCAAACTTCTCATTTGCCTCTTCTTTGCTAATCCCTAGCAAGTCAAAGACTTTAGCTTGGATATCACTTTTGTGAATCCTGATACTTCCTCCTCCTAGCTCCACGCCATTTAGCACCATATCATAAGCCACAGATTCAATCTCTTCTACATCTTCTTTATCCATATCTTTTGGCATAGTAAAAGGGTGGTGGAGTGCTTTTACTCTACCCTCATCTCTCTCAAACATTGGGAAATCCACAACCCATAGGAATTTGAGTGCGTTTGGATCAATCATACCCATATCATTGGCGATTTTTAATCTCAATCGCCCCATATAATCCCATACCACCTTCTTCTCCCCTGCTCCAAAGAAGACAATATCCCCTACTTCAAGTCCTAGTCGCTCAGAGAGTTTTTGATAACTTGCCTCACTCATAAACTTATACAAAGGCCCTTTAACCTCATCTTCTTTGATTTGGATATAAGCTAGTCCCTTTGCTCCAAACTTTCGCACAAACTCTTCAGCCTCACCCAAAGTCTTGCGAGAGAAGAAACTATCTCCTCCTTTGACTTTGAGGGCTTTGAAGCGATTGTTTTTGCTATCTTTTGCAATTTTGGCAAACATTTCATTATTGGAATCCACAAAGCAATCTGCCACCTCAACCAAAGGCATTTCAAACCTCAAATCAGGCTTATCACTTCCATAGCTCTCCATTGCTTCAGAGTAAGGCATTCTCATAAAAGGAGTTTGCACACTCTTGCCACAAGAGTTGAAAATATCAGAGATGATTTTCTCTCCGATTCCCATCACATCTTCTTGATTGCAAAAACTCATCTCCACATCAATTTGAGTAAATTCAGGCTGACGATCTGCTCTCAAATCCTCATCTCTAAAACATTTTGCGATTTGAAAATAACGATCAAACCCACTCATCATCAAAAGTTGTTTGAAAATCTGAGGGCTTTGAGGGAGAGCAAAAAACTCTCCTTGATGCACCCTACTTGGCACTAGATAATCTCTTGCACCCTCAGGAGTGGCTTTGGTGAGGATTGGAGTTTCCACTTCCAAAAACCCAAGATTATGCAATGTATTTCTCACTACCACACTTGCCTTACTTCTAAGTGCAAAGGTTTGATAAGCCTTAGGAGAACGCAAATCCAAATAGCGATATTTTAGCCTTAAATCCTCTCCCACACTCTCATCACCTATGGCAATAGGAGGAGTAGCAGATTTATTCTCAATCACCAAAGAGCTTAACACCACTTCGATTTTCCCTGTGGCAAGTTTGGGATTTTCTAGCCCCTCTCCTCTAGCTCTCACTTTTCCTTTGATATGCAATACAAACTCATCTCTCACACTTGAAGCAAGTGAGTGAGCTTCACTGCTAGGATCACAAACTAGCTGGATTAAGCCACTTTTATCCCTTAAATCAATAAACACCACACCGCCGTGATCTCGGTAGGTATTACACCATCCACAAAGCTCAACTTCCTCTCCGATATGAGACTCATTAAGCTCTGCACACAAATGACTTCTTAACATAGATTTCTCCGATTGTTTGAGTTTTACAAAACTTTTGATTATATCAAATTCCCCCCAACCCCCTTTGAATTATTTTGCTTTTTTGGGTGCTTTTATGTTTTTCATTCTGTTATGATTTCTAAAATATTTTTCACCAAAAGCAAGGAAACACGATGCAAAACTATTCTGAAATGGTTGAGAAGCTTAAAAAAATGGCTTATGCTTATTATGTGCTAGATGATCCCATAGCCACAGATGAAGAGTATGATAAGCTCTACCACCAAATCAAAGAGTTTGAATCTCAAAACCCCCACCTCATCGACCCCTCCTCTCCCACTCAACGAGTGGGGGATACCCCACTTGATGAGTTTGAGAAGAATGAACATTTACAAAGAATGTGGAGCTTGGACGATGTGTTCAACTCTGAAGAATTGCAAGAGTGGGTTAATCGTATTCACAAAGTCTATCCTTATGCCACCTTTGTTTGCTCTCCCAAATTTGATGGAGCATCACTCAATCTTTGCTATGAAAATGGATTGCTTCAGACCGCAACAACAAGAGGTGATGGGCTAAGAGGAGAGCTAGTAACCCAAAATGCCAAGACAATTCACTCTATCCCCCTTCAAATCCCCTATCAACAAAAAATCGAGATTCGAGGTGAGGTTGTCATCACAAAAGCAAATTTTGAGAAAATCAATGCTGAGAGACTAGAGAGTGGAGAAAACCTCTTTGCCAACCCACGCAATGCAGCAGCAGGTAGCCTAAGACAGCTTGATAGCAAAATCGCCTCCAAACGCAAACTCAACTTTATCCCTTGGGGGTTTGGATACAACCCAAGCACACTTCAAAGCTTCTATCAACTTCTAGGAGAGATTTTCTCCTATGGGTTTTTCACTCCCCCATTTCTCAAACATTGCAAAAGTATTGAAGAGATTGAAAGTGCTTATCAAGAGATTCTCTCCTGTCGTGATAGCTATCCGATGATGTTAGATGGAATGGTGATTATTGTTGATGAGATTTCTATCCAAAAGCAACTAGGTTTTACAATCAAATCCCCTAGATTTTCTTGTGCATACAAATTCCCTGCTATTGAAAAAAGCTCTAAGATTCTTAAAGTGAGTTTGCAAGTGGGTAGAAGTGGAGTGATTACCCCTGTGGCAGAGCTAGAGCCTGTGGAGATTGAGGGGGCGATGATTGGCAGAGCGACATTGCATAACTTCTCAGAGATTGAACGCAAAGATATAAGAATAGGCGATGAAGTGATAATCATTAGAAGTGGAGATGTGATTCCTAAAATCATTAAACCTCTCACTTCTTTAAGAAATGGGAGTGAGAAGCCTATTGCTAAACCCACACATTGCCCCATTTGTCAAAGTGAGCTTTTGATTGAAGAGAAGTTTATCAAATGCCAAAATCTCTCTTGTGAGGCTAGAGTGAAAGAATCTTTGGCTCACTTTGTTTCCAAAAAAGCCCTAAATATCGATGGTTTGGGTGAAAAAATTGTCTTTCAACTCTTTGATGAAGGACTGATTTCTTCAATCAAAGATTTCTACTCACTTCAAAAAGAAGACTTACTTAGACTTGAAGGGTGGAAAGAGAAAAAAGCCCAAAATACTCTTGAGGGGATAGAGAAAACCAAAGGGGTGGAACTATGGAGATTTATCAATGCCTTAGGGATTGAGCATATTGGAGAGGGAGCAAGTAAAAAACTCCAAAGTGTTTTTGGACTAGAAGTGTTTAAGAAGAGATATGAGGATTTTATCACTATTGATGGCTTTGGAGAAGAGATGGCAAAATCACTAGATGAGTTTATCTCTGTCAATTCTCAAGAGATTGCCACTCTCCTCTCTATCATCTCCCCCACCTCTCCTAGCAAACTTCTCTCCTCTACTTCGCCATTTTTTGGCAAGAGCATTGTTCTTACAGGGACAATGAGCCAAGAGAGAGAAATCATCAAAGCCCATTTAGAATCTTTGGGAGCAAAGATAAGCTCAAGTGTAAGCAAAAAAACAGATTTCCTCATCTATGGAGAGAGTGCAGGAAGCAAATTTGATAAAGCCCAAGAGCTAGGGGTGGAATGTCTGAGTGAAGAGCAATATTTAGCTATGGCTAAAGAGTGATTTGAGGTAGGGCATTTGTCTTTTGAGATTTAAGGGGGTGAGGTAAAAATCTCTATTTTTAATTTGAGAGTAAATCTCAAAATTGCTTTGCATTAAGTCTTTGGACTCTTTGTAGCTTTGAGGGATTTCAAAGCCTAGCTTTGAGTTCTGAAGTGAGCTAAAAGTTTGAGGAGAGAAAATAGGCATAAAGTTAAGAAATGTGGGGAAAGAAAAGGTAGGGAAGTTTTCATAGAGGGGTTGAGTAATGCAATGTGTTAGCCCCAAAGCCCTTTTTTCTTCTAGTTTAGTAGTGCTAGAGATAAGATACTCAAACCCTTGAGCGTTTTTAAGTATCTCAATTGAGCTTATTCCCTCTCTATCTCCACTCACACACGCTATCCCCTTAAGCGAGGCATATCTTGCTCCCAAAATCAGCGATTTTGCCACTTCAAGACTTTTGCCACTCCCACTAATACACGCCACAAAGGGGAGTGAGAGAGCGTCTTGAAGCATTTTTGCTGAGATGATTGGAGAGATTTTGACCTCAAATGCAGGATTATCAGGAATAAGCACAAAATCAAAAGGCAAAAATCCCCTCAACTCCCCTAAAAGCTCAATATCACTCTCAAATTCACTAGGGATAAACTCAATTCCAATCATCTTTGTTATAATCCTTGCCATATTTTAATCTTAGGAGTAATTGTATGGATAAAAATCTAATCAATCAAGGGTTTAGTCTATGGTGTGATTTTATTGAGAGGGATTTTCTCAACTCAAAATTCAAAACCCTCATCTCTGAGGGCAAAATCTTAGGAGCGACAAGCAATCCTAGTATTTTTGCTAATGCCTTCAAAAACTCTCCTGCTTATCAATCCCAAATCCAAGCCTTGCAAGGAAAAGAAGCAAAAGAGATTTATGAGAGTTTGGCTATTGAAGATATTCAAACTTCAGCAAGACTTCTGCGAGCACTTTGGGATGAAAATAAAGACAATGGATATATCAGCATTGAGATTGATCCACTCTTTTGTGATGACTCTAAAGCAAGTATAGAAGAGGGAAAAAGGCTATTTCAAAGCATTGGAGAGCCTAATGTGATGATTAAAGTCCCAGCTACAAAAGCAGGATTTGAGGTTATGGAAGAGCTTTTGGCTCAAAATATCTCTATCAATGCCACTTTGATTTTCTCCCCCGCACAAGCCCTTGAGTGTCTTGAAGCTTTTAAGAGAGCAAGGAGCAGAGGTGGGGTAGGAAAAAGTGTCATTAGTGTATTTGTCTCAAGACTTGATCGCTGTGTAGATAGCTCTCTTCCAAAAGAGTTTCAAGCCCAGCTTGGAATCATCAATGCAAAGCATATCTATAATCTCATTGAAAACTTTGGAGACAAAGATACTAGGACACTTTTTGCAAGCACAGGAGTGAAAGGTGGAGATTTGAGGGCAAGTTATTATGTTGATGAGCTTTTATTGCCTCACTCTATCAATACAGCTCCACTTGAAACAATTGAAGCATATTTCTCTCACAATGACACAAGGCTAAAAGATTCAAATGTTGATTTTGATTCTTTTGTAGGCAAACTTCAAAATATCCAAGTGCAAAAAGTATATTCTCAACTCTTAGAAGAGGGATTAAAAGCTTTCAAAGAGAGTTTTGTAGATTTATTGCAAACACTGAAGCGATAAGGGGACCTCCCCTTATCTTAGAAGGGGTTAATAACCTGCCTCATTGAGCTTTCTATAAACTTCACACCCCTTTTGATCTCCAAAATCACACGCTTTTCCAAAAAGCTCTTTTGTCATTGCCTTATCTTCAGGTGCACCTTCTTTATTGTAATACATTGTCCCAGCAGAATAGCACCCCAAAGCCAATCCATTATTACAAGCCATCATATAAAACTCTATGGCCTGTTTGAGATCTTGACGAATTCCTTTACCCTCTTTAAGCATTTTTGCAGCCGCATTACAAGCAATCCCAATCCCACCATTACAAGCTTTGACATAATGCTTGTATGCTTTCATTGGATCTTGTTTGACAGATAATCCCTCCTCAAACATTCTTGCTGTGCTATAACACATAAATGAATCACCCTCATTACAAGCTTCTGAATAGACTAAAAAAGCCTTATGATAATCACCAAACATATACGCTTTTGTCCCTACATCATAGGGGTTAATCTTTTTTCCACAACTCACAAAGAGCAATGAAACCATACAAGCCAAAATAATACAAGCCTTCTTAATCATATTCTATTCCTAACCTCCCAAAAATTTTACAAACCCCTTATATAGAGGATTTGCAAGGACAAAAAGCAAGAAAACCTTTGTAACTATACTTAGATTCTCATCTTTTTGCAACTAAATTATGAAAATGCGTATATAATTGCAAATTTTATTCCAATTTTCAAAGGACACAAAATGTTAGAAGGACAAATTAGAGAGAGTATTTCAAAATCCAATGCAAAAGCATTGAAGAATGATGGTTATCTAATTGCCAATATCTACGGAAAAGGGCAAGAGAATATTCATTGTGCGTTTAAACGCAATGATTTTATCAAAGCAGTGAAAAGCAAAAGCACTTTGGTATTCCCTGTCAAAGTAGGTGGGAAAGAAATCCCAGTAGTTATCCAAGAGTATCAAAAAGATCCTGTAACAAACGACATTTTACATGTTGATTTGATGATGGCTCAAAAGGGTGTAGTTGCAAAATACAAAATCCCTGTCAAAACTCACGGAAGTGCAAAAGGACTCAAAAACAAGGGTGTTTTGATGATTTCTAAGAAAAGAGTAGCAGTGCAAAGTGCCCCTGAAAACTTGCCAAACTTCTATGATCTTGATGTAACTAATCTTGATACAGGAGATGCAATCTTAGTGAGAGATTTGCCACAAAATGAGGGTGTAAAAATCCTTGAGAAAGACTCTGTTGCAGTCGTTGGTGTCATCAAAGCTAAGTAATTATGCAAAAACTTCTCATTGTCGGACTAGGGAATCCTGGTCGGCAATACACAAACAATCGCCACAATATTGGATTTCTAGTCTTAGATTCTCTAGCCAAAGAATTTAACCTTAGTTTTTCTGAAGACAAAAAGCTTGTCAGTGAGTTAGCACAAAATTCCCAAATCATTCTTTGCAAACCCACAACCTTTATGAATCTCTCAGGAGAAGCAGTGCAAAAGGTTTTGCATTTTTACAAAATCCAAGAATTTTGCGTCATTCACGATGATTTAGATTTGCCTTTAGATGAGCTAAGATTTAAGAGGGGTGGAGGCAATGGAGGACACAATGGGCTAAAGTCCATTGATGCTCTTTGTGGGAGTGAGTATGTGCGTATTCGCTGTGGGATTGGACGCCCAGAGAGGAAAGAGCAAGTCGCCTCTTATGTGCTTTCTGATTTTACCTCTCCTCCAAATCACCTCATCACTCAAAGCTCACAAGCCCTAATGCACTTTATCACTCACAGAGATTTATCCTATTTGCAAAATCACTTCACTCACAAAGTGGGACAATGAAAGCGTTTTTATTTATTGGCAAAAATTATATGAAATATTTTTTCATCATCTTTTTGGCATTGGAAATGTTTTTTTTGGGAGCAGATACGATCAAATACGCCGACAAGCTTCCTGATTCAGCAAACCTTATCATTCTTTTCTTCTTCTATGACGCTCTCTATGCACTCAACTATACTCTCCCCCTCTCTTTGGTGCTTGGAAGTATCCTTTTTTATATCAATTTTTTGAAATCCTCTCAACTCTCAGCCCTCCTAGCTTTGGGATATTCAAGGAGAAAAATCCTCTCCCCTCTTCTTATCCTAAGCTCTCTTATCATCTGTGGCTATATTGGGCTTAATGCCACACCCTTTGTCTATGCACAAGAAAAAGCTGAAGTGATTGTCAATAAAAATGCTCTCCAAAATGCCCAAGAAGATATTTTTGTCAAATACAATCAAGACTATGTGTATTTTCAAAAAGTCTATCCCTTACTTAATCGTGCTGAAAATATCAAAGTCTTTGAGTTAAAAAATGGAGAGCTCACCACATTTATCCAAGCCAATAAGGCTACTTTTGAGAATGATTTTTGGGTGCTAGAAAATGCTGAACTAATTAAAATTGATAACAATCGCTTCTCTTTCAATGAAGAGGTTTTGGAGCACCAAAAAATCAAACAACTCAAAATCCTCAAAAACTTTCGCCCCAAAGTGCTAGATACTTTTAGCAAAGACAAACCCACAGTTTCAATCATCGATGCAATCCTCTCAGCCAAAATCCTCATCTCTCAAAAGATTGATTTTGAGAAAGTGAGGGCGATTCTTTATAGCTTTATCATCGTGCCACTTTTTGTGCCACTTACAATCATCATCATCGCCTCTTATATCCCCTCACTTGCACGATATGGTAACCTCGCCCTGCTTACCTTTGCTCTTGTGATTTTCTCCCTTATGGTTTGGGGGGCATTTTTCTCAATCTCAAAGCTTAGCATTAGTGGGATTATCCACCCTGAATTTGGAGTCTTGCTCCCCTTTGCTCTTTTGCTTATTTTCTCGCTTCTAAGCTATGCTCGATTAAATTCTCATCAATAAGGAGATAGCACAAAATGCAAAGCTCTAGTCCTTTTTTCTCTATTGTTATCCCTGTTTATAATACAGAGCAATACATCTCACGATGTCTGACAAGCTGTATTAAGCAGACTTTTGAAAATATTGAAATCATTGTGGTGGATGATTGTGGAAGGGATAACGCAATTCAAATTGCTCAAGAATATGCCCAAAATGATTGCAGGATTCAAATCATCCATAATCCAAAAAATTTAGGATTATTTTTTACAAGGATTGCAGGAGAGAGGATTGCAAAAGGAGAATACATCATCTGTTTAGATAGTGATGATTTTCTTTCTCACTCAATGTGTCAAACTCTCTATGAAACAATCAAGGGGGGGGGGGCTATTGACATCTTGGGATTCTCTTCAGAGATTACTCCACAACCCACAAAAGGAAATTGCCTTATCACATCACCTCTTGGAATATATCAACAACCCAAAATTATTGAAGAGATTAGCTTCCATTGGATGATTTGGAACAAAACCTATCACAAATCTCTTATCAGCAAAGTAATTGATTTTCTTGATACTCATTTTCAATCAATTCCAAAAATCAATATGGCAGAAGATGCACTAAAATTTTTTATCATCTGTCTTTTTGCCAAAAACTATTATGGGATAGAAAATGTATTGCACTATTACTACAAAAATCAGAGTTCTATCACTAGAGATTTAAACAATCTCAAACGCCACAAATCTGCGATTCAAGGCTTTTCTCAAACAATCCTAATGCTAGAGAAAATCAAAGATATTCATCCACTAGCACACAATCAAGCAAAAATTCTTATCCAAATTCTCTCCAATCACAAAAGAGAAACGCAATATTCCTATTGGATTACTCGTGCAAAAAAACAAAAAAACTATATTGGAAATTTACTTAAAGCCATTAAAGCAACAAAATCTCCAAAAAAGAAAATTGTTGCTTACAGAAAGATTTTGGTTTATATAATGAGTTTAGGACTTTTAAAAGCCTAAACTCTCTCTTCTTAGTGCAAGTGAGAATGATCTTGAGTGGGTTGGATAGAGGTATTATCTACCCCACCTTTTTGCTCCACCTCATCTAAAAACGCAATTAGCTTTTGCCCAGCTTTGAGATATTCTTGAGCACTTTTGCTTGTGGGGTGAAAGAATGTAATAGGCTTACCGCTATCTCCTCCCTCTCTCACCATTGGCTCTAGTGGGACTTGAGCTAGGACTTGAGTGCCAAAACTCTCAGCCAATGCCCCTGTCGTGCCTTTACCAAAGATATCATACTCTTCTCCACAATTAGGGCAAATAAATCCACTCATATTCTCAATAATCCCTGCCATTGGGATATTGAGCTTTTTAAACATATCCAAACTTCTAGCACTATCATCTAAGCTCACACTTTGAGGAGTGCTAACTGTGATTCCTGCACTCACAGGCACACTTTGAGCCAAAGTAAGCTGAGCATCTCCTGTGCCCGGTGGCATATCAATCACTAGCACATCAAGCTCACTCCAAAGCACATCTGTTAGAAGTTGCTCAATAGCTCTCATAATCATCGGACCTCTCCAAATCAGACTTTGTCCCTCCTCATACAATACCCCCATACTCATCATCTCTACTCCATAAGCCTTGAGGGGTGCAAGTTTTTTTAGCTCCTCACTCACTTGGGGGCGAGTTTGATTAAGTCCTAGCATTCTAGGGATATTTGGGCCATAAATATCTGCATCTAATAATCCTACTTTTTTACCACTTTGAGCTAGAGCGATAGCAAGATTGACGCTTGTAGTGGATTTTCCAACCCCTCCCTTACCTGAACTCACCATTACAAAATGCTTGATTTGTGGAGCGATATTTTTCTTCACTGCTTTCTTTTCTTGGATTTGTGGGGTTTTGATTTCCACCTCATTTTTTTCAAATCCACACTCTTTGAGAGTCTGTGTAACTTTTTGTAACAACTCTTGAGAAACTTCAGGATTGCTTGAGGGGATTTCTAGTTTTACCACTGCCTCTCCATTCCCACATTCAAGGGATTTGACAAAGCCAAAGCTCACAATATCCTTATCAAAATTTGCATATTTTATCTCAGAGAGTTTTTTCAAAATCTCATCTTTTGTCATCTTTTTTCCTTTCTTTTTTTACAAAATTACTCATTTTCCCAACGCATTTTTAGGCTTTTTATCTTCAAAGCTTAAAAGTTTTGTAAAATTAACCAAAAATACTTCACCGAAATTCTTTGGTGTAACAAGGTAGAATGAATATAATGGACTATATATCACATTTTAAACAAAATACAACCATAATTCTTTTGGGTGCAGGAGATTCTACTCGCTTCTCTCATCACAACCTCCCCAAAAAACAATGGCTTAGAAGTGGGCAAAAACCCCTATGGCAAATCGTATATGAACGATTCCTCTCTCTTGGATTCACTCATTTTATCCTCACTGCTTCCAAAAGAGAGCTTTCTTATATGCAAAGCTACACCCAAGAGCAAGTCGTATGCGGGGGTAACACTCGCTCCCTCTCTATCCTAAACGCCCTAGAGCAAGTCAAAACCCCTTATGTGCTAATCAATGACATTGCAAGGTGGAATATCCAACCTCAAGTCATACAAGAGCTTTTCTCCACTCTCTATCACAACCCCTCTGCCTCTTGTATCGCCCCTGCCCTAGAAGCAGTGGATACAATCTTTTGCACTCAAGGCTATTTCCCTCCTCGCTCACAGCTAAAACTTATCCAAACCCCACAACTCTCAAAAACTCAAATCCTGCAAACTGCCCTCTTGCAAGATCAAGATTTTAGCGATGAAAGCAGTGCGATTTTTTCACTCAAAGAAGAAGTGATTTACACTCAAGGCTCTCCTTTGATGAACAAGCTCACTACCCCTCAAGACTTGCAATCCCTCTCCCTTCCACTTCCCTCAAAGCAAATCTTTGTAGGCAATGGGCTAGACATTCACGCTTTTGAAGAGGGTAAAGTAATGGTGCTAGGGGGAGTAGAAATCAACTCACCTCTAGGATTCAAAGCCCATAGCGATGGAGATGTGGTGTTACATTCTGTGATTGATGCGATTTTGGGAGCGATTGGAGGAGGAGATATTGGAGAGTGGTTTCCTGATACACAAGAAGCCTACAAAAATGCTGATTCTAAGCAATTAGCCAAAGAGATAGTGGATTTTTCAAGAAGTGTGGGCTATGAAATCATCAATCTTGATATTACCATTTTGGCTCAATTCCCCAAAATCTCACCCTACAAAACCCAAATCAAACAAAGTCTCTCCTCTCTCCTCTCCCTCCCTCTCCACAAAATCAATATCAAAGCCACCACAGGAGAGAATCTAGGGTTTGTTGGCAGAAAAGAAGGAGTATGTGTGATGAGTAGTGTGAGTATGCAATTTATTGATTGGAGTAAAAGTGATGAATGTCTTAATTATCGAAAATGAAATCTATCTAGCACAAAGCATTTCTACAAGACTAGAGAGTGCAGGTTATGAGTGCCATATCGTTTCTACAATCCATGAGGCAATGCAAAGAGAGAAAGCTGATGTGATTTTGCTCTCTTCCAATGCTGGAGGCTCACTTTGTGAAATGTTTATCCGTCAAAACTCTCAAGCTATTATCATTATGATGATTGCCTATGTAAGCGAAGACACCGTAACCAAACCCCTCAAAGCAGGGGCAAAGGACTATATCCTCAAGCCCTTTATGATCGATGAATTGATGCGAAAGATAGAGCATCAAAAAGACTTTCAGATGCTAAGCAAACAGCTGATTTTTTATGAAGAGTATTTTTCATTTTTGGAGAGTGAAATCTCCCCACTAGATACAGCCAAATTCTACCCTCCCTTTGTGATAAGGAGCGATTCTCAAAGAGCAGCAGATGTGTATGCAATCAAATTTGCAAGAGACAAAAAACTCACAATGCACTTCTCTACTCTCAAATTCTATCGTTGGAAAGAGTGCTTGCAAAATGCCGATAAAGACACGATTTTATATATCACACATTCAGAAAACCTAAAAAAAAGTGAATTTAAAGAAATGTTAAGCAAAATTGCAGGAAAAAATGTTATTGTATCAACCGTAACAAATGATCCGGTAGATTTTCCTCAAGTTGTCAATTTGTCATGCAAAAATGCTAAATCAGACTTTGAGGGAAATATCCTACCGATTAAAGAGTATGAAAAGTGTATTATTCAAAAATTTGAAAATCACTATTCTGATGCAGAGTTAGCCCAAAAAATGGGAATTAGCCGAAAGAATCTATGGGAGAAAAGAAAAAGATATGGACTTGAGCGAAAAAAAGAAGCAGATACACATTGACCAAGAAGCGTTATCAATCCTAGAAATGGTAGCTGAGGGGATTTTGCTCCCAGTGGAAGGATTGATGAATCAAGAGCAAATCAAAGAAGTCAATGAAAGCGGACTTTTCAAAGGTTGCTCTTTTCCTGCTCCTCTTATCCTCAGCCCCAATGGAAAACGCAATCAAGAAGTAATGAAAGAGCTTAAGATTGGTCAAGAAGTAGATATTTGTGTGCAAAAAAACAAAGTAGGAGAGATGACTATCAGAGAGGTTTTCCCTCTCAACAAAGATGAGCGAATCAAAAAAATTATGGGGGGAGATTTAGGACATCCTGATACTGCAAGGATTTATCAAAGACTAGGGAATTATGGTGTGTATGGAGAATATAAAGTCAATACCCACAAAATCAAAGAAAACAAACAGCTCATCAAAAACAAAATCAAAGAGCTAAAAGCCAAAAAGATTTGTGGTGTAATGCTCAATGCAAACCCAATCCATATGGTGCATGAGAAAATCTTGCAAGAGAGCCTTATGAGAAATGATATGCTTATTATCTTCTTGCCCCATCATAATAATTGGCTACTCCCCTACTCTTTGCGTCTAAGAAGTGTGCAACATGTGGTGGATAATTTCTTGCCTTCTCACAAAATCCTCATTATCCCTCTTGATTACACCTATCTTCTTGCAGGGCAAAATCGTATGATTCTCAACGCCCTCATTTGCAAAAACTATGGTTGTACAGAATTTGTCGCAAGTCTTGGAAGCTCGGATTTAAGCACATTTTATGAGGGCAATCAAATCTGCACGATTATGGACAATATCCAAGGAATCAAGCTTGATATTAAGCTTTTGAGTGAATATATTTATTGTGATATTTGCAACACCATAAAAAACACAAAAATCTGTCCCCACGGCACACATCATCACATCGCTTATAATTCCAAAAACTTTTTTGAACTCCTCAAAATGGGTGTAATGCCCCCTGAAGTGTTTATGAGAAAGGAAGTTTCAGCAATGATTTTGGCTCATCTCTTCCCCAACCAACCCAAAAAGCTCAACAAACTCTACTATGATTTAATCTCACAAAATGGACTAATCCAAGAGAGTGATGAGCGATTTTATGAAAGGCTTTCTTATCTCTACCATGTCAAATAAAATGCGTATGCTTTTTCTTACTCTCTTTTATAGTGGGAAATTCCCCAAAGCTTCAGGCACAGCAGGGAGTCTGCTTGCCACTCTTTTGGCTTTGCCAATTTTAAACTTCTCAAATAACACGCTTTTTCTTCTTGCCATTTTGCTTGGAGGGATTGCAATCAAAGAGATTGATATTTATGAGAAAAATGGGGGAGAACACGATGATAAAAGTATCGTGATTGATGAGCTTGTGGGAGTATGGATTGCCCTCTCTATCGCTCCTTTCACTTGGCTCAATACCTTGCTTTGCTTTGTCTTTTTTAGAGTGTTTGACATCACCAAACCCTCATTTATCGGCAAAATTGATAGAGAAGTCAAAGGGGGTTTGGGAGTAGTCGGAGATGATGCCCTAGCAGGTGTTTGTGCTGGATTATGTGTGGGTGGGATTCATAAACTTTTGATTTTTTTGGGGGTATAAGAGGGAAACCCTCTTAGAAGATGATAGAAACAGAAGCTCCAAACTTCATATAATTGTAGTTTTTGTTTTTGTTGATATCTTCACTTGAAAGAATTGCATTATCTGTATTTCTCCAATCATTTTGAAGATTTCCAAACAACGCCTCAGCTTTGAATGCCAAAATGTTTTTGATCTTATATCCCAAAGACGCTCCATAAACCACGCCGTGATATTGCACCGTCATTTCAGCATTGCTGACACTTCCTACGTCAAATCGCTCTTGGATACTATGATAGGAGTAACCCACCAAACCTTTGAGAAAAAATCCATTGACATCAATCCCTGCACTCAAAGGCACAATCGCTCCCCAACCAAACACATCAGAAAACCCTCTATGTGTGCTTAGAGCATTGGTTTGTCCTTTGGCTGAAAGATACAAAGGAAACTCAAAATCAATCCCAAAAACTCCTCTCAATCCTCCAAGTGTCGCAATAGTAGCAATATATGAAGAATACCCCAAATCCACAGAGATAAACTCAGATCGCCCAATCTTGCTCCAAGAACCTCCCACTAAACCTTCATTAAAAATCATCCATCGATTAAGGCTTCCACTTGCCTTTGCACCATTTGTAACAGAACCTTTTTGAAGATTGCTTACCACATTTCCTGAAGGCTTAGCAGGTGCTCCATAGCAAATCCCAATCGCCATCATCGTGGCAAGAAAAAGCTTTGAAACTTTTTTCATTTTTGCTCCTTAGAGTGAAATATTTTTGCAAATTATATCTTTTGCAATAAACTTTTGAGAAACTATCGACAAAACCTCAAAAATCTTTAATACTTTTTAGGGAAAAATCACAAAACTTCTTGATCCATTACTTGCGTGTAAAATCGTTGTATGGTTTTTCCTAGCATAATATTTCATCAGATTTTTTTGCAGTGAAGACTCAATACTTGAGCCAAACCACGCATTATTGCTAATCACTACCATATATTTAGGAGCAAGTTCATAAGCCTTTGGGCTTGTCCCCTCATAGCACACCACAGCCCTAATCTTCTCTCCCCCAAACTCAAATTCTCCAAAAGCATTTCCTGAAAGTATCTTAACCCCTCCCTCTCCCAAAAACACGCTCTCTAGGTATTTTGCAATCCATTGAGGCAAAGGGATTTTTTCTCCAAAAGGAGCTAAGATGACTTTATCAATGATTTGCACTTTTTGGTTTGCAAAAACATAAATTGAGTTATACACTCCTCCCTCTCCCCTCCTCATCGAGCCTACAACCAAAGTCGCTTTTTTGCTAAGCTCTCTCAATCTCTCAAAATACGCACTCCCTTCTATCACAAAAGGAAAAGCCGTTTCAGGCAAGATAATCAAACTCTTCTCCCTCCCTATCTCCTCCCCAATTCTCCCCACCAACTCCTCTGTCATCGCTCTAGCATTCTCTCTTTGCCATTTGAAGTCTTGAGAGTAATGACTTTCTATAAGCTCCACATCAAAAGGCACACCCTCTGTCTTTGCACTTGCGATATCTAGTGCCATTGCCAAACTCAAAACTCCAAAAATCCTCCACTCTACTCTCTTTAGCAATAGGATTCCTAAGATAATAAGAGCAAACTCATACTTCTCTACCCCAAAGTAACTATATGCAAAGAAGCTATCCACCACCAACCAATCAAAACCAAAAGGGTGGATATAGCTTAGCACCAAGAGCCACACCCCACGATAAATCAAGTCCTCACTCCACAAAGACAAAGCCAAAATCACCATATAGATACACGCCACAGCCACAGCAATGAGGGGGATTAAATATGCAAAACCAAAATACTCAAAAGAAAATCCAATCCAATAAAACCACAATATCCCCACCCAAAAGCCAAAAGCCCACTTCAGCTCTTTTTTGACACTCAAAAACACCCATACACTCAACAATCCCAAAACGCTATTGATCCACAAAGGAGGATCTTTGCTATAAACTCTCTCAAAAATCCATACAACATACATCGGTGCGATAAAAATCACAGCCCAAAATAATGCTTTAAAAATCTTACTTATCCAATTCATTTCAACTTCCAAGCCATAAAGTTACTTTTTTCTGCAATATTATTGTAGAATTCCCATAAAATCAATATTTAAGCTTGACATTTTGGAGTGCAAAATCACAATGGTAGAATTAGGATATTTGGATTTTATCTTTTTAGCAATCATTATCATCACGACAATCACGGGGTTTCTCAAAGGTTTTGCAAAAGAATTTTGTGGGTTTTTAGGGATTGTTTGTGGGATATTCTTTGCCTCACGCTTTGCTTATGATAGTGGCAAATGGTTTAGCTCCAATATCATTGACTTTGGTTCAGATTCTGCTCATACCCTCATAGGCTTTATCGCAATCTTTTTGATGATTGTGATTGTGTTTTTTATCTTTGGAAAAATTTTAGACAAAATCACCACTTCTGCCCTTCCTAACTATCTCAATAAACTCCTAGGAGCTCTCTTTGGTGCATTAAAAAGCTTTTTGGCTCTTGCTTTTATCTTTCATCTTGTCTTTAGACTAGACTTTATGCAAAGTGTGCAAACCCATTGGGCATCCAACTCCAAGCTTTACCCCACAATGGAAAGTATCGCCTCAAGTATCATCAGCTCCAAACTCATCTCCAATGCCCCCAAAGATTCTCAAGAAGTCAAGCAAGAGATAAAAGAGCTTGAAGACAAAGCCATAGAAAACACTCAAGAGCTTGGAGAGAAAATCCTAGACAAAACCAAGCAAACAATCCAAGAAATCAGCAATGAAGCACCCCAAACCCCCAACACTCCCCAAACCACACCACAGGAAGGACAATAATGTTTGACAACCAATATATCCAACAAAGAATCCAAAAATCCAACTCTCTAAGAGAACTAGGCTTCAACCCCTACTCCAATGGACAAAAACGCACGATAACCAATGCTGAATTTATCCAAAAATTCTCCTCTCTATCTTCTCAAGAAGAGCAAAGAGATGAGAGTGTGAGCGAGAGTGTTGTAGGGAGAGTGAAGCTAGAGCGATGGATGGGGAAAGCAAGTTTCATCAAAGTAGAAGATGAGAGTGGAGTCTTGCAAGTATATTTCTCCAAAAACGACTTAAATGAGCATTTTGAACTTCTCAAAAAACACCTTGAAGTCGGTGATATCATCTATGCCAAAGGTTTTCCATTTCTTACAAAAACCGGTGAGCTAAGTCTGTATGCCAAAGAGCTAGAAATCATCACAAAATCTATCGTCCCACTTCCTGAGAAGTTTCATGGACTAAGCGACATTGAATTGCGTTATCGCCAACGCTACCTTGATCTCATCGTCAATTCCGATGTCAAAGAGACTTTCAAAACTCGAAGCAAAATCGTCTCTCATATCCGTAAATTCTTTGAAGCCAAAGGATTCCTAGAGGTTGAAACCCCTATGCTTCACCCAATCCCTGGGGGAGCAAACGCACGCCCTTTCATCACTCATCACAACGCCCTAGAAGTAGATCGCTATCTTAGAATCGCTCCTGAACTCTATCTCAAACGCCTCATTGTCGGAGGGTTTGAAGCAGTCTTTGAAATCAATCGAAATTTTAGAAATGAGGGAATGGATCACAGCCACAATCCTGAATTTACAATGATTGAGTTTTATTGGGCTTACAAAACCTATGAAGACTTAATCGCCCTAACTCGTGAGCTATTTGACTATCTCCTCACCTCTCTCAATCTCCCCAAGCAACTCCCTCACGGAGAAGACATCATCGACTTTGAGAAAGTGAGTATCCTAAGTTACAAAGACGCCTTGCACAAAATCGGAGGAATCCCCCAAGAGATTATCAATGATTGCAACAAACTCTACTCCTATCTCCTAAGCCAAAATGTAGAAGTGCAAGAGAGTATGAACTATGGACAGCTCCAAAGTGAAGCCTTTGATGCCTTTGTAGAAGACAAGCTTATCAATCCGACTTTTATCACTGAATATCCTGTGGAGATTAGCCCACTAGCACGACGCAATGATGAAAATCCTATGATTGCTGATCGATTTGAGCTTTTCATCGGTGGTAAAGAAATCGCCAATGGATTTAGTGAGCTCAATGATCCACTTGATCAGCTAGAGAGGTTTAGAGAGCAAGTCAAAGCCAAAGATGCAGGAGATGAGGAAGCCCAATATATGGATGAAGATTATGTATGGGCTTTGGCTCACGGAATGCCCCCCACAGCAGGACAAGGGATTGGAATCGATCGACTTGTTATGCTTCTAACCAATCACAAAATCATCAAAGATGTGATCCTCTTCCCTGCGATGAAACCTGCAAAAAATCGCTTTGAACCCATTGAGCAAAAGGAGGACGAACAATGAGTTTTTATCTACAAGAGCAAGACAGGGAGATATTTTCTCTTATAGAAAAAGAGTTTGAGCGACAAAACACACATTTGGAGCTTATCGCAAGTGAAAACTTCACTTTCCCAAGTGTAATGGAAGCAATGGGAAGTATCCTTACCAACAAATACGCCGAGGGCTATCCTTATAAGCGATATTATGGAGGGTGTGAGTTTGTTGATGGGATTGAGGCAATTGCGATTGAGAGAGTAAAAAAACTCTTTGGTTGCTCTTTTGCCAATGTCCAACCCCACTCAGGAAGCCAAGCCAATGGTGCAGTATTCAATGCACTTCTCAAACCCTATGACAAAATCTTAGGAATGGATTTGAGTCATGGAGGACATCTCACACACGGAGCAAAAGTGAATGCAAGTGGGAAAATCTATCAAAGCTTTGGCTATGGTGTAGATCTTAATGGGTGCATTGATTATGAAAAAGTGCGAGAAATGGCTCACTATATCAAACCTCAGCTTATCATCTGTGGATTTAGTGCTTATACCAAAAAACTAGATTTTGCCAAGTTTAGAGAGATTGCTGATGAAGTGGGGGCTATCCTTATGGGAGATGTCGCCCATGTGGCAGGACTTGTCGTAGCAGATGAATACCCCAATCCCTTTCCTTATTGTGATGTTGTAACCACCACCACTCACAAAACCCTAAGAGGGCCAAGAGGTGGAGTGATACTCACTGATAATGAAGAAATCGCAAGTAAGATTGATAAAGCAATCTTCCCTGGTATTCAAGGTGGGCCACTTATGCACATCATCGCAGCCAAAGCTGTGGGATTCTTAGAAAACCTCAAGCCTGAGTGGAAAACCTATGCCAAACAAATCAAGCTCAATATCAATGCAATGGCAGAAGTGCTAATGCAAAGAGGATACAAGCTTGTAGGAAATGGCACAGAAAATCATCTTATCCTTATGGACTTTTTGCAAAAAGATTTCAGTGGAAAAGATGCTGATCTTGCTCTTGGCAAAGCAGGAATCACAGTCAATAAAAACACCGTCCCTGGAGAAACTCGTAGCCCCTTTATCACAAGTGGGATAAGACTTGGCTCTCCTGCTCTTACAGCTAGAGGGATGAAAGAAGACGACTTTAGATTTGTCGCTACAAAAATCGCTGAAGTTCTTGATGAGATTCACAACCCTCAAGTTCAAGAGAGGGTTTGGGAAGAAGTCAAAGCCTTCAGCCAAAAATTCAAAATCTACAATCAACCAATCTACTAAGGAGTAAAAATGGAAAACAATCTTGATGAAGTTTTAATCAATAGTCTTGAGGAAAAACCTCAAAAGAAGTCTAGCAAGAGGATTATCCTCATTGCTGTTGCCTCTGTTGTCTTACTTGGAGTGCTTGGAGTCTCATCTCTTATGCTTGCCAAAGGAGATGCAAAGCCCAAAAACCCTGAATTCAGTGAGCTAGAAATCGAGCTTGAAAAGCTCAGCCCTACACCTATCAAAGAGGACACTCAACCCTCTCAACAAGAAGAGGATTTCGACAAATTGATTGCCGATCTCAAAAACAAACACTCACAAGGGGAGAGCAAACCTCACATCACAGAAAAGAAACAACCTGCCCCAGCCCCACAAACCCCCACAGAAACAATCACAGCAGAAAAAATCGATTTGCAACTCCAAGAGCCAACACCTCAGCAAGAGCCAAATACAAAGCCCAAAGAGAGCAAATCTCAAGACTCAAACACTCCCAAAGCTCAAGAAGAAGCTAAAGCCCCAAAAGAAGTCAAGCCCAAAATCGCAGAATCCAAAAAATCTGCCCCAGTCCCAAAACCTCAAGCAAAAGAAGATAAACAACCTCAAGCCAAAGCTTCTAGCAAGAGTGCTTCTCAACTTTTCCAATCCGTAGAAAGCTCTACACCCAAAGGATTTTATCTACAAGTCGGTGTATTTGGAGGAACACCACAAAAAAGCTTCCTTGACAAGCTCAAAAACTTCTCTTACAAAACCGACAAAATCCAGCGTAATGGAAAGACTTTGACTCGCTATCTCATCGGACCTTTCCCAAGCAGAGAAATCGCCCAAAGCAAAATCAACCAAATCACACTTGAGATCAACAAACCTGTTATCGTAGAGATTCGCTAATCTCTACGCCACTCCTCAATCATTCTCAAAATATCCACAAAATTACAAAGATATCAAATTCTCTCAAACTCCCTAGATACCGATATTTGCCCCCCCCCCCCCCACAAAAAATAAGCTTTTATTTACCCACTTTTTGTGTTTGTCATTGATTTAATTTTGCTAGAATTCAAGAATTTAAATTTTAGGATTCTTACAAAGGAGTTTATAATGAGAATACAGAATAAGAAAAATACGACTATGGGGGGGGGGGGCAATGCAAAAATCTAGCTTCAAACCCCTTATCGCAAGTTCCCTTGCTTTGGCTTTGGGCTTTAGTGTGGCAGTAGCGACAGATCCTACTTTCAGTCTTGATGGAGAAGTTGTAAATTCTAGCGTTTTTGGAATCCAATGGACAAATAATGGCAATAACTCTTTCATTCCTCAGGCTTCAGATAATACAAGTCTTGTAGGCAAAAAAATTGTGCTTGTTTTTAATAGCGATGCTACAAATGCGGGAGCAGTCAATGGGGATGCTTACGACATTAAAGCAAGTAATGAAGTTACAAACTTTACCCTCACAAGCACAACGACACTCACTGCAACCTCAATCGAACTTCGCCCCTCAAAAGTATCTAGTGTCACAGGAAAAATCACAACACTTGACCTCTCAGGAGTTACAAGTGGATATGCTCTAGTAGGGGATTTTAAAACAGGAGGTGGGAGTGGAAATACAAATATTGGTAAATTTGGAGGGGAGGGAATTAGTGGAAGTGTAACGCTTGATGGTTCAGCTTCAACAGAAATGTATTTTACAGGCAATGCAGGAAAAATTACTGGGGCACTAAGCATTACTCAAAATAGCACAAATATCATCTCTTTTGAAAGTGGTGGAAGCATTGGGAGCTTTACTGCCAGCAAGGGAAATAGCACAATCAATAAACTTACATATATCAATAGCAATAGTGGTACTAGCACTAGCAATGTTGTTACTATTAGTGGTGGAACAAATGTTTTAAATTTCCTTGACAATGGAGTTATCACGGGGAATGTCAGTCTTACAGGTGGGACAACCACCATGACAAATCTAGCTACAATAAATGGCAATATCAAAGCAAGTGGTAATGCCACCCTTTATCTCTCCAACACAGAAGTAGGAAATATTAGCTTTGACAACCAAACAGGATATAACCACACAACTTCAATCTTTGGAGTTAAATCTGCAAACTCCATAACGACTACTGGAGATTGGGGATATAAAATTACAAAAAAAATGAAGATTGTTTTTGCTGATAATGCAAGTGTTAAAGGCAAGATTTGGAGCAAAAATGAAGCAATTACTGAGCTTGTATTTTCTCAAGCTACTTCAGCCACACTTAAAGGCAGTGATGATAGTGCAATTGATATGGAAGCAAGTCAAAAAAATATAGCATATGGAAACTATTCAAAAAATGTCTTAGTCTTTGGAGCAAATACCACAGCCAAGATTGGCACTATGTCCACATCAGGAGATTGGTCAGGAAATTCCTCTATAGCAACATTCAATCTTCTAAGCTTCAACGACGATACGGCTTCTACTACAAAAGTTACTATCAATGCTATCAGTTCAGGACTTGGACGCAATATTATTGGTAAAAACCTTGCGACCTACAATTCTTCAAATTCTTCAGTTGTTTATAGCAATGCTCTTTTTGAAAATGGTGCATACAAGCAAAAAACTTTCAGCAATCCCGTTGCTGAATTTGTGAAAAGCACATATTCAGCAAATGGCGATTTCGCTCTCGGGACAGATAATACTTCAAATGCTATTAGCACAGGGCAAGGGGGTGCAAACTATATCAATATCAATGGAAGCACCACAATCAAAGGAAAAATTTTATCTTCTGTTCGAGATACACAAAATAGAATTGAAGGACACAACAATCTCATTGTCCTCACAGGAACATCTGCTACACTTGGGGAAGATGGCAATGCAATTTCTATCAAAGTAGATAATGGTGGAACAAACAATTATAGAAATTCTCTAAATACTCTTTTATTGGGAGCAACGCAAAATACTCTCAATCTTTCAGAACTTTCTGCAATAGGCTCTCTTAATGCAACAACAGGACAAAACTTCAATGCCCTAAGCATCAATAGTGGCACAACAACAGCGACAATCGCTTCAGTCAATGCAGGATTTGGGACTAATATCATTGGAAAAGATCTTATCACTCAAGGAGATAGCGATGGCAATGGCAGTGGTTACAACACTGCTCTTTTTGGTAATGCCAATACCCCTTCTATCCAAGGTGGATTTGTCGCTGAATTTGTGAAATCCACTTATTCAGTAAATGGAAATTTTATCTTTGGAGACAATAGTGGTATTTCAATCACTGACGCCATCAGCACAGGAGAAAAGGGATTAAACTATATCAATATTAATGGGACTACTACAATCAAAGGCAATATCTCAATATCAGTAAGTAATCCTCTTGGTCCCACAAGTGGGCATAATAACCTCCTTGTCCTTACAGGGACATCTACTACACTTGGAGAAAGTGGCAAGGAAATTTCTATCAAGGTAGATAATACCAGTTCAAATTATGGCACTAACTCCAACAATACTCTTTTGCTAGGAGCAGATTCCAATACTCTCAATCTCTCAGCTCTTTCAGCGAATGGGACAACTTTTTCTAATGCGACTCAAAACTTCAATGCCCTAAGCTTCAATTCTACTTCAGGAAATGGGACAAAAACTCTAGGTGCGGTAAGTGCAAGCTATGGAAGCAACATTATTGGAGCAAATCTTATCACGCAAAATGGTGGCTATAATGCTAGTATCATTGATAGTGCAACTATCAAAAGAAATAATATCGCCTCCACCTTTATGTCTGATGCTCATACAGCCAAAGGGACTTACAACATCACTTCACTTACTATAGAAAACATCGTAATGGGAGGAAACTATATCAATGTAGAAAATCTTACTATCACAGATGGTGTCAAAGCAGATTCGACTAATACAGAGACTGGTAACGATCGTTTTGTAGAAAACTATATTTATACTGGCAATAGTGGTGTGATTGAGGGAGGAGTATCTGTAAGCAGAAGTGGAACAGTAGATACAAAAAATGTCATTACTTTTGCAGGAAGTGGAACAAACTCCATTAGCGGAGAGATTAGTGCAACAGGTGGAAGCAATAACATCTCTCTTGCCAATAACCTTACTACTACAGACAATATTACTAAATCAGGCAATGGAGCAAACTATTTCACTTTTATAGGCAATGGAACTCTCACTCTACAAGGAGAAACAAACCAAATCTCCACCCTCACAGCCTATGCTCCTAGCACTAGAAGCACATCGACTTCAACTCTAGTCATTGATGGGACAACTCAAGCCAATAACACAACCATCGATAGTGTTATAAATGGTGGAAATCTAGTAGTAAATTTCAATGGAAAAGGAGAGACTAAAGGTGCTACCCTAAAAATCTCTTCTCTCACTGGAAACACTCTCAAGTCAATCACTCTAGGAGAGGATTCTACAAACAACACCCTAGATCTCACAGCCCTTGGCAACACGACAATCTCTGAAGCCATCAGTGTAGGAGAGAGACAAGAGCTAAATATCAACCTTACAAACACAGCTCTTACTACAAATGGCTGGAGCAATGCAGGAACTTCGGTTATCAATGTAAATGGAAGTGCCACAGCAAACTCAACTCTCAAAGGTGGTAATGTAGAGCTTACAAGTCTAAACCTCAATGCCACTACAAGCACATCAATGACTTTGCAAAATGCAAATACCACTATTAACACATTGACTTCAGGAACAGCAACAAATGGTAACACCCTTGCTCTTAACTCTTCTTTGGGTAATGCTGTCAATGCAACGATTGAAAGTCAAGTCGATGGAGGCAACCTCACTTTAGTCTTCAATGGTGGAGAGGATAGAAGCACTTCACTTACCTTAAATAGTGGAGATAATACTTTCAAAGCCCTTTCTCTAGGAAGCAATCAATCCACTCACAACACTCTAAACCTCAATAGTGGAAAAACTACGATTGAAGGCAATATCTCTGTGGGAAATAGTGCAACTCAAGCCCTAGCTTTCACACTCAAAAACAGCACAGAACTATCACTTACAAATGGACTTACTACAGGAAGCAATGGCTTTACAACTCTTAGAGTAGAAGATGCTACAAATGGTGCGACTTTAAGTGGAAATGGAACAATTACACTCACAAACCTTGATATGGTTTCAAACTCTAATTCCTCTCTCACTTTCAAAAACACCACGACAACTATTGACACTCTCACTTCCAATGCCACAGACACTCAAATCAACACTTTGATTATGGGAGATGGCTCTAGCAATGTTACACTCAATGACACTGCAAAGGGAACAAAGTTTAATCTCACATATAATGATGGGACTACAAATGGAGCTAAAACTTTCACTCTCACGGGTGGAGAGAATACTATCAAGCAAGTTTTAGTTGATAGCAATGACACTGGGACAAACAACACCCTAGCAGTTAGTGGTGGAAGCACAACCATTGATACTATCAATGCTTCAGGCAGAAACCTCACACTTGCCCTAAGCTCTGATGCTTCTAGCCCAAGTGATACGCTTGTAACAATCAACAATGCAATCAGTGGAACAAATGTAAGCTTCAGTGGTGGAGTAAATCCTGCAGATCAAGTCCATTTCTCTACTCTCTTGCTCAAAGGGGCTAGTAATACAATCAGCTCTGTAACAACAAATGCAACCAATGCAAAGATTGTAATGAAAGACACAGCACAAGCTGAAATCACAACACTAAGTTTTGATTCTTCTAATGGTGGTTCTCTGCTCTTTGGATTTGAGGGGACAGGAAATTCTACAATCACTCTTGGTGATGGAAGTAGTGCTATTACAATTGGCGATAAACAAACTCTAGGAATCTCAATCGGTGGAAGTGGGACAAGAGAAATCAAAGTGGTAGGAAAAGATAGTAGTAATATCACCTTTAATTCTGGCTCAACTCTAGTCGTGGATTTCCAAGAGACAAAAGCAGGAGATAACATCACAGCTACTCTAGGCAATGGCAGTGGTTTTACAATCGAAGATGGAAGTAATAGCATCATCAATCTTCGTGGTGGAGCTGGGACTTCTAGCCTTTCAGGGGGAGTAACACTTGATGGTGGAAACAATACCGTTAATTTCATCGGTAATGCCAAACTCTCAAATATCAACCTTAAGAGTGGAACAAACACAATCAATGTCTATGAAGGAATTACAGGGATTGTAGATGTAGCTACAACAGATGAAAACAATAGGGTTAGCAATGTAACCAACATCATCAATCTCAAAGACAACTCTACTCTTCAACTTGTTGATGGAGACACTCAAAACGCTTCACTCACTTCATCTGCTGACGATAAAACAAACACTCTCAACTTCTTAGGCGATAATGCCACACTTCAAGGAGGATTTGGAGCTAACGATGGTGGAACAGCTACAATCAATGTTGGAGATACAAACAATGCAAACACATCTGTTAATGGAGCTATTACAGGCAATGTAAGCAATGCAGGAGTAACTTTCCAAACAAACAATTCTACCCTTACCCTACAAGGGGCAAACAACACTTTCACTACGGCGACAAGCAATGTAGAAAATGCAAAAATTTTGATGAAAGATACAGCAGGAGCAGAGATTACATCTATCAATCTCAACACAAGCGGATCACTCATCTTTGGATTTGAGGGAACAGGAGATTCTACTATTACTCTAGGAAATGGCACTGATGCCATCAATATAGCAAGTGGGCAAACTCTAGGAATCTCAATTGGTGGAAGTGGGACAAGAAATCTACAAGTGATAGGCAAAAATGGAGCTGGAGAAAGCAAGAGCAATATTACTTTTGCAGATGGTTCAACCCTGCTTATTGATTTCCAAAGGACACAAAAGGGGGATAATATCACAGCCACTCTAGGAAGTGGGGGACAATCTTTTACTATCTCAGGGACAAGTAAAAGTATCATCAATTTGCGTGGTGGAGAAGGGACTTCACAACTCAATGGAAGCATCACACTTAATGGAGGAACAAACACAATCAATTTCCTTGATACTGCCACAATGGGAGATGTCATCACACTCACAAGTGGGACAAACATCATCAATGTCAGTGGTGCAGATAGTGTAGCTCAAGCAATCACAGGGACAATGGCTATAAGCAGAGTGGGAGGAGTCAATAACACTATTAACCTTGGCGATTACTCTACTCTTAAACTCACAGATGGAAGCGAAGGAGTGGGAGAACTCAAAACCACAGCTACAAACACCCTCAACTTCTTAGGAGATGGTGCTACACTTCAAGGAGGATTTGGAGCAGGGACTAGTGAAGATCCAGCACAAACAGGAACAGCGACAATCAATGTCGGAGATTCTAATCACTCCACACAAGTTGTCAATGGAGTAATTACAGGCAATGTAACAAGTGCAGATGTTACATTCAAAGCCAATAACTCCACTCTCACCCTCCAAGGAGCGACAAACACACTCAATGCTCTTAGCTCCACAGATAGCACTATCACAGGGACAATTATCCTTGATGCTCAGACAAGTGCAGGTGTAAATGCAACAATCACTTCAGCAGTTGCTAACAATAGCTCAGTAGGACTAAAATTTGGTGCTGGAGGAAATGCAAAAACCTTTACTTTCTCAGCTAGTGGTAATCATCTCTCAGGTGTAGAGTTTGATGAGAGCGGTTCAACAAACAACACACTTTCTTTCACAAGCACAGGAAACAGTATTACCTCGCCATTTGAAATTGCAAACAATCAAGAGTTAATCATTGATTTGCAAAATAGTTCAGATTTGAGTATTGCAGGATTGAGCAGTTCAGGAGGGGAAGCCAATCTCCAATCCACAGGGACAGCTACTCTCAAAGGTGGAGAGGTAAGTGTCAATACCCTCTCATTGCTAGATTCCACCTCTAATGCCCTTACTTTGCAAAACTCTAGCACAGCTATCCAATTCCTTAATGCTAGTGGAAGCACAAGCAATACTCTCAAGCTAGATGCTTCAAGTCAAGATGTCTATGCAGAAATAGGAGCAATCACTCAAGGCAACCTTACAGCCTCATTCAATGGTGGCACACATCAAGCAACCCTAAAGATTGTAGGCAGTGGCAATACTCTTAGTGATTTGACTTTGGGAACTAGTTCAACCAACAACACCCTCTCTCTTGCAAATGGAGCAACTACAATCAGCAGTGCAAGTGGGGTAAGCGTAAGCTCAAATCAAGGAATCACTTTTGATTTGGCTGATAGCACAGAGCTAAATCTCCAAGCACTTAGCAATGCAGGAGCGATGAGTGCAACTCTGGCAAATGGCTCAAGCCTAAATATCACAGGAGCATTCAGCAACACAGCTGGAACTTCAAATATCACTCTAGCAGATAACTCATCTCTAAACACAACAGGGATTGTAAACTCTGGAGGAAGCACAACACTTATCCTCAATGGGACTTCAAGTATCACTGGAGATATCACTTCAAGTGATAGTGCAACCACAGCAATTACTCTAGGAGAGAGTGCAGTAGGGAAAATCACAGGAGATATTGCTTTCAATGGCACTTCAACTGCG
>NZ_NXLV01000008.1 GCF_003364205.1 Helicobacter brantae
CTCTCACAAATCTTTTAAGAGGATAGAAAATCTCTTTATCTAGCTCTCTCATCAAAAAAATCTATCCATAGATAGATAGTAGTCTTGCTGATACCTCTATGAGAGATTAAAGAGGGTTCTCAAAGTGGAGGTATCACAGAGTCTACTGCTTTATTGAGATTTTTTATCTTAAAAAGGCTCTGTTTTTCTTATCAATTTTTCTCATTATTTAGAGTGGGCTTTGCCCCACTCTAGCAAAGATTTGCTGATACTTCTTTAGCTTAATCAAGGAAGTATCACAAAGTTTTTCCCCTAGCCTATTGCAAGAGGGTATAAAAGCCCTCTTTGAGCAAGAAGCATACTCTCTAAATCTGCTTTGTTTGTGTTGTTTGGAATAAGTGAGAAGTTTTAAGATAGCTAAAAATAGAAGAATGGAAGAGGGATTACCCCTCTTGTGAGTTTCTCTCTTGAATAGTTTTGGCAACTTTTGAGGCACTATCTCGGATCTTATCCATAAAATCTTTTGCCTCTCCTGCAAGTTTTACCCCATCATCAACTTGTCCGATACTTGTTTTGATATTATCGACTACTTGCCCTGTAACATCGCGGATTGAGTTGATTGTGCTAGTGATTTCTGTGATAGAGTGGCTTGTGCGTTCTGCTAGTTTTCTTACCTCATCTGCTACAACTGCAAACCCTCTTCCATGCTCCCCTGCTCTTGCTGCTTCAATTGCGGCATTGAGAGCTAGGAGGTTTGTTTGATCAGCAATATCTTTGATGGTTTGGATAATTGAAGTAATCTCATCAGATTGACTTCCCAAACTTGCTACAAGTGAAGAGCTAGTTTGCATCATCTCTGCGATTCTTTTCATATTGTTTGTAGTTTCCTCAATCACTTTAGCTCCTTCAGTTGTGAGCTTGTCGTTTTCTTGAGCCATTTCTGAAGCGATTTTGGTGTTTTCTTTGTCATTGAGGATTTGAGGTGTAATATCTGTGGCAAATTTAATCACACGATACACCCTACCATTGGCATCCAAAATCGGATTGTAACTTGCCTCTAGCCAAATCTCTTTGTTGTCTTTTCCAATCCTTTTGAATTTCCCTGCGACAAATTCGCCATTTCTCAATCTATCCCAAAATTGTGCGTATTCTTTGGATTTTGTAAAAATAGGATCACAAAAGATTCTATGGTGCTTGTCTTTGATTTCCTCAAGTGTGTAGCCAATCGTTGAGAGGAAGTTTTGGTTGGCATCTACTACATTTCCATTCATATCAAACTCAATCGTCGCCATTGAGCGATTGACAGCATTGAGTGCGTCTTGGGCTTCATTGGCTTTTTTGACAAAAGAGCTAATGTCTGCTGCGATTGCTACGACATAGCTCAATGCTCCTGATTCGTTGAAAATCGGATTAAACACGACATAAAACCATACAAGGCTTCCACCTTTTTTCACTTGGCTATATACCCCTGAAGCATCTTTTTTTGCTTTGATAGCTTCCCAAAGTTTGCCATACTCTGCTTCACTCACTTTAGGATTTCTAAGATTTCTATATCCTACCTTTTTGAGTTCAGCAAGAGAATATCCCATTGTGTCTAAATATTTTTGATTAACATCAATGATATTGTTTTCTTCATCAAGTTTGACGATACAAAACCCACAATCTGCAGTTTCAACGATTGCAGACTGATCTTTAAGCTTTTGCTGATAGAAGGCAATTTGCTCTTTTAATTCACTATTAAAAAACACGGAAGACTCCTTAAAATAATTATTTTTGCTATTATAAATCATCTTATGACAAAATGAAGCAGTGAGATAACTCAAAAAGAAAACAAAAATGCAAAAAGTCAAGAGTTTGTTTATAAAATATACAATACTTGCAAAACAAAAAGGAGATAGATAATGTTTAATATCGTTTTGGTTGAGCCAAGAATCCCTCAAAATACAGGCAATATCGGAAGATTGTGTGTGGCTGGGTGGGGGAGATTGCACCTCATTCACCCCTTAGGGTTTAGTGTATCCCAAAAAGAAATCAAACGCTCAGGAATGGACTATTGGCAAAAGCTTGAAGTGATTGAGTGGGAAAATCTCTCAAGTTTTTGGCAAAAACACCCTGTGGGAGAAAATCACTTCTTTTTCTCCACCAAAGCCCAATCAAACTACTTTGGGGCTAGTTTTTCTGATGAGTGCTTTCTATACTTTGGCAGAGAAGATGCAGGGCTAGATACAAAAATCCTAGAGCAATACCCCAATCAAACCTACAAACTCCCTATGAGAGAGGGAAGAAGTATCAACCTTGCCACTTGCGTGGGAGCTGTGCTATATGAGGCAATACGACAAAATCTTCAGCTCTTAGAGGGGGGTTGAATATTTTTCCCCTTTTGAGAATAGTTTAGCAAAGCTTGAGAGGTGGGGAATCTGATTGCTAAAGTTTGCAAACATTTCTCAAAGATTTTCATACAAGTATAAGCATCAGCATAAGCCCTATGCAAAGAGGGGGTAAAAATCTCTAAAAATTCATTGAGAAAATCTAGTCCATAGCGTGGAGCAGGTATGCTTCTTTTGGCAAGTTCAATACTGCAAAGCTTTTGATTATAAAGCCCCACACCAAAAAGAAGTGAAAAATAATAATCAAGATAGAGATAGTCAAAATTCACATTATGAGCGACAAAAATACTCTGCCCCAAAAACTCTCTAAACTCACTCAAAACCTCTCTATCACTTGGAGCATTTCTCACATCATCTAGCTCTATGCCTGTAATCTCTTCGATAATCTCAGGCACTTCATTTGCCCTCACATAGCTCTCAAATCTCCCCAAAACCTCTCCATTGCGATACTTTATCGCTCCAATCTCTAGAATCTGACTAACTCTTGGATCAGCCCCACTGCTCTCAATATCCACAAAGCAAAACACCTGCTCCCTCAAAGCTCTCTTCAAACTCCCCAAATACACCTCTCCCCCCTCAAAGCAAATATCCATACCCACACTTTGCAAAAACTCACTTGAATTCTCACAAATTGCCAAATCCCCCAATACCTCATCACTTTGACAAAGCAAGAGAAAATCACTCATTGCCAAAGTTTTGTTTTCTAAAGCATTAAGAATAGAGGTGCTTTTGGCTTTGAGCTTTTTGGGTTTGCTAGGTTTGAGGGGCAAACTTGGATCAAAGCGAATGATATGTTTCAATGCCCCTACCCTCTAAGAGAAGAAATCGCTTTGGCATAGTCTTTGCCACCAAACACATAACTTCCTGCCACCAAAATATCCACCCCTGCCTCTCTCAAAGCTTGAGCGTTTTTATCACTCACTCCACCATCAACTTCTATAAGACAATGAGGGGCATACTCTTGTATCATTGCTTTGAGATCTTTAATCTTTTGCAAACTCATAGGAATAAAGCTCTGCCCCCCAAAACCTGGATTGACACTCATCACTAGCACCATATCCAAAGAGGGCAAGATATATTTTAGCCCCTCAAGAGAGGTATGAGGGTTGAGTGCAAGAGCAGGAGAGATATCATTTTTTCTCAATAACTCAATACAGCGATGAATATGTTTCTCCTCTTCAATATGAAAGCTTACATATTTGGGTTTGAGAGGGAGAAGGGATTGGATAAAAAATGGCACATTCTCCACCATAAGATGAATATCTAGGGGGATTGTAGAGATTTTAGAGATTTGCTCTACTATCATTGAGCCAAAAGTGAGGTTTGGCACAAAATGCCCATCCATTATATCAATATGCAACAAATCTGCCCCACTCTCACACACTCTCCCTATCTCCTCGCCAAGTCTTGTAAAATCTGCTGATAAAATGCTAGGTGCTATTTTCATTTTTTATCCTTTTTACTCTCAAAGTTTTTTTGAAATTCTAACAAAAATGCAAAAGTCGTTATAATTTTAGTTTAGATTAGTTCAAGATAAGGAAATCTTATGCAAACTATACTTGATTGTTTTGCCTCACTTGCTCCAAAGATTCAAGAGCTTATCATCTTTGGAGAGACTTCTTATACCTCACACACTAACCAAAGTGGGGATATTCAACTAGCCCTTGATATCCAAAGTGATGTTTTTATCCAAGAGCAACTCTCTGCCCTACCCTCTATCAAAGCGATTTTTTCTGAAGAAAAAGAAGATATTTTTACCACCAATCCAAATGGCAAATACCTTGTCGCTTATGATCCAATCGATGGCTCTTCACTCATTGGAGGCAATCTAAGTGTAGGAACAATTTTTGGAATCTATGAGGAGAGTTTTGAGGGAAAAAACCTCAAAGCAAGTGGATATATCCTCTATGGACCACGCCTTGAAATGGTAGTAGCAAAAGATAAAGATAGCTTACCTCTCCACTCTCGCTACAATCCTAAGACAAAAAAGTGGGATATACAAGGAGAGCTTACACTAGAAAATCAAGGCAATATCAATGCCACAGGGGGGAGTCAAAAGTTTTGGAGCAAAGAGCATAAGGCAATGGTAGAACACTTCTTTTCTCTAGGCTATCGATTGCGATACTCTGGTGGAATGGTGCCAGATTTGCACCAAATCCTCATCAAAAAGGGAGGAATCTTTAGCTATCCCTCCACTCAAGATCACCCCAATGGAAAGCTACGCAAACTCTTTGAAGTGTTTCCTTTTGCTTTTGTGTTTGAATGTGCAGGGGGAGAGGCAATTGATGGAGAGAGAAGATTGCTTGATTTGCCTATCTCGCACTCTCACGAAACCTCTGCGTGTTATTTTGGAAGCAAAAATGAAATAGAATTGATAAAAAAAGGTTTTAGCTATGCAAGAAAATAATCCCAATACCCAAATCTTTCAAGAGAGCAAAACCAAGCTTATAGAGTGTCAAACCTCTCACTCTCTCACTTCTTGTTTTCAATGCCCTCAAGTCTTGGAATGTCCTATTAGAGAAGAGTATGTCAAAAACGCTTACTCCTATCTCAACAAAGGAGAAGAGGGAGAGTTTGAGTTTTGAAGCAAATTGGGCTTTTGGTTTTGGTGCTTTTGGCTCTTAGTGGTTGCAAACAAAACAACTTAGAGAAAGCCAATAAGCTTTATCAAAAAAGAGATTTCACACAAGCTTTATTTCACTATGAAAAGGCGTGTTTGGAGGGAGAGATTTATGCTTGTAAAATGAGTGCATTTCTCCACCAAGAGGGCAAACACTCTATCCCTATGAGCAAAGCCAAAGCCATAAAAGCCCTAGAGTTTGCTTGTCAATATGGCGATCTTCCTTCTTGCAAAATCACTCTTAGAGCCTACAACCTTCTTCATCTCAAAGATTTATCTCAAAAAGTTTTGGGCTACTCTTGTCAAGGAGGAGATGCAACCTCTTGTCTTCAACTCGCCCAAACACTCTATAATCCCAAAGATTACAAACCCTCACTAGAACTTGCTACAAAGTCTTGCTATGGGGGAGAGAAGAGAGGGTGCAAACTTGCAATCGCACTGCTAGAGAGATTTGAGCCAAAATCTAGTAGCCTAAATGGATTGCAAAAACAACTTGAATTATTGCTTCAATCCTAGAAGAGTATCAATCATCTTATCAATCGTGCTGACAACTTTAGCATTGGCTGCATATCCACTTTGATATTTAATGAGATTAACCATCTCTTCATCAACGCTGACTTGTGAAATACTCAAATACTCTTTTTTTGCCGCTGAATAAAGTGCCATTTTGGTATCAAGTGAGGTTTTGACAGATTGGGTATCTGTGGCAATCGCTCCTCCCAAAAGGCGATAGTATTGAGAGATTTGCATATTTTGAATATTGTTTTTGCCATTTTGGAAAGTTACATCATCATATTGGAGTTGTTGCATCATATTTGCCACTTCTGTATTTCCACTTGAGGGGGACACATAAGGACGCAATTTGCTAGGATCTTGCAAGTAAATTGAGTTGAGTTGAATATTTTTACCACTATCGCCTTCAAAAAGTCGATTGACTCCAAAAGCACCGGGTAGATTGCTTCCATTATCTCGTAATCCGATAAAAATCTCGCTTTGGTTTTTGGGTGTCATTTGGAATTTCCCTGTCTGCACATCATAAGTTGCTACAAAATAATCATCAATATCATTAAGTGAGTTTTTATCATCATTATCATCTGTATTTGCATTGATTTGATTGACAATATCTTGCAAGGTTGTGAGAGGATTGACATCAATCTTTTTCACCCCTATCTCATCTCCATTGCTATCATAAATCACGATATCAAATGAGCCTTCACGAATATTATAAGAACTATCAATGAGTGATTGATCAGGCTTGAGTGTAAGGGCTTTGCTCTCTATGGCTGTGGTAGCACTTTGGGCATAGATATTATTTGTCGCCTCAATAAATCCCAATGCAAAGGTATTGACCATATTTAAATATTCTTGCATTTTCCCCACAGGTGTGCCATCAATCCCATCAGCATAAAGCTTGATTAATCCTCCAATCTTGCCATCAAAAAGGCTGTTTGTGATATCCACTGGGCGGAAGTCTTGGTTTTGGAAATACACGTGGTTTAACCCATTGCCTTTGTGAGATTCTTTGACTACAAGAGGGTGGAAGTTGATTCCATCAATGATATTAAATCCCCCTGCCACATTCATTACATAATTTTCCCCATAGTCTATATCTCTTGAATTGATATCAATATTTGTCTTAAGATTGGATTTGAAAACCACACCACCGATAAGCTCTTTTAGCTCAAACTCTAGCTTATCTCTTTGATCTCGCAAATCATTGGCATAGTTTAAATCTGTATGAGATTCTCTAATGCTTAGTTTTTTGTTGATTTCAGCAATCTGTTTGCCCTTGCGATTTACTTCATCAATCCTCATTGCAAGTTCTTCGCTTGTCTTTTTTTGCATATTTGCTACATTGTCATAGGTGGCTCGGATTGACTTTAGGAGCGTTTGGGTTTTTTGCACCAAGAGTTGCTTTTGGGCTGGATCTTTGGGGTTTTTGGATACATCTTTCCACGCATCAAAGTATTGTTGTAAGTCATCATAAATCCCCACACCTTCAAGATCAGGGAAAAGTGAGGCTGTTTCTCTAAGCTTGTCGTATTGGGTTTGGAAAAACTCTTTTTCTTGTGCTGCTCTTCCATAGCGTTGAAACACAAAATCATCATGAGCTCTAACCACACTCTCAATCTGCACCCCTGTCCCAATCTGATAACCCCCTTTCTCTAGTGGAGCTTGAGGTTTGAGGACGACTTTTTGGCGTGCATAAAACTCATCACTTGCATTGGCAATGTTATTGCCTGTGGTATCCACCATTGCTTGATGAGCTTGAAGTCCTGTATAAGAAGTGTTAAGAGAGGTTAGAATGCCACCCATAGCCTACACCTGTATTGTAAGGAAACTTTGTTGAGGTTTAGCATAACCTCCATAACCATTGTTTTCGTGTGGCACGATTTTTCTTAGAAGTGAAGTATAAAACTCATTGACAGCATATACACTTTTTGCATACCCTTTGTTGAGTTCTTTAAGCTCTTTAAGAGCGATTTTAAGCTCATCAAGCAAATCAAGTGCTTCTTGATCCAAAAGATCTGAGAGGGATTTTTGAGGATTATTATCTCTTAGGGTAACCATTGCAGAATCAATGAGAGATTTTTTTTGCTCAAAAGACTTGATGAGGGATTCTTTGTATGGAAGTCTTTGGAAAATCACCTCATTTTTCGCCTCTGAAAGATCTGCGATATCTGTTTGAGTGAGTTCTATAAGTTTTTTTAATTCACAAATTGCGTCTTTTAAATATTGATGAAGCATTCCTTATCCCTAAACACCCTCTCTCCATAGAGAGTTTTGTATTTTTTTAGAGATTAAGCAAATTGAGTGCCATTTTTTCAGAAGTCTTTTTCATATTGAGTTCATAAGTCCCATTTTGAATCTGCTCTTTGATTTGTGAAACTTTATCCAAAGCCTTTACCTCTTGATTTTTCTTAACTTGATTTTCCTTATTGGTAGTGTTTTTCTCAATATTTTGAGCATAAACAGAACCGACTAAACCTCGCTGTGTAGTATTCCTAATCATTTTAAGACCTCCATTTCTGACCTAAATCTCTTATGTATCTTTCACACATCGACATTTTTTTCATTTACTTTAGTTGCGAACCCATTGCTTCTTGGAAATTTTGCATTGTCGTTACTGATGAAGTGCTTTCTTCTTGTGAAAAAGACACTTGCAAATCACTATATGTATAAATCAAAATCCCAATAGCAAAGCAAATAAAGATTCCAAAAGTTATAAAGGGTATAACCCAAAATTTGAAAGTATCCATTTTAATCCTCTCTATATAAAATAGAGTCTAAACCTCTTAAAGTTTTAGTTAGAATTATCACTATTATAACACCACAAAAAACTTTTTTACCTAATTCTTATTTAAAGAGTTTAATTTTTGGGATAAATGATGAGAAAAATCTTGCTTTGTGCTTTGTTTTTGTCTTTTTGCTTTGGGGCAGTGGGAGAGAATAGAGTATGGCAAAAGGGCTATACTTTCTTGAAATTTTTAGAAGATTATCATATCCCTCTCAAACTCTACTACAATCTCCCTGCAGAAGACAAAGAGCTTACAGCAGAGATTTATGCAGGAGTGGAGTATCAAACCCTCAAAGATAAAAATGGCAAACTCCTCCAAGCACTTATCCCTGTGGGAGAAGATATCCAAATCCAAATCTATGAAGAAAACTCTACTTATAAACTCACTTTCACGCCCATAAAATACTTTCAAAAATCCCAAACCCTAGCCCTTGAAGTGCTAAACTCCCCATATCAAGACATTTTCAAGCAATCCAAAGATTTAAGCCTAGCCAATGAATTTCTCAACACTTACAAAAACTCAATCAATTTCAAAAGAGAGGTAATGAAGGGGGATAAACTTGCTTTGCTGTATGTGAGAAAATATCGCTTTGGAGAGTTTTTTGGCACTCCAACTATCGGGGCGAGTATGATAGAGACAAGCAAAAAGCCCAACTTCCTCATCTCCTACAATGATGGCAGATACTACAATCTTGCAGGGAAAGAAATCACAGGTTTTTTACTTAGAATGCCCCTCTCCAATGTCTATATCACCTCAAAATTCTCTCAAGCACGCAAACACCCTGTCCTCAAACAAGTGGTTCGCCCTCACTTTGGAATCGATTTGAGAGCCAAGATTGGCACACCTATAAAATCAGCAGGAAGTGGAAGAGTGGTGAGTGCAGGAAACAAAGGGGGATATGGCAAAGCTATTGAAATCGCACACGAGGGGGGATTGAAAACCCTTTATGCACATCTAAGCTCAATTGATAAGAAAATCAAAGTAGGAAGCTATGTCAAACAAGGACAAAATATCGGCAAAAGTGGCAATACAGGCATAAGCTCTGGACCTCATTTGCACTTTGGACTCTACAAAAATAATCGCCCCATCAATCCTTTGGGGAGTATCAAGACTACAAGAAGTGAGCTTAAAGGCAAAGAAAAAGAAAAATTCCTTCAATTTGCAAAAGAGCAAAAACAGCTTCTTGAAGATGAGCTAAACAAACTCACAGCACAAAATACTTCAGAGCAAACCCAAAGCACTCTTACCCAAAACCCACCCCTAGAGGAGAGCAAATGAAAGATTTCACCCTCCTCTCTCTAAGCACCCCCACTCAATCTAAGTTTATAAAACCCCAAAGAATCCACTATTTACTTGATAAAGAAGAATATCTATGGGATATGTATCACTCCTTTGATAGTGTGGCAATCTTGCTCTACTCCAAAGAAAAGCACTCTTTGCTTCTTCTTAGGCATTTACGCCCTTGTGCATTTCTTAGAGATAAAAGAGGGATTATTTATGAGCTATGTGCTGGGCTTGTGGATAAAGAGGGCAAAAGCATTGAGCAAATCGCACAAGAAGAGGTGCTTGAGGAATGCGGATACTCAATCCCTATCCAAAAACTACAAAAAATCAATACATTCTACTCAAACATTGGCTTAAGCACCTCTAAGCAAACGCTATTTTTTGCTAGTATTTCTCAAGAAGAAAAAATCTCTGAGGGTGGAGGGGAGAGAGATGAGAACTTTGAGCTTTTTTGGCTTCCTTGCTTAGAGATTACGCAATTTTTGCAAGATGAAACCATAGAAAAAACTTCCTCTCTTGCCTATATGCTAGAGTGGTTTTTGAGGACAAAAAATGAAACAAATATTTAAACTCTTTTTATTTTTCTCTCTTGCCTTTGGGATTGAGATCAAACCCATAAAGCTGACAATTCTTAGCATAGATACAGACAAAAAAACTCTCACACTCAAACCCAGCAAAGATGAAATCCTTGTAGGAGAGAGTGGAATCATTATCCACAAAATTGGGGCAGGAATCATCTCAAACTCTGTTGTCATCACTCAAGTTGATGATGACAAGATTACAGCTAGTTATGAGCCTTTCACTTTGCTAGAGCAAAAATATCTCCCCACCCCTGTTGTCAAACCCAAAGAGGGAGATGAAGTGATTCTTAGAAGCTTTTATGCTCGTGGATTTATCGCTGCACCCAATCAAAAAGTCTATGAAAGCATCAAAGCTCTTTTTCCAAAAATCTACTTTGCAAGCTCGGATTTGATGATTGCTGATGTGGGAGGAAAGGGGATATTAGATCCTAGCAAAAAAGCTTTTAAGGAGATGTGCAAGATTTATAGCGTGGGAATCTTGGCAATTTATGCTTCAAATGGTGTCAATCTGCTAGATTGTCAAAGCTTTCAAGTCTTAGAGCGACAAGCTCTCTCAAACCCTGCTCCTCAAGAGGTAATGTATCCTTTTTTTGCTAGAGTTGAGGCAAAGAGCTTTTGGGATTGGCTTAAGAGAAAGCGAAATTATTTTGAAGAATACGACAAACTTCTAAAAAGCATTCAATGACACTCTCTCCTCAGCATTTCAAAGCCTTTGAAGAGATTGTAGGAGAGAAAAATATCAGCATAAACCCCTCCACTTTGAGCGTTTATAGCTATGATAGCACAAGGACAGAAATCCTCCCCTCTTGCGTGATTTTCCCTCGCCACACTCAAGATATACAAAAAATCATCGCCTATGCTTATACTCATAAAATCCCCATCACTCCTAGAGGTGCAGGAAGTGGAATGAGTGGGGGAAGTATCAATGAGGGCATTATCTTAGCATTGCAAAAACATATGAATAAAATCCTCCACATTGACACTCAAAACCTCTGTGTTACCCTAGAACCTGCTGTGCTAAATGCCTCTCTCAACAATGCTCTAGCTCCTTATAATCTCTTTTTTCCCCCCGATCCTGCAAGTGCTTCTTTTAGCACGATTGGGGGAAATATCAGCGAGAATGCAGGGGGAATGTGTGCTGTAAAATATGGGGTTAGCAAAGATTATTTGCTTAGTGCAAAACTAGTGATTGGCACAGGAGAGCTGATAGAAGTCGGACATAAAACTTACAAAGATGTAGCAGGTTACAATCTTTTGGGATTGGTATGTGGGAGTGAGGGGAGTTTGGGAGTCATCACTGAACTCACTCTCAAACTCAAAGCCAAAGCTAGATTTGAAAAATCTTTGCTAGTGGGCTTTTCCTCTCTAAAAAGCCTAGCAGATTGCTCGTGTGCTATCCTCTCTAGTGGAATCACCCCTTGTGCTATGGAGTTTTTGGATACTCTTACCACTCAAGCCCTCAATTCTCGCTTCAATCTCTACCCCACAGAAGCAAAAGCAATCCTTATCATCAAGCTTGATGGGAATTTTGAGCCAAGTTTGGAGTTTGAGGCAAGTGAGATTGAAAAAATTTGCAAAGCCTACAACCCCCTAAGCTTTGAGGTTGCCAAAGACAAGCAAGAAGAAGAGAGGATTTGGTTTGGACGCAAAAACGCCTCCCAAGCCAATAGTATCTATGGAGTAAAAAAACTCAATGAAGATATCACTCTCCCTCGCTCAAAGGTGGCTGACTTTTTAGAGAGAGTGCAAGAAATCAGCCAAAAATATGACTTTCCTATCCCTTGCTTTGGGCATATTGGCGATGGCAATATTCATACAAATGTAATGCTCCCCTCCCTCTCCTCTCTCTCTGAGGGCAAAGAAGCTATCAAAGAGCTTTTCTCTATCACTCTATCTATGGGAGGGACTTTGAGTGGGGAGCATGGCATAGGACTTAGCAAAGCCCCTTATATGCCCCTAGCTTTCAGCTCTACTCATCTCAAACTCTTTGCTCAAATCAAAAAAGCCTTTGATCCTCACAATATCCTCAACCCCCACAAAATGGGATTTGATCCCTCCTAGCCTGGCTTTATACCCAACTCCCCATCAATAAATGTAATGTTTTATTTAACTTATATTCAACCTACTTCTATATCTATTTGATTGCAAAAATGTGTTTTGCAAGTCTAAAATGGAGATAGATTATGAAACAAAAAAACAAGATATTAAACACATATAATCAGGGGGGGGGGGCAGAATAAGGAGAGATTTGTTTCTTCGTGGCTCATTGGCTTTATTTCTGTACTTAAACTCTAGTTATGGAAGTTGCATTAGTCAATCAGGGGCGATAGGCATTTGCGTAGATGGAGGAGGGGATAAGTCAAGTGATTTTGGGATTACTTGGAATGGATTGCATGGAGGGGGAGAAATCTATCAACCCTTCAAAAAAGGAGGGACTCCTGTTGATAAGCTTAGTTTTGTTTTTGATTTAAATACCCAAGATGATGATTTGGTTGCCAAAATTATTGGCTCCTCACTTGAAATCAACGGAAATGGCAAAAGTCTTCAGATGAATGATGGAAATGGGACAATTGCCTTTTTGCTTCAAGATGATGGAGATAAATCAATTGCTCTTAGTCTTGGAAAAAAAGATTCGAGTCTTCCTGCCCTCAAGGGAAATTTGATAATTGATGGTGAGTCTGGGACAAACACTTTTGTGGGGACTTTTGGAGGGGAGGGAATCAGTGGAGATGTACTTCTTGGAATATTTGGAAGCAATTCATTTAACTTCACAAATCATGCCAAAATTACTGGAAAAATCACACTGCAAGCTGGAGATACAACATTTTCATCTGATAAAAAATCCACTTCTATTATGGGGGGAATTTTTAGTGATTTGGGAGATGGGAAACTAATTTTTTATGATACAAAAGTGCATATTTCAGGTAATTTGGATAATGAGGGGAGCAATAGTGGTGATGGAGCCATTGTAGCAAATGGAGGAGATACCTCACTTGTTTTTAATACAGAACACCAAAACATTACAGTTGAGAATAAAATCTCTGTGGGTAATAAAGCCACATCTCACATACTTATTGACATTACTCAAAACGACTCGACACTAACCCTAAATGGGGTATCCACTCAGGATGGCAGTGGGGGAACCCAAATTAAATTTGGAGGGGAGAATGCAACACTAATACTCAAAGAAAAATCTCAACAGCCCGGTTTTAATTTCTATGGTGGTGGTAATACAATCACTTTTGAGGGGAAAAATTCAAAAATTTTGGGAAATGTAAGCTCTTTTGCAACCAAGATAAGCATTCAACCCTCACAAAGAACCTCTGATGGTCTCTTCTCCAAACAAGTAATAAGCAATCTAAGAAAAAACCTCATTGTTTTTAATGGCGATAATGGAAGTATCCTTGGAAATCTCTACACTCAAAAAGGAAATAATGAGGTCTTGTTTAAAGGAGAGGGGACAAACATAATCAAGGGGGATATCACAACAAAAAGTGGAAGCAATAGCGTTTCTTTTGAAAATACAAATTCACAAAGCAATACAATCATAGGAAATGTCTATACTCTAGGATTGTCTGCACAAACCTCTATCACTTTTGGAGGAAAAACAACAAACACAATTCAAGGTAATGTAAGCACAAATTCTGGGAAAACCACTATAGACTTCTTAGGAAATGGTAGCATCAGTGGAAAAGTGCATGTTGGATCCGACACTGATATTTATGGGGAAAGTATAATTTTGGTTTCTTCTCATAAAGTTGAAATTGGAGGAGTTGAGGTTGGTGGGCAATCTCATGCCTTCAATAGGGTTAAAGGAGAAAATGGGAATTTGACAATCCTAACTATTGCATCTGGAGATGGGATGGGAAATTCAGTCTATGCCAAAAATCCCCATGGATCCAACTCTATTCAAATCCCCAGTGGAATGCTTACGACAAAATCAGGAGTTACCTCAATCTATGGAAAAAATCTTTTCAATATCCAAAGCCTTACTATCCAATCTGGTGGGCTACATGCAATAGGATCGCCACAATATTCTGCACATAATATTGTGCTTACAAGAAATGCCAAGATTGATGGAAATATCACAGCACAAACCCACTCAAACAATACATTGGATTTCAAAGGCAATGGCAATGTAACTCTTGGGGATCAATCATCAATTTTAATCAGTGCAAAAGGTGGAGCAAATATCATCTCTTTTGGCCCTGGGAGCAATAACATCTTAAATCTCACCTCAATTACAGCAGATGGTGGATCAAATATTTTGGGAAAAGCCCTTCTTGTAAAAACCAATTCTTTTGATCGCCCATTAAATAATCATAGTCACTCATCTCCCAATGCCTTTGGTGGGAAAATGACAATCTCTCAAGGAGTTGGCTCAACAGGAGAGGGAAAAAATATTATTTTATTCGCTCCCAACTCTTCTCAAAACTCCTCTATCATCTCTCACTTCAACAAAACACATGGAACTTTTGATCTCAAAAATGCAGTCTTTTCAGACACTGGGAGCAATACCCTTTGGCTTGATCTCTCCTCGTCTTCTCTGACACACACAAAAGATGCGATTGAAACATTCTCAAAAACTCCACACTCCCCGACAGATAGGGAAAATCTGGCCCTCTCTTCTGGTATTGCAGGAGATATCACAAGCAGGAGTGGAGACAATAATATATTCATCAAAGGAGGGGGAGAGAAAGACAAAACGCATTCTGCACTCTTTGGAAATATCAACACAAGTGGAGGAAATAATAATTTATTTCTTAAAGATTCGGTGATTATCCCCTCCTCGCTCATCACTTCGGAAGACAAGGTTTTAGATATCGGAGCAGGATTTTCAGGCAATATCACAACCACAGGTGGAATCACCCATATTGCAATGCACCTCACACATTATCCAACGAGCCAAAATGATATCTTTGTCTATAATCTCACAACCACAGGAGGGCAAACACATATCACTTTTGGGGGCAAAATCAATGCAGAGATTAAAACTCGATACTCCAAAGAAAGTCGTACTACTCTCATCTTTGCTCAATCAAGCAATGGAGAAAATCAAGAAACCGATGTAGTCAAAATCAAATCATCAAGTCTTACTTATCATGATGGATTCAAAGTAGAGATTACAGGAACCCCTCACTCTTCCCCACTCCTCTCTACAATCAAATCCACCCAAACCACTGATGAATACTCTCTTGCCTTGGGAGGAAATACTACTGGAATCATCTCTTTGCTAAACTCATCTCAACAACATTCAGAGCAAGGGGTTAGCCAAAATTCAAAAACTCACTCTATCACTCTCAAAGAGCATTCAAGTTTTTTAGGAGATTTTTATCTTGATTCTGGCAAATCTTCCCCTAGTGTAACCCTTGAAGACAATTCATCAGTCTTTTTGAGAAATTTAGAGAAATCGCAAAAACAACAAAGTAATTTTCATATCCCAACACTCATTATCCAAAATCACTCCTCCAATCAAAACAAAACCAATGCAACAATTAGTGTAGCAACTCACTCTAGTGATGGGGATCATTTTGGGCTATTAAAAATTGGCAACTCTGATGAGAGTGGAAAGTCCATAGTAAAAACCAATAGTGGGCTTCAAGGCAAGGGGAATGCCACATTTGTTACTAGAGTGAAAATAGGAGCGGATCAAAAAACTGCAACTCTAGGAGGAGAAGAGGTGAGTAAATATGGCAATACATATTCAGATAGGATTATTATTGCAAATATTGGGGACAACTCTACTTCACAGAGTGGTATCTTTCTTATGCAAGTTGTTGTGGAGGATAAAAACAATATTTCAAATATTAAATATGATTCTTCGCAAGATGGTGAGAAAAGTGCAAAAGGTGGGACAAAAACTTCTGGGAATATTGCCGTACTTACCACTATCAACACAGGTAATAAACAGGCAGGGATTACACTCAAGCTCAAAGAGAGTATTCAAGGATTTGATAAAATCAGCGGAACTCTCACATCAGCAATCACAGACATTAATGGAGTGTCCAAGCAAGATGGGGACTACACTACATACTTTCTCAATAGTCTAACCACAAGTGGAGTGACAGAAGAAAGAAGAGAGGTAAGTGTGAGTGCACTTGGGGGAAATTATGATCTCTATATAGCAAACTTCAACTCACTTAATAAGCGTATGGGGGAGCTTAGAGATAATCATCACTCTCAAGGAGTATGGGCTAGAATCTTTTGTGGAAGAATAAGTAATGATTTTGGAATGGGGACAAAAACAAGCTATGTAACACTACAAGGGGGATATGACTATGCCTTTGGGTTTGAGGGAGCTAATAACTACTTGGGATTAGCCCTCTCTTATGGCACATCAAATTCAAGTATTCAAAATACTCTAGTACAAAGCCTCAATCAAGAAATCTTAGGAATTGACTATATCAAGTCCAATGCCATAGAGGTTGCACTTTATAACTCCTATGTCCAAGATGAGGGCTGGTATAATGATAGTATCGCCAAATTTAGCTATATCTTCTCAGACTTCTCTATGATGGGACAAAGCTCCACTTATAGCACAAGCAATATGGCTTTTACTTTGAGTGATGAGTTTGGTTATCGCTTTAAGCTTGGAAGTGAAAAAGAGTGGTATATCGATCCTCAAGTCGAAGTAGCATTGGGATATTTCAACCAAACAAGCTTTAGGCAAGTTTTGGGGGATTCTTGGCTTAATGCACTTGGAGAGAGGCTTATTGTCGTGCGTTCAAGATTTGGATCTAGCTTTGGTTATGATTTCAAAAGATTTACAAAACACAAACCAATCCAAGCAAGTGCGTATGCAGGGGTATTTTATGAATATGATTGCCTTGTAGGAGGAGATGGGATATTGACAACAGATCTTGGAGGAACTAGCACCCATCCAAGCACTCTTGCATCTAATGGCAGAGCATTGTTCAATGTGGGGGTTCATACAACCATCAAAGACAATACTAGACTTTACTTTGACTTTGAGAAAAGCTTTGCAGGGAAAATCAACATAGATTATCAAATCAATGTAGGGGTAAGATATAGCTTTGGAGAAAATGATGGCTATATCCCCACAGCAAACAAGAAAGAAAAACTACCCACGAAAATAGAACATCAAGATTTTGAATGGGAGGAATAATCCTCCCTTCAATACAATCAAGCAAAACGCTCTCCTTTGTGATAAAATCTTGCTTTTGACTTTTTAGGAGAGAAATATGAAAAAAATCTTGTTTATTCTTTTGTTGCCTTTATGGATTTTCGCTCAAAGCCCTCTTGATGATTTGATTGATGAAGTGATAGAGCTCAATACCCAAAGCCAAAACCAAACCTCATCTCAAGATTTGCTTAAGCTCTCAGAGAGAAAACTTGCAATCTTTAGGAAAATTGCCACAACTCTTATCCAAACTCAGCCCTCACCCTCTCCTACCCTTGCCCATACTATTGAAGCACTGCAACTCACGATGCAAAACGCCTCACAAGTGCAATCCCCACTTCTTCTAGCTAGAAATACTTTGGAACTTAACACTTTGCTAACCCAAAAGGCTTTTGAAGATTTTGTCGTTTTGATTCACAAAAGAAACAATGCCCTCACCACTCAAAGCCATATCAAAAGTATCATCTCCTCCACACTCCAAAAACTCAAAGACTATGATCATATCCCTACAAAAAACCTCACAGCCAAGCAAAAAGAGGAGATTTCAAGCAAACAAGCTCAGTTTGAAATCTTTGTCGCAAGTTATGTAGAAATCCTAAGCTATCTCAATGCCAATGCCAAGCTTCTTATCCCTCGCAGTATTTGGAGCAACTTCAACCTCCCCTCACTTCTCAATCTCATCACCAATGCCCTGCCTGAAAGCATCGCTTCTTTGGGAGTGGCAAAAACACTTTTATCTCTAAGTATTTTTATCACGCTCTTTTTCTTCCGTCAAATCATCGCTCATCTTTTGCTCAAATCACTTGGCTATCTCTCACGCTTTCTCAAATCTCAAGAGATTCAAGATCAAATCCGACGCCATATCGCCAAACCTATCTTAATGCTTATCATCATCTCTAGTTTTGCAATCTCTCTGACAATCCTAGCCTACCCCAAACCTGCTTCACCTGATTTTTTGATGTGGGTGAATGCTTCTTATATCATCGCTCTCTCTTGGCTTGCAATTTTGCTTTTCAAAGGCTATGGGATTGCGATTTTGGGGAGTTTGGCAGAGAAAAACAACACTTTTAGGCGAGAAGTCATCAATCTCTTGCTCAAAATCACCTATTTTCTCATCATTCTCATTGCCCTACTTATCTTACTCAAAAACTTTGGATTCAATATCTCAGCCCTCATTGCCTCCCTTGGAATCGGTGGTTTGGCTGTGGCATTTGCTGTCAAGGATATGTTGGCCAATTTCTTTGCTTCTGTGGTTTTGCTCTTTGATAATTCATTTAATCAAGGGGATTGGATTGTGTGTGGGGATATTGAGGGAACAGTGGTTGAAATGGGACTTAGACGCACCACGATTAGGACATTTGATAATGCGATGCTTTTTGTGCCAAACTCACTCCTAGCCAATAGCTCTGTAAGAAATTGGAATCGCCGAAAAGTAGGAAGAAGAATCAAAATGCAAATTGGAGTAACTTATAGCTCTACCCCTGATCAAATCCGCTCTTGTATCAAAGATATTTATCAAATGCTCTTAAATCATCCACAAATTGCCAAAGAAAACGATGAGCGACCCCCACTTAGCCACTATGAGCTAGATTTGAAGCAAAATATCGTCTCCCTTGATGACTTGCTAGGATATAAAAGCAATCTTTTTGTCGTGCTAGATGAGTTTGCTGATAGCTCTATCAATATTTTGGTGTATTGTTTCTCAACTACAATCAAATGGGGAGAGTGGCTTGATGTGCGTCAAGATGTGATGCTAAAGATTATGGATATTGTAGCCTCTCATAACCTAAGCTTTGCATTCCCAAGCCAAAGCGTTTATATCGAGGAGATGCCTAAAGTATCTCTCCTCCAATCTTAAGATAACGCTCATAATAATACTCCACAAACTCCCTAGCTCCTCTTTGGAGTGGGAGATAAACCCCCTCTTTTTTCTCTACAAATTCAGACAAAAACTCCCCTGATTCTCTATGCTCCACATAGTGCATAAGCAATCTCTCATATACCCCCAAATACCACTCCACATACTCCTCGCTCTTGCTCCAATCCACCTCCAAGCCCCCACCCTCAAAGCTCAATATCCCACTCTCAAATGCCCCACTCAAATGCAATAACCCCTCACAATAATAAGGCAACACCTCCTCCACCCTCTGATAAGAGATGAGTTTGATAGAGCGATGCAAGTGATCGATGAGCAAATCCCTACTTCTCCCACCCTTATAAAAATGTCTCACTAGCCCCCCACAAGTGGCTTTGAACTCTTCAAGATTTTTATACTCTCCCCCCTCATTCATCAACCCCTCACTTCTCTCATCTACCCACAAAATATGCCCATACTCGTGTCCATTGGTGCTGAGATGATACACCTCTCTCCACCTCTCCTCACTCTCTAAAATCTCACGATAAGAGAATAAAAATTCACTAGGAAAGATCTCAACCTCAAGCTTGGTTTGAGGTTTGGCACGAAGAGAGTGCAAAATCCTATGGGTGTAGGCAAAGATTTTTTTCTTCTCTATGCTCTCATCATTGGGAATCACTTGGGCTGAAAAAAGCCCATTATTGAGTGAGCCATAAAAGCACAAAGGCATACAATCAAAAAATAGCGTTCCTTTGATTTTCTCCCCATTGCTAAAAGTAATGCCAAGCTTATGGGTAAAATGCTTTTGCATCTCTATCATTCCCTCTTGCAACTCTGCTCTATGGCTTGCATAAGGGTTGCTTAGTCGGATATCCCACTCAGGGGCGACACTATGGCGATAAATATCCTCATAGTATTCAAAAGGATGAGCGATTTGAATAGGAGTTTTTATCTCACTCCACGCTCTATCCACTTCTCTCCACGCCTCAATCAATCCCTCACGCTCTTGATAAGCTAGGGCATTATAGAGGGCTTGAAAATATGTGCAAAACACCCCACTCTCCCCCTCCTCACTCTTTTGCAACTCCTCTATAAGCTCTTTTATACTAGAGAGAATTAGCCCAATCTCTTGAGGAAAGGCTTTGGCATAGGGATAAAACACTGCCCTCTCCCCCTCAAACCTCACCACCGAATAGCTCCTCTCTCCCCACGCCTCACCCCTAGCTTTATCAATGCTCTCCCTCATCTCCCTCTCACAACCCCTTTTTGCTATCTCAATATTGCTCCCCTCTATCAGATCCTCATTCCATTTGATAAACCACGCATTAAACCCTAGTCCGATTTTGTGAGAGTGAGATAAAAGTGTGCGATAAAGTGGGGTAAGCAAGGCATTATCTTCAATATAGCCTATAATCCTCTCAAAGACTTTAGAATAAAACTCGCTCACCTCTTTTATCATCAAGGTTTTGCTCTCCTTGAGATTGTTGCCCTTTTTTTTGAGGATTTGCAAAATCGGCTCTTCTTTGAGGGCAATCACCCTTTCACAAAGTGCATAATCCACCTTTTTGTCTCTCTCTAATCCTAGCTTCTCTCTCAAAGTCTTGATAATCTCTACATCTTCCTCCCCCTCTAGCACCTTATAAATCTCATTGACTTCAGAGTATTGCTTATTTGCAAAATCCCAAATCTTTTTTAAATCTTCTTGCATTCTCTCTCCTTGTGTTTTGTAATCATAGGTTTTTAGGTTATAATGCCTTCATAATCCTCTCTTGCAAAAGATTGGAATCTGGCTTACACTCTTGTGTGAGTTTCCCCGTCTTAGTGCGGGGTTATTACACTTCAATAATTTTCTTGGCAATCCTCTCTTTTATGGTTTTTAAATTCTCTTGAGATATACTGCATTTGTATTGATATACTCTTCTTTTGTCAAAAGATTTGACTTGTGCCAAAAGTGCAACTTGAATCTCTTTTTGATTATCTTTGAATTTATAAAACATAAAGCCTGTTTTGTTTTTTGTCTTGCTTGAGAGTGGCACGCCCATAAACATTCCATTGGGCAAAACATTGAGAACCAAAACAGGACGAGCAAATCTCTCTCCCTTGCCATAAACCTCACTTCCCACATTAAACCCCACATAGCACTAATATTTTTTTCCTATTGTTATTTTTTTGTCCTTTTCTCTTGTACTTACTTCTTTTTTGACTTTATTCCATTGATCAAATCTCTCTTCTTGCATTCTCTCTCCTTGTCTTAAAGCGGTTTCTTCCACTCTTTTGCTTCTCTTAGAATCGCACTCAAAAATTGATCGCCCTCTCTCATCCAATACCCATAATCACATACAATAAAAAGTCGTTTTTTTACCCTTGAGATAGCGACATTGAGGGCTTTGAGGGCTTGGGGGTTGTGAGAATCTGTAAGATGATAGTGCAAAAGCACAGGAGAGAAAATCACATTCTCAAACTCCTGCCCTTGTGAGCCGTGAATTGTAAAAACCCTATCATAAGGGATTCCATTATAAATCATATCTTTTCGCTGTTGCACAAAAGGAGTAATTACCCCCCAATCACTTAACCCCTCAATGATTTTCTTCACTCCCACAATCTCTGCAAGATTGTTATTACTCTTTGGCTCTCCTCTAATGTGTGAGGTATCAAAACTAGAGCAATCAAGATAATAAATCTCACTTCTCTCCTCCCTCCCCCTTAGTCCATTGTGATAAATGTAGTGATTGAGGATTGAGGCAAGGTTATTGCCATAGCGATGAGTGTGTCTAAGTGTGGCTAGTTTTGTAACTTCAAAATCAAGCTTCCCCTCCAAAGCCTTGCCTTGCAAAAAATGCTCTAAAAACAACGCTGAGAGATTCCAAAGTTTGCCTTCTGGGTGGATTTGCAAATCTTTGGGCTTCATCTCACACACAGGCATAAGCTGTTTGTGATCGCCTAGCAAAGTCAGAGGCGTATCCATCACACACAACGCACACACTTTCACCAAAGGAGCAAACGCACATTCATCTAAAAAACAATGATCAAAGCTCACCCCTAGCTCTTTGTAGCGTTTGATAAACCCATCTAGTGTCATTGCCAAGACTTGAGCTTCTTTGATTCTCTCTCTTGGATTTGAGAAATTAAAAAGATTGCTTTCCCTATTTTTCACACTCTCACAAATCTCAGGGTAGATTTGAGAAAACTCTAGTGTAGGCACTCCCAAACGCAAAATAAGACTTCTATCAAGGTGCAATTCATCAAGTTTGGCTATCAAAGTCTTAAGGGCTTGTTCTAATGCATTATTTGTAGGGGCTAAGAGTGCGATTTTTTTGCCTTGTTTTAAGAGGTGCAAAATCGCTTGGAAAAGCACTCTTTGGGTTTTCCCACTCCCTGGTGCTCCCCAAATATACACAAGAGGATGAGAAAAAATGGTTTGAATGGCTCTGTATTGCTCCTCACTTAGCTCATCTCTCAAAATCCCCTCCTCACTCAAAGGCAGGGGAGAGGCAGAAGGTAGGGCGATTTTTTGCTCATTGAAAAAAACTTCTACATTTTTGACCAAAAATTTCAAATCACTCACGAGTCTAAAGGGTTTGTTTTTGGGATTGAGTGAAGCGTTTTTGAAATAGAGTTGCAAAACTAGATTTTTCTCATCATAAGAGCTTACACTAATCTCTTCTTCTTCACCTATGGCATACTCTTTGTCTTCTAAGAAAAATACAAGATTATCTGTGCTAAAAAGCTTTTGGTTTAGAGCTAGGGTGAGCTGATGATCCTCAAAGGCATAGGAGAGGATTTTTATCTCCTCCACACCTAAGCCATTTTGCTCCAAATACTCAAAATAGGTTTGAGCAGATTGTATAAGTGTTTCTTCTACCAAATATATACTTTATATCCCACAGAGATTTGAGGGCCTGCAAAGACTTGATGAACTGAGCTAAAGCCCTCTTTTTGGGTAGGGATAGCAAGAGGTGAGATAGGAGAGCGATACATAATCTCAAAGCGATGAATATCCCCTACAACCACACTTCCCCCCACTCTCCAATACGCCCCATAAGTCTCACTTTTGAGCTGATAGCCTTGAGTGTATTTGTCTGAAACCAAAAATCTCATTCCATACTCAAATCCCCCAAAAATCCCTAGATTCATATCCCCACCCTTATAAAAATCCACTAGCAAATCCAAAGCTCCAAAAAGTGAGAAAGCTCCCGTAGCCTCTCCCCCCATATCAGCTCCCCCCAATCCAAACTCTCCCAATGCTCTACCCCCCACAAACTCTCCCCCATCCCAAAACTGCTCTACTCCCCCACTGAAAGACACCATATAGCTCTTCCCCTCTAGGGATACAGGGGTGGAGGTATTGCCTGATTCCATAGTTTTGACCTCAAAAGTAGGGAATCCAAAATCAAGTGAAGCACCGATGAAATATTTAGGATCTCCTCCCCACACACTACAACAAAGCACTGCCAAAGCTAGGGCGAGTTTTTTCATTTTTACTCCTTAGTTGCAAGAAACAAAGTCGAGAGCTTAGCACTATAACTCTTGCTCCACACATTCACAAATCCCACCTTCTCCAACTCCTCTCTTAGCTCTTGGGTTGAGGCAAAAGCTTCAATGGAGTTAGGGAGGTATTGATAGGCTTTGAGGTTTTTAGAAATCAATCCCCCAATAAGAGGCAAAATCTTTTGAGTATAAAACTTTGCTCCTTTTTCAAAAAGGCTAGGAGAGGGGTTATGAGTAAATTCCAAAATCAGCAAAACCCCTCCCTTTTTTAGCACACGATAAAACTCTTTGAGTGCGTCTTGATACCCACACACATTTCTTAATCCATACGCAATGGAAACAATATCCACACTCTCACTCTTTAGAGGAATCTCTTGGGCTTGGGCTTGGATAAAAGTGGTGTTTGAGAGCTTTTTTTTGGCAACCTCTAGCATCTGCTCTGAAGGATCAATCCCTACAAACTCACACCCTCTCCCCAAAGCATTTTGCCAATGAAGGATCATATCCCCTGTCCCACACGCAATATCTGCCACCCTCAATCCCTCACTTCTCCCTAGTCGCTCTAGGCTCTTAGCACACCCCTCTTTTCTCCATTTCACATCAACCCCAAAGCTCAGCACTCGATTGGCTAGATCATAGCTTGAAGCAATATCATCAAACATTTCTACAATTTGTTTTTGCTTATCCATTTTTCACTCCATTTAGCCACGCTTTGAGCGTGCTGATTTGGGCTTTGGTTTGATTCTCTGAAGTGCCACCATAAGAATCTCTTGCATTCATTGAAGCCTTCAAATCTAGCACACTCTTTACCCCCTCTCCTATCCTCTCATCAATCCCTCTAATCTCACCCTCTTCTAACTCACTGATATCTACCCCTCTGCCTTCTGCATAAGCCACGACTTTGCCTGTGATATGATGAGCTTCACGGAAAGGCACATTGCACTTTTGCACCAAAAAATCTGCTAAATCTGTGGCTGTGAGGTGTCCGACTTTTGCCATTTTTTCCATTTTTTGAGTGTGGAAAGTAAGGGTTTGAAGAGCCTTGTCTAGTATCTCAAGACTGATTAGAGCCGTTTTGACACTATCAAACACACCTTCTTTATCCTCTTGCGTATCTTTATTATAAGCTAGAGGTAGTCCTTTCATCACCACCAAAAGAGAGATGAGATTACCATAAGCCCTCCCACTCTTTCCTCTCAAAAGTTCAGCCACATCGGGGTTTTTTTTCTGAGGCATTATGGAGCTTCCTGTGGAGTATTCATCACTAAAGCTAATATATCCAAACTCATAACTGCTCCATAGCACTAGCTCTTCGGCTATGCGTGAGATATGCATCATAATCATTGAGATTTCATAGAGCAAATCAAGTGCAAAATCCCTATCACTCACAGAATCCATCGCATTGAGTGTGGGGGAGCTAAATCCCAAAGATCTAGAAGTCATCTCTCTACTTGTCGCATAAGGCACACCTGCTAATGCTCCACTTCCTAGAGGGCAGAGATTGTTTCGCTTATAGCTCTCACTCATTCTCTCATAATCTCTCACTAGCCCCATACACCACGCCACAAGATGAAATCCTAGATTGATAGGTTGAGCGTGTTGAAGATGTGTCATTCCTGCTAGAAGGGTTTGAGTGTGGTTTGAGGCAATATTTAAAAGTGTGTCTATCACATTTAAGAGTAAAGAGCGGATTTCTTGATTGCTTTGCAAGACATAAAGTCTGAAATCAAGTGCGACTTGATCGTTTCGGCTTCTTGCAGTGTGGAGCTTTTTCCCTGCTTCTCCGATTTTTTGAGTCAATGCCCCCTCAATACTCATATGAATATCCTCATCACTGAGCTTGAAGATAAATTCCCCTCTCTCTATCTCCCCCTCTATCTCTTCTAGCCCTCTAAGGATACTCTCATACTCACTTTGAGTGAGAATCTTACAAGAGCAAAGCATTTGAGCGTGGGCTTTTGAGCCTTGAATATCTTGCTTCCATAACTCCTTGTCAAAAGAAATAGAAGCATTAAACTCATCTAAGAGTGCATTGCTATCTTTGCTAAATCGCCCCGCCCAAAGCTTTGCCATTTATTTCACCCACAAACTTGGTTGCAAAATCACCAAAATCACAATAGCAATAAGGATAAGCGTTGGCACTTCATTAAAAACCCTAAAGAATTTCCCACTTCTTTTGCAAGTGCCTCTCTCAAAGCTTTTCATATAATGCCCACACAATAGATGATAGCCCACAAGTGCGATAATCAAAGTGAGTTTAAGATGAAGCCAAGCTGAAGTTTTCATATATTGCCCTCCACCAAGCACGACAATCAAAGCAAATCCACTAACCAAAGTTGCAATCATTGCAGGCCAACCGATGAAATAATACAGCTTACTCTCTTGAATCTTCACAACCTCTGTAAAGCCCTCATTCTCAATATGCTCAGCGTGATAGACAAACAATCTAGGGATATAAAATAGCATTGCCATCCACGAAGTAAAGGCTAAAATATGCAAGATTTTGAGCCACTCATAAGTTTCCATTTTCTACCTCCAAAAAACTATATTCTAACATAGCAAAATTGCTTCACTCTCACAAAGAGCTTCAAAACTCTCTTTGTTTGCAATATTTGCTGATAAAGTAAGTTTAACACTACTAGATAAAAAATCTCTATGCAAAATCTTAATTTTGCTCTTTTCGCAAAGATAAAGCACTTGATTTAAAAGTGCATAAGAGGGGGAAATCTCCCATTGGATAAGCTCTTCATAAGGAAACAAAAGCCCCAAATCTTTGGCATTTTTCACTGCTTCTTGAATGGCTTGAGTATAAGCCCTCACTAATCCCCCTACACCCAAAAGTGTCCCTCCAAAATACCTCACACTCACTGCCCCTACATTGATGAGATTCTCTCCTCTTAGCACATTTAAAGTCGGCACGCCTGAACTCCCCTTAGGTTCTCCATCATCACTAAAACTCTCACAAATTTGCACCTCTTTTATGCGTGTAGCTGTTACAAAATGCACTGCCTTTGGGTGCTCTGCCCTCAAAGTCTGCAATGTGGTTTCAAACTCTTCAATGGGGGTTAAAAAGCTCAAAAATTTTGAGCCTTTGACTTCATAAAATCCTTGACTAGTTTTTTGGAGTTGAAGCATTGTTTTGGGGTGTGCTAGGAGCTTCTTGGGGTTTTGTATCCTCCTCACTAGGATTGAGTGGCACAAGATTGATAATCAATGTTTCTTTTTTGAGTGTGAGATTTGCTCCATCTTCAATCACTTCAAACTCTCCATCAAACTCTTCCATTAGCTTTTGCTCAAATCTCATAGAATCTTCTGAGGCACACATCTTGCGAGTCATTCCTGAATTTCTCATCTCAATGACTTTGTCAGTTATCCATAAATAGTTAGCAAAAAAAGCATTACACCCTGTATTGCCATAGACTTTGAATTCTTTTGTATCAAACCTCATAAATGGGGTTTGCTCTAAGTTTTTAGACTCATAGCTCTCTCCTGTGAGAGTAAAAGAAGCAATCTTCCATTGATTTTTTCCCAAATCAATATTTGGCCCAAAATCAAAGAGATTTAGCACAAAACACCCACTAAAAACCAAAGGAAAAACCAAACTAGAAATAAAAAGCAATATTTTTCTCAACATACTAGCACCTAAAAAATGGATAATCAAAATAATGATTTGATGATAAACCCAAAGGGATATTGATATAAAATTATAAAACAAAAACTTTAAAAGGAAGTCTATGGATTGCATATTTGAACTCAAAAAAACTCAAATTCCTCAAAACAAAAAAATCATCTTAGGTTTTGCTCCTCATTTGCTTAACTCTCAAAGCCTTATCTTCTCCCCTATTCCTATCCCAAACGCCCAACAAATCAACTATGAAGTCGGCACTGAAGAGGGGGTAATGCTTCTTTTAGCTCAAAAGCTTTGTGCCCAACCCTCACAAAACCTTCAAGGTATTCTTGAAGAAATTGATTTGGGATATTTGAGTGCTGAGAGCAATGTAGGAGAAGAGGAGCTAGAAGAGATAGAGGAGTTTATTGGAGATGAAAAGATAGTAATCATTATCACTCAAGATTTCCTCACTCACCCAAAAGGACAAAATATCCTCTCTATCTTTGAAGAAATGGCTATGCAACCCCATATTCTCTGCCTTTTTGATACTCTCAATCCTCAAACTTGCACTTCATTACCTGAATACAACGGACTTGTTGTAAGAATCACACAAGGAGAACCCCTGCTTCGTGGCTCTCAACAATTCTCCCTTTTTGCAAAACTCAAAAATGGCGATACTCCCACAATCTCTCATCAAGAGTTTTGTATCCAAGCTCCTTTTGTGCTAGATGAATCCTTAAGAGGAACGATTGCAATCTTGCAACTCCCCACACCTCCTCTCTCCTATCCTTATCAAAAAGTGCAAATCAAATAAGGAATTTATTTTGCTTAAAATACTAGGTATGTAGAGTAAAAAGGAAAAAATTTGAGAATCATCATCGCGTTATTTGTCGGTTTTCTTGGGCTTTCTGCCCTAGAGGTTGAAGTCAATTTTGGAAAGCAAAACAACGAGGATTTTTCTGTCCTCAATCTGCGACACGACAAACCCTTTGAGTGTAAAGAAAATATCAATGTCTATAATGAAATCACTTCAGTAGATTGCTATATTGATCAAACCCCTATCAATAACTTTGTCCCCACAAATACAATCTTTTTCAACTTTGCCACAAAGGTTATAGACAACAAACTCCACCTCATCATCACCCCCAAACACAAGCTCAAACTCTACTCCACCTTTCTTGATCTCAAGACTTCCACCCCTATCCCCAAAGAACGACCAAAAAAATCAAAATATTGGCAAATCATTGGCTATATCTCCAAAATCCCTTTCCTCTCCCAAAAACAAACAAGTGGGCTAAATTTTCCTATCAAGATTCCAAGCGTGGATAATCTCTATATCAAGCAACTTGATATCAATCTGCGTCCTTTGAGATATGAAGAGGGATTGGACTTTGATAGGCTTAAAGAAATTAGAATGCTTTTCAATCAACAAAAATACGCTGAGGTTGTGAGTGAAACCACAAAAGCTCTCAAAGTCTTCCCAAAGAGTATTTTCAAAAAAGATTTTCTACTTTATAAAATCAAAGCTCTAACCTACTTCCCAACAAAAGACAATCTCAACACAATCATTACCCTCTCTTTAGAGTGGATCAAAGACTATCCTTCAGATAAATCAATCCCTGAAGTGCTTTATAATCTTGCCAATACTTATGCTCAAATCTATCTCAATGATGAAGCATATTACTACTATAAACGAGTCATCAATGAATATGGCGATACAGATTGGATGGCATTGGCAAAAATGCAACTTGCTAGAAACTTTGCAGCTGAGGGCTTATACAAAGTAACGCCCAATCTCTTTGTAGAGGCTTACAGAAGTGCAAAAACCAAAAAAACAGCCGATAAAATTGCCATAGAATGGGCATTGTTCAACCTCTCTCAAGATGATTTAGAGAAAACAAAAGAGCTAGTTTCTTTGGTTCTCAAAGATAATCCCTCTTATTTCTTAGAAGATGTCCAAAGCAGTATTTCTCTTGCCAATGCACTAGCAAACCACGAGCTTTATGAGATTGCAGGGGAGATTGGCTCTTATCTTATCAAATCTCTTCCACCTCAAGATGATAGATTGGAAAATCTTATAGATAGTGTTGCTCAATGGTATCAACAAGCAGGAGATTTGGATAATGCAAGGAAATACAATCTTGAATTCCTCAAGCGTTATCCAAACTCCAAAAACTACAAAAGCGTAGTTTTGAGAAATGATCGCCTTCTCTTCAAGCTTGATGAAAACAAAACGCCTGAGGAGAAAATCAAAGTCTTTGATGATATTATCCAACGCTATCCTGACTCCAAAGAAGCAGAGATTGCCTACTCACTCAAAGCCGAAGCACTCTTTGAGCTAAAGAGATATCAAGAGATTTTGGATATACAATCTCATCTCCAAGACTCACCCCTTCCTGCTAAAGCAAGAAATGCTTTGATTTTGGAAAATCTCAAATCTTTGGAGTGCAAAAAAATCCCCTCACTCTTGCAAGGAAGTGATATTGGTGCATTTGATAAGGAGAGTAAGCTTCAACTCTTTGATTGCTTGTATTCTATCTCTTATTATCAAGACGCTAAAAAAATCATTGAGAGCCAAAATCTTGAAACTCTCAATGCTCAAGAGAAGCTTCCTTGGACTTATAGGATTGCAAAAGTCCTCTATGAGCTTGGAGATTTCTCACAATCTCGCCTTGCAGGAATGGATACTTCACAAATCGCACACGCCCTCAATCTCAAAGAGTATTATGATGTGGATTTTGTGCTATTCAATGACTTTGCAGAGCTCAAACTCAAAGACAATGCCAAAAAGACTTCAGCCCTGCTCCAAAAAGAATTCCCACAAGATAAAAGAATGCTTCCTGTATGGAACACTCTTTTGAAATGGGCTCAAGAGGAAAATGACAACAATAGCATTGAAGTCTATGCCAAAGATATTCTTTCTTTGGAAGAAAAACTCAACATCTATGATTATTCTCCTTATGTCAATTTGATTTTGATTGAAACACTCAATAAAATGGGAAGATTCAAAGAGGCAAAAGAGTATGTAGATAAACTTCTTGAGGGCAACCTCACTCAAGAAGATCGCCAAAAGATTCTCTATCTGCAAGGCTCACTCCTTAAGGCTCTAGGAGAAGATGCAAGTAAATCATTTGAAGAATGCCAAAAGATTCAAATAGATTCAAATTGGAAAACCCTCTGTCAGAAGTCTTTAGAACTAATTAAGAGCAAATAAAGAATACTTTTTATGGGGGTTTGAAAATTTTGAAAACTTTTTTTATTTTAAAATAGTATGATTTCAATTTATTTTCAACTTTGAGGAGTTTTTATGAAACATCGCCACGGACATATCAAGCGAAGTGGGTTTGCATTTTGGCTTTATCACTGGAGTGCAATCATTCGCTCAAACTTTAAGGGGTTGGTTTTTGTAGGAGCGATTGTTTTAATCTCAATGCTCCTTGCCAACAATAAAGAAGTGCATGACAGCACTCATCTTGCAGCTACTGCATTTGCTATCCTTATTGGTGCAGTGCTTTCTCCTGTGTTTTTCAAATATCAGCACCCACTTCAAGCAGGGGTGCATTTCAGTGCAAAAAAACTCTTAAGATTGGGGATTATCCTCTATGGGTTTAATGTTACTTTGACAGAACTTGCAGGGGTAGGGTTTTGGGGGATTGTCATCTCAAGTATTGTGATTGTGGTAGTTTTCCTTATCGCTCGATACATTGGGACAAGTGTTTTCAAACTTGACAAAGAAACAGCAATGCTTGTAGGGGCAGGGAGTGCGATTTGTGGAGCGGCAGCAGTTTTGGCTTTGGAATCAAGTTTAAAATCTGATTCTTTTAAAGGAATTGTCGCTGTGGGAACGGTAGTTGTCTTTGGATTGCTTTGTATGTTTGCCTACCCTATCGCCTATGCTTCAGGACTTATCCCCTATCTTGATGGTAACGGAATGGGAGTGTTTATGGGAGCAACATTGCATGAAGTGGCAAATGTCGCAGGTGCAGCAGAAATGGCAAAGGATATGGCAGGAGAAGCATTCTCTCAAAGTTCAGCCAATATCGCAATCATTGTCAAAATGCTAAGAGTGATTATGCTAGTGCCTTTTCTTCTAATCGTTACTCTTGTGTTTGCCAAAAATCAAGAAGCAGAGAGTCAAGTCGATGGAAAAAGTCGCAAAAAGATTCAAATCCCTTGGTTTGCTTTTATGTTTTTGGGCGTGATTGTGCTTAATACTTATATAGCTAAATTCTCTAGTGTGAGTATCATTGGGGATTTCACTTTTGCAAATCTCATCAATACTGGTAAATATCTCTGCACCGTGAGTATTGTCTTTGCAATGGCAGCACTTGGACTTCAAATCGATCTCAAAAAGTTCATTCAAGCAGGTGGAAAGGCATTTGGTTTAGCATTTTTGCTTTGTATTGTGCTAATCTTTGGAGGTTATTTCCTAACTTTAGCATTCAAAGGAGTTTTATGGTAGAGATTATCAACACCTCCAAATACAGAGAAGTGATTAAAAATGGCAATGTCCTAGTAGTCTTGGGTTCGACTTGGTGCAAAGATTGTGTCAAGATTGAGCCTTTCATCAAAGAGTTCAAAGAGAGCTATGCAGGGAGAGTGGAGATTTATAAAATCGATACAAGAAATGAAGAGGATTTAAGCTCAGAGCTTAATATCCGAGCTATCCCTACACTCATCTTCTATCGTGATGGAGTAGAAGTCGGCACTCGCCTTGTAGAGCCTCAAAGCAAAGAGCTTATAGAAGAGGCAATCCAAACAAACTTCTCTCTCTAAAAGGGGATTTTCCCCTTTATATCTATCCTTATCTGATATTTTTTTGTTTTTTTCCTCACACTTTTGTTGATTTTATACAAATTTTATTTTCATTGATAAAAATACTCCTATCCAATCATCATAAGGAGTAAAAATGAAAAAAACAACACTACTTGCTTGTATGCTAGGTGCAATGCTTCAAGCTCAAGGATTTAATCCTGCTATGCAAGAGTATATCAACACACTCAAAGCTCAAGCAAAACAAGAAAATCCAAACTTTAAGGATTTCAGCTCAAGCGAGGGAGAGAAAATCTTCAAACTCAAAAATCAAGGTAAAAATGGCGAGATGATTTCTTGTCAGAGTTGTCATGGAGTGGATTTGAAACAAGGCCATACTAATGCTTTCACAGGCAAAGCTATCCCTGCTCTTGCCCCAAGTGCCAACCCCACTAGACTAACTGAAGTCAAAGAGGTAAAAAAATGGCTGAAGAGAAACTTCAAAGATGTGTTTTTGCGTGAGGGAAGTGCCCAAGAAAAAGGTGATGTCCTCTACTATCTCATCAAACAATAAGGAGAAAATATGAAAAATTTTATTGCTTTCAGTCTCATTTTTACCACCTCTTTGCTCTGTGCTAAGGGGTTTGGAGATAAAAACTTTGCCCCAGCAAATGATCCCCTCTATCAGAAAGAGTGTGCAAGTTGTCATTTTGCCTATCAACCTGCACTCCTGCCAAAAGCTTCTTGGCAAGAGATGATGAAAACTCTAGAAAATCATTATGGGGTTGATGCAAGTATTGATGAGGAAGATTCCCAAAAAATCACTGAATATCTCAGTGCTAATTCTATGGAATCCTCAAACTCAAGACGAGCCAAAAAAGCTCAACGCTCCATTAATCCCAATGTCATCTACACTCAAATCCAGCAAATCCCCTATTTTGAGAAAAAACATCGCAAAATCCCTCAAAATCTCATCAATCAAAAAGAAGTCAAATCTCTCTCAAGATGTGCTTCTTGTCACAAAGAGGCTGATAGAGGGATTTATGATGATAAAAATGTAATCATTCCAAACTATGGACGCTGGGATGACTAAAAGCTATATCTACCCCATTGCCAATCGCCTCACACACGGGGCGATGATACTCTCTTTGCCTTTGTGCTATGTCCTTGGGGATTTCAATCAGCTCTTTTACTATCACGGCGTTTTGGGAATGGTATTTTTCTATGCTGTGGTGTTTAGAATCCTATGGGGAATGTTTGGAAGCAAACACTCAAGATTTAGTGATTTTCACTTCAAGGGGCTAAAGGAGTATTTGCTTTGTGTTTTTGGAGAGAAAAAGAGCTATATTGCTCATAATCCTGCCTCTAGTATTGCTATTGTTTTAATGCTAGTTTTGGGAGTGCTTACTTGTCTGAGTGGATTGGTGCTTTGGGGAGAGAAAGAGGGTGGAGGGATTTTCTCTTCACTTTATTTCTCCTATCATTCCCTCAACTCTTTTGCCAAACTCCACGAGCTTTTTGCTAACTCTTTGCTTATCGTGGTTGGTGTGCATATTTGTGGGGCTTTGATTGATAGAATCATTCACAAAAACGATTCCCTTCAAGCAATCATCGGTGGATATAAAACCACACCCACACAAGAGAGTATCACCCTAACCCCCACTCAAAAGCTCTTTTGTGCTTTCTATGGGGTATTTGCTCTCTTTCTCACTCTCTACACTCTCTATCCAAAAAACCTTTTGCTAGGCTTTACTACCCCCTCTCCACTCATCGCTCACACCTCTAGCCAAGCCCTCTATCAAAAAGAGTGTGGAAGCTGTCATATCGCCTATGCTCCCTATTTGCTCCCCAAAGAGGCGTGGGGAAAGATGATGAGTGATTTGGAAAATCACTTTGGAGATGATGCAAGTGTCGAATCTGACACTCAAAAAGAGCTTGCTCAATTTTTGGAAGATAATTCTCAAAGAGATACCTATATCGCTGATAGGCTCTCCAAAGAGAGGGGAGATTACCTTGCATTCTCTCAAACTCAACTCTTTGCTAAGATTCACAAAAAAATCCCTCAAAAGGTGTTTAAAAGCAAAGAAATCAAAAGCAGGGCAAACTGCCAATCCTGCCACAAAGATGCTGAGAGGGGGTATTTTCAAAAATCAAGGATTGATTTCTCCAAACTCAATGCACTCAAGTCCTGAGTGCTAGGAGTTTCACACTTTGCCCTTAATCTATAAATACAAAGAAATCTTGATTTTTCTCTCTCCAAGTGTTAAAATCTAAAATTTGATTTTGTCTAAGGATTTGAGAATGAAAAGAATTATTTTGATTTTGGCTTTGGTATTTGGAAGCATTTGGGGGTGAGGAGTCAAGCGATTCTCAATGGAAAAGTTATTTTGGGGTTGAAGGGGGAGTGGGTGCTATGAGTTTTTGCCCAGCCTTTTTGGTTTCGTTCAATGGTTCTATAATTAGATTTAACCATTCAACATTCGATTGGGCGTATGGGGGAAGTGTTTTAGGAGGGTGGCAAAAATATACAAGTGATAAGGTTGGAATGCGACATACTCTTGGTTTTAGGATTTTTGTTGATCCCAATACTCAGGCTCTCACAAAAGATGAAAACAAAGGAAAAACAACAGCTGAATTCTCTCTATATTATGCCCTTGATGGAATGTTTGATTTTGTAAAAAATGGAGATAATCATTTTGGAATGATTCTAGGAGTTGGGACAGATGTAATCAGTGCTAACTTTGGTGCAAATACAGGAGTCTCTTGGCTTTTAGAACTCACGCCACGAATTGGTTTTTATACTTTGTTTGGAAGACACGGTGTTGATATTATAGCTTCTGTTCCAATCCTTGGAATGGGGGCAATGGTTGATGTTTCACTCAATAGCACCGTAACTCTAGGCTATAAATATTTCTTCTAAGTCCCTATGCTCTCACTTCCTAGATTTTTCTCTTCTCTTCTTGTGGGAGCTTCTCTAGGGGTAGCCTCTTGTTTTCCTATTAGCACCATTGAGTTTAGGTTTTTGAGTTTATTAGCAAAAGAGAATGTATAATTCCTACTTAATCCACTCTCCCAAGAGATTGGAATCTGGCTGGAGTGATTTATCACAAAGGTTGCCCCGTCCTATGAGCGGGGGTATTACTTTACAATATACTTCTTATAATTTTCCTTAATTACCTTAAGCGTTTGATAATCCACTGATGAAAAATAATCTGACTTTCTTTTGACATCAAAAACTCGAGTTTGCCCTAGCAATGCTACTTGAGTATTTTGCTTAGAATCCTTAAACTTAAAAAACATAAATCCTGATTTATTTTTGGTTTGAGAAGAAAGAGGCACACCTAGAAATGTCCCATTAGGCAAGACATTTAGCACTAGCACAGGGCGAACAAATTTACTCCCTTTGCCATAAACCTCTCTTCCCACATTGACTCCTACATTGCACCAATAAATCTTTCCAATGCTGACTTGTTTTTCTTTTGTCTCTTTATCCACTTCTTTTTTGACTTCATTCCACTCATCAAATCTTTGCTCTTGCATTTTTTGCTCCTATGGTTTAGATTTTATCTCAAACTCTTTTTTGGAGTGTTTATTTTTGTCTTTCTTGCCAGAAAAGATAAGAGGTTTTTAAATGATATGAGAATTTGGATTGGATTTGGGGAAAAAGGGATTAGAAATCCCTTTTGATTAGAGATTCGGTTTTGAGGATTGTGATGAGCTTTTCTTTTTGCTTCCCTACTCCATAGATAAGATAATCATCTCTATTTTCTTGAGCGATTGCATAATCAATCTCCTCTTCTTTGAGGTGGAAAGCTTCAGTGAGTTTGTCAATCACAAACCCAATCACTTGCTCTTGATAATTCATCACCAAAAATCTTGTATCATCATCAAAAGGCTGTTGAGCCAATCCAAACTTTTGTCTTAAATCAATCAAGGGTAAAATATTTCCTCTAAGATTAAACACACCTAGCACATAAGGGGGAGTGCGTGGAATCCTTGTGTATTCCATAGGTTTGACAATCTCTCGCACATTGAGGATTGGCACTGCAAATTCCTCATCTCCTACGATAAACCCAATGACTTGGAGTGTCTTCTCTAATGGCTCTGGCTCATCAACTCTTAGGCTTTGTTGTTGAAATATTTCTTGCAATTTTTCTTTATTCATAGTCGTCATCCTTTTGTGTATCTTCAAGCTTTAGACTGCGTTTGATGATTTTGATAAGATATTCTTTGGAATAAGGTTTAGAGATATACTCTGTCATTCCTGCCTCAACTCCTCGGATACGATCGTTTTTGCTATTCATACTTGTGATTGCAATCAAAGGAAGATTTCTAAATTTGCTAATCTTTCTAATCTCACTTGCTAGAGTGTATCCATCCATTTTTGGCATCTCAATATCAATCAAGACTGCATCAACCTTGCAATCATTTTTCTTAAGGATTTCTAGTGCCTCTACACCATTTTGAGCTTCAAGGGTTTGCACTCCAAACTCTTGAAGATAGTTTTGTGCGATAGCTCGATAGGTGGAGCTATCATCGGTGATGAGGATTGTGAAATCTTTGGGGCTTCGATTAGCTTTCTCAATCTGCTTTTCTTCAATGATTTTATTGAGATTGACTTTGATATTTTTCCCCATTTCCATTATCGCTACCACATCGACAATCAAAGTAATCTTTCCATCACCTCTTACAGTCGCCCCTGCGATTCCTTGAATGTTTTTGAGGTATTCACCCAAAGACTTGATAACTACCTCTTCTTGTCCGATAAGACAATCCACAATCATTCCGATTTTTTGCTCTGCAAGTCCGATGATAACCACATAGATTTCTTTTGCACTTCCAAAGTCGTTTTTGACTTCAAAAATACTAGACATATGCACCAAAGGAAGCACTTCATCTCTAAGTCTTAACACGCTCTTTCCATCAACGGTGTAAATCTCTTCTTGAGAGATTCGCACGGTTTCAAGGACTGAGGAGAGTGGAATAGCATAAAACTCTTCTTGCACTCCTACAATCAATGCTTGGATAATTGCAAGTGTGAGAGGGATTTTGAGCTTAAGCGTTGTGCCAAGTCCAAGCTGGGATTCGATATCAATGATTCCATTGAGTTTTTCAATATTTGTTTTTACCACATCCATTCCCACGCCACGCCCTGAGATATTGGTAATAGCAGCTGCTGTTGAAAATCCTGCTTTAAAAATCAAAGAGAAAGCCTCTTTATCGCTCATTGTCGCTGCATCTCTATCTGTGATAAGCCCTTTTTCCAATGCTTTTGCTTTGATTGCTTCAGGATCAAGTCCCTTACCATCATCTTGGATTTCAATTACAATATGATTGCCCTCATTGTAGGCTTTAAGCACGATTTTTCCGACTTCACTCTTGCCTTTTTCCAATCGCACTTCAGGGCTTTCAATCCCGTGATCACAAGAGTTTCGGATAATATGCACCAAAGGATCGCCAATCTCTTCAATGATTGACTTATCAAGCTCGGTTTCCTCTCCACTCATAATCAGCTCAATATTTTTGCCAAGCTCTCTAGCCAAATCTCGCACCATTCGTGGGAATTTGTTGAAAACTTTCACGATTGGAAGCATTCTTGTTTTCATTACTGCAAGTTGCAAATCAGTAGTAACTGTGGAGATAGAGCTAACGATTTGGTTTAGCTCTTCACTCAAAGTATTGCTATTGTATTTATCACTAATATCTCCGTGGATTCTTAGAAGTCGATTCTTTCCAAGCACTAGCTCTCCGATAAGATTCATCAAGTGATCCAAACGCTTGACATCTACACGTACGGTTTGCTCAATAGAGGTTGTAGGCACTCGCTCCTCTTTTGCACCCTCGGGCTTTTTGGGAGCTTCAGGCTTTTTAATCACTTCTTTGATAGCTTCAGGTTTTTTCTCTCCCTCCTGTGAAGCTTGAGGATTGGCTTGAGCTTGTTTCTTGGCTTGTCGCTTTTGGCGATCTTGCTCTTGTCGCTCTGTAAGCAATCGCTCAATCTCAGCCTCTACTTCTTCAGCTGAGAGGTGTGAGTAATCTTCATTGCTCTCTTCTTGCTTGCTCTCTTCTTTGGGTTGCTCTACTGAAATGTTTGCCACAGACTCGCCATTGCTTACAGCTTCAAGTTTTTTGACACTTCTATCAATGTCAATTCCTTGATCATCACTTCCTGTGTCTTTGATTGCCTCTAGTAGGGCTTTCATCAAATCCACAGATTCCAAAATCACATCCATTACCTCATGCGTGATTTCCAAATCTCCTTTTCTAGCCTTATTTAGCACATCTTCCATATTGTGCGTAAGGCGTGTAAGCACATCAAAGCCCAAAAACGAGCTTGAACCTTTGATTGTATGGGCGACTCTAAAGATACGATTGAGAAGCTCCAAATCCTTAGGGTTATTCTCCAATTCGATAAGATCTTGATCAAGCTGATCAATCATCTCAAAAGACTCAACCAAAAAGTCTTCTATTATCTCTTGCATTTCATCCATCTATTACTTCCTAAAGAAAATTTTTCAAAATTATAAGTTATTTTAGAATTTTTGTTAAGCTAATTCCTTGCAATGTGAAATAAAATGCAGGAAGTGCCACATAATCAATCCCCTTGATTTGAATCCTTTTGCCTATATGGAAATGCCCTTCAATAATTCCATCAAAATCATAACCTTTTTTGAGTGCATATTTTTTATAAGAAGCGATTCTTTTGGCAGAAAATTCAAAAAAATGAAAATCTCTTTTTTTGATAGGCTTATGATAAAGCTTTTCTTCTACTTCTTCATAAATCTCTCCACTACTCAAAAAATCAACAAGCCAAAACCAAAAGGTAGAATGCCTCATTAGATTGATATATGCACTATATCGCCAAGAGAGGAATAAATCTCCATGAGCCAAAAGATAGATTTTCCCCTCAAATTCAGCTCTTATAGGCTGAAGTGTGCGAGGAATGAAAGTGGCATTATCAAGGATTTTTGCAATATTTTTGAGTGCAAAATCGTGATTCCCCTCTAGCCAAAAAATCTGAGTGTCTTTTAGCTCTTTGAGGGCTTGGAGCAAGGGCATATTAGCTTGGATTGAGCTTTTGAGATTGCCTACTAGCACTTGAGTGACATCCCCCATAAGCACAATTTGACTGGGTGGATTATCTTTGAGGGCTTGAAGATATCCTACCAATGCTGTGGCATTGTGTGGGTTGTAGTGAGAATCAGCGATAAAAAGTGCATCACTATTGAGTTTAAGGCACATAGGCAACCTTTGGTATCCCACAATCTTGGGGGAGTGAATACATTATATTTGCATTACACACTGCTTGAGAGCTTGCACCTCTAAGGAGATTGTCAATCGCACTGCTGATAAATAAATCCTCTCCTCTCCTTTTGGCAAAAATATCACAAAAATTTGTCCCCACGACATTTTTGACTTCACTAGGAGAACTAAGCACTCGCACAAATGGACTATGAGAGTAGGCTTGTTTTAGCACCTCACTCTCATCAAACTCTCCTTTTACTCTTGCATACACACTTACTAGCATTCCTCTTGTAAAAGGGCAGAGATGAGGGATAAAATTCACTTGCAATTCCCTCCCTCCAAAAGCCTTGACTTTCTCTTCTATCTCGATTTGATGACGATGATTTAAGGGAGAATAGGCAAACATATTTTCATTGATTTTGCAGTAGTGAGTATTGTCTGTGAGTTTTTTCCCTGCTCCACTTACACCACTTTTTGCATCGACAAACACGCTCCCCTCAATATATCTCACAAAAGGCAAGAGAGCCAAAAGTGTAGCTGTGGGATAGCAACCAGGATTTGCTAGGAGTGAGGTTTGAGCGATTTTCTCACTTTGAAATTCAGGCAATCCATACACTGCATTTAAAAGATTGTCTTTATCACTATGAGGGCAATAATTTGCCTCATAATTTTCTAACTCCAAGCGATAATCAGCAGAGAGATCGATGACTTTTAACCCTTTTGAGAGAAGTTGCTTTGCAAACTCCATTGCACTTTTGTGAGGCAGTGCCAAAAATACTAGCTCGCACTCTTTAGCAATCTCCTCAATCTCACTTGTCCTCACTTGCATATCCACTATCCCTTGAAGTGCAGGATATAGCTCACTTGCTCTCACTCCTCCAGTGCTATTGCCAAGATAAGAGAGGGAAAAGTAGGGGTGAGAGAGCAAGATCTTGATTAGCTCTAGGGCTGTATAGCCCCCTACTCCGATGATTCCCACAGGGATTTTTCTCATTTTTTATCCTTAAAAAATGCAAAATATCCATTTGCAAGATTTTTTTGCTCTGCCCTTGAAGTGAGCAAATCCCCTTCTTTGCTATCTTTTCTTATCGTGCTTCCTGCACCAATGAGAGTATGATCAGCGATTGTGATAGGGGCGATGAGTTGAGTATCAGAGCCTACAAAGACATTTTTTCCTATTTTTGTCTTATGCTTACTTTTGCCATCATAATTGCAAGTAATCACCCCTGCTCCAATATTGCTTCCCTCATCAATCTCACTATCTCCCAGATAGCTTAAATGCCCAGCTTTGATAGAGTGAAGGGTGGAGTTTTTGACTTCTACAAAGTTTCCTATATGAGAGTTTTCTATAAAAGAATTGGGGCGAATGTGTGCCATAGGACCAATATCACTAGAGATGATTTGAGAATCTCTAACTACGCTATGGGCTTTGATATGAGTGTCTTTAATGAGTGTATTTCCAAAGAGTTGCACTCCTTGCTCTATCTCACACTCTCCCTCAAATCTCACACCCTTTTCTATATAGATACTTTGAGGCAAGTGCATTATCACTCCCTCCCTCATCGCTCTCTCTCTCAAGCGATTTAGCATTATCTCCTCTGCTTGGCTAAGTTGAGCTTTGTCATTGATTCCACCAAACTCTTCCTCATCTACAAGCACACTCTCCACTTCAATCCCATCACTTGCTGAGAGCTTGATAATATCTGTAAGATAATATTCATTTTGGGCGTTGTGATTGTCAAGAAGGGGCAAAAACTTGCAAAGCACCTCTTTATCAAAGACATAAACTCCTGAATTGATTGTGCAAATCTTTTTGACTTCTTCACACGCATCTTTTTCTTCAATGATTGCCTTAACCCTGCCTTGCTCTATCACAACTCGCCCATACCCAAAAGGTTTTTTGCTCTCAATCACACCTAGCACGACAGGAGAGGAGAGAGAGATGAGTTTTTGCAAAGAATGGGAAGTAATCAAAGGCATATCGCCATTGAGGATTAGCACTCTTTTGTGTGCTGTATCTATCATTTCTCCATTTTGCATCAATGCTCCCCCCGTCCCTGCAAAATTCTCAAAATCTTGGATATGGAAATGCACCCTATCTTTAAATCTACTCTCACACGCCTCTCTTACTCTTTGGGCTTGATGATAGAGAATGATATGGATATCATCACTTAACTGCATTGCAACCTCAATGCTATAAAAAAGCAATTCTTCTCCACAAATTTTATGCAAAACTTTAGGTGTGCTTGATTTCATTCTTGTGCCACTTCCTGCTGCAAGAATGATGATAGATAAACTCATTTCAATCCTTATAATTTTCAGATAAAAAAGCAAGATTCTATCATAAGTGTATCTTTTGATATAGAAAACATAGGGGAAAATAAGGATATATGTGTATAATGTAGAGCAATACAAAGATAACAATCTGTTAAGAATAGGGTAATGAGATGATAAAAAAGTTTTTTTTCTTACTTTTTTTTAGTGCCATAACGCTTTTATCTGCTCCACAGATTCCTACGGTTAATCTCTCTTTTGGAGCACCCAATGAGCCCACAGAGCTAGTCAATACACTCAATATCGTGATTGTAATGACTTTGCTTGTCCTTGCACCATCTCTTGTGCTTGTGATGACAAGTTTTACAAGAATTGTGGTGGTGTTTGCATTTTTGCGAACTGCTCTTGGAACTCAGCAAAGCCCTCCCACGCAAGTGATTGTCAGCCTTTCATTGATTTTGACTTTTTTTATTATGGAGCCCACAGCAAAAAAAGCATATGATGAGGGAATCAAACCTTATATAGATAAACAAATCTCTTATGATGTGGCGTTTGAGAGAGGACTTAAGCCTTTTAAAGAATTTATGCTTAATAATACAAGAGAGAAAGATTTGGCACTTTTTTATCGTATCCGCAATCTCCCCAATCCTGAAAGTGTCGATGATGTGCCAATCACCACACTCATTCCTGCTTTTATCATCAGTGAGCTAAAAACTGCATTTCAGATTGGCTTTTTGCTCTATCTACCCTTTTTGGTGATTGATATGATTGTTAGCTCAATCTTAATGGCAATGGGTATGATGATGTTGCCACCTGTAATGATTTCGCTTCCATTCAAGCTTCTTATTTTTGTGCTTGTTGATGGATTCAATCTCTTAGTAGGCAATATAGTCAATGGCTTTAAATAACTTAAAAGGAGGACAAGATATGGCATATTAACCCAAACAAAACATTCAAAAATACAAACATAAAGGAGAAAATATGAAGACAAAACGCTTTAGCTTTCTTGATTCGCTAGAGAAAATGGGGAATCTTTTGCCTCATCCTGCAATACTTTTCGTGCTTTTAATCGCGATCTTAATGATTGCCTCAGCCATTGCAAGTCATTATGGACTAAGCATTGATGATCCTAGAAAAGAAGGGGCAAAAATTGCAATTGTAAGCTTATTGAGTATGAAAGAATTTGTGCGTTTTGCCACACATACTGTAAGTAATTTCACAACCTTTCCACCTCTTGGAACCGTGCTTATTGCAATGCTTGGTGTAGGAATAGCAGAAGCCACAGGTTTTCTCTCTACTGCCATTCGTGCTTTGGTGCTTAACTCCCCTAAAAAACTCATCACTCTCATTGTGGTGTTTGCAGGGATTATGTCAAACCTAGCTTCTGATGTGGGATATGTCGTGCTTGTGCCACTTGCAGCAATGATTTTCCACTCTCTTGGACGCCACCCTCTTGCAGGGATTGCAGCAGCATTTGCAGGAGTAAGTGGAGGATTTAGTGCAAATCTCTTGATTGGGACACTTGATCCGATTATGTCAGGGATTACACAAGAGGCTTCAAGACTGATTGACCCTAACTATGTTGTGGGAGTGGAAGCCAATTGGTATTTTATGTTTGTTAGCACCTTTTTGATTGCTTTCTTGGGTTATTTTGTAACAGAGAAAATCGTAGAGCCAAGATTGGGAAAATATCAAGGTGCCACAGATGATGCAGGAAAAATCAAAGAGCTCACTCCATTAGAGAAAAAATCCTTGCTTCTAGCCTTTTTGGGCTTGGGAGTGTATCTAGCTTTGGTTGCATTGTGTATCTTGCCTCAAGATAGCCTCTTTAGAAATGCCAAAACAGGCTCACTTATTGGTTCTCCATTCTTTAAGGGGATTATTTTCTTTGTATTCTTTTTCTTTGCAATCCCTGGAACAATCTATGGACTATCAATTAAGAGTATTAAAACAAGCACCAATGTGGTAGAAGCAATGGCAGGGGGAATGAAAACAATGGCGATGTATCTTGTCATCATTTTCTTTGCAGCTCAATTTATCAAACTTTTTGAGTGGAGCAATTTTGGACCCTACCTTGCAATTCAAGGAGCAAATCTGCTCAAAAGTGCTGATCTTAATCCTGCTTTGCTTTTGATTTGTTTTGTGCTTATTAGTGCCACAATCAACTTGATGATTTCTTCAGCTTCAGCCCAATGGGCTTTGATTGCCCCTATCTTTGTGCCAATGCTAATGCTTTTGGGATATGCTCCTGAAGTCATTCAAGCCGCTTATCGTATCGGAGATTCTACAACCAATCTCATTACCCCTCTAATGGCTTATCTCCCTGTGATTTTAGCAGTGGCGATTCGCTATCAAAAAGACACCAAAATGGGGACAATGATTTCAATGATGTTCCCCTACACCGTGGTATTCCTCATCGGTTGGTGTGCCTTGCTTTATGTATGGGTATTTGTGCTTAATCTCCCTGTGGGACCAGGTTCTGCACTTGAGTATGTGGTGAAATCTTGATTTGCCCCTATTTTAATCAATGTGGAGGGTGTAGCCTCCCATTGAGCTATCAAGCCCAACTCCAAGAAAAAGTAGAAAGAATCAACGCTTTAGGCTTTGTGCCTAGTGAGATTTACACTAGCCCTACAAGTGGCTTCCGCTCAAGAGGTGAGTTTAGAATCTATCGTGATGAGAGAGGATTGCATTATGCAATGAGTAGAGAAAACAAGCCCTTACCTATCACTTCTTGTCCCATTTTGCTTCCTCATCTCCAAGAGGTTTTAAACTCGCTTCTTCCCATCCTCAATCACTCCAAAATCCTCTCAAACAAACTCTTTAGCATTGAGGTTTTAGGCACACTCACTCGCCAAACTCTAGTAGTTTTACTCTATCATAGAGCTTTAGATGAAGAATGGGAGAGAGAAGCCAAAGAGATAGAGGAAAAGCTAGGAATCCACATCATCGGACGCTCTAGGGGAGAGAAAAGAGTGATTAGCACTGAATTTTTAAAAGATTCTCTCTCGCTAGAGCATCAAACCTATCATTTTGTGCGTTATGACAATGCCTTCTCTCAACCCAACCCTACCCTTAATCTCAAGATGCTAGAGTTTGCCCTCTCTTGTGTGAGAGAGAGTGAGAGAAGAGAAGATTTGCTAGAGCTTTATTGTGGAGGAGGAAACTTCACTATCCCCCTAAGCAAAGAGTTTGGCAAAGTCTTTGCCACAGAGATTGCCAAAAGCTCCATTAAAGCACTTCATCAAAATATCATAGACAATAAAATCACAAATATTTTTTATGCAAGGCTAAGTGGAGAGGAGAGCATAGAGGCTTTAAGAGGGGAGAGAGAGTTTTTTAGGCTAAGGGAAGTGGATTTAGGGGATTATCATTTCTCTCATATCTTTATCGATCCTCCAAGAAATGGAGTGGGTGAAAAAAAAATGCTAGAGTTTATCTCTAGTTTTGAGAATATCATCTATATCTCTTGCAATCCCCTCACACTCAAAGAGGATTTAAATATTTTGCTTAAAACTCACAAAATCAAGCGTTTTGCTCTCTTTGATCAATTCCCCTATACTCACCATATCGAGAGTGGTGTGTGGCTAGAGAAGATTTAACCCCTCTTTAATCTCTCGCCTCTTTGCTCTTCTTGCTCTTTATAGAGCATTGCACAGCCCTTAGCAAGTTCTCGGATTTTGAGAATATAATTTTGACGTTGGGCTACTGAAATGGCTTTGCGTGCATCTAAGACATTGAAAAAATGTGAAGAGAGCATTGTGTAGTCATAAGCTGGAAGTGGTAATCCTGCTTCAAGACATTTTCTAGCCTCATCTTGAGCGTGATCAAACATTGAGAATAAAGTCTTCACATCAGCAACTTCAAAATTGTATTTTGAAAACTCATATTCTCCTTGCAAATGCACATCAGAGTAATATACCACCTTATCTTCATTGGCATATTCTATATCAAAGACATTATCCACGCCTTGAATATACATCGCCAATCGCTCTACTCCATAGGTAATCTCCACTGCCACAGGATCACACACAATCCCCCCAACTTGTTGAAAATAAGTAAATTGTGTAACTTCCATTCCATCAAGCCACACTTCCCAGCCTAGCCCCCACGCTCCCAAAGTCGGCGATTCCCAATTATCCTCTACAAAGCGAATATCGTGTTTGCTTCTATCTATCCCCAAAACCTCTAAAGACTTCAAATAAGTTTCTTGGATACTCTCAGGTGAGGGTTTGATCAAAACTTGGAATTGATAATAAGTGCCTAATCTATTGGGATTTTCTCCATATCTACCATCTGTGGGGCGACGACTTGGAGCGACATAAGCCACACTCCAAGGGCGACTATCTAGGCTTCTAAGCAAAGTTGCGGGGTGGAAAGTTCCTGCACCTGCGGGAATATCATAAGGCTGAAGCACCAAACACCCCTGCTCTTTCCAAAAATTTTGCAATCTTAAGAGCATATCGCATAAACTAAGTTTTTTCATTTCTCTTCCCTTATACTTTGATTTGTTCTAGTCGTTCTTTTTTGCTTCCAATCTCTGTGATTTGCACTCCAAAGTTTCCATCGACAATCACAACTTCTCCATGAGCAATCACTTTGTCATCGACAAGCACCTCTAATGGCTCATTTGCAAGTTGATTAAGCTCAATCACACTTCCAATATCCATTGCAATGACATCTTTTAAAAGCATCTTTTTTTGTCCGATTCGCACATGAACATTGAGTTTGACATCTAGGAGCATTGCAATATTTGCAAACTCTTCTTGAGGGATTTGAGGGAGAGAGGTTTTTGCTTCTTCTTGAGGTTCTTCTTTGGAAAATTTGTCGTGAAAGAATTGCACAAATTCCACAGAGGCAAGGTTGATGATATGTGAATCTACTCCATTGATAGAAAAATTATAATACCACGCCCTTACAAATTCAGAGAGATCGACTTTTTCTTTGACAATCTCAGCACCACTGATTTCAAAAGTCATTGCAGGCAAAACACTATCTGCTGCAAGGGCAGTATTGACAGCTCCTAAAATATTATTCACAATCTCTTTGACTGCATCAAGCTCATCTTCAGTAATCTCATCTCTTGGTTCAGCCTCATCTCCTACCATCATAGAAGCCAAAACCGTGGCAAGTTTGGCAGGAATGATTGTCGCAGTCTCAGCCACCCCTTTCATTCCATCAGCCTTACAAGTCGCACGCACTAGTGCATAAGGAGGCTCAATATTCTCTCCCTCTAATGCCACCAAATCAAGATAAGAAACATCTGGTTTGACTCCAAGCAACCCCTCAACAGTGGCTACCCCCTCACGCACAAACATATCTGTAAAAAGCTTGACTATTTCAACCATTCTCTATCCTCCTTAATCTTCTTCATTGTCTTGAACGGCTCGGATTTTTCTCTGCTCTTCTAAAAGCTCAAGCATATCTTTGACTTCATCTTTTTCTGTTCGGATTGCTTCTTTGATTTTCACCGTTTTTCTATAACGCTGTAATCCAATCTCAGCAATATATTTCTCTCTTCCATCAATACTGACAACTACCTCATCATTGGCAGGACAATCAAGGCGAATGATATCCCCCTCTTTTAAATCCAAGATATTTCTTAGACTTAAAGTTGTATTCCCTAATCCCACACTTACAATCACTTCTGATCCACCAATAAGAGCTTGAAGCTCACGATTTCTACTTTTTTTGGTATTGGTATCTGAGAGCATTAAATCTCGGCTTCCAAGTCTTGAGAGAATTGCTTCAAGGGAGATAACAGGATAGCAAAGATTCATCATTCCTCTTGAATTTCCTATCACAATCTCCATTACTACCATTATGACAATTTCATTCTGTGCAACGATTTGCACAACTGAAGCTGAAGTTTCTTTGGTATCAATGGCAGGATAAATCTCGGTTACAGGAGCCCATGCTTCTTTGAGATTTTGGATAATCTGATAGAGGATTGAATCAAGCAAAGAAAGCTCAATCCCACTAAACTCCCTATCACTGCTATAAGGCTCTCCTTTCCCTCCCAAAAGCCTATCAATCATTGGAAATGCAATACTTGGGTTAATCTCCAAAACCCCTGTCCCATCTAGGGGTCGCATTGAGAAGACATTGAAGCTTGTGGGGTTTGGCAAACTCATCAAAAATTCCCCATAAGTCATCTGATCCACACTATACAAACTAATCTCGACAATCGATCTCATCGCTGCTGAGATTTGAGAAGATAGACTTCTTGCAAGTTTATCGTGAATCCCTCTAAAGGCTCTTAATTGCTCTTTGCTTACACGATTGGGGCGTTTGAAATCATAGAGTGCGACATCGTGGTGCTTATTGCGTGGGACAAATGGAGAATCGCTACTCTCCTCTCCCTCCTCATCTACCACAGCTAGGAGAGCATCAATTTCTTCTTGACTTAATATATCAGCCATTGAGATCTCCTAGTGAATTTCTAATCTTTTTTATCACTTCTTTGTTGATTTGAGAGATTCTTGATTCTGTAATATTGAGGATTTGTGAAATTTCTGAAAGGCTTAATTCTTCAAAATAATAAAGCTGAACCACCATCTGCTCTCTTTGAGGGAGTTTGTCTAAAATCTTTCCAATCAAATCAATCAATTCATCTTTTTCAACTTGTTTGGAAACATTATCCCCCTCTATGGCATTGTATTGCTCATCTATGGGGACAAGGGCATAAATATCTGAGGCGATTTTGGCTTCTTTGATTTTCTCCACATCTTCCCCCAAAACACTTGCCAAATACTCATCATCAGGCTCACAATCATACTCATTGAGATATTTTGTAACCTCTGCATCAATGGCTTTGATGAGTTTTCTTGAAGAGCGTGAAAGCACATCAAGTCCTCTAAGATAATCAAGCATTGCTCCATTAACGCGGATTTTGGCAAACCCCCAAAATGAATCATTGATACTGCTATCATAGCGTCTAGCCACTTTGATAAGCTCTTCTGTGCCAATAGAAATCAAATCTCCAAAATCCACAGAACTAGGCAATCGCTCTTTGAGTCGATAAGCCATCGCTTTGACTGCAGGGAGATATTGCAAAGCGAGTTCATCTTGAGAATATTTGAGATTTTGATTATAACCTTGCACTTGCTTTTTCATTAAACCTTACTTTGCCTTTACATCTTGGTTGAGCTCAATTTTCTTGATATAGTCCAACACCCTAAGAAGCTCATCTTCTCTTTTACCAAATTGATCAACATAGTATTCAAGATTGTTTTCTAGTTTGCTCTTATTGAATTCTTGTGAATCAAAATCAATAAACCAATTAAACATTGATACACTTCCCACAGCAATCAAATAAAAAATTGCCATTACAATGATTGCAAAGATGACAATATACTCTGCCTTCTCAAATGCAACAAAACCAGAAATCAATCCTAGGAAAAATCCTGAAACCACAGCAAGTCCGATGAAATTTTCTGAACGCATATTCTACCTTATAGATATTTGAGCAATCTTTGGAAGAACCCTCCAAAGCCACTTTTCTCATCGACTAGCACTTTTCGTTCCTTTTTCTGCAAGATTTGACGTGCAATATCTCGCAGTTGCAAAGAGGATTGATCGCTTGGATCAATACGACTAAACAAAGTCCTTCCTCTTGTGGCAGAGGACACACTAGGAGAGCTTTGAATATAACCCAAATACTCTAAAGAAAGGCTTGTCATATTGCGATAGGCAATTTGCTTCATTCTCAAAAAGACATTTTCCCCTTCTTTGGCAGATTTAACCATATTTAAAATCATAAAAATATGATTTCTCTTTTTGGCATTGACTTTGATTGCAGCATAGGCATCAGTGATTGCACTAGGATCAGGCATCGTAACCACAATAAGCATATCACTTGCATCTAAAAATTTCTGAGTTAGTCCCCCAATCCCTGCCCCTGTGTCAATCACCAAATAATCCAAATCAGAGAGTATCCCCCCATCTCCAATCAATCTTGAAACCGAATCTTCAGTAATGTAGCTAAATATCTCATCTCCACTATCCCCTGGGATAAGATAAAGTCCATTCTCAATAGGAATGACAATATCTTGAAGCTCACACTCTCCTTTTAGCACACTTAAAATCGTTTTGTGAGCTTTTACTCCAAAAATCAAATCTAGGTTTGCAAGTCCAATATCAGCATCAAAAGCTGCGACTTTATATCCCATTTTGCAAAGTGTATAAGCAAGATTGGCAGAGATATTGGATTTCCCCACTCCTCCCTTTCCACTTGTTATGGCAATAATCTCTGTGCGTTTTTTATTGCGATTTTGCTGTTCTACAAGTTCGGCAAGTTCAGTGGCTTGGTGTTCCATTACTCTTCCTTATTGGGATTTTTAAATCCATCAAGCAAACAATCCACAAAGTAATCATTACTTGCCACAAGCAAATCACTTGGCACAACTTGTCCGATTGAAAAATAACTAATGGGTTTTTTAATATCACAAACAAGAGAAAAAATATTTCCAAAACTTCTGCTCTCATCAAGTTTGCTAAAAATAATGCTATCAATCTCAACAGCACTAAAAGAGCGATAAATTTCTTTGAGATCCTCATACTTTGTACTTGCTGAAAGCACCAAATGAACGCTAATGGAGTAATCACTATTGGCATACTTTTTGAGGAGTTCAAGCTTTTGGCTATCATATTGTGAATGCCCTGCTGTATCTATCAAAATAAAATCACAATACCCTAAGCGATCAATGGCTGTGCTTAAATCCTTGGGATCATCAGCCCTTTCAATTGGAAGCTTCATCATTCTTGCATAAGTCATCAACTGCTCCATTGCAGCGATTTTATAAGAATCAAGAGTAATCACCCCTACACGATAACGCATATCAAGCATCAGAGAATATCGGGCTGCAAGTTTTGCCAAAGTCGTGGTTTTGCCTACTCCTGTGGGACCTACAAGCATCACAATATTTTTCTTAGCCCCCTCTAAACGCTCGGCTTTGCAAATCACCATTTTGCGTAAAACCTCACGAAAATATCGCTTGATTGTAACAGAGTTAGAACGCATTGAAAGTGGCATAAGCTCTAAGCTCAAGTCCATTAGTGCCTCTAGTCTATCGTGATCAATCCCACTGCTTTTTGCAAGATTGTAAATCTCTGCAAATTCTTGAGGGATTTTAGTGTTTGGGCTTGGTTTTTTCTCTTCCCAAAGCATATTTTGCACTAGCTTTAGTCTATCACTCATCTGCTCTACTTCTTTTTTGATAGCCTTTAGCTCTTCGCTCTCTTGAAGTGTAGGTTTTTTGGGTGTTTGAGGAGGAGTTGGGATATTGTAGGGATTTTTGGGAGAAGAGGGAGATGAGGAGAGAAGCTCTGTGATTTGTTTGGCACGCTCTGAGAAGTCAATATCGGATTCTAAAGTGATTTTACTCTCTTGTTTTTTTTGCTCATAATTCTTTTGAGAAATCTCTTCAAGGCGTTTTTTGACGCTATTTTGTGGCAAAGGCTTCTCTTCATCTTGCACAGCAATCACTAGCTCATAAAGTCCTTTTTCTGTAAGGGTTTTTTTCCTCAACTCTCGTGTCTTTAAAACTAAAGGCTCATCTCCATGCACACTCTTTGCTTTCCTTGTCGCCTCTTCAAGAGTTTCACCTGTATAAGTGTAAGTTTTCATCGCTCTCCTCTATAAAATTGTCTGCAAACTCAATGGAATCAAAACAGATTCTCTCCTATCCCATTCCTTATGTGGAATTGTAAGATAAGGTCGCTTGATTTTTGCTTGATTAAACCACAAAAAATCAATATCTAGCGTTCGTGGAGCATTGAGAAATGCTCTTTTTCTTGGGCGATTAAATCTCCTCTCCCAATAAAAAATCATTCTAAAAACCTCAATCATTGATTGATTTGTCGCTATTTGGATTGTAGCATTATAAAAATCATTTTGCTCCAAATATCCAAAAGGAGGATTGATATAGATAGGAGAAGTGGAGAGAATGCAAAATCGCTTATCTCTCTCAATCATTCTAAAGAGATGAGAAAAACGCTTGATACAATCCCCCACATTTCCACCAATCCCCAATAAAACTTTATTTTTCATCTTGGCTTCTTTTGAAGCCCTATAAGGATAGAGGGAGTGATAGACAATCTTTCTCACTCTCCCCACCTCTACTTACTCTTTATGCTTTTTGTTGCTTTTGTGCTTCAGAAATGGCTTTGATTTCTTTGATGATTTGAAAGAGTGAAATCAAAGCTAGATGATAACCAAATGCACCAAATCCTGAAATCACTCCTGCACTCACAGCTCCACTATAACTTTTGCTTCGATAATCTTCTCGTGCAAAGATATTACTCAAATGCACCTCCACACAAGGCACACCACAAGAAGCAATCGCATCAGCAATCGCAATAGAAGTATGAGCATAAGCTGCAGGATTGATAATCACACCTTGATACTCCCCTCCAATACACTCTTGGAGTTTATCGATGATTTCTCCCTCAAAATTGCTTTGGAAAAATTCAAGCTCCACTTCGTTTTGCTTTGCCATATCTTGCATATTTTGATGAATCTGCTCCAAAGTTACATTTCCATAAAGTCTTGGATCTCTGTGTCCTAAGATATTGAGGTTAGGTCCTTGGATAACTAAAACTTTCATTTATGCTCCTTATTTTTGAAGTATTTTCTAAATTATAACACAAAAGCTCTTTTAAGGGTTTTTGTCATTTTGAGTTTGCTCTACTCCTTGAAGCAAAACCGTGATCTCTCCTGCTTTTTGAGGACTCATTTTTGCCATAATTTTTCCCATAGTCTTAGCGTCCATACTGCTTAAAATCTCCACAGCGTCCTTTGTGGGGAGGGATTCTAAGATTGAAGCAGCCTTTGAGTCTTTCATCTTGGCATAGGTTTGCACCACTTTATCTTGCTTAGCCCCCTTAATCTGCTTGAGGATTTCCTCATTTTGAGCAATAAGTGCTTCTATCTGCTTTTGTTTGGCTTCTTGTTGCTTAGCGATTTCATCAGCTTGGGCTTTGAGCTTGTTTTGGGCGTCTTGTTGATCTTTTTCAAAACTATCTTGCTTGGCTTTTAGCTCCTGCTCTTGGGCTTTGAGCTTGTCTTCTCGCTCTTTGAGTAAGCCTTCAGTTGCATTTTGTAAGATTTGCAAGGTTTGTTGTTGCTCTTGGAGTTTTTGAAGTTGTGAGGCGATTTCTTCTTTTCTTGATTCAAACAAAAGATTACAATCTACCACTTCAGCCCACAAAAAACACCCAAACACCCCTAGATATAAAAGTTTTTTCATTCACTCACTCCTTTTTGTCTTGACAAAACAGCATTACAGCAATCTCATCAAGTTGATTTTGCTCTTTTTGTTTGATTTTAGCCAATAGGGCGTCAATTTCTCTTTTTTGCAAATATTTTATTTTTTCAAATTCTAATTGATAAAGTTGATATTCTTGTTGTTTTTGCCCTTTTTGTGCTTTGAGAGAGGAAAGATAAGAGCTAGAATCCTCAATCTTTTGCAAATACGCCCTCTTGCTCTCATAAATCTCTCTAAAAGCCAAAGGACTTCCACTAGAGGGAAGCTCAATATCTGCAATGGCTTGAGTAAAGCTCACAATCTCCTCTTGAGTATTTTGAATTTGAGCATTGATATTAGATAGTTCTAGCTCTGCGTTTTGCATTTTTTGCTTTATCCCTACTAGCAAGACATCAAATTTGGTTTTCAAGCTTTGATACTATCCTCTCTATCAGGACTTGTGGAGATGATAGAGATTTTGCACTCAATCATTTTCTCCAATGCCTTGATATACTCAATGCACTCTTTAGGAAGCTTGTCATACTCTCTTACCCCTTCACTTCTCTCCCACCCCTTAAAGCTCTCATAAATGGGCTTGACATTCTCATAATCATAAGGGATATAATCAATCCTCTCTCCCTCATACTCATACCCCACACACACCTTAATCTCACTAAACCCATCAAGCACATCAAGCTTCATCAATGCCACTTGAGTGCAACCATTGAGCTTACACGCATACCTCATCGCCACTGCATCAAACCACCCACATCTCCTAGCTCTTCCTGTGGTTGTGCCAAACTCTCCCCCCTTTTTCTGAATCTCTTCCCCAACAGAGCCAAACTCCTCACTTGGGAAAGGACCATTACCCACCCTTGTGCAATAAGCTTTGGCAATACCGATGATTTCTTGCACTTCTTTAATATTGATTCCACTCCCACTACACGCCCCTGCACTGATAGTTGTTGAGCTTGTTACATAAGGATATGTGCCGTGATCCAAATCTAGCATACTCCCTTGTGCTCCTTCAAGCAAGATTCTTTTGCCCTCTTTTTGAGCTTCCCACAAAAACTTCGCACTATCACACACAAAAGGCAAAATCACCTCACTCATCTCTTTTAGCCTATCCATACTCTCTTGAAGTGAGGGGATCTCCCCTCCCAAAGTAGAAATCACATTTTCAATCTCACCATAATGAGCCTCTAGCTTATCTCTTAGCTTACTCAAATCCCTTAGCTCCCCAATCCTTACCCCCACTCTTGAGGATTTGTCTGCATAAGTTGGACCTATCCCCTTGCCTGTCGTTCCGATAGCTCCTTGTTTTTTCTTTCTTTCTTTGAGTTGATCTAGAGCTGAGTGATAGGGCAAAATGATATGGGCTCTATCACTGATAAAAAGGCGATTTTTGAGTTTGTCTATCCCAAAATTTTTCATCTCTTCATAAAGAGAGCCTAGCTCGATGACTACGCCATTGCCTATCACATTTTGGCAATGTGGGTATAGCACACCTGAGGGCAAAAGATGAAGGGCTAGTTTCTCCCCATCTACTACAATAGTATGTCCTGCATTATGCCCCCCTTGATAACGCACAACCACATCATAGTTTTTTGCCAACATATCCACAATCTTCCCTTTCCCCTCATCACCCCATTGTAATCCCACAACCAAATCTGCCATCTTTTTTCCTTTGATTTCTTAAAATTCAAAAAATTATACTTCATTGTTTAGGAATTTTACTTCTATCCTATTGTAAGATTGCACCCCAAAAATCCAAAAAGTAAGGTAAAAAATGAAAATCGCCCTATTGATGAGTGGAGGAGTTGATAGCTCTTATTGTGCATATCTGCTGAAATCTCGTGGATATAAAGTAGTCGGAATCTACCTCAAACTCCACGACAAAGAAGAAAAACACCAAGTTTTTATCCAAAACTGCCACAAAGTTTCACAAAATCTCGGCATTGAGTTTCATATCATTGAGGCTCAAAAAGAGTTCAAACAAAAGGTTTATGATGAGTTTATCCTCTCTTATCAAAGAGGAGAAACCCCCAATCCTTGTGCATTGTGCAATCCTCTGATGAAGTTTGGACTAGCTCTGCAGAGGGCAAGAGAGATGGGCTGTGAGAAAATCGCCACAGGGCATTATGCAAGGATAGGGGAAGTCAATGGAGTTAAACGCATTAGAGAAGCCCTAGACCCTAGCAAAGATCAAAGCTATTTTCTCTATGCACTCTCTCAAAGTGCGATTGATGATTTGATTTTCCCTCTAGGCGATTATCTCAAAGTCAATGTCAAAAAAGAAGCCTTTGAGGCAATGCCTTGGCTTGGAAGTCTTGAAACTTATAAAGAATCTCAAGAAATTTGCTTTGTGGATACTGATTATATCGATATCCTCAAAAAGACTCTAAATGTCGATCAAAAGGGAGTTGTCAAAGACAAAGAGGGCAAAATCGTAGGAGAGCATAAAGGATATATGCAATACACTATCGGCAAACGCAAGGGCTTTAGTGTCAAAGGGGCATTAGAGCCTCACTATGTCCTCTCAATCGATCCAAAAAGTAATGAGATTGTCGTAGGCAAAAAAGAGGATTTAGCCACCACAGAAGTGAGGGCAATCAATAAAAGTTTGCAAAACTTCACTGAAGGAGAGTATGAAATCAAGATTCGCTATCGTAGTCAAAAAAGCAAAGCCCTTGTCAAGCTAGGTGAAAATGGGCTTATCACTGCCACACTGCTAGAGCCTGTATATGGGGTTGCCAAAGGACAAGCTCTAGTGGTATATGAGGGGGATTGTGTGCTAGGTGGTGGGGTGATTGTCTAAAGGGGGTGCTTAGCCCTCTTGGGATTAGAAGAGGTGCTTGTAACCCAAAGTTGCTGTTACTGAGGGGATAGCAGAAGTTCCAAAACTCATTCCTAAAAGTGGGAGATAAACATTAAGGTCAATAATCTCATTATTAAATTGAGTGTAAAAACCTGCTTTCAATTCTGAAAAAACTCCAAATCCCCCTAAATCCTTTGATCTTTTTGGCTGATATGGAATATTCTTGGCAATACTAATGGCTGTCTTTAGCGAAAGTCCAAGATTCATTCCAAAACGATTATCTCCATTTTTTACAAAGTCAAACAACCCCTCAACAACATAATAAAATGGGACTATATGATAAACATATCCACCCTGATAATCCTCTTTTTGTTTTCCTCCAAACTTCCCTAAATTATTGCCCCAATCAAATTTGACTCCAAAGGTGTGCCTAATCCCTACTTTCTCGTAATCATAGCGTTGAAAACCACCATTGATTGCAACGCTATAACCTAGAGTTGGAGCATTCTCTCCGACAAACAAGGGGTTGGTTGTGAAAAAATTATATCTTGCGTAAAGGTCGATTAACCCTGCTCCACCCTCGATTCCAAAGAAATGTTTTGTGCGTTTGGCTTTCTCAGCCTCAATCCTCTCAGCCTCAGCAATCTCTGCATCACTCATAAAAATCCTATCCATAAATCCTACGCTAAAGCCCTGCGTGATTAGCAATAGACATAAAAGAATTTTTCTCATTTATTCTCCTATCAATACTTTCTTGCATTTTTATAAAGTTTATTACTTATTATACTCCTATTTTTTAGATTCTCAAAAAGTAATTTTTTTGCATAGCAAAAGGATAGAGAGCAAGAATCTACCCTGCTCTCAAAGAGGCTCAAAGAGTGATGATAAGCTTTTTCATACCGATTGCTTTTGCGTATGCCACAAGTGTGGAGAGAGTGCAATTTTCATATCCCACACTCTCAAATCTCGCAATAGCACTTTGCCTAACTCCCATTTTTTGGGCGATTTCCTCTTGCGTTAGTTTTGCACTTCTTCTTTTCTCAATCAACATTCTCTGCAACTCCCAAAACGGAGATTGTTCCTTATATGCCCTCTCCACTTCAGCATTTTTAAGCATCTCTTCTTTATCAAATTTAATCGGTTTTACCATTGCTTCTTTCATCTTTGCTCCTTTTGATTAGATACAAGCTGTTTGTAGAGTCTGATTGCTTTTTGAAGCTCTTGCTTGGGTGTCTTGTGTGTTTTTTTAGTAAAAATATGCAATAAGACAATATCTCTATCATAATAAGCCAAAAAATCTTCTCTAAGTCTCTCATTGACAAAATATCATTCCACAATCTGCCTCCTAATAAAAATTATAAAATAATTGTTATAATCTAAGCCTTTATGCAATGTCTTAATTATGTCTCCATAGGAGATAAATCACAAATAAAAGCAACGCTTTTCTAAGATATTTTCCACCCTATCACTAAAACCAAGCTCTATATTTTCAAAACCTATCATTTCATTAAGTTTTTGGAAAGCTAAAAGATTTTTGTATTAGAATTGTAGAGATATTGAGGAGGGAAAAATGGAGATTTTATATTTTTTCTTATTTTGTATCGCACTGATTACTCCTGCCCTCTTAGTCTTCTATGATGTGTGTTTTCCAAAATTTTCTCTCAAAATCTTGAGAGAGAAAATCTTTCTAAAGCTTGGGATACTAGGGGTTTATGCTTACCCTCTATCTCCTTATTGTTTAAGCCTGATTCTTTTGACTATGATTTTTCTCATACAATCTAGACAAAAATCTCCATACGATATTTTGTGCGTTGTTATTGTGTATATTGTCTGTGGTTTATCTTTGATGTTTTTTGAATTTGAGGGAGAAAACAAAGTGATGCCATTGCTCTTGCTCTTTATTTTTGCTCTCTGTGTTGGTTTGACACTCATTGTCTTGTATGTCTTGCATTTTTTGAAGATTTGCAAAAAAGCAGAGCGGGATTGAGATTTTATATAATGGGTGCAAGATTTGATAATAATCCCATATGCCATTTGGAGCAATAAATGAAAAAGCCAAAAACACTTTTCTCTATCCATAGAAGTGGCTATATGCTAAGACTTGATTTCAAAGATGATAAGCAAAACATTCAATCCCTGCATATTCAATCTCATTGGAGATTTATAAAGCAAGGTGAGATTTTTGTAGGTTCGTTTGATTTCTCTAGACTCTTTGATGAGGACAAGAAAGACAAATGGGGAAATACTTTGGCAGATATTTTTTTGCAAGAGCTAGAAAGCTCTCTTCCTCTCAATGTTTCTAGTATCAAACTTGGAGTGTTTGGGGATATACAAATCGTGCTTGATGATAAACTAGTGTTTGAGTGCTTTATCGATACTTCTAGCAAAACCCTTGAGTGCTATAGGTGGATTGATGCTTCTTTTAATCCACCCAAACACATAGTATTTAATGAGGAATAAAAATGCTTGAGAGTATTGTGGGATTGAGAGTTCAAGAGATTTATATATACAAAGGTATTCTTTGTTTGTCTTTGGGTGAGTGTATTGATTCAAAAGCCAAAGTCTATCGATTTGATTTGGAGATTCAATCACCATTTCGATTCACTCAAGGGGACAGAATCATTTTTGGCTCATATGAGGGGCTTTGGGTGGAAGAAGAGCGTGAGATAGAAATCAAAGCAATGAGGGTTATAAAAGCAGATGCTAAAGATTTGGGTGATTTGAGGGTTGAGTTTGAGGAGGGGGTGGTTTTGGAAGTTTTCATCGATACTAGAGAGAGAAGTGAGAATTGGAGACTTTCGGATAATTTAAAAGATTTGCAAGAAGACATTGTATTTAATCAAAAAGAAGAATTTTTTGCACAAAAAGCCCAAAAGTATAAGATGATTGAGAAGTTTTTGATTAGAAATGCGTATTAAAAGGTTGAGGATAAGAAGATATTTTCCACAATAGGGACTCCGAAAGTCCCCGCTTTGATTGAGATGATATGGCATTTTTGACAAATATGCTTCTCTCTTAAACCCCCTACTTAAACCCCTTAAAGACTTTTTACAAACTCTAGCACCTTTTCTGCGTGTCCTTTGGCTTTGACATTGTAGAAAGTTTGGAGGATTTTGCCCTCTTTGGAGATGACAAAAGTAGAGCGAATGATTCCCTGCACTTCTTTGCCATACATTTTTTTCACTCCATACGCTCCATAACTTGCACTCACGCTTCTGCTTGGATCGCTCAAAAGCATTAGTTTTAGCCCCTTAGCTTCTATAAATCTTTTGTGGCTTTGGATACTATCAGGACTGACTCCCACCACATTTGCCCCCAAAGATTGAAACTCCCCTAGCAAAGAAGTAAAATCTTGGGCTTCAAGAGAACACCCACTTGTATTGTCTTTGGGGTAAAAATACAGCACCAAAACTTTTCCCAAAATATCTTGCAATCGCACTTCTACGCCATCTTGGTTTTGGAGTGCAAAACTTGGGGCAATATCATTGATTTCTAAGCACATTGATTCTCCTTGATATAGTTTTTTATCTTCTCAATTATCCTCTCATCTACCCTAAGCTTCAAGCTCAAAAGTGAGAGGGGCAAAGAGGTATGCTCAAGCTTGACATAGTCTTTAGAGGTTACAAGCAAACTTGTTGCATTATGCTCTTGCATTTTTCTCTCTAGCTCCCCAATATCAAAGCTAGAGTGATCAGGATAATACACTCTCCCCACCACTTGGGGCAAAAACTCATTCAATCTCATTGGATTGGCAATAGCAGTGATGAGAAGCATTCGCTCACTCTCATTCTCCACTCCCACCACTCTTGTATAATCCACCCCTTCTTTGATGATGTAATCTGCCTCGCTGTAACTTTTGCTCCACTCTCGATACATTCCACTAGGCAAACAAAAGGGATAATAAGGCTCTAGTTTTGGGCGTAATACAAGATTGAGTTTTTTGTAATTAAACCTAAACCCATCATCTAGCAACACCACATCACAGCCCATTTCTTTGGCTTTGAGGATTGCATCTTTTCTCTTCTTGCAGACAATCACACTTGCATTCTTGCAACTCTTAGCGATAAGATAAGGCTCATCTCCTGCATCTTCTTGAGAGCATAGAAGTTTGCCAAACTCTGAAACCACGACTAGCCCTTTGCTTTTGCGTTTATACCCTCTTGAAACTACACCGATTTTGAGATGAGGCAAGGAGTGGGCGATATGGATAAGAAATGGGGTTTTGCCACTTCCACCTACAACAAGATTGCCGATAGAGATGATAGGGATTCCAAAATCAATGTTAGAAGAAAGCTTCCTTTTGAAATAAGAGATGAAGCAGTAAAAATAAGAGAGTGGGAGCAGAAGAAATATCAGAATCTTCTGCCACCAAAGGGGTTGATAAAAATAATGATCAATCAATCTCAATTAGTCAATCTCTTCTTTTAAGATTTTTTTGAGTGTATCAATCACATATTTTACATCTTCATCGCTCATTCCTGCATAGATTGGCAATGACAATACTTCTTGATAGACTTGGAAAGCATTGGGGAATTGCATTACTTTGAGCTGGAACTTGTTTTTGTAGTAGCTTAAGAGATTGATAGGAATGAAGTGCAATGCAGTTTCAATCCCTGCCTCTTTGAGAAGTGCTGAGATTTTATCTCTACTCTTTTTGAGTCTGACGATAAAGAGAGTGTAGATATTGCTCTCATCTTCAAGTGGGAGTCTGATTCCATTGACATCACTCAATCCCTCACGATAGAGTTTTGCAATCTCTCTTCTTCGCTCTTTGTGAGATTCGATGCGTTCTGCAAGGGCTAATGCCAATCGCCCTGAAATCATAGACATTGTATGATCCAAGCTCATATCAACCACATCATAGAAAAGCCCATTATTGACTTCTCGGATTTCAGAGTAGTATCGGAAAGTAATACACTTTTGGGCATACTCATCATTGTTTGTAAAGAGCATACCTGCATTAAATAGCTTAGTTTTTGTCCCCAAAAAGTGAGAAGCGATAGCAAAATCAGCTCTTGGATCTTTCCCTACATAATCCCCATTTTTGTATTTCAAGCCTACTGCATAACTTGCATCTTCAATCAATCCAACTTTGTATTTTTCTTTGAGCTTATAGAATGGTTCCATATCTGTGAGTGCCCCACCGATATGAGAAACAATCATCGCTTTGATTCTGTGCTTGTCTTTATTGACTAAAAGCTCATCAACCTTTTCAGGAAGCATTGCAAGAGTATTGGGATCAATATCTACAAATACAGGCTCTGCATCAAAATATCGAATACACTCAGGCACAAAAGGATGACAATAAACAGAACAAATCACGCGATGATTTCTTTTGATTTCCAATGTTTGCAAAGCAACAAGCAAAGCAGAAATCTCGGAATTTACAGCAATAGAGTGTTTAATCTTTGTAAGCTCACTAGCTTTTTTCTCAAGCATTTCTACGTGATTGGGAAGATGATCAAAAGACACACCTCTTTTCTTGCCCAAAACTGAATGCCCTACTATTGTCTCCTCTACACCTTTTAAATCCTCTTCTTGAAAGCCATACAAAAAGAATGGTAACTTATTCATAATTTCTCCTTTGCACTTGGATTAAACACTGCTGGATGACAAAGTTTAAACCGATTTTTCTGAATTCTTCGCAAAACACTTTCTATAATGTCTTTAGAATATTCAGTTTCTATCATATCAAAAACTAACGATAAATTATCAAAAACTAAATCTTTTTCTAAAATTTTTTTCAAAATTTTATCAATTTCTTGATAATTTAAACCTAACTCCTCTTCATCGGTTTGTCCCTCATATAAATCTGCACTTGGCTTTTTATCTATGATTTTTTGAGGAATATCTAAAACCTTTGCAAATTCAAATAAATCACTCTTATAAATCTCTCCAATCGGATTGATTGCACACGCCAAATCTCCATAAATCGTCCCATAGCCTAGCATTCTCTCGCTCTTATTGCTCGTGCCAATCACCAAAGAGCTATCTTTTTGGGCGATATCATATAAAATCGTCATTCTTAATCTAGCACAAAAGTTTCCATACCTTATCCGATCCATTTTCTCATATTTGGAGAAGATTTTTTCATATTCTTCTAGCTTGACAATCTCATAAGGAATCTTCAAAATTTCTACAATCTCTAATGCATCATCAAAATTTTGCTTTGAGCTTTTTGATGAGGGTATCAACACAGCTTTTGCCCCCTCTCCAAAGGCTTCTTGGCACAAATAAGCCACAACAGCACTATCCAAACCACCACTTAACCCAAAAACAACCCTCTCAAAACCCCTGCATTCAACTTCTTTTTTAAGAAAATCAATCATTGCCTTTTTTAGCTCTGTCATCTTGTATCCTAACCTTAAATTTCACTCTTTTTATATATGTTTAAGAAAATCATATTTAAAGCAATTATATTCAAAAAGCAACACAAGAGGATAAGTTTTCTCAAAATTGTTACATTTTCAAGAATATAAAGCAATTTTTGGGGGTTTTTTTGCTAAAATCCTAAGTTTTGTTTTGTCCCACAACACAAGCAAAAATCAAGCAAAATACACTACAAGGAGTAACGATGTCAGACAACAAAAGACGCGACTTTATCGGAATGGCTCTTGGTGGTGGTGCTGCTATTGGTGCCACTGCTACGCTCATTGCGATGAAAAAAACTTGGGATCCACTTCCAAGCGTTGTTTCAGCAGGTTTTACAACCGTTGATATTTCTGCTCTCAAAGAGGGAGAATTGATGACAATTGAGTGGAGAAAAAAGCCTGTTTATATCCTAAGAATGGCAAAAAACGATCCTGATGCACAAAAGTATCTTGGAAAAAGAAACTTCAAAATCGGTGATTCAATCTATACCGTGGGAGTGCAAGTCTGCACACACCTTGGATGTATTCCTAGTTATGATGGAGAGAAAAGAGAGTTTATCTGTGCGTGTCATGGAGGGAAATTCAACTCTTCAGGTATCAATGAGCCCGGAACTCCTCCTCCCACTCCAATGACAATCCCACCTTTTAAAATCACTGATGGTGGAAAGAAACTTATTTTTGGTGAAGCTGGTGAAGAATACAATCAGCTCATAAAAGCATAAGGAGGAAAAAATGGCTGAAATCAGAAAAGCAAATGGTTTTATCGATTGGCTTGATCAAAGAATCGCCATTAAGACTTTGACAAAAGTTTTGATGACTGAATATTGGATTCCCAAAAACATCAATTTCCTTTGGGCAATGGGTGTTGTATTGCTTGTGCTTTTTGGGATGCTCTTTGTTTCTGGACTTTTCTTGCTTATGTATTATAAGCCTGATGTCAATCTTGCATTTGATAGTGTCAATTATACGATTATGACTGAAGTGGCTTATGGGTGGCTATGGAGAAATATCCACGCTGTAAGTGCAAGTATGGTTTTCCTCATCATCTATATCCATATGTTTGTAGGGATTTATTATGGTTCTTATAAGCGTGGCAGAGAGATGATTTGGATTAGTGGTATGCTTCTTTTTGTGCTTTTCTCAGCAGAGGCTTTCAGTGGTTATATGCTCCCTTGGGGACAAATGAGCTATTGGGCGGCTGTTGTTATCACAAATCTCTTTGGTGGTATCCCTTTCATCGGTCCTGATGTGGTTGAGTGGGTTAGAGGAGATTATAGCGTTGCTGATGCGACATTGACAAGATTTTTTATGCTTCATGTTTGCTTGCTTCCTATCCTCATCATTGCTGTAATTGCAATGCACTTCTACACTCTTAGAATCCCTCACGTCAATAACGAAACTGGAGAGCATATTGATTTTGATGCTGAAGCAAAAAAATATCTTGAAGGTAAGAAAAAAGAGTCAAAAGTTATCCCTTTTTGGCCAGTATTCCTTTCAAAAGATATTTTTGTCGTGTTTGTCTTCTTGACAATCTTCTTCTTCTTGGCGTGTTTCAACTTCAACTTTGCACTCGATCCTATCAACTTCGATCCTGCAAACAATCTCAAAACTCCACCACACATCTATCCTGAGTGGTATTTCTTGTGGAGCTATGAAGTATTGAGAGGATTCTTCTTTAGCAGTGATTTTGGACTTGCTATGTTTGGATTGGCAAACGTGATTTTCTTTGCATTACCTTTCCTTGATAGAAGCCCTGTGGTTGCACCTGCTCACAAACGCCCTGCATTCTTGGTGTGGTTTATCGTATTGCTTGTTGATATGATTGTTTTGACAATCTTTGGAAAGCTTCCACCAGATATGGGAATCAACAAATGGATTGGTCTTGTTGCTTCAACAATTTTTATTAGTTTATTCATCATCCTTCCATTTATTACAAAAAATGAAAAAGTAGGAGGATCTCACTAATGAAAGAATTTAAAATCTTAGCTATCCTAGCTGTTATTGTCGGTGTTATTTATTGGGGAGTAGAGCCTTTGGCTCACTCTGTATTCAACCCTGCAAAAGCTCCTGCTGACTACACTTTTGCTGATTTGAAAAATATCCAAGTGAGTGCAAAAGGAAATGCAAGTGCAGGAAAGGCTTTGGTAGAAGAGAATTGTGCAGGTTGCCACAACAACAAGACTCCTGAGAGTGAGCTAAAAGCTAGAAATGCTGATGGCGTAATGGGACCTGACCTTGATACAATGGGTTATATCTATGCTCCTGAGTTCCTCACAGCATTCCTCAAAAACCCACTTAAAGCTACAATGCTAGAGCAAAAACTCAAAGGCAAAGAAGATGTCTATCAAATGAGTTCTCTTGCAGGTGCGTTTGATGATCAACAAGTTGCTGATATGGTAGCTTACCTTCAATCTATCGCTCCAAAAGAGATGAGCAATCGTGAAGTATTTATCGATGCGTGTTCAAGATGCCACGATATCAAATACGATGGTATCAATGGACTCAAAGGTATCAAAGTAGCTACACCTGAAAAACTAGTCAAAGAATATCTTGGTGCTCCAGCTCCTGACCTCTCAACAATGTATAGAAGTCGTGGAGAGCATTATCTTGCACTTTTCATCAACGATCCTCAAAAAATGCTCCCCGGTGCTTCAATGCCTAGAGTAGGATTGACTAAAAAAGCAGAAGGACAAGTCCTAGCATATATGGAAAACATCGCTGATGCCAAAAAAGAGCAAAGAGAATCTTTGGGTATCAAGCTTATGCTATTCTGTGCATTTATGGCAGTTCTTGCTTACTTGTGGAAATGCAAAATTTGGAGAGAGGTTCATTAACCCTCTCCCCCTCCCCTTTCCTTTTTGCTTCTTTTTTCTCAATCATCTCTTAGATATCTAAAATTAAATTTTCATTTTTGCGAAATATTTACAAAAAATAATATATCATTTGTATGTGCAAACAAATAAAAGGAAATATATGAAGTGTGAAAAGACTCTTGATCATCTTTTTGATTGTTGTCTATTCTTTGTCTCTCAAGACTTAGGAAGAATGATAGCAAAACTTGCAGATGAAGCATTTGCTCCAACCACTCTCTCTCCCTCTTATGCAATCTTAATGATGGCAGTTAAAGAGAAGGGGGAAATCAATTGTTCAGCCCTTGCTTTTTGTCTTAGGCTTTCTCCTTCTACCATCACGCGTTTTGTTGATAAGCTTCTTATCAAGGGGTTTTTACAAAGACAGCAAGATGGAAAAAATTCTAATGTCAAGTTAAGTCAAAAAGGCGAAGAGATGATGCCTGCGATTTTTGATGCTTGGGAAGTGTTTCGCCAAGAGTATTGCAAAATTCTTGGAGAGGATTTTTCAAAAAATCTTACTCAAGATATCCTAAAAGCAAATCATCTTATCAGAGAGGAAAAACCCTCTTTTTAAGCAGGGTTATTTTTCATTTTTTTATTATTTTCATATTTGTATGCACAAGCAAATATAAAGGATTGCCAATGAAAAAAACTTTGATTATTTTTAATCACCCCAACTTTGAAAACTCTGTGTTTAATCGTGCCTTGCTTGAGAGAGCTAAAAAACAAGAAAATGTCTTAGTGCGTCATTTGGATGCAATCTATGGAAGCGATACCAAAGGCTTTGATATCCAAAAAGAGCAAGAGCTTTTAGTTGAGTATGAAAGAATCATCTTCCAATTTCCTATCCATTGGTTTAGCACTCCTGCGATGCTTAAGGCTTATCAAGATATGGTGTTTAGTTATGGATTTGCTTTTGGACAAAGTGGAGATAAGCTTGTTGATAAAGAATTCAAAGCCGTTCTTACAATTGGCTCAACACAAGAAGCTTATCAAGCAGGAGGCTGGAATGACAAGAGTATCAATGAGATTCTCTCACCACTTCAAACAACGGCAAGATTTTGTGGAATGATTTATACTCGTGCTTTTACAATCTACTCAACAACCGCAAAACAATTCGATCAGCAAGAAATTGAAGAGCTTTCAAACAAATATGAGCTTATGCTTCAAGATCAAGACTGGTGTGAAGGGCTTATTAAATACAAGCGATGATGTTTTCAAAACAAACTCTTTGGTTTCTCAGTTTTAAGAAGTGTCCAAAAGACTTTAAAGATCTTGTTTGATGTGGATAAAAAAAGGGGTGGGATATAGACGCATCTTTTTGATACGCCTATAAACCAAGTTACTTATTTAATTCTAGGTTGATTGAGATTTTGATTTTATCACTCACCACAGCATCAGGGACACTAGAGCCGATTCCAAAATCTTTTCTTTTGATATCCCCCTCGATTTCCAAAGCCACGACATCTTTTTTGCTTTTTGGATTTTTCACCATATCACTCACACTCACATCAAACACCACAGGTTTTGAAATCCCTCTGAGTGTCAAAGTGCCATAGAGTTTATCTCCCTCTTGTCTTTGCATCTTGAAATATCCCTTAGGATAAGCCAAAGCATCAAAGAAATCTTGAGATTTGAGATGATTATCTCTTCCGTCATTTTTGGTATTGACAGAGCCTATCACGATCTCCCCCTCAAACGCCTTTAGTGTCTTACTTGCTACATCAAGATCGATTTTTCCACTAAAGCTCTCAAAACTCCCACTTACATTGCTTACAAGCAAATGTTTTGTTTTGAAATCCACGCTTGAGTGAGCTTTGTCTATGACAAACTCAACAGCACCTAAACTCATCAAAGTAGCCAAAGAAAGGGTGGCTAAAGACTTTTTCATCTTTCTTCCTTAATAGTGATTTTGGGAGCAATCCCAAATCACACTTTAGACAAAGAAAAACAATTTAGAGTAAATTGAGATTTTTCACCCTCGCTCTAATCTCACTAACCCCCAAGACAAAGATACACTCTGCCATTCCAATCCCCCCACCTTTGCCTAAGATTGCTAGTCGCAGAGGTTGAAGGAAGTCAGCAGGTTTGAGGGAATGCTCACTCATAAACTCTTTGCTTTTTGCCTCATACTCACTCACACTTAGCCCATCACTCAAAGTAGCGACAAACTTAGAGATATTCTCTAGCCCTTGCTCTGTAAGGCGTGAGTGCATTTTCTCATCATACTCACTTGGAGCATTTAACACTTCTTTTACTCCCTTAGCAAAGCTCACAAGTGTGTAGTTTCTCTCTTTGAGTGCTTCAAAAAGCACTTCTAGCTTCTCTCCCTGCAGACTCACTTCACAGCCAAAATCCACTAGCATACTCTTAAGCTTAGTATTATTCATCTCTCGGATATAGTGGTTATTGAGCCAATCAAGTTTGGATTGGTTGTAGCAACTTGCAGAGCTATTGAGGTTGTGAGGAGAGAAGAGGGAGATCATCTCCTCCATTGAGAAAATCTCTTTATCTCCACTACTCCACCCTAGTCGCACAAGGAAGTTTAGCAAAGCCTCGTGCAAATACCCCATTTGCTTATACTCCATTACATCGGTTGCTCCATCTCTTTTGCTTAGTTTTTTGCCCTCAGGATTGAGGATCATTGGCACGTGGAAGAACTTTGGCACTTTGAATCCCAAAGCTTCATATACGACAATCTGCTTAGGAGTGTTTGTGGTGTGATCATCTCCTCTGATAACATCAGTTACTCCCATAAGGGCATCATCGATTGCTACTACAAAGTTATAAGTCGGAGTGCCATCACTTCTAGCGATGATAAAGTCATCAATCTCTTTAGCAGAAATCTCAATCCTTCCCTTCACTCCATCTTCAAATGCGATACTTCCCTCTAGTGGGGCTTTGATTCTCACCACGGGTTGCACACCTTCAGGGGGTGTGCCTTTGAAATCTCGGTAGCGATTGTCATAGCGTGGGGGGAGTTTATTGGCTCTTTGCTCTTCTCTCAAAGCCTCTAGCTCTTCTTTTGTCATATAGCAATAATACGCCTTGCCCTCATCAAGGAGTCTTTGGATATATTCTTTATAGAGTGGGAATCTTTGGCTTTGATAGACCACCTCGCCATCGTGGTGCATCTCACACCACTCAAAGGCTTTGATGATTGCTTCAGTGGCTTCTTGGGAGTTTCTTTGCAAGTCTGTATCCTCAATCCTTAGCAAAAACTTCCCACCTTGATTCTTGGCATAAAGATAGTTAAACAATGCTGTTCTTAGTCCCCCAATATGCAAATACCCCGTAGGAGAGGGGGCAAATCGTGTTACAACGCTCATAAATTTTCCTTTTCATTAACTAAAAACATAATTTTATCTCCAAATATCATAAAATATACACATTTCAACTTAAGAGTGTGGATAAATGCTAATTACAATTCTTTTCTATATCGGAATCATTGCCGAATCAATGAGCTGTGCTGTGGCTGCTGGGCGATACAAAGTCGATCTTTTCGGTGTGTTTTTCATCTCCTTTGTTGCTGCTCTTGGAGGGGGAAGCATAAGAGATGTTTTATTCAACCACTATCCCCTAGCGTGGGTAGAAAATCCAAACTATGTCATCGTTGTCATCATCTCTGCCTTTATCGCCACAAGGATTATAGGCTTTATCCAACGCCTAAAATTCTTTTTCCTCACTCTTGATGCTTTGGGACTAGCTGTCTTTAGCGTCATTGGAGCAAAAATCGTCATCGGAATGGGATATGGACTTACCCACGCTATCATCGCAGCGATGATTACAGGGAGTCTAGGGGGAGTGCTTAGGGATTTGTTTTGCAATACTATCCCCCTCATCTTCCAAAAAGAGCTTTATGCTGTCGTGGCAATGGCGTGTGGAGCGATTTATTGGTTTGCCTATCCTTATCTAGGAGAGGATATTGCCACAATGGTAACAATCCTCATCGGCTTTGTGATGAGAATGATTGCAATCAAATATAAAATTTCTCTCCCCATTGTTACATTGGAAAAAGAGAATTCATAAACAAATATCTTATAATAATGGTTTTTTCAAAAATCAAAAACAAGGATTTCTATGAATCTGGCTCTAAAATATCGCCCCAAACTTTTCTCTGACCTTGTCGGACAAGAGAGTGTCTCCCAAACCCTCTCCCTTGCCCTAGATCAGCAAAAAATCTCTAATGCCTATCTTTTTAGTGGGCTTAGAGGGAGTGGTAAAACAAGCTCGGCTAGAATCTTTGCTCGTGCCTTGCAATGCGATAATGGACCTACTAGCAATCCTTGTGGAGTGTGTGATAACTGCAAATCTGCACTTGAGGGGCGACATATGGATATCATCGAAATGGACGCAGCCTCCAACCGCCGAATCGATGACATCAGGGACTTGATAGAGCAAACCAAATACAGCCCTAGCTTTGGGAAATACAAGATTTTCATCATCGATGAAGTGCATATGCTCACAAAAGAGGCTTTCAATGCTCTTCTTAAGACACTAGAAGAGCCACCAAGCTATGTGAAATTTATCCTAGCCACCACAGACCCACTTTTGCTCCCTGCCACGATTTTGAGCCGAACTCAACACTTTAGGTTTAAAAAAATTTCCCAAAAAATTGTCGTCTCTCATATCGAGGGAATCTTGCAAAAAGAGGGGGTAGGCTATGATCACGATGCCCTAGAGGTAATCGCTAGAAGTGGTTCAGGAAGCCTTAGAGATACCCTCACACTCCTAGATCAAGCTATCATCTTTGGCAAAAATTATGTCGGACTTACTAGCACAACTGAAATGCTAGGGATTATCGATCCTGAAATCCTAGAGAGATTTTTCCTCTCAATTTTGCAAAAGCAAGAGCAAACCACCCAAGAGCTACTCTCTCAAATGCAAGAATATGAGTGTGAGATGATACTAGATGAAATGATGCTATTCCTCAAAGAGGTTATGCTAAAGAAAAACCCCAACTATCCCCCACTTATCCTCAATCGATTTTTCAATATCCTCACCCAGAGCAAAACTCTACTCTCGCTCAATACCAATAATGAATTTGTTTTGTTACTTTCGGTGCTAAAAATGCAAGAAGCCCTCAAACTCAAAGAGGTTTCTAGCTTCATTTCTTCACTAGAGAGGAATGTTTTGAATGATTCTGCTCTAATCCTCCCCCCTCAAGACACCCAAGAGCAACCTTTGGTAACATCTGAACCCCAAGTGGTTGAGCAAATCGTAACACCAAGCACTCCCCCTACCCAAGAGGCTTCTACCACCCCTCAAGAGCTATACTCCAAACTCATTGCCAAGATTTATGAGAAGAGTTATGAAGTCGGAGCAATGTTTGATAAAAACTTCAAATTGGTTGATTTCTCCAATCATCAGCTCACCCTCACCCCCTCAAGCAATCAAGAAGAACTCGCCCTTTTGCGACAGAAATGGAGTGTGCTAAAAGAGCTAATCGCTGAAATCTTTGGTGCTGAAACAAAAGTGGTAATGAGCCAACCCACGCCACCACAACCACAACCACAACCACAACCACAACCACAACCACAACCACAACCACAACCACAACCACAACCACAACCACAACCACAACCACAACCACAACCACAACC
>NZ_NXLV01000009.1 GCF_003364205.1 Helicobacter brantae
GGCTTTGGTATTATACTCATTTCCTTCTTTTAATACTCCATTACCTCTAAGTGCTTCTCTTGTGTTTTCTCTTTGATTCCATTGTGTGGTAGAGATTGTATTGGTGCTAGAGAGAGAAGAGGGGATGCTTGGGAGAGCTAGGAGGGAGGAGAAACAGAGGAGAAGGGAGAGGCAATGTCTAAGCATTAGGAGTTTTTGGGTGAGTTTGGATTGGGGAAAAACACGCAAGTATTAAAACTCCACACAAAAGTGTTACTGATAATGAGTTGCAAGAGAGTAAAAAGCCCTTTTTGTAGTTTTGATAAAAATCATAAGCAAACTTAAAGTGCCAAGAATAGTAATAGGCAAAATAACCCAATCAGGGGGCTTAAAAAATAAGGAGAGGGGGATTACCAATGGAGCAAAGATGGGAAAACAGCTTTCAAGTATCCCAAGTTTTAAAGCCTTATACATAACCAATTTATACACCACAGCTATACTGTATAGAAGTAATTCAAGGGCAAGATTTAAAAGGATAAGTGCAAAGGTGGTTTCAGTTGGGTTAATCATTGTTTTTCTTCTTTTATAGCCTTTTAAATTGCTTTCAATCATCTTGAGAGTAATAATATTCCTCAACTTGTTTGTAAATTTCAAGAAAATGTTGAATAATTTGTTTTATGTTGCCATTGGGGAATTTGACATAATATGTTCCACCTCGCCAAAAAAAGTCGCATTGGACTCCATTGATTTCTCCTTTTTGGATAAATCGTGGTGTGTCTTTATAGAGTGTATCAAAATCCTTGAAGGCTTTATCCCCCATATAATCAGGAGTTTTATAGGTGTAATATTTATCTTTGAAGATTCTATGATGATCTTCAATGCCACAGAAGAGAAGCCATTCCCCACTAAATGCAAAAAGTGAAAAGAAACCCCCAAAGATTTCATCATCTTCTCCACTCTGAAAAATATACATATAGGTTTGCAATTTTAGAAGTTCTTCATCAATAATCAAGGCTTCTATATCGATATGAGTTTGAAGACAAGTATCAAGAAATCTGCATAACTCTTGGAGATAAAAAATAAAATTTTCATTCTTACCATTCATCTCAAAATTAGAAGAATACTCGTTTTCTTTTTGAAAAGAAAAAACTCTGCATACTGCTTCATTTTCACATTCTTTTAAATTTAAGGTTGTGAGTTCAAAACCAAGAATGCTTTCTTGTCTAAGTTGATTCCACCCTTTTCCAACCAAGATAAGATCTTGTAATGGAGGGAGATCCTGAATTTCTAAAGAGATTTCTTGTTTTTGTAAGTTTTTAATGATTTTTGTGTAGCACTCTTGTAAATATTCTAGGATTGTCATTGCTTACCTCCTTGCTTTTGTGCTGAGTTCTTGGGCATTTCATTTTTTCTAGTTGGACGAACTTGATTTCCTTTTAGATGAGTTTGTTGCTGTTTCTGCCTTTAGGATTAATTCCTTTCTCAGCTACCTTCTTTCCACCCTCTTTAGCCTCTTTTTTAACAGCACTTTTTGTAAAGCTTTTTTATCGCTTTCTTGGCTACCCAACTTCCAGTGGCAATTGCTACTCTAACAGCAATCCCAACAAGAGGAGCTAAATTATCCCTCTCCCCACTTCCACTCAACTCTCCAAGATGGGCTTTGGTATTATACTCATTTCCTTCTTTTAATACTCCATTACCTCTAAGTGCTTCTCTTGTGTTTTCTCTTTGATTCCATTGTGTGGTAGAGATTGTATTTGTGTTTGTATTTGCATAGTTCTTTAGTGCAAAGATACTCTCTGCACTATGATTGCATAAGCATACATTTCTAAAAAGAGATTAGTGTCTTTATCTCTAAAAGTATTGATAAGACTTTGAGTGAGGATATTGTTTGCTGCTCCTCTACCTATTTGAGCTAGATTTCTTCCTAGATTGAGAAAGTCTTCTTTAATCTTCTCTCTTCCCTCAAAGCTTAAGAGGTTATTGTCTATACTTAGGGTTGCATTCAAAGCTCTAGTTTGTATCTCTTGAGTGCTTTGCTCACTGCTAGAGAGATTGGTATTTACTCCTAGAGCTTGTAAGTCTTTCTCACTCTCTGTATTAGAGAGGATTGTATCTTTGGAGAAAGAGGGTTGGGTGTAGGAAGAGAGGGAGGAGAGGGAAAATAAGAGAAAGTAGCAAACTCTAAGCATTAGGAGTCTTGAAAAGGAGCTGATAGCAAAGGAGGAGAAAAAGAAGAATTTCGCCAAGATAACAAATAGGATAAGCAATGATTGATGAAAGAATTGTGCCAACAAACGGAATGACAAAGAAAAAACTTGCAAAGGAGAATTCTTTTATATTTTCAATTTGTTTGAGTATTGATTCTTGATTATATAAATACGCAATACCCATAAGCAAAAATGCCAAAATATAATTGCTCGTGCAAAATAATGCAATTTTTTGAATCTTGCTTTTGTGAAGTGCAATCAAGCTTACCCAAGAGAGATAGATGAAAAATCCTCCACCAATAATTGCTTCAAGAATTGATTGCTCAAGCTCATCAGAAAGTGTTTTTGTTAAAAACCTCAAACAGATTATCCAACACAAAAGAAAGTAAGAAAGATTGAATGAATGCTTTTTGAGATACACAAACAATAAAATCCCGAAAAATCCAAGTGGCAAAACATAATAAGCTTCTTGTTTTTGGAGTGAGGGATAAAAATCAAATAAGAAAGAAAAAACATAAAGCAAAAATGGAAGCAAAATAAACCAAAGGGCTTTTGTCTTTTTTTGAAGATAAGCCATAAGTCCAAAATTCATTGTCATCAAAACAGCAAGAAAGATAGAATAGATTTTCATCTCCTCTCCTTGTATTTCAATGATTTGATATAAATCATTGCTTAAGATAAATCATCTTAGAGCTTAAGAAATCTTACACTAATTTTATATAAATCAGTATGGAATATTTTTTATGAAGACAAGAGAGGGAGAGCATTGTGAGGTATGAGGAAGGACTTGGTTATAGGTCATATCTAAACCCCTTCCCTCCAATATGGATAATCTCATTATCTTTATTGCAAATTAGGATTTTCTTTGTTTTTGGGTGAATGTGTATTTTTAGATTGTCTGTTTTGCAGGGTTTAATGGATTTGCTTTTGGATATAGCAACCTTGCATCTTTCATATTCTTCTCCATCTGTTAGCATTTTTGATTGAATCAGCACTTTATCACCCACGATAAATTCTAAATTTTCTTCTTTATATTGATGAGAAATGCTTAAAATCAAAAAGAGGCTTTTTGTGATTTGCTCCCCAATCGCTGGAGCATACACAGAGATTGCTTCATCAAGAATTTTGATATAGATTGTTTGCTTGATTGCCATTAGTCCCAATCCCACTCTTCAAAATCTTTAGGATAAGGACAAAACATCGCTCTAAAATCCCTAAATGTTTTTGCTTGATTCCAAAGATATACTTTATTATCTATAAAAAGCTTACCCACCCTCTCTTCTTGCTCTATATAATACCCCTCAAAAGAGAAGGTGTGAATAATCTTCCCCTCACGCATAAAATCCACAACACAGGTATTGTGTCCTCTTTTGTTTTTGCTTTCTTTTATGATAGAGAGATTGTGATTGGCGATAAAGTCTTGGAGCTTGTCCTTGTATTGCTCATAAGTGTAGAGTTTTGTGAGAGATTTTCCATAGAGTTTTTTTCTTGCTACATCTCTTGCGTCATTTTGGGTGAGTGGGGCGTAAAAGCGAATTATGGGAGGAATACAATAAATTTGCATAGAGTATTCCTCTCTCAACGCTTCAGTTAGCAAAGACTTGAAAACATCTTGATTCCCATATCCCCAAACCCCCAAAAGCACAATCAATATAAATCTTTTCATCTCCTCTCCTTGTATTTCAATGATTTGATATAAATCATTGCTTAAGATAAAATACCTTAGAGCCTGATAAATCTTACACTAATTTTATACAAATCCATACAAGTTTGTTTGCTTTTGAGAAGATGAGGGGCGTGGAAGTCTTGCCCTATTTACCCCTCTTTTTGTGAAAATATAAGATCTTTTGTGTCATAGCCATATTCTTTGGCTTTGGAGAGTAAAAAATCAATCTCATTGGAGCTGAGAAAATCCCTTGAGAGAATCCAAAGATATTTTTTGTTTGGACTGCCTACAAGAGCTTGAGTGTAGAGATGATCCACATAGAGAATCTGATAATTTACTTTTGAACTCCAAGAAGTTAGAAAACTAAAGCTAACTGATAGATTTCTGTGATCTTTTGTAATAATTTTAGCAACACCCTCAGCTTCAGATAAGACAAACCCCTCCTTTGTGCAAGAGTTTTTCACTTTGAGTTTATAGGGCTCTCCTTCTTTGTATTGCAAATCATAATAAATAGCTTTGCTGTTTTTGCAATTTCGTTGAAAAAAATTGGGTTTTCGTGCGATTTCTACCCACTCTCCTGCGTATTTTAATAAATCAATATTTCCTAGATTTTCCATTGTTTTCTCCCAAAAATAATTTGAGAATCTAGTGAGAGAAAGTAATGATTTGGATAATTCTCTTCATAAAAATCTTTATAAATTCCTGTTTATTTTCTATTAACTTACTATAAACCATTGATTGCCTTTTGATTCTTAGGATTTTATTTTTTTAAGGATTGGGAGATGAGGAAATTTAGTTGTATTTTTTCTATAGGTTTAGTTTTGTGTTATGGGGGATTTTCTAGTGGAAGTGCTTTGAGTGAGGACACAATCCTCAATCACACTCATCAACTCATCGGCTTCCAATCTAGGGGAGATGCACTAGGGTGGCTAGAGATTACAAAGGAAGCCAAAGCCCCTATCACGCTCAAAGTCGCCCCTTTGCATTTGCAAGTCATTCAGCCTATTTGGAGTATTGATAAAGATTCTCAAACTTCTCTTTCTGCCTTTGGGATTGCCAATCTTAGCTCTTATGAAGTAAATTTTGATACCAAAAGCCATTCAATCACTTTCCCCTCAATCGCCACAATGACTTCTAGCTCATACTCTAGCGGGATTTATCAAGCTTCTCACTCCCTGCTTAATACTTGGGGGAATATTATCTTTGGCTCTATCTCTCATCAAGGGGTGAGGGGAAGTGCTTTTGGAGTGCTAGGGGGAAGAGTGAGAGTGCAGTGGGGAGAAGTTTCTTTTGGGAATATTACTTCAGAATACAAGGATTCTTATGGAGTGAGAGGGGGATTGGAAGTGATGAGTGGAGCCATAGTGAGCTTTGAGAGAGTGAGTGCAGGAGGGAGTGCGTATGGGGTGGAGGGAGAGCTTAGCAATCAAGGAGAGATAAGGATTGAAGAGATTAGAGGGGGAGATCAAAAGCTTGGTTTTAGTGGAAATGCTGTGGGACTAAAAGGGAAGATAGACAATCAGGGAAGCATAGAGATTGCTCTAATTGGTGCAAATAATGGTGGATATGCTTATGGAGTAAGTGGAGAAGTGAGCAATCAAGGAGAGATAAAGCTTCTTAAAATCACATCAAGTGAGGGGAATGCTTTTGGGGTGATTGGGGGGCTAAGTGGAGGAGGGAGATTGGAAGTGGGGGAGATTTTGGCAGGAAGCTCAAGTGCTGGAGGCAATGCTTATGGGATTTACAATCTTTATGGGGGGAAAATCACAAATAATGCCACATTCTCCCTTATCTCATCAATAAGAGATATGAGAGGAGAGGGAGGGAAAAGCTTTGGGGTTTATAGTCTTGGAGATTTGGAGATTGTAGATAGCAATCTTGTATTTTCTGCGATGTGGGGAGAGGAGATTTATCCTATCTTTTCTCAAGGAGCATTGAGCATTGAGAATTCTTCTCTTGTCTTTGGAGCAGAGAAAGAGAGGGCGATTATTTCTTTTGAGGGTGGAGAGATTGTTTTGTACAAAGCAAATTTGGTCGCTGATAGTGGCAAGGGGATTGTGGGGAGTGGAAGCGTAAGGGTCTTGAGCGGGGGAGAAGTAGTGGTGGATACTCCCCAAAACGCTTTTGAGGGGAAAGTAGATATCGTGCTTGAAGAGGGGGCAACTCTGATGTTTGGGAGTGATTCTCAGATGAAGAGTCTAAAAGCCAAACATTCAACAATCAAAATCCATTCTAAAAGTGCAACCCTAGATATCTATGATTTCAATGTCAATCATTCAAGCTTTGTTCTTGCTTCTTCAGCAAAAACAAGCGATAAAATCTATATCCACTCCACTACTTCCACCACCCCTCTAAAAAACAATCTTTATGTCAAACTCAATGAGGTTTCTACTATCCCCAATTATGTGTTATTGGTGCATTTACCTAAAGAGTTAGGAGAGAAAATCATCTTCAATGAGCTTTATCTTCCCTCTTCTCAAAGCAGAGCGATCTCTTATGTGGGGTTTGATGAGGTGGAAGTAGCAATCAATCGCCACGATAGCGAGGAGAGCGTGTATTACTACACCGATTTGGTCGCACAAAATCTCCAAATCAACTCTTCTTTTCTGCTCCCTACTCAAACCGCCCTCAATGCAAACCATAGTCTTTTTTTGCTTCATCTCAATTCTTTGGATACGCGTTTGGGGGAGCTAAGAGGTGGGAGTGGGGGAAATGGTGTGTGGGGGAGAGTGAATGTGGGGAAGGGAAGAGAGGCATTGCAAAAAGAGAGCAAGATTTTATTTTCTACTTATCAAGGGGGATATGACTATGGGTTTTGTATGCTTGAGGCTTGTGATTTTGTGGGAGTATTTGGGAGTTATTTGCTAGGGGTAAATACCCAAGAGGGTGGAGAGTATGAGGGAGAGAGTGTTTTGCTTTATCTTCCCTCTTATGATGTGCTAACTCAGGGCTTTGAGGTGGGGGTTTATAATACCTATGTGAGAGATAGAGGATTTTTTGCTGATAGTGTGTTTAAGGTGAGTGGATTATTTAGTGATATTCAAACACCACTCCAAAGCACCTCTTATGCTCTCTCTAGCTATGCTCTAAGCCTATCTCAAGAGATGGGTTATCGATTTTTGCTAGGGGGTGGGGTGTATTTTGATTTGCAAACAGGGGTTGCAGGCTCATTTCTCACTTCTCAAAATTTCAATCAAGAGCTAGAGCTAGAGGGAAGCCTTTATACTTTGTATGCTTCTCAAAAAGAGCTTTGGATTTTGAGAGCTAGAGGGGGTGGGCGTATAGGGTATGAGTGGAGGGGAGAGGAGATAGCTTGGGGGTTGAGTGTAGGGGGATTGTATGAATACCACTCTTTTTATGGGGGAGAGATAGACTATCTTAGCAATTCAGGTGCAAGGGCAAAAAGCAATCCTTACACAAGCAATCAGCAAGGGATTTTGAGTGTGGGAATGAATGTGTCTATCAAAGAAAGCAGTCGTTTGTATATGGAGTTTGAAAAGAGTTTTGGAGGAAAGATATTGAGAGATTTTTCTTTGAATTTTGGTGCTAGATTTGCACTAGGGAAAGCCCCTCAAGGAGGGAGAGGCAAAGAAGAGCAACTATAAGCTTTGGGCTAGTTGCTGAAGATATTTTACACTTCTTTGACAGCCCTCTTTTTGGAGCGTGAGAAGTTTTTGAAGCGATTGCTCTGAAACTTCTTGAGGGTAGTAGTATTGCATTGCTTTGAGTTCATCAAAAAGAGGTTTTTCTAGCTTAAATGCTCCCTCTCCTGTGTTATGCACTCCACCACAGCCTTTTTCTCTTTTGAAAGTCGCACAATAAGGGAAACATTGTTCCACATTGATATGCCCCAATCCGTGAGATTTGAGAATCTGCATACTTGCTTTGATATCGATATTTCCCTCTCCTAGTGGCACACCACAGACATATTCTATATCATCTTCAAAAAAGACTATATGATCTTTACAATGTGTGCTGAAGGTATAGGGTGCCATATTTTCACACGCCTTAATTGGATCTTCATAAGCCATCATTGAGTTTCCAAAGTCATAGAGAAATCCAATATTTGGGTGTTTGACTAAAGAGAGTAAATCAAGCAAATCTTGTGAGGTTTGATACTCGTGATTTTCAATGGCAAGTTTTAAATCATAGCCTTCAAGGATTGGGATCAAAGCTTTGATTTGCTCACTTGCTAGAAGAAATTCTTCCTTATCAAAATGAGCATCAATTTTTGAATCATCATATGCCCCCTCACTTGCTTTTTTGATTTTTTTTGTTGTGTCTGTGAGTGGGACATAAGAGCGGATTACTTTTGCTCCCAAACTTTTGGCAACTTCAGCAATCTTTTTGAATTTTTCTAGCTCAAATCCTTTGGCATCAATCTCACAATACATTCCATACTCATCTAGCTTTTGCTTGATTTTTTGGAGGTGGGAAGGCTCATTGCTTCCCAAACAACCCCATTCTTCATCAAGCCCATAGTCTTTGATGATATTGATCATCACTCCATCGCATTTAAGCTCATAAGCAAAGTCGATGAAGTCCAAAATATCCATTTTTTGGTTTTGAAACCATAAATGCATACTCTCTGTTTCAAGTCCGATTTTCATCTTAAGCTCCTTGTGTTTGATGACTTGCTTTCTTTCTTTGAATCATTTTGATGAGGTAAGTTGTAACCCCTACACCAAGAAGAGCAAAGCACCCCATCATTCCAAAAACAATCTTATATCCCAAGATTCCTTTATAAGTGTCAATCATATATCCATAGAGTGCAAAGCAAAAGAGTTGAGGGGAGTATCCAAGAATACACGCGATACTCATTGCCGCACCACTAATCTCTCTGGGCATCTCAATCTCATCAACAGGAGCAAAAAATGTCGCTCTCATTGTGAAGACTAGGGCTGCAAAGCCTAAGGTTAGAGCCATACCAAGATAGACATTTAGACTGCTATGAGGCATAAAGATAAAGAGTGTGATAGAAATCGTTGCCAAAATGAGGGCAAATCTTAGATATCTAGCTGAAGAGTGGAATTTTTTGTCTGCTAGGTATCCTCCAATAGGTCCTCCTACAAGTTTGAGGGTGTATTGGTTGATGATTCCATACGCTCCTACAAGTGCCACAGGCATTCCATAGATATCTTTGAGGAATGGGATAAAGTAAGTCAATCCACAATACACTGAATAGATTGTGAAAATTGTCATAGACACTACCCAAATCTCAGGAGTTTTAATCGCTTGGATTACCCCTTGCCACGCAGCTTTGTTTTTGCTGATTGTATGCCCTTCATTATCAGTAGTTCTAATCTCATCATCTTCAAGTAAGAAATAAGCCAAAACCCCTGCGACAATCACACACGCTGAGTAAAACCAAATTGAGCTTCTAAGTCCCACTTCTCCCTCACCCAAAAGCATAAACACTCCAAGAGCAGAGAAAGCAACGATTGTATCTACAACCCCACGTCCAGCCTCAAGGAAACCAAACAAACGCCCTTGTTGAGTAGAATCCCCAAGCAATCGAATAGATTTGAGCAATACAGGCCAATATACCACTTCACCAAAAAGTGCCAAAAGTCCCCAAGCCACTAAGATTCCATAATAAGAAGGGAAAGTGGAGATATAAATCCCTACAAGTCCTACACACACCAAAGAGAGAGGAATCAAAATTTTCTTTGAAAACCTGTCTGCGATATAGATAGAAGCAAAGTTTCCAATCACTTGCACCATTCCATAGACTGATAGAGCTACACCAATTTGAGTATTGCTCAAACTCATAAATTCCTGCATCGGAACATAAAACGCATCTTTGAGTGAAGAGAGCTTAAACACCGTTCCTGCTCCAATCACCAAAACTATAAAAGTAAACCACCTAATTGGCTTTGCACCCATTGTGACTCCTTTGTGTAAGAAATAATTTCTGAGAATTTAGGATATTTTTAAGAAAAAACCAAATAAATCTCTCTCTAAGCCTATCTAAAAAAAGTTACATTACATAAAGTAACACTTAAAAGGAGTGAATTTAATATTTGCTTCCTATTTGGTTACAAAAATCGTATTTTTAAGGAGAAAAAGTGAGATTTTGTAAAAAATAAAAGAGTTCTTAACAAAGGAAAAAATATATAGACAATTTTAGAGGGAATAAACATAGCTTTATCTACATTTAAAAAAGAGATGATAAACACCAAAACAAGTAGCTTATTTTTCAATACTCTTTTGAGTTTGCTAAAATACCAAAAAACTCAACTCTAAGGAATCACGATGAAAGTAGATGTGCGTTCAAAATTTTTAGAATTTTTTGCTTCAAAAGGTCATCAAGTTTATGCAAGTATGCCCCTAGTCCCTGATGATCCTACCTTGCTTTTTACCAATGCAGGAATGGTGCAGTTTAAAGATATTTTCACAGGCAAAGTAGCTTCTCCCTCAATCCCAAGAGCAACAAGCTCACAGCTTTGTATCCGAGCAGGAGGGAAACACAATGATTTGGAGAATGTCGGCTACACTGCACGACACCATACACTTTTTGAAATGCTAGGAAACTTTAGCTTTGGGGATTATTTCAAAGAACAAGCCATAGCGTATGCGTGGGAGTTTGTAACTGAAGTGCTAGGATTTAGCAAAGAGGTTTTATATGTTACCGTGCATGAGAGCGATGATGAGGCATTTGAGCTTTGGAGCAAACATATTGATCCAAGTAGAATTAAGCGACTAGGGGATAAAGATAATTTTTGGCAAATGGGCGATACAGGTCCTTGTGGTCCTTGCAGTGAGATTTTTGTTGATCAGGGAGAAGAGTATTTTAGAGGAGAGGAAGATTACTTTGGGGGAGATGGCGACAGGTTTTTGGAGATTTGGAATCTAGTGTTTATGCAATATGAGAGAAGCGAAGATGGCACACTTACTCCATTGCCTAAACCTAGCATTGATACAGGAATGGGGCTAGAGCGAGTGGTGGCATTGCTAGAGGGGAAAAGAAGCAATTTTGATAGCTCAATCTTTATGCCTTTGATTGAGAGAGTTGTAGAGCTTTGTGGGAAGCCTTATGTCTATGAGAGTGGAGCAAGTTATCGAGTGATAGCCGATCACGCTAGATCTGTGGCATTTTTACTCGCTCAAGGGGTGCATTTTGATAAAGAGGGGAGGGGGTATGTGTTGCGTAGGATTTTGCGAAGAGCAGTGCGACACGGATATTTACTAGGACTTAAAAAGCCTTTCTTGTTTGAGGTAGTGGAGAAAGTGTGTGAGATGATGGGAGGAGTATATCCCTATCTTTTGGAGAAAAAATCTTTTGTAAGCTCTCAATGCAAGGGAGAGGAGCAGAGATTTTTTGAAACGCTTGAGATGGGAATGAATCTTTTCAAAAAAGAATTGCAAAACACTTCAGCAGTCTTCAGTGGAGAAGTGGCTTTCAAGCTTTATGATACTTATGGATTCCCTCTTGATCTTACTGCTGATATGCTCAAAGATAGTGGGATAGAGGTAGATGTGGCAGAGTTTGAATCTTGTATGCAAAAGCAAAGAGAGTTAGCCAAAGCTTCTTGGAAGGGGAGTGGTGATGAGGCGAGTGGAGGGGAGCTAGGCAAAGTCGCTTCACTTCCACAAGAGAGTTTAAGTCGAGCAGGAGTGGGAAGTGCGGAGAGTGAAATTGCAATGCTCTTTGACAAAGAGGGGGTAGAGGTTTCAAGCCTAGTGGGTGAAGGGTATGTAATGCTAGAGAAAAATCCTTTTTATGCTCAAGGAGGGGGAGCTGTGGGAGATAGTGGGTGGCTATATGAGGGAGAGAGCAAGATAGCAGAAATAAATGATACTCGCAATTTTTTTGGGAAAGAGGTTTGCAAAGTTATTGCTCTAAGCCCACTCTCAACTCATCAAAAAGTGAGTGCAAGAGTGGATATTGCACGACAACTTGAAATCAAAAAACATCACTCAGCCACTCATCTTCTCCATGCTGTGCTAAGAGAGGTGCTAGGAGAGGGCGTGGCACAGGCAGGAAGCTTGGTGGAGGAAAATCGCTTAAGATTTGATTTTAGTTTCCCTAGAGCTTTGAGTAGTGAGGAGATTGAGAGGGTTGAGAGAGAAGTCAATGCTCTCATCACTCAAACCCTCAAGGCTCAAATTGAAGAAATGGGGATAGAAGAAGCCAAGAGAAAGGGAGCAATGGCACTCTTTGGAGAAAAATATGGAGAGAGAGTGAGAGTGGTGAGCTTTGGAGATAGAAGCTGTGAGCTTTGTGGAGGATTGCATATTGAGGATTTGGGAATGATTGGAAGCTTTTTTATCCTCAAAGAGAGTGGGGTGAGCAGTGGGGTTAGACGCATTGAGGCAGTATGTGGAAAGGCAGGATATGAGTATGCCCTCAAAGCCCTTAGCACCCTTCAAGAAGCCAAAGAAGCTCTAAAATCTCAAGATCTTCTTGCCTCAATCCACAAACTCCAAGAGCAGATTAAAGAGCTAAAAGAAAAAAACAAAAAACTCTCTAGCAATTCTAATGAGCTCAAAGCAGAAGAAATCAATGGGGTAAAAGTGATTATCTCTTTGGTGCAAGGAGAGAGCAAGGAGATGATTGATAATCTCAAAAACAAATACGAAAAAGTCGTAGCACTCCTTATCAGCGAGAATGAGGGCAAAATCACAATCAGTGCAGGAGTGAAAAACGCACCACTCAAAGCAGGAGTTTGGGTCAAAGAAATAGCTCAAATCTTGGGGGGCAATGGTGGAGGAAGAGATGACTTTGCCACAGCAGGGGGGAAAGATTCTAGCAAGATTGCTGAGGCACTAGAGAAAGCAAAACTTTATGTTAGTCAAAATATTATAGGATAGGATAATGAGCGTAGGAATTGTAGGAGTTATGCTTTATATTTCCTTGCTTTTGGGATTTATCGGCTTAGTAGCCTTTATCTGGGGGGTGAAAAATCATCAATTTGATGATGAGAAAAAAATGATGCAAGGCGTTCTTTATGATAGTGTAGAGGATTTGCAACTTGCAAAAGAAAAAGAAGATAAGTTAAAGGGAGAAAAAAATGATTGATTTAGCCATTATTGGAGTAGGAACAACAGGGATTGCCACAGCAGTGGAAGCCAAAAGATTGGGAGTGCAAAAAATCACGCTTTTTGAAAAGGGCGAAGAGCATTCAATGACAATTAGAAAATTTTATAAAGATGGCAAAAGAGTAGATAAAGACTACAAAGGACAAGAGGTTGTGCTAAGTGGAAGTATTGATTTTAAAGATGGAGATAAAGAGGGGACTTTGGCTCTCTTTGATAAAATGATTGCAGATCATAGTCTTGAGATTAAATATAAAAGCGAAATTGAATCTGTGCAAAAAAATGGAGATATTTTTGTTATCCATACAAGTGGAGGAGAGAGCTATGAGGCTAGGTTTGTAGTCGTGGCTATCGGCAAAATGGGACAGCCCAATAAACCAAGCTATTCTATTCCTTTGCCTATCCGCTCTTTGGTAAATTTCAATGCCAATGGTGTCAAAGAGGGAGAAAAACTCCTTGTAGTAGGGGGAGGAAACTCAGCTGTTGAGTATGCTTATGATTTGTGCAATCATTTTGATACAACACTCAATTATCGCCGAAGTGAGTTTGGAAGAATCAACGATACCAACGCACAAGAGCTTAAAAAAGCCATTGAGAGTGGCAAACTCAAAACCAAGCTTGGAGTGGATATCGTGGCTTTGAGTGATGAGGGAGGCAAAGTGGGAGTAGAGTTTGCAGATGGAAGCAAAGAGGTTTTTGATAGAGCAATTTATGCTATTGGTGGAGCAACACCACTAGATTTCTTGCAAAAGTGCAAACTCTCTTTAGATGAAAGCCACACTCCAATCATTGATGAAAATTGTGAGAGCGGTGTGAAAGGCTTGTTTGTAGCAGGGGACATTGCCCTCTCAAGTGGCGGTTCTATTGCGATTGGACTTAACCACGCACACAAAATTGCAGAAGAAATTTCAAAAAGATTGTAAGTTTTAAGCAAAAATCTAGCATTAAAGCTATATAATCACAGGTTTAATTCTCTATAAAAGGTTTAGATATGGCAAGAAAATGTTTTTTGACAGGTAAGGGGCCAATGGTTGGCAACAATGTAAGTCACGCAAACAATAAAAACAAAAAACGCTCACTCCCCAATCTTAGAAGCGTTAGGGTAAGACTTGAAGATGGAAGCACAGTGAAAATCAAAGTTGCTGCTTCTACTTTGAGAACAATGAAAAAACGCTCATAATCTATGAGGTGAAGTGCCTTTGCTTAAAAAGATCAAAAAAGCACTTCATTGGAATGAGAGTGAGGATAAAAGGCAAAATCCTGAGAGTGATTTGAGTGCGGCTCTTTATGAGCAATTCAAATACTTTCGTTTGCCTCTTTTACTGATACAAATCTTTCTTTTACTTGGAACTTTAGGCTATCTTTGGCTTGAGGATTATAGTCTTATTGATGCATTCTTTCAAACAGCTTATACTTTCACAAACACAGGTTTTGGCTCTCTTAAAGAAGACAATTTCAAACCTCTAACAATCATTTTCACAACGATTATAATGTTTGCAGGAGCTGGGGTTATCGCTTTTAGCGTTGCAACGGTGGTCAGTGTCATCAATAATGGAACTTTGATAAAAATCATTAGGGAGAAAAAAATGGTAAATAAAATCGTAAGATTGAGGAATCATTATGTCGTGTGCTATCACAATGAATACACAATCGAGCTATCCAAGCGTTTTAGAGAGGCACAAGTGCCTTTTGTGGTGATTGACAATAGCCCAAACTTTGAAGAAGAAGCCAAAAAAAACAAATATCCCTACTATATCACAAGCGATCCCCATACAGCTGTTGCATTTTTGAGAACTCATCTTGCAAGTGCTAAGGGGGTTGTAACTTTTTCTAAAACCCCTGCTGATAATATCGCTTTGATTGCCTCTGTGAGAATCTTTGAAAAAGAGCTAGGGCGTAAGCCTTACTATATCATCGCAAGTGCAGACACACAAGAAGATATGGATAGACTCAAAAAACTAGGAGCAAACTCTGTGGTATCTCCCACCAAACTTATGGCTCAAAGAGTGAGTGCAATGGCAATCCGCCCTGATATGGAAAACCTCATTGAGCAATTTGCTTATCGTAAAGATACTCCACTAGACTTAGAAGAAGTGGTCGTGCCAAAGTATAGCTGGATGGTGCTAAAAAAACTCAAAGATGTCAATTTCCGATCCCTTACAAGAGTTTCAGTAGTGGGAATCACCCAAAAAGATGGCACTTATATCACGATGCCAACAGGCGATGTGATTGTTCCTAGTGAATCTAAGCTTTTGATGATTGGCACAAGTGAGGGGATAAGAGAAACCAAACGGCTTATCTCTCGCAAAGATATGCCTGAAGAAATCAGAGCAGAGCGAGAAAAAAAGAAAGATAGAGAGTTGAGATGAAAACTTTTGATATTTTTCCTATCAAAGGAGGCGTGTGTGCCCCTAGTGGATTTTTTGCCGATGGTGTGAGTGCAGGGTTTAAGCCAAATGGGGCTTTAGATGTGGCATTTATCTATATGCAAAAGCCTTGCATTCCCACAGCGATTTTCACAAGCAATACTTTTTGTGCCTCTCCAATCAAGCATTTTTATCAAGAAGTGCAAGGCAAAGAGAGTAATTTTGTGCTTATCAATACTAAAAATGCCAACGCCCTTACAGGCAAAGAGGGGATAGAGGATATCAAGCTTTATTTGAGTGCATTGAAAGAGCGATTCCCTCAAGTGCAAAATCCTATTGCCTCAAGCACAGGGGTGATTGGCGTGAGGCTTGATACCCAAAAGCTTATAGACTGCTTCCCTCTTTTGGATTTGAATGCTAGGGGAGAGGAGAGTGCAAAGAGGGCGTCTGAAGCGATTAGGACGACAGATTTATTTGCCAAAGAGATTGCACTAAGAATCGAGCTAGAAAATGGAGAGGTATTCCATATCGGAGCGATGGCTAAGGGAGCAGGAATGATAGAGCCTTCAATGGCGACAATGCTATGCTTTATCACCACAGATGCCCTTATCCCTCAAGAAGATCAAAAAGAATTGCTTCATAAAGTTGTCAAAACCACTTTCAATGCAATCAGTGTCGATGGAGATACAAGCACAAATGATTCACTCTTTCTCTTTGCCAATGGAGTAAGTGGGGCATACGATAAAGAAGCATTTGAGAGAGGGCTAGAGATAGTGATGAAAAAACTAGCCACTGATATTGTGCGAGATGGTGAGGGGGCAAGTAAGCTAGTGAGGTTTAGAGTAATGGGTGCAAAAAGTGAGGAAGAGGCAATCAAAGCAAGTAAAGCCCTCTCAAACTCACTTCTAGTCAAAACAGCACTTTTTGGCTGTGATCCAAACTGGGGAAGAATCGCCTCAACTATCGGTGCAAGTGGAGTAGAGGCAAGTGAGGAGAAGCTAAGTATTTTTATAGGCAATGTGTGTGTTTATGAGAGGGGTGTGATTTGCTTTGATAGTGAGAGAGAGGGCAGGGCGTATGAAGTGATGAAAAAGGAGAGCTTTGTAATCACTTGTGATTTGGGGATAGGAGAGGGGGAATTTAGCACTTATGCGTGTGATTTGGGGCATAAGTATGTGCAAATTAATTCAGATTATAGGAGTTAAGAGTGAGAAAGATATTGTCTTTGTGTATGTTTGGAGCTTTGAGTGTGGCAAATGCCTTGACTTTTGGAAGTATGGGAAATACTTCAGCAGGGCTTGGAGATAGTGGTGTAGCTCTTAGGAAATCAGCGTGGGGGATTTACTACAATCCTGCACTTCTAGCAAGTGATAATCGAGGGAAGTTTGGATATAGTCTAGGGCTTGGAATGGAGCAAAGAGGACTTGGAGATTTGCTCCCTGCTCTTATGGACTCAAATAATGGCAGTTTTGATGTCGCCTCTTTGTATCAAAAACTAAGTGATCACCCCAACAACTCTTTGGCACTTTTTAGCCAAAATGGAATAGTGATTCAAATCACAGGAGGAGTGAAAGAAGTCCCAAAGCTTGATAGTGAGGGAAATCCCACAGAAGAGATGATAGAGGTGAGGAGCAATATTGGAGCTTTCACAATGGCAGCCTTTCTTTCAGCTTTTGGTGCAGGGACGATTAGCTCAAGTCTTACGACAAATGAACTCACAGCTCAAGGGGGAATCGATGGGCTTGTTTTGCTAGAAGTGCCTGTTGGTTGGGGGTGGAGATTTGAAGTAGGGGAAGGGGATTTGAGTATTGGTGGAGCTGTGAAGTATATGGGAGCTTCAAGTTTGGATATTGCTCTAAATGGAAGTATCAATACTTCAGGTGAGACTTCTTTGAAATTTACCAAAAACTCTCCCTCTCTCACTCCATCAAGCAGTTTTGGAATCGATTTGGGATTGCTGTATTCAATCTATGGCTTTAGTGTAGGAGTAGTGGCAAAAAATATCAATGTCCCTACCTTTGAGCTTCAAAATGGGACAAAGTTTAGTATCAAGCCCCAATTTCGTGCAGGACTTGCTTATGAATTTGCAGAGTATTTTGCCCTCACGCTTGATACAGATTTAGCTCCCAATGAATTTTTGTTTGATAGCTCTTATAAAACTCAAATGATTGGTGGGGGATTGCTAATGGATTTCAAATATATTGATTTGCGTTTTGGGCTTATGGGAGATATGGCAAATAAATTTGATAATGGTGTAATCCTCACAGGAGGAATCAACCTTTTGGGATTCCTTGATGTAGCAATTCAAGCCTCAACTGAGATGTTTAGTCTAAAAGGTTACAAAATCCCCAATGCCCTTGTGCTAAAAGTGGGGGGAAGTTTCACTTTTTAAAATCAATTAAGATTTTGGTGGCATTATTTCCTTGTATCTTAAAACAAGGAGAAAAAATGCTACACGAATACAGAGATGAGATCGCTCACCTTAAGGCAAATGACAAGCACTTTGCCAAAATCTTTGAGGAGCATAACGCCCTAGATCAGAAAATCAAAAATATGGAGCAAGGCATTGAGGTTGCCACAGGTATGGTCATCGATGAGCTAAAAAAAGAAAAACTCAAACTCAAAGATGAAATCCATTCAATGATTTTGAAGTTTAAAAACGCTTAAAAAATGGGGAAAAATCTCTCCCAAAGGGAGAGGAGGGGAATTATTCTTTGTTGCTACTTGTAAGTCCAATAATCTGCAAGATTGAAATAAAGATATTGAGGAAATCAAGATAAAGATCAATCGCTGCATCAATAGGACTCTCATACATTCCTTTGATAATCTTTTGAGTATCATAAGCAATAAAAAGACTAAACAAAATTGCACTTCCACCTGCAATGACGATTTGGAATGGTGAAGAGTTAAGAAAGATATTGATGATTGAGCAAACTATAACAACAATCAAAGCAATAAAAAGCATTTTTCCCATATTTGCCAAATCTTTTTTAGTCTTAATCGCATACAAACTCATCACACCAAAAATAATCGTTGTCATTCCCAAAGCTTGAGCAACTGCACCAACCCCTGCTCTTGAGATAACAAAGCCAAGCAAAGGCACAAGCGTAATCCCACTAAGAGTAGTAAATGCAAAAAGCATCAAAAGATTTAGCCCTGTTTTCCCTCTTGAAAACATTAGCCCCAAAAATGCTCCAATCTCAGCGATGAAAAACGCCCAACGATAAGTCACCACAGTTTCAAAAAACATAAAGCCCAAAATTGCTCCAAGTGTCCCTAGAAGCAAACTTCCTGCAAAAAACTTGTAAGTAGTTTTCACAAAACTTACAAGGGCATTGTCATTTGCCGCTGCATAATCATAAGATCGCGTATATTCTCTGTCATAAAGACTCATTAAAACTCCTTTAGCTAAAATGAAAGTCAATCATACAATACTTTTGCTCTCTATGTGTTAATCAAAAAATTTGGATTGATATTTGCTAGAGAAAATCACAGAAAATTTGAAAAAGAGGTGAAGTGTTGAAATTGAGGGTTGCTATCAATGGTTTTGGGAGGATGGGGAGAAGTATTGCAAGGGTGCTTTTGCAAAACCCTAGCTTTGAGCTTGTAGGGATAAATGATGTAAGCTCTTGGGAGGTTTTGAGCTATCTTTTCTCCCACGATACCACTCATCGCAAACTCCCTCACGCCTTAATCCTAGAGGGAAATACCCTCTATGTCGATAATGCCCCTATCTCTCTATACTCTCACTCAAACCCTCAAGAGCTAGACTTTGGCGAAGTTGATGTGGTGATTGAATCAAGTGGGAGATTTCTCACTCAAGAGCAAACCTCTCATCACTTAAGCAAGGGAGCAAAGCGTGTGATTCTCTCTGCCCCCTCACTTGATGATACGCCCACATTTGTGCTAGGGGTCAATGCCAAAGATTATCAAGGAGAGCCTATCATCTCCAATGCCTCTTGCACCACCAATGCCCTAGCCCCAATCTGCAAAATCATTGATATGCATTTGGGGATTGAGAGTGGGATACTTAGCACAATTCACTCCTATACCAATGATCAAAATCTCCTTGACAACGCACATAGGAGCGATTTTAGGCGTTCAAGATGTGCTGGATTAAATATTATCCCCACAAGCACAGGTTCAGCAAAAGCATTACATAGGGTTTTGCCCAACCTCAAAGGCAAAATGCACGGACATAGCCTAAGAGTGCCTGTGGCTGATGTGTCAATGGTAGATTTAGCCCTCAAGATTGGCAAAAAAACCACTCAAGAGGAGCTAAATGCTCTTTTTGAAAGCTATATTCAAGGAGAGATGAGGGGGATTTTGGGATTTGATGAGGAGTTTAGAGTCTCAAGCGATTTCATCAGCAATCCCCTAAGTGCAATCATTGCCAAAGATTTGAGCTTTGTTTTGCAAGATAATCATCTAAAAATTATGGCTTGGTATGACAATGAATGGGGTTATGCCAATCGAATTGTAGAAATGGCAAGGTTTATATGCGAGTAATTGCCCTGCTTTTATGCTCTCAAATGCTGATTTGGGCGATTCAATACAATGTTACTTCAGCAAGTAATCGGCGTTCAAACAATACATATACCCAAGAGTTTGATCCCCAAGTTACACCCAAAAAAACTTATGGTAGAAGCTCTTCTTCTCAATCTCTACCCATAAAAATCCAATCTGCTCCAAGCACACAGACAAGAAGTCAGCAAGTGGGTGTGCAAGTTACCCCTGCTCCCTACTCACCCCAAGCTCCTAGAGTGAGTGTGCCTACACAAGTCTCACGCTCAAGCTCTCAAGAAATGCAAAAAATCTATGGCTCATCTTCCCCTACAACTCCCACCCAAAATCTAGGGGTGCAGGTCGTCCCTCCACGCTCTCAACCTCAAAGCACTCAAGCCCCTCAAAGTGTCGATGTGAGAGTGTATCCTGCCACTATTGGCAATCAGAGCAAAACTCCTGAGCATCATCTCAAGGTCGATGTGGGTAAATCTCGCCCTATCACGCAAGATATGATGTTTTATCCTGCTCCTATGCAAAAGATGCAAATCCCTGTGAGGAAAAAGCCTCAAGTGCAAGTCTCTCAACCTGCCCCTCAACCTGTCTATCAAGATGAGTATGATGATGAAGATTCTGCTCCACTTTTTATCAGAAATCGCAATGGTGTGATGCTAGGAGCAGGGATTGGTGGGGCATTCAATCGATTGTGGGTAGGGGGAAGTGATGGGAATGAAAAGTTTTATAGCAATAATTTTACCTATTACTTCAGACTTGGCTATCAGCACTATTTTACTCCTTATCTTGGATTGCGATCTTATGTGCATTTGGGGGATTGGAGCTATGAGATTAATGATAGGGCAAATATCGGTGGAAGAGAAGTAGAAATCACTTCAGTGAGTAATCTGAATTATAGTGGATATATTGAATTACTTTATGATTTTGTGGTGCTAGAAAATCATAGCTTTGGAATCTTTGGGGGATTTGGAGTGGGGGTGGGAAGCTATGAGTTTAGCAATGATGGGACAGAGAGCTTGAGTGATTATTTTGCAATGCCTATGATTTCAGCAGGATTTGCCTATACGCTCTACCTCAATAACCGCTTTGAATTTGAAGTCAAAGCCCCCTTGCGACAAGGAGTGATAGAAACCTCGTGGAGAGCAGAGTTTTCTACTTGGATGATAGGGTTTTCTTATACTTATGTGTTCTAGGATAGCAAGTTACATAAGGTAGCAATACATTAACATTTTTTATCCAATCTCTCATAAAACTGCAAAAACTTAGATAAGATAATCACTTATACATACTAAAAATATAGGAATGAAAAAATGATTCGGACTTTGGGTATAGATATTGGAATTTCAAGTATCGGCTGGGCAGTGATTGAGGGAAAAATGGAAAATGGTAATCTTGAGTCAAAAAAGATTATTAAGAGTGGAGTAAGAATATTTAGAACAGCAGAGAATCCAAAAGATGGAAAATCTTTAGCTTTACCAAGAAGAGAGGCGAGAAGCAGTCGAAGACGCAATGCAAGAAAAAAGGGAAGGATTTTGCAGGTTAAATCTTATCTCTCACAAATACTAAAGATACCTCTTGAGGAAATGCTTGGAGGAGAGAAGCTGTCCCCTATGTTTCAGACAAGCAAGGACTTTGTCTCTCCTTGGGAGCTTAGAAGTGAGGCACTTTGTCGCTGTCTTGCTCCAAGAGAGTTGGCAAGAGTGATTTTGCATATTGCTAAACGCAGAGGATATGATGACATCACCTATGGGCTTGATGACAAAGAAGGGGGAAAGGTGATTAAAGCAATCCAAGAAAATCAAGCAATGCTAGTGCAAAAAGGATACAAAACAATCGGAGAGATGATGTATCAAAGCTACTATCAAAAGCCACGAGAGGGGGTGGTGGGGCAAATGGAGAGCGTGAGAAATCAAGATGGGGATTATAAGAGATGTGTGGGAAGAAGTGAGCTAAGAGAAGAGCTTGAGATAATTTTGGATACCCAAAAGAAACTTGGCAACCCTTATGTCAATGATGACTTCAAAAGAATGCTTTTAGGAGATAAGAGTGCAATCAAGAAAAAGGAAGCTGAAGGGCTTGTATTTTTTCAACGCCCTCTTAAAAGCTTTGAGGACAAGATAGGAAAATGTCAGTTTTTCAAAAATGAAAATCGCTCTTGCAAAGATTCTCCAAGTGCAGAGAGGTTTGTCGCTCTTACAAAAATCATCAATACTCTTGCATACATCACCAATACTTGTGGAATCTTGTGGGAAGACAAAAGGGCTATCATCTCTCAAATCCTTGCTAAAGCTATGGAGAAAAAGAGTGGTGTGAGCTATGCGGATTTGAGAAAAATCCTAAATTTACCTCAAACTTTTGCTTTCAAAGAGCTAGATTACAGCAAAGATAAGGCAGAAAATGCAAAATTTTTTGAGTTGAAATCTACTCATGAACTACTAAAAGCAAATCCCAATATCCCACTTCAAAGACAAGACAAAATCGCTGAAATTTTGGGAGAAGAGAAAAATTGGGAAAGAATCCAAGCAAAGTTGGAAAAAGAAAGTTTCTCTGCTGAAGAGATAACAAGAATCAAAGAAGCAAATTTGAAATTCTCCAAGCACCTTAATCTTTCTCTAAAGGCACTCTATTTTCTCCTCCCACTAATGGAAGAGGGGAAACGCTATGATGAAGCTGTAGAGATTTTACAAAAGCAAGGAGATTTGCCTATCAAGAAATCAGAAAAAAGTCATTTACTTCCACCACTCCAAGAGCTTGCAAAAGAAGATAGCTACTTTGATATAGCCAATCCTGTTGTCAATCGTGCATTGAGTGAGTTTAGAAAGATTGTCAATGCACTCATAGAGCAATATGGAGGATTTCATTTTTTCAATATTGAGCTTACACGGCAAGTTGGGCGAAGCTTTTTAGAGAGAGTTAAGATAAAAAAAGAGCAAGAGAGCAATAAGGATTTAAATCTCCAAGCCTTAAGCTTAGTCAAAGAGTATGGATTGAGTGAAAATGCCAAGAATATTCTTAAGCTCAAGCTATGGATTTTACAAGGAGAGAGATGTATTTATAGTGGTAAAAAAATCACAAAAGAGCATTTGAGAGATGAAGCTTCTCTTGATATAGATCATATCTTCCCACTTAGCAGAAGTCTTGATGATTCTCAAGCAAACAAAGTTTTATGTCTAAAAAGTGAAAACGCACAAAAGAAAAATAGAACTCCTTATGAGTATTTGGGAGAAGATGAGACAAAATGGCAGGAGTTTGTCGCAAGGGTATTTAGCACAAAGTTTGACAGAAACAAGAAAGGACGACTTATCTCTAAAAATTTCAAAGATAGAAATGTGGGAGAGAGAGCAGAGTTTTTGGCTAGAAATCTAGTGGATACAGGATATATCTCAAGAGTGGTAAGTCGCTATGTGGAAGAGAACCTAGAGTTTTTGCCTCTTGAGGGCAGAGCAAGAAGAGTGAGGATTGTATCAGGCTCTTTGACAACAGCGATGAGGGCGTATTGGGGGATAAGTGGCAAGAGTAGAGAACATCATCTTCATCACGCACAAGATGCAATCATTATCTCTTGTATCAATGATGGCACGATACAAAAGTTTAGCAATTATCTTAAAGAAAAAGAATTGAGCTATAAAGATTTAGAATACAAAGTCCAACAGCTTAATGAAGCAGAATACAAGACAAAACTAGCATTGCGTTATCCTATGGGAGATTTTTCAAAAAACATTTTAGAGAGCATTTCAGAGATTTTTGTATCCCACGCTCCATCACACAAGGTAACAGGGGCATTGCATAAGGAGACTATCTATCCAAGAGAACATTTTTATCAAAGCTTTGGAGGAGAAGAGGGGGTAAAAAAGGCTATTGAGTTTGGCAAAGTCAGAGAGATTAATGGCGGGCTTGTAGAAAATGGAGAAATGGTGAGAGTAGATGTTTTCAAAAATAAAGCCAAGGGAGGTTTTTATGCAGTGCCAATCTACACTTATGATTTTGCAATAGGAAGACTTCCAAACAAGGCTATTGTCACGGGCAAGAATGGAAATATTATCAAGGATTGGCTAGAGATGAGCGATGAGTATGAGTTTTGCTTCTCTTTATTTAAAAACGATTATGTCAAAATCCAAGCAAAAGGTATGCAAAACCCCATAATAGCGATTTATACAGGGACAGGAGTGGCAACAGCAAGTATGAATTTTTATCATCATAGTGGGTTTGAGTTTGCTTCAGAAGATGAGAGAAAGTTTTTTACAGATATAGATAAAAAGACACAGATTCCACAATTTTCTCGAACAAATTGTGGAATCCAAACTTTAAAAGTCTTTCAGAAAGTCCAAGTCTCTCCTTTGGGAGAGATAAAAGAGTGCAAACCTTCCAAGCGTCAGACAATTAGGCTCAAAACCTCTCCAAAAAATGTTTGATGAATCTTTTAGAGTGCTTTTCTTAAGCACCCCTGCTAAGCTCTCCCATAGAAGCAAAAATCTTATCATCTCCTCTCAAGAGAGAGGAGAAGTTTCCCTTCCCCTCAAAGATATCTCTACAATCATTATTGATACACCCCAAATCACGCTTAGCTCTAGTGTGCTAAATGCAATAGCAAAATACAAAATTTTGCTTTTTGTCTGTGATGAATCTCATCTGCCAAGTGGGAATTTTTTGCCCTATTTGTCTCACTATCGCAACTCTCAAATACTGCAACATCAAATCAATCTAAGCAAACAAAGAAAGTCGGTTTTGTGGCAAAAGATTATCAAAGCAAAAATCTCCAATCAATCCCAACTCTTAAAACTTCAAAATCAAACCCAAGTAGCCAAAAAACTAGAAGCACTTAGTAAAAGCGTTCATCTCAATGATGCCTCAAACAACGAAGCCAAAGCCTCAATGCTCTATTTTCCTGCTTTATTTGGGAAGGGATTTGCAAGGAATGAGAATCACCCCATAAACTCAGCTCTAAACTATGGCTATGCTATTGTAAGAAGCGTGGTGGTGAGAAATATTGTAGGTTCAGGACTTCTCCCCTCACTCGGCATCTTTCACGCCAATCAATTTAACCCTTTTAATCTTGCTGATGATTTGATAGAGCCTTATCGCCCTTATGTAGATAACAAGGTTTTGTCTTTGGATTTGGGAGATGAACTTGAGCTTCATCATAGATTGGAGCTTGTCAATCTTTTGCATACTTGCGTGGCTTTGGAGGGGAAAATCTATCCTCTTTATCGTGCAATCACTCGAAGCATTTGGAGCTTATCACGCTATATCTGCCAAATTGATGATGAGGTGAGTTTGCCAATTTTAGATGAGGTAAGCAATGGAAGAGAGGTATATGAGAGTATTAGTGATGTTTGATATGCCCACAAAGACAAAAGAGGATAGAAAAGCGAACACAAAATTTAGACAAAACTTAATCAAAGAAGGGTATTTTATGCTTCAATTCTCTGTCTATGTCAGAGTATGCAAGGGATTGAAGAGTGCAAATAATTATTTGGAGAGATTGGAGCTGATTTTGCCAAAGAAGGGACATATCAGAGCGATGATGATCACAGAAAGACAATTTGACAATATGAAGCTCTTGCTTGGGAAAGAAAGTGAGACAGAAAAAGCTCGTAAGCCCCAACAGCTTACACTTTTTTAGATTCGGTTTTTTGGGGATGCTAGGCAGTTACCCCACAGAGATACCGAAAAACTCTTTATTTTAGCCACTTCAAAAATCTATATTTCGACATTATATCTATTCTCTAATCCCCTTGTCAAGAGATTTTTCAAAGAATCTATTTTAGCATAGATAGATTTTTGAAGTGGCTAAAACATTTACACTGCAATTCTAACAAAGAATTGTATTTTAGCATAGATAGATTTTTGAAGTGGCTAAAACTCATTCACTGATAGTTTCCCATCTGTGGTTATTTTAGCATAGATAGATTTTTGAAGTGGCTAAAACGGCGTTTTTCTCACGCTTTAATACATTGTTATTTTAGCATAGATAGATTTTTGAAGTGGCTAAAACAGGGTTCGCCCTTTGTGGTGGGGGTGGGAAATTTTAGCATAGATAGATTTTTGAAGTGGCTAAAACAAATCTCTCATTTATCGCACTTAATAGAGCATTTTAGCATAGATAGATTTTTGAAGTGGCTAAAACACCCTACAACAAGTAATACTCCCCACACCAATTTTAGCATAGATAGATTTTTGAAGTGGCTAAAACTTGATTAAAAGATGGGCGTCAGTCCGCCCCATTTTAGCATAGATAGATTTTTGAAGTGGCTAAAACCACGAGGCTCTGATTCTATCACTTCTTTTGATTTTAGCATAGATAGATTTTTGAAGTGGCTAAAACATTGGTGTGTATCTCCCACAAAAACTTTTTATTTTAGCATAGATAGATTTTTGAAGTGGCTAAAACTAGAGATAGGGTAGTAGTAGATAATAATAAATTTTAGCATAGATAGATTTTTGAAGTGGCTAAAACAATATCTTAGACCCCCTCAACTTCAAGACAATTTTAGCATAGATAGATTTTTGAAGTGGCTAAAACAGCATTCTCAATACTCTTTTTATAGAGATATTTTAGCATAGATAGATTTTTGAAGTGGCTAAAACCTTGCTACTCCTCACAATGCCAAAGCTAGAATTTTAGCATAGATAGATTTTTGAAGTGGCTAAAACAATACAAAGCTCATTTAGAGAGAATACACGATTTTAGCATAGATAGATTTTTGAAGTGGCTAAAACCGTCAAGTTGAGGTGCAGTTAATAGCTATGATTTTAGCATAGATAGATTTTTGAAGTGGCTAAAACTTTTTGTGTGAATATGCTCTTATAACCGAGATTTTAGCATAGATAGATTTTTGAAGTGGCTAAAACAGCGATAATGGTAATCCGTTATTCTGTTTAATTTTAGCATAGATAGATTTTTGAAGTGGCTAAAACTATGGTTATCGTCGCTATAAATGCAGGATAATTTTAGCATAGATAGATTTTTGAAGTGGCTAAAACTACAAAATAGCACCCTATTTGAGATTTAAGATTTTAGCATAGATAGATTTTTGAAGTGGCTAAAACATGATTGGGTGCAAATCATTATGGTAGTTGATTTTAGCATAGATAGATTTTTGAAGTGGCTAAAACCTATACCTAAACACCCTAGATTCTCTATATATTTTAGCATAGATAGATTTTTGAAGTGGCTAAAACAACGCCCTTGCCGTCTGTTCCAAAAGTGGAATTTTAGCATAGATAGATTTTTGAAGTGGCTAAAACTTTGGATAAATTATTGTTTCGTGTGTTTCAATTTTAGCATAGATAGATTTTTGAAGTGGCTAAAACACTACAACAAGATGTCAGAGAAGCTCTTAAATTTTAGCATAGATAGATTTTTGAAGTGGCTAAAACTGAGCTTCGTCGCTCCTCAAAACAAGGCTAATTTTAGCATAGATAGATTTTTGAAGTGGCTAAAACTCCTATAAGGCACTCCTCTTTGTTAAAAAGATTTTAGCATAGATAGATTTTTGAAGCTTTTGGTATTCTTTTTTCTAGTTCTTGCATTTTGGCATAGACAAGGTTTTCAAATAAGCCTACCCCCCCCCCCCCTTTTTTTTTTATGTGAGGGTTATACAGGCAAGACTCGGATTTGAGGATTGAGGTGTTCTTGAAGTGTGTTCTCGATTGCATAGAGTGTGCCTGTGCTAGCAGAAGCACATCCATGACACGCTCCCATATAGCGAATGAAAACATCAGTATATCCATCAGAGCTGTTTTGAATGTCGATGATTTCCAAATCCCCTCCATCCATCATTAGCATTGGGCGGATATGCTCATCAATCGTTCTATCAATCGCTTTTGTTTTTTGTGCGATTGTCATCTCTGAGAATGGAAGTTCTCCGATTTGAGTTTTTTGAGCCTTGTCTTTGAGGGCTTCAGCTTCCATTTCAAGGCGTGTATCTCTAAGAATATCTACTAGATAATAATCCCTCTTCTCATGCCCCCCTGGTTTGACACAGCTTTTACAAAATGCCCCTGCTTTGGTGTAGTTTGTGATTTCTTCCACGGTTTTTAAGTCGTTGATTTTGATAACTTCTTTGATCGTGCTTAGGCTCACTCTTGCACACTCACACACAATGATTTCATCTTCAAAATCTTCCATATCTTTGCCTAGATAGATTGAAGCAGCCTTTTTGATGACATCATAAGCCATTACAGAGCAGTGCATTTTTTGCCCTGGCACAGCAGGAGTATCAGGATCATCTCTAAGAGCTTTTTCTACATCAATATTTGTGATTTTTACTGCATCTTGCACTTTTTTGCCGATACATAGCTCCACCATCATATCACTACTAGCAATCGCTGTCCCACAGCCAAAGCTTTTGAATCTTCCTTGAATGATTGTATCATTCTCATCAACTAGCCAATACAGCCTTACAGCATCTCCACAAGATTCAGCCCCATAGTCCGCTACGATAAGCTTAGCATTGTGAGCTTTTGCATCTTCTTCTGTGAGGACTCCTAGATGAGTAGGATTATCCATTCTTTGAGCAACTTTGTTTGAGTAGGCATCCCACAATGCCCCACCGATAAGATCATTTTTTGCCATTGTTTATCCTTTAGTAAGTTGATGAAATTTCTCTAAGTCTTTTAATTGATTTGTTAAACACTTCAATCACATAATCAATCTCTGCTTCAGTATTAAATCGTGAAAGAGAGAATCTAATCGCTGTATGAGCAAGTTCTTTGTCTGCCCCAATCGCTGCCATTACAGGGTTGGCTTCCAAATCCTCACTTGCACACGCACTTCCTGTGGAGGCTGCAATCCCTGCTTTGTTGAGATCCCATAGCATTGCCTCTCCCTCAATCCCTCTCACACTTGTAAGAATTGTATTGGGGACTTTTAGCTCTTTTTTGCCTACTACTAGGATTTCTTCATTTTGCAAAATCGCATCTTCTAGCTTATCCCTTAGGCGTCTAACCTCTGTATCTTCATAGATTAGCCCCTTTTGAGCGAGTGCCATAGCTTCTCCCATTCCTACGATATAAGGCACATTGAGTGTCCCACTTCTTCTTCCTCCCATATGCTCCCCTCCGTGGAAGAGTGGAGTGAGTTTCACTCCTTTTCTAATATAGAGTCCCCCAATCCCTTTGGGGCCGTGGAATTTGTGAGCTGAGAAGCTAAGGAAATCTACTTTTGCCTTGATAACATCTACGGGGATCTTTCCGATAGCTTGAACGGCGTCTGTATGAAATAGCACACCTCTCTCTTTGCAAACCTCTCCAATCTCCTCAATTGGGAAAATCACTCCTGTTTCATTATTTGCCCACATTACGCTTACTAATGCAGTTTTATCTGTGATTGCTTCTCTCACTTGAGAGGCTGTAACTCTAATATCCTCATTGACAGGAAGATAAGTTACCTCTACTCCCAAACTCTCCAAAAACGCACAAGTGCTTCTTACAGCAGGGTGTTCAACCTCTGTGGTGATGATATGGTTTTTGCCTTTACCCAAAATCTCATCAAAATACACTCCCTTAAGCACCCAATTGTTTGATTCAGTAGAGCAAGAAGTAACGATGACATCATCTTCATCTTTTGCTCCAATTCCTGCATAAAGTTTGTCGATTGCCTCAGAGATTGCAGGGTGAGTCTCTGTCCCAAATTTATGCAATGAGCTTGGATTACCATATTTCTCTGTGAGATAGGGTTGCATAAGCTCTAGCACCTTTGGGTCAATCATTGTCGTTGCATTATTATCTAAATACGCTTGCATTTTCTATCCTTTATTTCTCAGAAAATTTTTATTTGCCATAAAAACTTCAAGTGGGGGCGTTATATCACAAAAAAACAATGAAAAATCAAAAAATTACAAAATTTCCAAAAGTTTTGCCTTGGTTGTATCAAATTCCCACAATTCTTGCTCATCTTGTTTGAGAAAATCCTCTATCCACTCTTTTTTGCCGATAGCTTCATCAAGCTCAAAATCACTTCCTGACTGATAAGCTCCGATTCGGATAAGCACCTCGTTTTCTTTGAGCATTGAATAAAGGCGTCTAAATTTTTGAGAAGCCCTCTTTTGCTCACTATCTGTAATCTCATTGCTTACCCTTGAGGCAGAGTTGATGATATTGATAGGTGGGTAGATTCCAAAGTCTGTCATCTCTCGACTTAGCACGATATGTCCATCTAATATACTTCGGCTTTGATCAGCTATGGGATCGCTGAGATCATCTCCCTCAACAAGCACGGTGAAAAAGGCTGTGATTGCTCCTTTGCCCTCCTTTTTCCCTGCTCTCTCCATAAGTTGAGGCAAGAGGGTGAGAGTGGAGGGTGGATAACCTTTTGTAGTAGGTGGCTCACCTAGGGCTAGTCCTATCTCTCTTTGAGCCATTGCAAAGCGTGTGAGAGAATCCATCATAAAAAGCACATCATATCCCTCATCTTGAAAATATTCAGCAATCGCCATCGCACTAAAAGCCCCATATTTTCTCATCAATGGAGAATCATCGCTTGTAGCCACCACCAAAATCGTATCGCTCAAATCTCCTTTGAGATTTTTGTGGATAAACTCTGGCACTTCTCTTCCTCTCTCTCCAATGAGGGCGATGACTTTAATAGGTGCTTTTGCTCCTCGCACAATCATTCCCATAAGAGTAGATTTCCCCACGCCACTTCCTGCAAAGATTCCTAGCTTTTGTCCTTTCCCTGCTGTGAGAAGCCCATCAATACTTTTCACCCCTACACTAAAGACTTCATCGATGATTCCCCTCTGCATTGCACTTGTAGGGGGTTTGATGATAGGAGTGTGAGTGGTGTGGATAAAAGGAGGTTTGCCATCAAGTGGCTCTCCTAGAGGGTTAATCACTCGCCCTAGCAAGTCTTTTCCCACAGGGATTTGCAATCCACTTTTATTGAGATAGACTTTATCTCCACTTTTATGCCCTTCTACGAAAGAAAAAGGAGTGATAGAAAAAGATTGATTATGTGATGTGGTAACGATACCCAAACTTTTTTCTCCAAGCTCATTATGGATTTCTACCACATCGCCCACACTTGGATTTAGCCCCTCTCCGACAAGAAGGGTAGGGGTAACGCTAGAGAGTATCCCAAATGTAGGAGAGAGGTGTGAGGGGGATTTGAGTTTTTGGCGTATTTGTTCAAAGGGCATAATACTTCCTTATTTATATATAATTTTTGCTCTTATTTTAAAATGAGAAAACCAAAATCCAAAATTTTTTCTTGGTTTTAAAATTATTTTTGTTAGAATTAGCAAATTATACTTCAATCTACTATTTTAAGGGAAGAATATGAGTTTAAAGACACAACGCGTTAATGACGCTAATGCTATTGCAAGTAGCACAATTTCTGCAGAGCTTGTAGATAAGAAATCTCAAGCAATCACACAGCAATTTGCCAAGAATGTAAATATTCACGGCTTTAGAAAGGGTAAGGCTCCTGTAAGTATTGTTAAGCAAAGATATGCGAAACAAATTCAGCAAGAAGTCGAGCAAGAGGCAGTAAGAGAGAGTTTCCAACAAGCACTCAAAGATCTTAAGATCGAGCAAAAAGATGTTTTGGGGAATCCCGCGATTACAAAATTTGAGAGAAAAGGTGAGGAGATTGATGTAGAGTTCAAAATCTCTCTAGCTCCAAAAGTGGATCTCTCTAAACTCAAGTCTTGTGTGCCTGAAGTGAAAGTCAAAGAACCAAGTCTTAAAGAGATTGATGAGCGACTTGATGAAATCGCAAAATCTCAAACTCCACTTGTAGAAGCCAAAGCAACAGCAAAACTAGCTGAGGGCGATACAGCAAATATCGACTTTGAAGGGTTTATCGGAGATAAAGCATTTGAGGGAGGAAAGGCTGAAGGTTTTGATCTGCTTATTGGAAGCAAACAATTCATCGCAGGTTTTGAAGATCAACTTATCGGTATGAAAAAGGGAGAGGAGAAAGATATCAAGGTAACTTTCCCACAAGATTATCAAGCCAAAGATTTGGCAGGGAAAGAAGCTACATTCAAAATCAAGCTTAATGCAATTAAAGTCAAAGGAGAGAGTAAGCTAGATGATGAGTTTGCAAAGAAAATCCTCAATCAAGCTGACGCAACTCTTCAAACTCTCAAAGATCAAATCAAGCTCCAACTCCAAAATGAAGCAAGAGTAAAACTCTACAATGAAGAGCTTAAGCCAAAGCTAGTGGATAATATTTTGGAAACTATTAAGTTTGATTTGCCTGATTTGATTGTAGAGCAAGAGATGAATATTTTGCTCAACAACTATGCTAGAACTCTCACTCAAGAAGAGTTTGAGAAATTCCAAAATGACAGCAAAGCCATTGAAGAAAAAAGAAAAGAGCTAGAGAGTGAGGCTCAAAAGAGTGTGAGAATCACATTTATTGTCGATAGTGCTTCTAAAGAATACGGAGTGCAAGTGCAAGATAATGAAGTGATCCAAGCACTTTACTATGAGGCGATGATGGCAGGACAAAACCCTAAGGCGACTTTGGAGTTTTATCAAAAGCAAAATCTCTTACCTGCTGTAAAAATGGCAATGCTAGAGGATAGAATCCTCACAATGCTCCTAGATGAGAAAAACAACACTTCAAGTGCTTCAAAAGGCTCTGAGAAGGCTGAGAAGCCAAAAACAACAAAAGCCACAAAAGAGCCAAAAGAGGGAGAAGAAAAACCCAAAAAAGCTCCTGCTAAGAAAACAACAGCAAAAAAGGAAGATAAATAATGAGCTATATCCCTTATGTGATTGAAAAAACAGGGAGAGGAGAGAGGAGTTATGATATTTACTCTCGCCTCCTCAAAGATCGCATCATTTTGCTTAGTGGGGAGATTCACGATGAACTTGCTTCCTCAATCGTAGCTCAACTTCTTTTCCTAGAAGCTGAAGATCCTCAAAAAGATATTTATCTCTATATCAACTCCCCTGGTGGAGTGATTACAAGTGGAATGAGTATTTATGATACGATGAACTATGTGCGTCCTGAAGTTTGCACGATTTGTATCGGACAAGCTGCTTCTATGGGAGCATTTTTGCTTAGCTGTGGAGCAAAGGGAAAAAGATTTTCACTTCCCAATAGTCGCATTATGATTCATCAACCTCTTGGAGGGGCAAAAGGACAAGCCACTGATATTGCTATCCAAGCCCAAGAGATTTTGCGACTAAAAGCTACACTTAATGAGATTTTGGCAAGTAATACAGGGCAAGATATTTCAAAAATTGCTCAAGATACAGAGAGAGATTTTTTTATGAGTGCCAAAGAAGCTCAAGAGTATGGAATCATTGATAAGGTATTAGAAAAAAATCAAGTAGGTGAGTGATGGAAGATAAAGGTGTCATAAATTTTAGTGGGGGAGTTAAAAAGGGAGATAAGGTTGAGGCACTTTCTGCCAAGACAACAAAAATCGCAAGAGATGTTATCTCTCAGCTTGAAAAGCAAGATATTCCTATTTTTCCTGATAGTTTTGAGAGTGTGTTTGAGCAAATCATTGCTGATGAGAGTGAGGAGTTTAAGCACTTGGTTGAGCAAAAAGCAGGAATTGCTCTAAGCCACAAAGATCGTTTGCTCAACTTTGAATCAGAGGCAAAAAGTGGGATTAAAAATGTGCGAGATGTTTTAGAAATCACAAAAGAGATTTATCAAAGTGTCGTATTTGCCCACAATGCCCTCAAAAGAAAAGCTGAAGAGATTTCTAGGATTGAAAATCCTGTGGCATTTAAGAGTGCTATTGGGTTGTGTTTTCAAGAGTTTGACAACTTACAGCACACAATGGAAACTCAAATTGTAGAGATGAAGAGGGCATTTGAAAAAATCGTTGTCAATATTGAAAATGTCAATAAAAACGCCATTTATGATACGCAATATGGAGTTTATAACAAAAAATACTTCCTCTCTGTCTGTGAAAAAGAAAAAAAGATTTTAGATCAGATTGGTTGCTCTTATGCATTTGTGGCTTATAGTCTCTCTAAGAGATTTTTAGAGAGTCTCAAAGACAAGGATTTTGTAAGAGTATCACTTAAAACAATGTCAAAGATTTTGAGTGAGCATATCAATAATGATGAGATTTTGTGCTACTTTGGAAGTGGAAAATTTGTCGTGCTATATAAATACATAGATAGTGAAAAAGTGCTAGAAAAAGTCAAAAAAATCTCTCATCTTGCCAAAGAAACTAATCTATTTTTTGAGGGAGAGCAAACTTCATTGGAGTTTTGTTCTGGAGTGTATGTCGTCAATGAATCTAGTGAGCTAATAGATGAAATCTCCTATGCTATTAGCTCTTGTGAAGAAGCATTTGATCATCAAGCTGATTGCGAGGTGTATCAGCAAGTTACTTCTCCAAGTCAAGAAGAAGTTCAGAGTGGAGAGGGTGAGTGATACTCCCTATCCTCTCTTACCCCAATCCTCAACTCAAACAACGCTCTAGTGAGGTTGTGAGCTTTGATGAAAAACTCCATAATTTGCTTGAAGATATGTATGAGACAATGCTTAGTCGTGAGGGGGTTGGACTAGCAGGGATTCAAGTGGGAGAAGCCAAAAGAATCCTTATCATCAATATCCCAAGAGAAGACAAAAAGCAATACAAAGAGGATTTGCTAGAGATTATTAATCCAAAGATACTCAAAAAAGAGGGGGAAATTTTTTTCACCGAAGGCTGTCTTTCAGTGCCAAACTTTTATGAAGATGTGATGAGGTTTGATGAAGTGGAAATCTCTTATCAAGATCGCTTTGGCAATCCCCAAACACTTCACGCTCAAGGCTATCTAGCTGTGGCTATTCAGCACGAGATGGATCATTTAGATGGGGTTTTGTTTGTGGATCGGCTTTCAATGATGAAGCGAAAAAAGTTTGAAAAAGAATTCAAAAGAGAGCAGAGGGCTAAGGGGAAGAGATGACAAATACGATTTTTTGTGCCACACGCTATGGGAATGGTGCAAAAATCGTTGCTGTGGAGGGGAGCTTTAATCGAGGTTTGCCTAGTTTTCAAATCTCAGGGCTTGCCAATCACTCTATCCAAGAAGCCAAACACCGAGTGCAATCAGCTCTACAATCTTGCAATCTCTCTCTTCCTCCAATGCGTTTTGTTCTCAATCTCTCTCCTGCAGACTTGCCCAAAAGTGGAAGTCATTTTGATTTGCCTATCGCACTTTTGGGAGCTTTGCAAAAGAGTATTTTGCAAAAAAAGTGGTTTGCTTTTGGAGAGCTAGGACTTGATGGGAGCTTGAAACACCAAGAGAGTATCTATCCCCTTCTTTTGCAGATTGCACTCCAAGAACCAAAGGCAAATGTAATTTTGCCAAAGGGCGGGGAAGAAATTTTCTCTTTGATACCCAATATCTCACTTTATTTTGTTGCAAATCTTTCAGAAGCCCTTGAGCTTATCAATACTCAAGAGGAGAGAGAGCCTTATCCAAAAGGAAGTGTGGGATTCCAATCTTTTGAGCTTATGGGAGAGAAGTATTATTATCTTCAAGATTTTAAGCTTGATTTTGCTGATGTGATAGGACAAGAAGTTGCCAAAAGAGCTTCACTCATCTCTGCCTCAGGGTTTCACAATCTCTTGCTTGAGGGGAGTCCGGGGTGTGGGAAGAGTATGATAGCCAAAAGGTTACCCTATATCCTGCCCCCAATGACACTAGAGGAGATGATAGAGTGTGCCAAGATTCAGGCTTTGGGAAATCAAAAGATTGATTACTCTCCACTTCGCCCCTTTAGAAATCCTCATCAAAGTGCTTCAAAATCAAGCATTTTAGGCTCTGCTACAAGCACAGAGGCAAAGATAGGGGAAATTGCTTTGGCTCATAGGGGGATTTTGTTTTTTGATGAATTACCTCATTTCAAAAAAGATATTTTAGAATCCCTAAGAGAGCCACTTGAAAACAATGTTTTGGTTATCTCAAGAGTGCATAGCAAGATTGAATATGACACTTCCTTTCTTTTCATCTCGGCTCAAAATCCTTGTCCTTGTGGTAATTTGCTTAGCCTAAGCAAAGAGTGTAGATGTCAAGATAGAGAGATTTCAGCCTATCGCAATAAAATTTCAGAGCCTTTTTGGGATAGGATTGATCTCTTTGTGCAGATGAATGAGGGGGTGGATAATACCAAAGGAATGAGCTCTAAGGAAATGCAAGAGAGAGTCTTTGAGGCTTTTAGAAGACAGAAGAGCAGAGGACAAACAGCACTCAATGGCAAAATGAGCGAGAGAGAAGTAGAGCAATTTTGCATTTTAGAGAATGAGTGTGAGGATTTGATTATCAAAATGCGTGAGAAGTTTGGGCTAAGTCAAAGAGGCGTGCAAAAAGTCAAAAAAGTGGCTAGAACGATTGCGGATTTAGAGGGAAGTGAGAAAATTTCAAAATCACATTTGATTGAAGCATTTGGATATAGAAGAAGATAAAACTATGGCTCAAAAGAGCCATAAGGATTAGAAAATGATCCCCACTGTTGCACCAAGATTAAGGATTTCAAGATCTTTTACGCCTCGATCATTTGCTTTCATTTTTGGTTTTTGATAACTTCCATCAAAGCCTAGACTGATAGGCACAAAAGGAATCTTCCACATTGCACCAAAGTTGATTGCATAAGTATCTTTGGGTTTTATCCCTACAATATCACCACCGATGAATTGAGAGTAGCTTACTCCTACATAAGGGGTGAGATTGATAAGGGGGATTCTGTATCCAAGCACACCACCATATTGCATATTTTGGAGTGTGAAATCTAGAGTTTTATCTCCATCAACTTTCAAATCACTTTTGAGATATTCCCATTTGACTTGTGGAGCAACCAAAATCCCCATAGCACCTAGCCATACACGCCCATAAGCACCATAAGTGAGCTTTTTATCATTTTTGAAATCTCCCTCACCATCAACATTGAGCTTGAATTGTGAATAATTAACATTTCCACCAATCTCAGTATCAATCGTGAAAACTCCTATATCAAAAGCAAAAACAGAGCTACATGCAAGAAGCATCGCAAGCATTTTCTTTTTCATCTCATTCTCCTACTTAAAAAAGTCTGACTTTAAAAATGAAGTCATTACTATAATATCGTATTTTTCTTTTATTATTTTAATTTTGTAAAATTCTTGTTTGGGTTTTAGATTTTTTAAATTTAGGGATAGTCAAATGCAAAAATATTTTAATCGTGAGCTCTCTTGGCTCAAATTCAATCATCGTGTTTTGCTTCAGAGTCAAAACACCAATCTACCGATTTTGGAGCGATTGAAGTTTATTGCAATTTATGGAATCAATCTTGATGAATTTTATATGATTAGGGTAGCAGGATTGAAAAAGCTCTACCAAAAAGGGATAGCTAGAGTGGGGGCTGATAAAATGACACCATTGCAACAGCTAGAGGCGATTAGAAAAACACTCAGACACCAAAAACAAGAGCTAGAGAGAAGTTTTTTCTCAATCCTAGAAGCACTCAATGCTGAGGGGATTGAAATTCTTTCATACTCTGATTTGCAAGATGAAGACAAGATAAGAGCCAAAAGGTATTTTTTTGAAAATCTCTATCCTGTGATTGTCCCCATTGTCGTGGATATGATCCACCCATTTCCTCATTTCAACAATCTAAGTTTTGGAATCATTCTCAAACTCAAAAATATGCAAAATCCTCAAGACATTCGCTTTGCCCTCATTAGGATTCCACGATTTTTCCCACGATTTGTGGAGGTGAGAGAGGGTGTGTTTGTATTGTGTGAAAGCATTGTGGGGGAGTTTGCAGGAAGGGTATTTGAGGGATTTGAAGTGATTTCTTGGTGCCCATTTAGAATCACAAGAAATGCAGATTTTGAGATTGAAGAAGAGGAAGCAGATGATTTCATTGAGCTTTTAAATGAGGGATTAAAGGCAAGGAGAAAGGGAGAGATTGTGCGTTTGCAAGTAGGAAGGAATCAAGATCAAAGCCTAGTGGAGTTTTTGCAAACCCATATTGCTTTGGCAAATGATGATATTTATCAATATCGCCTCCCTCTCAATCTTGGAGCACTATGGGAGATTGTCTCTCATCGCAATTATCCTCATTTGCGACACCCTCACTACCAACCCAAAGTGCCTGAAATTCTAAAAAATGCCAATCTCTTTGAAGTGCTAGATCTTCAAGAAGTGATGCTTTTCCACCCTTATGAGAGCTTTGATCCTGTGGTGAGATTTATCCAACAAGCAAGTCGAGATCCTGATGTGGTGTCTATCAAAATGACACTTTATCGAGTGGGTAAAGACTCTCCTATTATTCAATCTCTCATAGAGGCAGCAGCACATAAGCAAGTCAATGTCGTAGTGGAACTCAAAGCTAGATTTGATGAAGAAAACAATCTGGGTTGGGTAAGGGCATTGGAAAATGCAGGGGCTCACGTAGTCTATGGAGCTGTGGGATTAAAAGTGCATGCCAAAATCGCTTTGGTGCTTAAAAAGACAAAAACCCAAAGTATCAAAGGCTATGTGCATATTAGTAGTGGAAACTACAATATCCAAAGCTCAAAAGTCTATACAGATATTTCGCTCCTTAGCTCCAAAAGTGAGCTTGTAAGTGATGCGATTAAGTTTTTCCACTCTCTCTCCACAGGGCTTTCTAATCAAACCAAGCTCAATACCATTATGATGGCACCAGCTCAAATCAAACCCCAAATCCTCTCTTTGATTGAAGCAGAGAAAGAGAGGGGAAGTGAGGGGGAAATTATTATGAAAATGAATGCCTTAGTTGATCCTCAAATCATTGATGCACTCTATGAAGCTTCAAATGCAGGGGTTAGAATCTTCTTAATCGTGCGAGGGATTTGCTCTCTTAAGCCTTGCATAGAGGGAATGAGTGAGAACATTAGAGTGATTTCAATCATAGGAAAATACTTAGAGCACGCAAGGATTTATTACTTTAAACACGGAGGGGTGTATTTCTCTAGTGCAGATATGATGAGCAGAAATTTGGAGCGAAGAGTGGAGCTTCTTATCCCTGTGCAAGATATTCAACTCTCTTTGAGATTGCTAAAAATCCTCAAACTTCAGCTTAGTGATAGTGATGGAGCGTATGAATTGCTAGAGAGTGGAGAGTATTGTAAGGTTTTGGGTGATGGAGAAAATTCTCAAAATGAATGTGAAAATCTCAAATTTCAAACAATATAAAAAAGTTTTGAATTAAAATTACAATAAAAATTAGTGGAGTGTATCAGTGTATCGGTATCTAAGAAATGTCATCTTCAAACTTGATCCTGAAGTCGATCATCATATCGTTGAGTTTTGCTTGAAGCATTTTGCTCCCCTGCCTTTGGTCAATGACTTTTTGGCAAATCAATTTTGCTATTTTGATGAATGTCTCTCTCAAGAGGTGTTGGGAATGCGATTTTACAATCCTGTGGGACTTGCAGCAGGGTTTGATAAAAACGCCACGATGATTGAGGGACTTGCTTTGATGGGGTTTGGGTTTATTGAGGCAGGAAGCACGACACTCTATCCCCAAGAGGGCAATCCCAAACCTAGAATCTTTCGCTTTGTGCAAGAAGAGAGTATCCAAAATGCAATGGGATTCAATAACGATGGAGCTGTGAAAATCGCTGAGAGAGTGAAGAAAATCTATCCATTTCAAATCCCCATAGCTATCAATTTAGGCAAAAACAAAACTGCAGAAGATGCACTCAAAAACTATGAAGAAAATCTCAAAGTTTTCAAAGATTTGGGAGATTTTTATGTCTTTAATGTTTCTTCTCCCAATACCCCAAACCTTAGGGATTTGCAAAATGAAAGCTTTGTCAAAGAGCTTTTTTCTATGGCAAGAAGCCATACAGACAAACCTTTGTTTCTCAAAGTTTGCCCTGATAATGTGATTGAGCAAACACTCAAAGTCTGTGAGAGTGCAATCAGTGGGGGTGCAAATGGAATCGTCGCGACAAATACAACGATGGATTACTCACTTTTGCGATCCCCTAAAAATATCGGAGGGATTAGTGGTAGGGCATTGAGAAATAAGAGCAGAGAGGCTTTCTATGAGATTTCCAAAGCCTTCTTTGGCAAAGCGACTTTGGTAGCTGTGGGAGGAATCTTTGATGGAGAAGAGGCATATAGTCGTATCAAAATGGGAGCGACTTTGGTAGAAGTCTATTCAGCAATGATTTTTGAGGGTCCAAGCGTATGTAAGAAAATCAATAAAGAAATAGCCAATCTTTTGAGACAAGATGGATATAATCATATTTCAGAAGCAATCGGAGTAGATATCAGATGATGAAAAAAGCAGTATTTTTCTTGATGGTTTGTGCCTTTTTGGGAGCTGAAGATAGCTTCATCTCTCCTCAACCCCAAGAGCAAACCCCCTCTCTAGATCAACAAAACAAGGTAGAAGAAGTGAAAAAGCAATCATTATTACCCCAATATTTTACAAAAACTCTCAGCAATGGACTAGAGGTCGTTGTAATCCCTATTAAAAATCAAAGTGGCGTGATTGAAACCAATGTGTTTTACAAAGTGGGAAGTCGCAATGAAGTGATGGGAAAAAGTGGGATTGCTCATATGCTAGAGCATCTCAATTTCAAATCCACCAAAAATCTCAAAGCAGGAGAGTTTGATGAGATTGTTAAGAAGTTTGGAGGATTGACAAACGCTTCTACTGGGTTTGACTATACGCGATATTTTGTCAAATCAAGTGTGCAAAATTTGGATAAGTCCTTAGAGCTTTTCTCAGAACTTTTGCAAAATCTCAAGCTTGATAATGCAGAGTTTCAGCCTGAGCGTGAAGTTGTGGCTGAAGAGCGAAGATGGAGAACTGATAATTCTCCTATTGGCTATCTCTATTTTAGGTTTTTTAACACTGCTTATATCTATCATCCCTATCATTGGACACCTATTGGGTTTATGGACGATATCAAAAATTGGAAGATTGAGGATATTAGAGCATTTCACAATCTCTACTACCAACCCAAAAACGCAATCATTGTCGTATCAGGAGATGTAGAGCCTGAAGTTGTGTTTGCTTCAGCACAAAGATATTTTGGCTCTATTGCTAATAGAGAGGGAGAGATTCCAAGCGTTTATACAATTGAGCCTAAGCAAGATGGTGCAAGGCATATTGAGATCAAAAAAGACACGCAGATTGAGTATTTTGCACTAGGATATAAAATCCCCAATTTCCAAAGCAAAGATCAAGTCGCTTTGGGAGTGATCGGAGAGCTTTTGAGTGGAGGAAAAAGTGCGATACTCCAAGCTGAGCTTGTTGATAAACAACGCATTGCTTCAGAGGTATATTCTTATGCAATGGATATGAGAGATGAGGGGGTATTTCTCTTTATCCTAGCAGGAAATAAAGGAATTAAAGCTGAGCAACTTCAAGAATCATTGCAAAAAATCATCAATGATTTTAGAGAAGGCAAAATCACTCAAGCAATGCTAGATAAAGCAAAAATCAATATCAAATCAAGCTTTATTTATAGTCTTGAAGATGCTTCAAGTGTGGCATCACTCTTTGGGGATTATCTAGCCAAAGGGGATATTAAGCCACTTTTGGAATATGAAAAAAACCTTGATTCTCTCAAGCTTCAAGATGTGATTGAGGTAGCAAAGAAATACTTTGTGAGTGAGAGTGCAACTTCAGCGATTTTGAGGAGGTAGGCTATGGTTGTGGGTGCAATGAGTGCGTTAATCACGCCCTTTAAAAATGGAAAAGTAGATTATGCAACTTTTGAGAGATTGATTCAAAGGCAAATTCGCTATGGAATGGATGCGTGTTTGCCTGTGGGTACGACAGGGGAATCAGCCACTCTTACTCATCAAGAACATATGGAATGCATTGAAGTGGCAGTCAAGACTTGCCATGGAAGTGGGACAAAAGTCTTAGCAGGTGCAGGAAGCAACTCCACAAAAGAAGCCATAGAGTTAGCTCAATTTGCACAAAAAGTAGGAGCAGATGCAGTGCTTTGTGTAACTCCCTACTACAATAAACCTACCCAAGATGGGCTTTTTGAGCATTACAAAGCTGTGGCAAACTCTATTGAAATTCCTCTAATGCTCTATAATGTCCCTAGTAGGACAGGGGTAAGCATTGAGATTTCAACAGCATTGCGACTTTTTGAGCAAGTGCCAAATATTTATGGGATCAAAGAAGCAGCAGGGAGTTTGGAGAGAGTGGTGGCTTTGCAAGCAAGCAATCCTAAGGCAATTATCGCAAGTGGAGATGATGCACTCAATTTCCCAATCTTAGCAAGTGGAGGGAGTGCTGTAACTTCAGTTACAGGAAATCTTTTGCCCAATAAGATTGCAGAACTTACTCATAGTGCATTAAATGGAGATTTTAAGAAAAGTCGAGAAATTAATACGCAACTTTATGAGATCAATAAGGTATTATTTTGCGAAACAAATCCATCTCCGATAAAAACAGCAATGTATTTGAGTGGATTGTTAGAAACTCTTGAATTTCGACTTCCATTAGTGGAGATGAAAAAAGAGAATATTGCATTGCTAGAAAAAACTTTAGAAAAATACGAGGTGTTAAAATGAGTGAAACAATGAAAGGCAAAACTTTAGTTATCAGTGGAGCAACAAGAGGGATTGGTAAGGCAATTTTATATCGCTTTGCACAAGAGGGAGTGAATGTGGCTTTCACTTACAACAAAAACGAAGAAGAGGCACAAAAAATTGCCCAAGATGTAGAGAGCAAGTATGGAATCAAAGCAAGATATTATCCTCTCAATGTCCTAGAGCCAGAGCAATATATCTCTCTTTTTGAAGAGATTGACAAAGAATTTGATCGTGTAGATTTCTTTGTAAGCAATGCAATCATTTATGGTAGAAGCGTAGTAGGAGGCTTTGCTCCCTTTATGCGACTTAAACCAAAGGGATTAAACAATATCTATACAGCCACGGTTTTGGCTTTTGTCGTAGGAGCACAAGAGGCGGCTAAGAGAATGAAAGAGGTTGGTGGTGGAGCAATCGTATCTCTAAGCTCCACAGGAAATCTAGTGTATATGCCAAACTATGCAGGACACGGAAATAGCAAAAATGCAGTTGAAACAATGGTGAAATACGCTGCTACTGAGTTAGGAGAGTTTGGAATCCGAGTTAATGCTGTGAGTGGTGGGCCAATCGATACTGACGCACTTAGAGCTTTCCCTGATTATGATGAAGTCAAAGCAAAAGTAGAAGAAGAATCTCCACTTAAGAGAATGGGAAAACCTGAAGATTTGGCAGGGGCTTGTTATTTCCTTTGTGATGATTCTCAAAGTGGTTGGCTCACAGGTCAGACAATCGTGATTGATGGTGGAACAACCTTTAGATAAGAATCGTGATGAAAAACATTCCCAATACTCTAACGATTTTTCGTATCTTTCTAGCCATTTTGGTGATGGCTGTGATTTTGTATGCAGATATGCAAAGTCCTTATATAAGATTTTTGGCGTGTGGAATGTTTTTTGTGGCAAGTATGACGGATTTTTTAGATGGCTTCATTGCAAGGCGTTATGCACTTCAAAGCCGCTTTGGAGAAGTCTTTGATCCTTTAGCTGATAAAATGCTAGTTTTAGGGGCTTTTATAGCCTTGATTGTGGTAAAGATTGCCAATCCTTGGGCAGTGTTTTTGATCTTTTCTCGTGAGTTTTTTATCACAGGGCTTAGAGTGGTGGTGGCAAACTCAGGAGTGAGTATCGCTGCAAATATGATGGGCAAGATTAAGTCGGTGGCACAATATTGGGCGATAGGGTGTCTGATCGCCAATGTCTTGCCTAATTTTTGGAATCAATTTTTTCTTTGGTTTGCTGTGGCTTTGACAATCATTTCAGGCTTTGATTATGTTAGAAAATATCTTAAGAGTTTTTAGATGAGTCTTGCTCTCTCGCTTTTAGCCCTCTCTTTTCTTATCTTTTTTCACGAATTAGGGCATTTTCTAGTCGCTAGAGCTTTTGGGGTGAAGGTTGAAGTTTTTAGTATCGGCTTTGGCAAAAAGCTCATAGCCAAAACCTACAAAGGCACACAATACACCCTCTCTCTTATCCCTCTAGGCGGATATGTCAAGATGAAAGGGCAAAATGATAGCGATCCATTAGAGCAAAGCAGTGATACTGATAGCTACACTTCCAAAGCTCCTTGGCAGAGGATTTGTATCCTTTTGGCTGGGCCACTTTTTAATATCCTTTTAGCTTTTTTTATCTATTCAAGCCTATCTTTTGGAGACAAACAAGTGCTTTTGCCAATCTTAGGAGAGATCAAAGAGGGCTATCCTGCAAGTGAGGTTGGACTAAAAAGTGGAGATCAAATCCTCTCAATCAATGGAGAGAAGATGAGGACTTGGAGAGAGATGGCAGAAATCATCGCTTCTTCCCCCTCTCTATCTTTGCAGGTTAAAAGAGAGAATCAAATTCTTTCTTTTTCACTTCAAAGCAAAGAGGTTGAGGGCAAAAATATCTTTGGAGAGAGCAAAAAGCACTATGTCATCGGAGTGGGTGCAAAAGGAGAGTTTGGAAGTATGCATTTTGGTGTGCTTGAAGCACTCAAAAATGGGGCAATCAGCACTTATGAAAATAGCACCTTGATTGTAGAGGGGATAAAGAAACTTATCGTTGGGGTTGTGCCTACAAGTGAAGTGGGAGGGGTAGTATCAATCGTGCAAGTGATGCATAAAGCAAGTGAGAGTGGGTGGATAAGCTTTGCTTTGCTTGTGGCATTGATTTCTATCAATCTTGGGGTTCTCAATCTTTTGCCAATCCCTGCCCTTGATGGGGGGCATATCCTCTTCAATCTCTATGAAATGGTTACTAGAAAGCCCCCAAGTGTAAATATGCTCTACTATCTCACTATCGGAGGGTGGGCAGTATTATTGGGGCTTATGCTTCTAGGACTTTATAATGATTTGCATCGTATTTTGCTCTAAGGAGGATTAAATGAATCATTTGCAAGAAGTGATAGCCAAGATTGAAAAGGCTCGTATTGCCTACTCTCGCCACCAAGTTATCAAGCTTGTGGCTGTCTCAAAGTATTGGGATATCTCTCAAATCATTGAGCTGTATGAGGGAGGGCAGAGGGCTTTTGGAGAAAACAAAGTTCAAGATCTCAAAGCCAAATCTTTAGAGCTAGAAAGTTATCCCTTAGAGTGGCATCTTATCGGCACGATTCAAGAAAACAAGATTAACACTATCATTTCTCTCTCCCCAGCTCTTATCCATTCTATTGATAGCCTTAAACTCGCTCACTCTTTTCAGCAACGCCTAGAGCGTGAGGGCAAAACTCAGAGGGCATTGCTTCAAATCAACTCTTCAAGAGAGGAGAGCAAAAGTGGAGTGAGTATAGAAGAGGCAAAAGAAGTGTATTTATCAATCCAAGAGAGCTGTCCCAATCTAATGCTAGAGGGAGTGATGAGTATCGGAGCTCATAGCGAGGATAAAAGCAAAATCATCAAAAGTTTTGAGGTTACAAAAGAGATTTTCGACTCTCTCCCCAATGCCAAAACTCTCTCAATGGGAATGAGTGGGGACTATGAACTTGCTATTTCTTGTGGTGCAAACTTGCTAAGAATCGGCTCTGCATTATTTGAGAGATAAAAAAGTCATAAAATTTCAAAAAATCAAGTATAATAACGCTTTTGCAACTTATCGGAGTATGGCGCAGCCTGATTAGCGCGCACCCTTGGGGTGGGTGAGGTCGTGGGTTTGAATCCCGCTACTCCGACCATTATTCAAAGAATTTCTCCAATGGATAATTTTTCCCCATTTTTTTGAGTTCGATAAACGCCTTTGGCAAAGTTAAATCTTCATAATCATTAAGAACCTCTATGGCTTTCTCTATCATTGAGTAATCAAGCAAAACAAACACATATGCTTCTCTTGCCTTCTCTTTTTGCATTGATAGGCGAGAGAAAATATCAATGCATACATCAGGCTCAAGTTGGGATTTGAGTTTTTGAGCCAAGTGAAAATACTCTTTGCTATCCACATCTATAAGGGCTAGGAGTTCAAAAATCTCTTTTGCTCCAAGCTTATAGCCCTTTTTATTCAAAGCATAAAGCAAGTGTTTTGCCAATTCAGGATTGGGGTGAGCAGAGAGGAATTTATGGATAATTTTTTCATCTACCAAATTGTTTTCCACTAGCTCATCAATCGCTCTCTCTTTGATATCGGTGTGATAATCCCCCTCTAAAACTTTAATAGCAAATTTAAGATCGGATTTGATTTTGTTGATGATATTTTTATCCCAAAACTCTGAATCTTTGGGGAAGTCAAGCTTGATTACTCCACCTTTTTGAAGCTCTAGGAGTTCAGCAAAGAGAGTGTCGATTTTTTTGTTTTGAGATTCCTCACTTGAGGTGTTGGGGTGGAGAGAAACTCTAGAGAGGACTTTTGAGAGGGTTTGGAAAATGGGGGTTTTGAAAGTGTGGTGAGGGATTGGGTGCTTAAGAATTTGAGAGTAGATTTGATTGATAAGATTTTCATAATCCCTGTCGTTTTTGTAAGAGTTGCTAAATCTTGAAAACCAATTCCCCACAAAAAACAAAAGCGTAAAGACAAAAAATATGCCAATTCCCACACCTAGCCATACCACAGAATGCAAAGTTAGACTAGTTTGCCCCAAAGAGAGCGTAATATCACTCCCTCCACTGCTAAGGGTATAAAACCCTCCACAAAACACAATCACAAAAACGATAAAAAACACAAAATAGTATTTGACTTTCATTTTCTCTCCTTAGTTTTGGCTTTTTTCATAAATCTCTCGGCAGATGATACAATACCTTGCGTGAGGTTTAATCTCTAGTCTTGCCTCATCAATCTCATCTCCACACATCTGACAGATTCCAAAGGTTTTATTTTTGATTTTTTCAAGTGAGAGTGCGATATCTTTAAGCTCATTTTCGTATTGCTGAAGAATTGAGGTATTGAGCATTCCTTGAGAGTTGGCTGAAGTAAAATCAGCGTGATCGCTTAGAGATTGGTTGTGAATCTCTGTGATTGAGTTGTTGGCTGTGTGGATATGAGCGTGTAAAACCTCTCTTCTGTCTTCCAAAATTTTTTGAAATTTTTCTAGGATTTTTTCATTCATTTTAACTCCTTATTTGTGATAGGGGTGATTGGCATTGATACTCAATGCTCGATAAATTTGCTCACAAAGCACGACTTTTGCGACTTTGTGGCTGAGGGTGAGGGGTGTGAGGCTAAGGGGGTGGGTTTGAGAGATGAACTCTTCATCAAACCCATAAGCTCCACCGATAAAAAAGCTTATCTCCAAAGAGTTAGAAAAAAGCTTGGCAAACTCAAAGCTATCAAGCATTTTTCCTCTAGGATGAAGTGCATAGCTAGAGGGGGAAAGGAAGGGCTTGAGGGCTTGAGTATAGGAGCTTTGGGCTTCTTTTTGTGAGCCTTTTTGGGCTTTGGCAATGTCGTTGTTGAAAATATCTTTTAGCACAAGAGTAGCCCCAAAACTCTTGCACTGCTTGATAAAATCATTATAAATGGGCTGATAATCGTCGTTTTTAACGATTGAGAATACATTGATTTTCATAGTTTGGATTGAGTATCCTTATAAGATGTGAAAGAGTGGCTTTGAGATCTTTTCTCTCCACAACCATATCAATCAGTCCGTGCTCTAGCAAAAACTCTGCTGTTTGGAATCCTTGAGGTAAATCTGCCCCAATGGTTTGCTTGATTACTCTTGGTCCTGCAAACCCAATCGTCGCTCCAGGTTCAGCCATAATGATGTCCCCCAAAAATGCAAAACTCGCACTCACTCCCCCAAAAGTAGGATCTGTAAGAAGTGAGATAAAAGGGAGTTTATGATCGGCTAGGATATTGAGTGCTGCACTTGTTTTTGCCATTTGCATTAGAGAGAAAGTGGATTCTTGCATTCTAGCTCCCCCACTTGTAGAGGCGATGATTAGGGCTTGTTTTTGATCGATTGCTCTTTTAATCGCTCTTAGGATTTTCTCCCCTTCCACGCTTCCCAAACTTCCCCCCATAAAAGCAAAGTCAAAGACTACAAGTTGCACACCCTCGCCATCGATTTTGGCTTCTCCACTGATAACTGAACTTGCTCTTCCTGTCTTTGCCACACCCTCTTCAATGCGTTTTTTGTAGCTTTTTTTATCTACAAAGTGCAAAGGATCAGTGGGAGCTAGGGATTTATCAAGCTCAACAAACTCATCACAAAGTAGCTCGATTCTCTCTTGAGCTGTGATTTTGAAGTGATAGGAGCATTTAGGACAAACATTGTGTTGAGCTAAAACCTCTTTGTAATAAACAATCGCATTACAGCTTGGGCATTTGACCCAATGGCTTGGAGCTTCTTCTTTTGAAGCTCTTGATGTGCCGATTCTGAGTTTTTTAAAAAAATCTTCCAAGCCCATTATGATTCCTTAGAAATTAAGTTTATTAAAATCTGAAATATTATCAAAAAAGATAGAAAAACCCAAAAATATCTCAAAGCACAGCTAGAAGTTTTTTGTAGAATCTCCAAAAATAAGCAAAGCAAAAGGAATAAAAAATGCAAGAGATTATCAATTTTATCATCGATAGTGTGGGGAGTTTGGGGTATTTGGGGATTTTCATAATGATGTTTTTGGAATCAAGCTTTTTTCCTTTTCCCTCTGAGGTGGTGATGATACCCGCAGGAGTGTTGGCTTATAGGGGAGAGATGAATATCTATGTAGCGATTGTTTGTGGGATTTTGGGGAGTTTGTGTGGAGCGTTGTTTAACTACTATCTAGCCCTAAAAATGGGGAGGGCATTTATCATTAGATATGGAAAGTATGTGTTTTTTAGTGAGAGCAGTATGCAAAAAATGGAGCAATTTTTTCAAAAACACGGACATATCAGCACATTTGTGGGGCGATTGCTTCCTGCAATCAGACAATATATCTCTTTACCTGCTGGGATTGCTAAAATGAATTTGGCTAAATTTTGTATCTTTACAAGCCTAGGGGCAGGGATTTGGGTGTGTATTTTGGCTTGGATTGGCTACTCACTTGCAGGAGTGATAGGAGGTGAGGGGGTTTCGCATTTACTAGAGGGAGAGAATGCTAAACTTTTTAAAGAAAGTATTCATCAGTGGAGTTTGTATATTTTTGGGGCTTTGATTGTGGTTGTGGGGATTTATTGGTGGAGAAAAAAGAAAAAAAGTGCCTAAAGAAAGATATTGTTCTCAATTTGTTACTAAAAGTAAGAAAAACTTCCTCCCCTTCAATCGTTTTTGGATAAAATTCCAAAATGCCTAAGATGGTTTCCCATCTCTTGCATACTTTAAACTAGGAGGATATATGTCAAACTTAAATCGTCGTGATTTTTTAAAGAGTGCGGCTGTTACAAGTGCAGCATTGAGTGCAGGACTTTCTATCCCAAGCACTATGGAAGCAAAAGCCCAAAAAGCAGAGCAAAACTGGAGATGGGATAAGGCAACTTGTCGATTCTGTGGGACAGGTTGTGGGATTATGATTGCGACAAAAAACAATAAAATCGTCGCTGTAAAAGGAGATCCACAAGCTCCTGTAAATAAGGGATTGAATTGTATCAAAGGATATTTTTGTGCCAAGATTATGTATGCACAAGATCGTTTGACAACCCCATTGCTTAGAGTAAATGCCAAAGGAGAATTTGACAAAAAAGGAAAATTCCAACCTATCAGTTGGCAAAAAGCTTTTGATGTAATGGAAAAGCAATTCAAAAAAGTATATAACCAATATGGCCCGACAGCGACTATGGTGTTTGGTTCAGGACAATACACAATCCCTGAAGGGTATGCTATCAGCAAACTTATGAAAGCTGGTTTTAGAAGCAACAATATTGATCCAAACGCAAGACATTGTATGGCAAGTGCTGTGGCAGGATTTATGCAAACATTTGGAATCGATGAACCTGCAGGGTGCTACAATGATATTGAGCTTACAGACACAGTGGTAACTTGGGGAGCTAATATGGCTGAAATGCACCCAATCCTTTGGAGTCGTGTAACAGATAGAAAACTTACAAACAAAGACAAAGTCAAAGTCATCAACCTTTCAACCTATCGCAATAGAACTTCAGATTTGGCTGATATTGAAATCATCTTCAAGCCTCAAACAGATCTAGCGATTTGGAACTACATTGCAAGAGAAATCGTCTATAACAACCCTCAAGCAATCAACAAAGAGTTTGTAGATAAGCATTGTGTTTTCACAACAGGATTTGTCAATATCGGTTATGGACTAAGAGCCAACCCTGATTCTCCTTATGTGAGCAAGGCTGAGAGAGATACAGTAGCAAAAGAAGTAAGTAAGACTATCAGTGCGACTGAGGGAACAACATTGCAATATCTTGGACTTAAAGTGGGCGATACTTTAAAAATGGATAATGCAGGAAAAGCAGGAGCTCATTGGGAGATTAGCTTTGAAGACTTCAAGAAGGGACTAGAGCCTTATACTCTTGATTTTGTCGCTCAAGTGGCAAAAGGCGATGATGATGAGAGCATTGAAGACTTCAAGAAAAAACTCCAAGCTCTAGCAAACTACTATATGGAAAAAGATCGCAAAGTAGTCAGTTTCTGGACAATGGGTATGAATCAACACCAAAGAGGAACTTGGGTCAATGAGCAAAGCTATATGGTACATATGCTTCTAGGAAAGCAAAGCCAACCTGGAAATGGTGCATTCTCTCTCACAGGACAACCAAGTGCGTGTGGAACAGCTAGAGAGGTAGGAGTATTCTGTCATCGATTGCCTGCAGATATGGTGGTAGATAATCCAAAGCACAGAGAAATCAGTGAGAAGATTTGGAAAGTCCCTGCAGGAACTCTCAATGGCAAAGTAGGAGCTCACTATCTTAATGCAATGCGACAGCTTGAGGAAGGAAAAATCAAGTGGGTATGGGTAGCAGTCAATAACCCTTGGCAAAACACAGCAAACCTCAACCACTGGATTAAAGCAGCAAGAGAGATGGATAACTTCATTGTAACAAGTGATTGCTACCCAGGGATTTCTGCAAAGATTGCTGACCTTATTTTGCCAAGTGCAATGATGTATGAGAAGTGGGGAGCTTATGGAAATGCCGAGAGAAGAACACAGCACTGGAGACAACAAGTCGTAGCACCAGGAGAGGCAATGCCTGATATTTGGCAAATGACTGAGTTTGCTAAGAGATTCACACTCAAAGAAGTATGGGGCAAAGATTATCCTGAGCTTGGGTTGAAATCTGTTCTCTCTGAAGCAAAAGCTATGGGATATAAAGAGAGTGATACACTCTATGATGTGCTTTTTGCAAATGCTGATGCTAAGAGCTTTGCTTATGGTAAAGATGAGGTAACTAAAGGATTTGAAAACACTGAAGTTCTAGGAGATTTTAGAAAAGTCAAAGGTGGAGATGGTAAGGTTTATAATGGCTGTGGCTTCTTTATCCAAAAATACCTTTGGGAAGAGTATAGAAAGTTTGGAACAGGACACGGACACGATCTAGCACCATTTAATGTCTATCACTATGTAAGAGGTTTGAGATGGCCTGTGATTGAAGACAAGAGTGAAAAACTTGGCTGGAAAGAAACATTGTGGAGATTCAATGCAGAGTATGATGTCTATGCCAAAAAAGCCGCGGCTAATGGTGAGAAGTTTGCATTCTATGGAAACAAAGGCAAGTCTATTCCCAAAGGAAGCCTATCAGCTCCAAGTGCTGAAAAATCAGATATCAACAACAAGGCAAAAATCTTCTTGCGACCCTATATGGATCCTTGCGAGATGCCAAATAGTGAGTATCCAATGTGGCTTTGTACAGGGCGTGTGCTAGAGCATTGGCATAGTGGAACAATGACAATGCGTGTGCCTGAGCTTTATCGAGCTGTGCCTGAAGCACTTTGCTATATGAATGAAAAAGACGCTCAATCAAGAGGATTGAAGCAAGGTGATGTGATTTGGATTGAGAGTAGAAGAGGAAAAGTCAAAGCAAGAATTGATGTGCGTGGAAGAAATAAGCCACCAAGAGGGCTTATCTATGTGCCTTGGTTTGATGAAAATGTGCTTATCAACAAAGTATGTCTTGATTCTACTTGTCCGATTTCTAAGCAAACAGATTTCAAGAAATGTGCTGTAAAAATCTATAAGGCGTAAGTCAAAGTGGAAAAATTCAATCCTGAGAGAAGAAAAACCATACTCAAATGGGTAAGCAGTGCAGGAGCATTGGGCGTGGGAGCAATGGTGTGGAGTGTGTGCCTAAAGGGTGCAAACAAAGCCGATGCCCTGCGTCCTCCATGTGCAGGAAGTGAGAGTGAGTTTCTTTCAAGTTGCATTCGTTGTGGCTTGTGTGTAGAGGCTTGTCCTTATCTCACGCTCAAACTTGCAACTCCCTCAAATGGGATAAGTGCAGGGACGCCTTATTTTGAGCCTAGAAAGATTCCTTGCTATATGTGCAAAGACATTCCTTGTGCTAAGGCTTGTCCTAGTGGAGCACTGGATCTCAAAAGGGTAAGCAAAGAAGGAGGAGAGCCTAATATCAATGAGGCAAAAATGGGTGTAGCAGTGATTGACACAACCCATTGTATTGCCTATGGTGGGATTCAGTGTGATGCGTGTTATCGTGCGTGTCCTTTGATTGGCAAAGCCATTTATTTGGAGTTTCGCCATAGCACTTTTACAAATGAGCATTCTGAGCTTTTGCCAATGGTCAATGCTGAGGTTTGCACAGGTTGTGGAATGTGTGAGAGAGCGTGTGTTACAGCTAAGCCCACTATTAGAGTATTGCCAAGAGAGAAAGTGCTTGGAAGTGTGGGAGAGCATTATATCCGAAGCTGGAAAGAGGGTGATGAGAGTAGAATCTTAGAGAATGGCGTTTCTTCATCTCCTAGAAAAGATGCACTAGATTATCTCAATGATGGAGGGTTTTGATGAGTAAGATTTTGAAAGCAAAATACCTTCTTTTAAGACGAATGGTGCAACTAGGGATAATGATTCTCTTTGTGTTAGGAAACTATGCACTCTTAGAGCTTAAGACTTCAAATGGTGTGCAAAAAGCAATGCTTCTTAGCAGTGAGAATGCCACATTTGAAGGTGTGCTTGTAAGCAAAACAAACCTAAGCCATATCCTAAGTGGAGATTTGAGCTTTAGCAAACTCTTTGGCTCTATTCCACTTAGCGATCCATTTGCGACATTGCAACTCTTTGTCGCAGGGGGAAGCTTGGCATTTGATATTTGGCTAGGGGCTTTGATTGTGAGCCTTTTTTATGGAATCTTTGTGGGGAGAGCGTATTGTGGTTGGGTTTGCCCTATCAATATGGTTACAGATTTGAGTGCGTGGCTAAGAAGAAGATTTTCTATCACAACGCCCTTGCTTAATCTCCCTAGAGGGTTTAAATACCTTGTTTTGGCTCTAAGCTTAGTGCTTTCATTCCTCTTTGGGTTTGGAGCATTTGAGGCGATTAGCCCTGTGTCAATGCTTCATCGAGGCATTATCTTTGGTATGGGGTTTGGAATCTTAGGGGTTGGAGCAATTTTTTTATTTGATTTATTTGTTTTAAAAAATGGCTTTTGTGGGCATATTTGCCCCATAGGAGCTACTTTTAGCTTGATTGGAAAATTCTCAATCCTCAAAGTCAGACACAAAGTGCAAAACTGCACCAAGTGTATGAAGTGCATTGAGATTTGTCCTGAAAAGCAAGTCTTGGATATGATTGGAAAAAGAGACGCAAGAGTTACGCAAATGGCGTGTATCAAATGTGGAAGATGCATTGAGGTTTGTGGAGATAATGCGTTAGAGTTTAGTATTTTAGGAGGAAAAAATGAAAATGCATAAGATTGCAGTTTTAGGAAGCGTGTTGTTAAGCCTTGCTTTTGGTGCAAAGGCGATTAGTGATACAGAGTTGGGGTTTAGAAATGTGCCTTTGAATAATGAAGACAAAGTCAAGCTTCAAGAGTTTAAATATGGAGATAAAGCACCAGGGGAGAGTCAAGTATTTGATAGAGCATATGAGAATGCTCCTCCGATGATTCCCCACGATGTAGAGGGCTTGACAGATTTTACTCAAAGCACAAACCCTTGTCTTGATTGCCATTCACCTGAGGTTGCCAAAGATGTGGGAGCTTTGCCTGTGCCAGAGTCTCACAGATATGATCTAAGAAATGCAAAAGCAATCACAGATGGAATCTCAGATAGCCGATGGAACTGCACTCAGTGCCACGCTCCTCAAGCTCAAGTGAAACCTTTGGTAGGAAATACTTTCAAGCCTGAATATCGCAACAAAAATAGCAAAAACGGCTCTAACCTTCTTGAAGTCATCAATGAGGGCGTGAAGTAATTTTATGCTGAAGCGTTTTGTGAGAGAGAAAATCTTACAAAATATGCCTTATGCGACCTCTGAACTCTCAGAGGTATGCCTAGGGTGCAAATCCCACATTTGTCTAAGTCATTGTCCTGAAAATATCATCACTCTCAATCCTGATAATCTCCCCACCCTTGATTTCTCCTCTAGTGGTTGTGTGTTTTGTGAGGAGTGTGTGAATGCGTGTTTTGAGGACAATGGAGAACATAGGGGATTTGATAGAGAAAAGAGTCAAACTCAAGTATTGATGAAAATCTCCCCCAACTCCTGTCTAGCGTGGAATAAATCTATCTGCTACTCTTGTAAAGATGTTTGCCCTAAAGAAATCAAATATCTAGGAATGTTTTATCCTGAAATCATTTCTTGTAATGGCTGTGGGTTGTGTATCTCACGCTGCCCGAGTGAGGCGATAAAGATACAAAGGAGAGATTCTTAATTGGAATACAAATTGCTAGTCTTTGTGTAATTTTCTAGCAAGGAGTGTTTTTGATGAGAAAGGAATCTCTAAAGAGCATTATTATTTTTTTGGTATTTTCTTCACTTATGTGGGGGCAAAAGATTGGTGATATTGCCAATATCGTGGGTGTGAGGGATAATCAACTCATCGGTTATGGACTTGTAGTGGGATTGAATGGAAGTGGAGATAAATCTGCTTCAAAATTCACAATGCAAAGCATTGCCAATATGCTCGAATCTGTCAATGTCAAAGTTTCCCCAAATGATATCAAATCCAAAAATATCGCTGCTGTTATGGTTACAGCTACACTCCCAGCATTTGCTAAGCAAGGAGATAAGCTAGATATAGTGGTTTCTTCAATCGGTGATGCCAAATCCATCGCAGGAGGAACATTGCTAATGACACCTCTTACAGCAGTAGATGGAAATATCTATGCCCTTGCTCAAGGAGCGATTAGTCTAGGAGAGAGTGGCAATCTTTTGAGTGGAAATATCCTAAGTGGGGCAAGTGTGGAGAGAGAGGTGAGTTATGATCTCTACAACAAAGAAAATGCGATTTTGAGCCTTAAAACTTCAGATTTCCAAAACGCCATTAGAGTGCAAAAAGTGCTTAATGGTGTGTTTGGAGAGAATATCGCCAAAGCTATTGATTCACGCACTATTAAGATTGATAAGCCCAAAAATCTAAGTATGATTGAGTTTTTGGCTTTGGTGCAGGAAGTGAATGTGGATTACTCAATGAGAGAGAAAATCATCGTAGATGAGCGAAGTGGGACAATCATCGCAGGAGTGGGAATCACAGTTGAGCCAATCGTAGTAACGCACGGAGAGATTACAATCAAAATCACTCAAGACACCCTCACAGATCCCAAAGCCACAGATATCGGAGATGGCACGACACTTTCCCCTAGTCAAAATATTATCTCTACAAATGGCAAAAAGCCCACAATCTCAAGCGTGGTGAGGGCATTGCAGAAAATGGGTGCGACACCTAAGAATATCATCTCCATTTTGAGTGCGATGAAGCAGAGTGGGGCGATTAGTGCAGATTTGGAAATCGTGTAAGGAGAGGGAATGAAAGTAGATACAAGTGTGGCTTTGCAAACTTATCAAAACTCCAAAACCCCAAAAGTGGAGGATTATAAAAATGATGAGGCTAAACTCAAAGAGCAAACTGATGCGTTTGAGGCATTGATCCTCAAAACTATGCTTTCCACAGCGATAAAAAATGAAGATCCTCTCTATCCCAAAGAAGCAGGAAGTGATATCTATCACTCAATGTATCTTGACACGCTCTCTGAGAGCCTAAGTGGAAGCTTTGGGTATAGTGAATTATTGCTGGGATACCTCAAAGAGCAACAAGCAGGGAAGCGATAATGCAAGAGATTTCTCAAGAACTCCTCAACAACCTCTCAAGCCAAGATAAGCAAATCTTCCTCTCCACACTTGGAGAACTCATAGAGCAGATTGATGAAGCACAAAAAGAGTTTGTAGAGATAAAGAGCTTATTTGAGGGAGTTTTGGGTGTGCTTCCTCAAGCGTTGTGGGTGCTAAATGAAGATAATAGCTTTTATTACTTCAACCCTGAGGCAAGCAAAATCTCTTCAATCCTAGAGGGGATTTTGCCACTTAGAGATCCCATAGAAGTGGAGTTTGAGAGAAATTTTTATCTTATCCAAGGCTCAATTGTAGGGGATAAACAAGTCATCACAGCTACCAATATCACTCATCAAAAACGCCAAGAGCGACTAGCCTCTATGGGGCAGATTTCAGCTCATTTAGCTCACGAAATCCGCAACCCTGTGGGATCAATCTCCCTGCTAAGCTCTGCACTTCTCAAAAGGGTAGATGTGGGAAGCAAAAGTATGGTATATGAAATCAAAAAGGCGATTTGGAGGGTGGAGAATATCATCAAAGCAACGCTAATGTTTAGCAAGGGTGTTATGCCTCAAAAAGATTTCCACTCTTTAGAGAGTATCAAAGAGCATACCCAAGAAATCCTTAATTATAGTAATTGCACTAAGCCTTATAAAATCCTCTTTGATTTCCCTGCTAGTTCTCAAGTGTGGTGTGATCTCAATCTTTTAGTGATTGTCTTGCAAAACTTCCTCTCAAACGCCCTAGATGCGATAGAAGAGGGGGAATGTGAGGAGGGGGAGATAAAGCTAGGGTTTAAAGAAGATGATGAGAGCTATACCTTTGCAATCAGCGATAATGGAAAGCCTGTGCAAAATAGCGATATTCTCTTTGAGCCTTTCAAAACTACTAAACTCAAAGGCACAGGGCTAGGACTCGCACTCTCTAAGCAAATCATTGAAGCACACGAGGGAAGTATAGAGTTTATTGCCTTTCCTAAGACTTTCATTCTAAAAATAAGAAAGTAAATCAACCCCTTTAAAATCTTAAGCTAGGATTCCTTTGGCGATAAAAATCGTCTAAGGAGGTCATTATGAAAACGATTGAGGCATTAAAGCAATTACAGGCAGATTGTATTGTGTTTGTGATGAAAACACATAACTATCATTGGAATATCAGAGGCTCAAACTTCCCTCAAACACACGCTAAAACCCAAGAGATATATGAAGAGTTTGCTGAAGTCTTTGATGACTTGGCAGAGAGGATTATCCAGCTTGGAGGAATTCCTTGTGTAACTCTTGCTGAAGTTTTAAAATTAACAAAGATTAAAGAAGAAAGTAAAACAACTTTTAGCACAGATGAGGTGCTTGATGGAGTTTTGAAAGATTTTGAGTATTTTGAAAAATCTTTCAAAGAGCTTTCAAACTTAGCTGATAGTGAGAAAGATAGAGTCACTTCAGCGTATGCAGATGAAAAGGTGGCATATTTGCAAAAAAGCCTTTGGATGCTAAAGGCTCAAAGAGGGTAATCCCTCTTGCCCTTTTCCCTATCAGCACTCTTAGTTTGACTCCCCCTCACAGGACTCTCCCCAAAGCTATACCTCACCCCTAAACTCACTTGATAATCTTTTGTCATCATTCCAAAAAAACTCTTCTCAAAATCAAAGTAAATCCTCACGCTCTCATAGGCTTGAATATTTGTGCCAAGATTGATAAGGAAATGAGGATCAAAAAGTGAGGGGGAATGATGAGATGAAGAGAGATTGGTCGTGTTGAGTGAAATATCTCTTCCATAAATATAATCAAACTCATAAAATGTTCCCATATAAAAAGAGAGATTGAATTTTTGAGTAGGAAAAAATCTCTTGAGCGTATAGCCAAAACTAGATCCAAAAGAACTCTTAAGAATCAGAGTGTGAGAGATTTGAGTATCAAGAAACTCTGAACTTCCCTCATAAGATTGTCTAAAACTACCCTTATCAATCCACCCCAATCCAAACCCTGCTTGAGGTTGAACATACCAATCCTCTGCAAGTCTAAATCGATAACCAAATTCACTCAAAAGACTAAGAGCAAAATTCCCTAGCTTACCCTCTCTTGTTCTATCACGATTGGGATTGTAAATCTCAAAAGTGCTTTGAAGATATTGAAGTTTCAAAACACTATCGTTATACCAACCCTCATCTTGGATATAAGAGTTATACACAGAAACTCCTGTGGAGTAGGATTGGAGATTCTCAAAGATTCTAGTTTGCTTCTCACTCACAATCTCAGATTCAAAAGTGGGGAAGGCAAGAGTGTAGAAAAATGATACTCCCAAAAAGTCTTTAAACCCTGCTCCCTCAAAGCCATAGTCATATCCACCTTGAAAAGAAGTGTAATTGCTCTTTAGTCCCAATCCCAAAGAGTTGCTTACTCCCCCATTGACAATCCTAGCCCATACACCATGAGAGTAGGGATTATCCCTAAGCTCTCCCATTCTTTGAGAGAGATAATCAAAACCAGCAAGATAAAGAGTTTGATTGAGTAAAGGAGCATTAAGCCCTGTCATTTCATCAGAGGGGATAATGTTTGTTTCGGTGGCGTGGGTGATGGCATAATCCATAAGTCCATCGTTGTATATTTTTACATCAGTGATAGATATATCAGCTTCTGTAAAATCCAAATATCCCTTGCCTATTTCAACAAAAGCAAAGTCAGAATTGCTTTGGGTAGTAAAAAAGATAGCGTTTTTGATTGAATCGGCTCGAGTTCCAAGAGCAAATACAACACAGAGTGGAACTCTTCCATAAAATCCTCCGACTCTTGCAATAAGATAATCAGAGTGAATCACTCTATCCCCAATTTGTTGCTCTCTATTCATATCAGCATAAAGAACAAACAATAAAGGAAGATAAGTCATACCGCCCTCAACCTCTATAAACTCTAAATGTTTGAATCCTTTGTCAAGATTTCTTGATGGATAGAAAAACGCAAGGGTATTTCCAGCATATTGATTTTTTAGCAGTGGGATTGTTCCACTATCTTGAGTAACTTCAATCGTCTGATTGGGGCCAGTGAAGATGATGTTATTAGATAAACCTACATCTTGTAACAGGACAAACAACCCAAATGCTGATAAAAAATGCTTTTTCATAGGGTTGTATCCTCTGTGGGGCATATAGAGTCAAGTGTTTGCAAAAATGACTCTAAATACTCAAGGATTAGAAGGAATAGAATTTCCTCTTCCCCCCCCCCCCTGATGGTATCATCTCTTTGAGTCCCCTTTGGTGGATTCCCACCAAAGCTATATCTTACTCCTAAACTTACTTGATAATCTTTATTTGTCTTTCCCAAAAAACTCTTCTCAAAATCAAAGTAAATCCTCACGCTCTCATAAGCTTGAATATTTGTGCCAAGATTGATAAGACAACGCGGATCAAAAAGAGGTGGAGAGTGATAAAAAGAAGAGAGATTAGTTGTATTGAGTGAAATATCTCCTCCATAAATATAATCAAACTCATAAAAAGTCCCTACATAAAAAGAGATTTTAAAATTTGGATTGGGAATAAAACGATTAGGATTGTAACCAAGAGTTGTTCCAAATCTTCCTCTTAGTGTGAGAGTAGAATCTATATAAGTATCAAGAAACTCTGAACTTCCCTCATAAGATTGTCTAAAGTTACTTGGAGCAATCCACCCCACTCCCAATTCTGTTTGAGGTTGAATATACCAATCTTGTGTAATCTTGAAGCGATAGCCAACCTCATTGGAGAAACTAAGAGCAAGATTCCCTAGCTTACCCTCTCTTTTTCTATCACGATTGGGATTGTAAATCTCAAAGGAGCTTTGAAGATATTGAAGTTTAAGGACACTATCACTATACCAACCCTCATCTTGGATATAAGAGTTATAAAAAGCTACTCCTGAAGAGAATGAAAATATATCTTCAAATCTTCGAGTCTGTTTCTCACTTACAATCTCAGACTTAAAAGTAGGGAGGGCAAAAGCATAAAAAAATGACACACCTAAGAAATCCCTAAAGCTTCTCCCCTCAAAGCCATAGTCATACCCAGCTTGAAAAGAAGTGTAATTGCTCTTTAGTCCCAATCCCAAAGAGTTGCTTACTCCCCCATTGACAATCCTAGCCCATACACCGTGAGAGTAGGGATTATTGCGTAACTCTCCCATTCTCTGATCCAAATGATTAAAAGTAGCAAGATAAAGAGAGAGATTAAGCAGGGGAGAGTGAATCCCTGTCATTTCATCAGAGTGGATAATGGCTGTTTCGGTGGCTTTGGAGATATAGAAAATGGTATTGCCTCTTGGATCGTCTTTGATGTATCTTGATGTTGTATGCAAAGCAAGTTGTGTAAAGTCCAAATACCCCACCCCTTCATCTTTGAATAAAAAAGCAAAATTGTTTCGATATATGATAAAGTCAATATTTTTAATTTCATCAGCTCTTGTTCCAAGAGAAATATACGCTTCAAGCTTAAAAAGTGGATCTGAACCACCATTGCGAATAACAAAAAAATCTGAATGATACACCCTTCCCTCAATGGTTTGGGGTGAGCGAGGATCGATATAAAGAGTGTATGTCAAAGAAAAACGATAAAAAGTAACCTTAAAAAAACTGATGTTTTTGAAACCATTGGATAAGTTTCTTGTGGGGTAGTAAAAACCAACCTTGTCATTTTTCCACTCACCATATACCTCACCAATCTCTCCCCTATCTTGAGTAACTTCAATGGTTTGATTGGGGCCAGTGAAGATGATATTGTTAGATAAACCTACATCTTGTAATATGACAAACAACCCAAGTGTTGATAAGAATTTCTTTTTCATAGGGTTGTATCCTTTGTGAGGTATTCAAAGTCAGTTATAAATGACTCTAAATACTCAAGGATTAAAAGGAATAAATTTTCCTCTTCCCCCCCCCCCTTAGTGGCATTATTATCCAGTCCTCCCCTCACAGGACTCTCCCCAAAGCTATACCTCACCCCTAAACTCACTTGATAATCTTTTGTCATCATTCCAAAAAAACTCTTCTCAAAATCAAAGTAAATCCTCACGCTCTCATAGGCTTGAATATTTGTGCCAAGATTGATAAGGAAATGAGGATCAAAAAGTGAGGGGGAATGATGAGATGAAGAGAGATTGGTCGTGTTGAGTGAAATATCTCTTCCATAAATATAATCAAACTCATAAAATGTTCCCATATAAAAAGAGAGATTGAATTTTTGAGTAGGAAAAAATCTCTTGAGCGTATAGCCAAAACTAGATCCAAAAGAACTCTTAAGAATCAGAGTGTGAGAGATTTGAGTATCAAGAAACTCTGAACTTCCCTCATAAGATTGTCTAAAACTACCCTTATCAATCCACCCCAATCCAAACCCTGCTTGAGGTTGAACATACCAATCCTCTGCAAGTCTAAATCGATAACCAAATTCACTCAAAAGACTAAGAGCAAAATTCCCTAGCTTACCCTCTCTTGTTCTATCACGATTGGGATTGTAAATCTCAAAAGTGCTTTGAAGATATTGAAGTTTCAAAACACTATCGTTATACCAACCCTCATCTTGGATATAAGAGTTATACACAGAAACTCCTGTGGAGTAGGATTGGAGATTCTCAAAGATTCTAGTTTGCTTCTCACTCACAATCTCAGATTCAAAAGTGGGGAAGGCAAGAGTGTAGAAAAATGATACTCCCAAAAAGTCTTTAAACCCTGCTCCCTCAAAGCCATAGTCATATCCACCTTGAAAAGAAGTGTAATTGCTCTTTAGTCCCAATCCCAAAGAGTTGCTTACTCCCCCATTGACAATCCTAGCCCATACACCATGAGAGTAGGGATTATCCCTAAGCTCTCCCATTCTTTGAGAGAGATAATCAAAACCAGCAAGATAAAGAGTTTGATTGAGTAAAGGAGCATTAAGCCCTGTCATTTCATCAGAGGGGATAATGTTTGTTTCGGTGGC